>CALWLY010000025.1 GCA_944381635.1 uncultured Lachnospiraceae bacterium
GAAACTTCATTTCCTATCGTATGAAAAAAGACGCTCCGCTGTGGATGCGCACTTCGCGCTCAAGGAAAATGGTTGCTGACGCAACCGCGCTCCGGCGCCAGTGTGCGCTAGAGCGCACACTTTTTATACAGTTATACAGATTTACGAAATACAACTAGAGAAAGGCAGAAACTTTACCATGGAAAACAAAGAAGAAAAAGTAACCAATGTAAGTACGGAAAATATTTACAAACTAAATGGCCGCGTTCCCCTCAGCAGAGCAATTCCTTTCGGTTTGCAGCATGTGCTGGCAATGTTCGTGTCCAATCTGGCTCCTGTACTGATCGTATGCAGTGCAGCCCTAGTAAGAGGAACCGGTGAACATCTGACCTCCGCAGAAATCACCCAATTACTGCAGTGTGCCATGTTTGCCGCAGGTATCGGTACCTGTATGCAGCTTTATCCCATAGGAAAGATCGGATCCGGTCTGCCCATTGTCATGGGTGTAAGTTTTACGTTTTTGGGAAGTCTCCTTGTAATCGCCACAAACCCGGAGCTTGGCTACGAAGGAATGGTAGGCGCCGTCATTCTGGGCGGCATTTTTGAAGGCATCGTAGGCCTGAGCGCAAAATACTGGAAGCGCTTTCTCACACCGGTAGTATCTGCCTGCGTTGTCATCGCAATCGGTCTTTCTCTTTTGCCTGTGGGCATGGATTCCTGGGGCGGCGGAAGCGGTGTGGAGGATTTTGGCTCCTGGTATTATCTGCTGGTCGGTACTTTTACCCTGATCGTCTGCCTTGTATCCCGCCATTTTCTCAAAGGAATCTATAAAAATCTGAATATTCTGGTAGGGCTGGTATTCGGTTATATTCTCTCTGCCATTTTTACGGTTGCGGGAATTGCTCCTTTGGTAGATTTTTCCGGTATTTCAAATACCATCCAGGAAGTAGGCGTTTTCAGCCTTCCTCAGCTGGTATTTTTCACAGAGCACAAACCTGTCTTTGACCTGGGCGCATTTTTTACCATCGCTGTTGTCTTTCTGGTTTCCGCCGCTGAAACAACCGGAGCTACCACTGCCGTTTGTACCGGTGCCTTAAACCGGGATATCAAAATGGAAGAATTGCAGGGGTCTCTGGCTGTGGACGGTTTTTCCAGTGCGATTTCCGGCTGCTTCGGCTGTCTGCCTCTTACCTCTTTCAGCCAGAACGTAGGACTTGTCACAATGACAGGCGTGATCAACCGTTTTACCATTCTGATGGGAGCATTGATTTTAATTCTCTCCTCCCTGTTTCCTCCCCTGGGGGCTTTCTTCAATTCCCTGCCCCAGCCCGTACTGGGAGGATGTACCGTCATGATGTTTGGCTCTATTCTTTATGAAGGTATTAAAATGATCCGGGAATGCACTTTTGATGACCGCACAATGATCATTGTTTCTCTGTCGTTTTCCATCGGCGTAGGCCTTACACAGACATCCGGGAATTTCTTCGCAGCTTTCCCTCAGGCTGTAGGCGATATCTTTAACGGAAATGCAGTGGCCGGAGTTTTTGTAGTCTCCTTGCTTTTAAGCCTTCTGCTTCCTTCCAAAAAGTCAGAAATAACACAGAAATAATCCTGGCGTCGGTGCATAGGACTAAGGCGTATTGTCCCCCGTACACCGACGCCAATCAAAAAAGGAAGCTTACGGTTTACTTTGATGTACCGTAAGCTTCCTTTTTTCTCTTTATTTCACAAATGTTGAGCATAAATTCATGCACCAGTTGCTCCGGTAGGCCCCTGACAGCATCCGCAATTTCTTTTATTGCAAAAATTTCCAAACATATAAATCCTTTCTTTTTTGTCTTTTCTACTATAATATGACATTTTTCTGCATGGATGTCACAAACAGTAAAAACAGCGGTCCGCACTTTTTCGATGCGAACCGCTGTTTATTATTAGTAGTTTTTATTTATCTGTAATTTCAGCGTGGAATTCCTGTAAGGATTTTACAGGCAGTTTTCCGTCGCGTTTTGCAGAGTGAATTCCTTCCACAGTCGCTTTGGCAGCTGCCATAGTTGTGATATAAGGAATCTTGTTTTTGATTGCTGCCTTACGGATGTAGCTGTCATCTGTTGCACCTTTCTTTCCGCGAGGTGTGTTGACGATGATCTGTACGCTTCCGTTGGTAATCTTATCCAGTACGTTAGGTCTGCCTTCGTCAATCTTTGCAACCTTCAGAGCCGGGATACCTGCTGCCTCAATGGTATCGCAGGTTCTTCCGGTAGCCATGATCTCAAAGCCGCATTTGTGGAATCCTTTTGCTACTTCCACAACTTCTGCCTTGTCACGGTCGTTAACACTGATCAGAACGCATCCTTCCAAAGGAAGTTTGCTCTTGGTTGCTTCCTGTGCTTTGTAGAATGCATCGCCGAAGTCTGTGGAAAGACCTAAAACTTCGCCGGTAGAACGCATTTCCGGTCCTAACAGAGGGTCTACTTCCGGGAACATATTGAAGGGGAATACCGCTTCTTTTACGCCGTAGTGAGTAAATTTCTTCTCTTTCAGGCCCGGTACCGGAGACGGTTTTCCTGTGTATTCGCTTGTCATGATTTCTGTTGCCAGTTTTACCATGTTGATACCGCATACTTTGGATACAAGCGGCACTGTTCTGGATGCTCTCGGGTTTGCTTCCAGTACGAATACTTTTCCATCTTCGATCGCATACTGCATATTCATCAGACCTACAACATGCATTTCATGTGCGATCTTCTTTGTATATTCTTTGATTGTTTCAATCTGAGCTTCTGTCAGTCCCTTAGGAGGGATTACACATGCGGAGTCACCGGAGTGAACGCCTGCAAGTTCGATATGCTCCATAACGGAAGGAACAAATACGTTCTCGCCGTCGCTGATCGCATCTGCTTCACACTCTGTTGCATGATGCAGGAAACGGTCGATAAGAATAGGTCTGTCCGGAGTTACGCCAACTGCCTGATTCATATAGAATGCAAGAGCTTCGCTGTCGTATACTACTTCCATTCCGCGGCCGCCCAGTACGTAGGAAGGACGAACCATAACCGGATAACCGATCTTCTCTGCGATAGCAAGAGCTTCTTCTGTGTTTACTGCCATTCCTGATTCCGGCATAGGAATGTTCAGTTTTTCCATCATCTCACGGAACAGGTCACGGTCTTCTGCCAGGTCAATGGTTTCCGGAGTTGTTCCCAGAATATTTACTCCGTTTTTCTTCAGCGCTGCTGCCAGATTCAGAGGTGTCTGTCCGCCGAACTGTGCGATTACACCCAGCGGTTTTTCTTTTTCGTAAATTGCCAGAACGTCTTCCAGAGTCAGAGGCTCAAAGTACAGCTTGTCGGAAGTATCGTAGTCTGTGGAAACAGTTTCCGGGTTGCAGTTTACGATGATCGTCTCAAATCCCAGTTCCTTTAATGCCTTTGCAGCGTGTACACAGCAGTAATCGAATTCGATACCCTGGCCGATACGGTTCGGTCCGCCGCCTAAGATCATGATCTTCTGACGGTCTGTGTTTACAGGGCTCTCATCTTTCACATGGTAGGTGGAGTAATAATATGCAGAATCTTTGGTACCGCTTACATGTACTCCTTCCCATGCTTCCACAATGCCGTTTTCTGTTCTTTCGCTGCGAATATCGTCTTCGCTTACTTCCAGGATCTGGCTTAAATATTTATCGGAAAATCCGTCCAGTTTTGCCTGTTTTAATACTTCCGGAGCCGGAAGAGTTCCTTTGTTTTTCAGCAGCTGCTCTTCCTCTTCCACCAATTCTTTCATCTGCTCAATAAAGTAATGTTTTACTTTGGTCAGCTGATGGATTTCTTCTACCGTAGCTCCTTTTCTCAGAGCTTCGTACATAATGAAATGACGCTCACTGCTGGGAGTTGCCAGCATTTTAAGCAGTTCTTTCTTGTCTTTTTTATCAAAGTCTTTCACATGTCCCAGACCGTATCTTCCGTTTTCCAGACTGCGGATTGCTTTCTGGAAAGCTTCCTTATAGGTCTTGCCGATGCTCATAACTTCACCAACTGCGCGCATCTGTGTGCCCAGTTTATCTTCTACGCCCTTGAATTTTTCAAAAGCCCATCTTGCAAATTTGATTACGATATAATCTCCGCCCGGAACGTATTTGTCCAGAGTACCGTATTTACCGCAGGGGATTTCATCCAAGGTAAGTCCGCTTGCCAGCATCGCAGATACAAGAGCGATCGGGAAACCGGTTGCCTTACTTGCCAGAGCGGAGGAACGGGATGTTCTGGGGTTGATTTCGATAACCAGAATACGTCCTGTCACCGGATCGTGTGCAAACTGTACGTTGGTACCGCCGATTACTTCGATTGCCTCAACAATACGATATGCCTGTTCCTGAAGTTTTTTCTGTACATCCTCGGAGATGGTCAGCATCGGCGCGGAACAGAAAGAGTCTCCTGTGTGAACGCCCAGCGGGTCGATGTTCTCGATGAAGCAGACGGTGATCATATTGTTCTTTGCATCTCTGACTACTTCCAGCTCCAGCTCTTCCCATCCAAGAATGGATTCTTCCACCAGTACCTGGCCTACCATACTTGCCTGAAGACCTCTTGCACATACTGTTTTTAATTCTTCTTTATTGTATACCAGACCGCCGCCTGCGCCGCCCATGGTGTATGCGGGACGCAGAACTACCGGATATCCCAGTTTGTCTGCAATAGCAAGAGCTTCGTCCACAGAGTATGCCACTTCACTTCTTGCCATCTCAATGCCAAGAGATTCCATTGTCTTCTTGAACTCAATACGGTCTTCGCCTCTTTCAATGGCATCAACCTGAACACCGATAACCTTTACGTTATATTTATCCAGGACTCCCGCATTCTGCAGTTCAGAACACAGATTCAGACCTGACTGTCCGCCCAGGTTGGGAAGCAGTGCATCCGGTCTTTCTTTTGCGATGATCTGCTCCAGACGTTCTACGTTCAGCGGCTCAATATATGTGATATCTGCTGTGTCCGGATCTGTCATGATGGTCGCCGGGTTGGAGTTAACCAGAACGATTTCATAACCGAGATTTTTCAGTGCTTTACAAGCCTGTGTACCGGAATAGTCGAATTCGCATGCCTGTCCGATAATAATCGGTCCTGAGCCGATTATCAGTACTTTGTGAATGTCTTCTCTTTTCATAATCCACCTTTATCCTTTCCTGTCCAGTATTATTTTGCTCAAAAAAACTCACTATATTTTAGCACAATCTTTTTCAATCAACAATCACTATTTTTATTTTTTCCAAAATTCCATTTTTCCGAAAAGTATTGTCTGTTATACTGACATGCCGTATCCCATGGTTTGTAGGTGATAGCCTTTTCATTGTATGCGTACGCCTTCCAGTGTTCCCCGATTCTGTCATAGCACACACACAGCTGGATACAGGGCAGGAATCCATAGCAGTCTTCCTCCACAAAAGCCCCTTCTTTTTCCTTTCTTTCCACCAAAAGCGCCTGCTCATACCAGAAGATCGCCTGTTTATAAAGATGCTCTTCCATAAAAAGCCGTCCCAGTTCACAGCAGATTTCCGCCCTGGGAACATCATAGAGAAAGCTTGAAAGCAAACTGTTAAAAGCTTCCTTTTTCCTGCCCGTTCTTTCCTGGCAGAGCGCTATAAGACGGCTGGCGTCTATTTTATTTTCCACCCATCCTTCCTTTTTATCCAGAAATTTCCGGAAAGCCTCCTGGGCTTCTTCGTATTTCTCATGATAAAACAGTTCCCTGGCATAATAAAACTGTTCCCTTGGCTCAAACTCTGCCTTCTGCAGCAGCATTTTTTCATAAATCCGCAGATTGCGATCCGAATCTGGCTTATTTTCCCGGCGATGATAAACCGGAATTTCCTCATACACAATCTTTCCCCTGGGCGCTATGACCTCATGAACCCGGCCTTCCCAGCGAAAACCTCCGTGATTTTTCAAAATCCGCTCCCGATAATAGAAAAAAGAAGGACTTCCGTCAGGATTCACCCCTGTCACATAGGGCATCATAACAACATCCACTTCTTTTGACAGGGAGTTTTTCAGTTCGAGCAGCTTCCTCTTCGATTCTTCGCTTAACACATCATCCGCATCCAGCCACAGAATATAATCCATGCCGGCTTTGGAAAAGGAAAAGTTCCTTGCCGCGGAAAAATCGTCTTCCCATAAAAAATCATAAATTTTATCCGTAAATTTCCCGGCAATCTCTTTGGTTTTATCTTCAGATCCTGTGTCCGCTACAATAATTTCATCCACAGCTCCGCCTGCGCTTTCCAGACACCGCGCCAGCGTGGCTTCTTCATTTTTTACAATCATACATAAACTGATGGTTATCATACACTTCCGCCTTTCCCGTTCTGTACTCTATCTTATGCAAAATTTAAAATTCTGCTCTTTTTTGGTATAATGCGCCCTTCTGTGTCCATACTAACCTTCAAATACCAAAATCAGGCAATACTGTATTTTGCTCTTAAAGGAAGGTGAATGATCATGGCACAGGAAACTCTGTATTTAAAGCTTGACCGCAACGTGGAACTGCAAAAAGACGAGGTCAACCTTTCCGATCTGGGAAAACTGTACTGCCGCAACCACGAAATTCTGGCACGGGCAAAGGCCATGCATGTGCTGCGGTTCCATGAAAAAGATCCCAAGCGTCAGGTTTTAAGTGTCATGAAACTGATTGCTAAAATTCAGGAACAATTTCAAAATGTGGAAGTGGAAAACATCGGGGAATCGGAGGTCGTCATTGAGCGGGTAAAAGCCAATAAGTATAAAGGTCCTCTGCAGTGGCTGAAAATTATTTTCGTGTGCGGGATCTGTTTTTTCGGCTCTTCCTTCACGATTATGGCCTTTCACAATGACGTTAATATTTCCCGTGTCTTCATACAGATTTATGAAATGTTGACAGGCGAAACTTCCGAAGGGTACACGATACTGGAATTTTCCTATTCCATAGGGCTTTCTCTGGGAATTTTAGTGTTCTTCAATCATATCGGCGGAAGGCGAATCACCAAAGATCCCACGCCCATTGAAGTGGAAATGCGCATTTATGAAAACGATGTAAACAATTCCCTTGTAAAAACAGCAAAAAGAGAGGGAAAGATCATCGATGTGGAGTAAGCAGATTCTTCTGGCTCTGGTGGGATTTAGCGCCGGGCTTCTTGTTTCCGCCGGAGTTTTTACGGTGCTTCTTTCCGTAGGACTGGTTCCCCGTTTTGCCGGAAAGACACACACCAATAACCGGGTATTCCTTTATGAGGAAATGATTGTTTTCGGCACGATACTGGGGACTGTACTCAGCATTTTTTCCGACTGGACATACTTTGGCGCAAAGATTCATACCGTTTTCACGTCCGGAAGTCTTCCCCTTATACTCTGGGATCTTTTTGCCCTGGTATTTGTTATCGCTTTCGGATTGTATGCCGGCATTTTCGCGGGCTGTCTGGCGCTGGCCATTGCAGAAATGCTGGACTCTATCCCCATTTTTGCCCGTCGTATTTCCCTCCGGCACGGAGTAGGTCTTGCCGTGCTCTTCGTATCCCTGGGAAAATTTCTGGGTTCGCTGCTCTATTTTTCCCGACACTTTTTTGAACAATAATCCAAAGGAGAATTATTATGGACGAAGCAAAGAAAAAACAATATCAGAACTATGTCAAACAGGTCACTCCCACCCACAGCCTCCCCCTGCAGATGCTCAAGGCCTTTCTCTGCGGCGGTATCATCTGCTGCATCGGTCAGGCTATTTTGAATTTTGCCTCCCAGAACGGGCTTGACAAACAGACCGCAGGAAGCTGGTGCTCTCTGCTGCTCATTCTCTTAAGTGTTGTCCTCACCGGCTTCAACATTTACCCTTCCATCGTAAAATGGGGCGGTGCAGGCGCCCTGGTTCCCATCACCGGTTTTGCAAACTCTGTGGCGGCTCCCGCCATTGAATTTAAAAAAGAAGGACAGGTATTTGGCATAGGCTGCAAAATTTTTACCATCGCCGGACCGGTAATCCTCTACGGCATCTTAAGTTCTTGGGCTTTAGGACTGATTTACTGGATTCTAAAGCTATCCGCTATTATGTAAAAGGTATGTATTTTAACGCAGCATAGTCTTTCCTATGAATAGAAAAGTGTGCGCCAGGGCGCACACTCGCGCCGAAGCGCGGTTGCGTCAGCAACTATTTTCCGGGTTATCTCTGATTGCCTGAGCGCTGAGTGCGCATCCACAGCAGAGCGTTTTTTATACAGCAGGAAATGAAATTTCCTGCTGTATAAAAAATCGCACTGCGGTCTGTCTTCACTGCCGCAGTGCGATTTCGTATTCTTTTTATTTTCAGCTGAGGGTATCAAAAGGTATTCTACCCTCTTTATTACGCAGCTTCGCTGGAGGATTCTGTCTCCTGTACATCGCCTGTCTCTTCTTCCGATGTATCCCCACCAGCAGTCTCTGTCTCCACAACAACGGTTTCCGATTGTGTTTCTACCGTCACGTCCTCTGCGCTTTCTGTCTCCACCAGCATTCCGTGCACTACAAATCTCTGGGGGCCGTTAGGCTTTCCATAACAGGTGGAAAGTGTAACAATATTCGCTCCCTCCGGAATTTCTTCCTCGCATTTATAGGCGCTGTTGCTGATCATCATCCGATAGTAATCGTCATACTCTTCGTCTGAATTGATAAATGTATAGGCCGGACTTGTCTCGTTCGTAATGTAGTAAGACACAATACGGTATTTCATGGCTTTTTCCGGTGTATACAGGTAGAAATACGGATTGGTATCGCAAAGTTCTTCGTCCCTGACAAAGTTCTTCAGCTTGCCGAACATGGAACCGTTTTTCATATTATGGCCATAAATAATACTGTGTCGGTCGCTGAAATCTTTTTTGTTGGAAAAATCCAGGAAAATAGCTCCCGCAATGTTGTTGTTTTTTTCAAACGTCTGGCCAAGATATATTTCATTGTCTACTCCCTGTACTACCGGATAGCTGATGTCCAGTACGGGAATATACAGCCATGCTGCGAAATCGCTGTTGATTTCCTGCAAAGAAGCATAATCAATAGCCAGCTTCGGGATTCCTATTTCCTCGGCGGCCTCTTCCGATTTCGAAATTTCTTCCGCATAAATCTGCAGGCTTTTATATTCGTCGGTTCCGGCTTTGTAAGTCAATCCGATCTGTATCAGTTTTCCTATGCAGACTGCAAGAATAACTACAAGCACGCCAATAATGATAAAATCAACCGTGCTCCATTTTTTTCTTTTGCCGCCGCTTTTTTTCTTCTTTCCTTTTCTCGGCTTTTCTTCCATGTGTTTCCTCCTCTTTATCCCCGGTTCTTTGCCCCGACTTGTATATCCCATGGGTATACCGGCATCTGTGTACATCGATGCCCGGCTGTGTAACCTCCGAAAATTCCCTTCTGTTTCCCGTATACAAATGATGTTGGAGACAAACGCATTTGCTCCCTGATGCCTTCGGATTTTTCGTTCTCCCCACTATGTTTTGTTATACTATATTTTTTTTCATTATACAATCCCTTTTTCCAAAAGACCTCTCTGTGGGATGAGTTTTCTGTTACTGTTCACTCCGTTCCAGTAACCTGCAAAAATCCATTTAAAATTGCCTCCGGCAATGGGATTTTGCATTTCTGAATCATTTTTTACGAACTTTGCAGTAAATGCAAAGCCCTATATGAACAGTAACGGTTTTCTTTCTTTTATCCCATCCGCTGCCGCATACGGATCAATATCTTTTTTTCCATACGGCTGACCTGAACCTGGCTTGTCCCAAGCACCTTCGCCACTTCACTCTGGGTTTTGTCCTGAAAATAGCGCAGCTTGATCAAAAGTCTCTCCTGCCGTGGAAGCTCCTCCAACATCTGCTGCAGCATCATATGAGTCAGTAGCTTTTCTTTCTCCTCATCCTGGCTTCCCCTCCCTGCTGCCATCTGGTCAACCAATTCTATCTCCTTTCCATCAGAGCGATACACGGTTTTATAGATGGATTCCACTTCCGTGTTTGCCTCCAGAGCCATCACCACATCCTCGTATCCAAGACCTGATTTTTCACACACTTCCGCCAGTGTGGGTTCTCTTCCAAGTTCCGCCGACAAAGCAGCTTCCGCCTGACGGACTTTCCAACCATTCTCCTTCAGACTTCGACTCACTTTCACCATCCCGTCGTCCCGTAGAAAACGTTTGATTTCCCCGCTTATCATGGGAACCGCATAGGTAGAAAATTTCACATCAAAGGAAAGATCAAATTTATCTATGGCTTTCATCAGCCCGATTGTTCCTATCTGAAACAGATCCTCCATATCGTATCCACGCCCCTGAAACCTTTTCACAATGTGGTGAACCAGCCCAAGGTTTTCCTCTATCAGTACTTCTCTTGCCTTTTTATCTCCTGACTGAGCCTTTGCAATCCGTACTGATATGTCCTCCATACACTCCTCCTTAAAAACAATAACTTCCTGCCTTTAACGACTATGTATGCTTTCCCGGACAGTTTCTTCTTCCTGCTCTATCCAGGGGGAAAGACCCAGTTTTTTCTCCATGATGATCCTGCATCCCTCGCCCGGCTTTGATTCCACTTCCAGGTTATCCATAAAAGCTTCCATAAAAGCAAATCCCATGCCTGACCTGTCCATATCCGGCCTTGTGGTAAATAACGGCTCCATGGCTTTGTCAATGTCTTCAATTCCCTTTCCTTTATCCTCCACGATCAGCGTCAGAAAATCTCCGGAAATATGACACCTAATGGTAATCTTTCCTCCCTTTTCCTCATAACCGTGGATAATGGCGTTGGTCACCGCCTCGGAAACCGCTGTTTTTACATCATTGATCTCTTCCAATGTGGGGTTTAACGGCGTGATAAAGGCCGCAACCGCCACTCTGGCAAATCCCTCGTTTTCTGAAATGGCATCAAATTCCAGTTTCATTTCATTGTTGTTCATATCTTTCCTCCTCGCTTCTATGAAAAAGTCCTGAATTTCTCATCAATCCATAATTTCCACTATTTTCTCAAGCCCTGACAAAAGCAGAAGCCTTTTGATCTGTCTGTCCGCGTGTACGGCAAACACTTTGCCCCCGAAACAGGAAATCCTTTTATACCTTCCGATCAAAATTCCTATTCCCGAACTGTCCATAAATCTGGTCTTCTCAAAGTCAAACACCACATGCTCTATTTTTTCGCTCAAAATAAACCGATCCGCCCGCTTCCCGATTTCCACGCTGTTATGGTGGTCGATTTCCTCCGGCATTTTTATCATCAGATATTCTTTTTCCACTTTCATCTCTTCTACCATAATTCCATCCTTTCTTTTTGTGCGCCATGCGCAGTATTGTTCTCTTTTTGGCGAAGCTTAAACCCAAATCCCGCATTGCGGGATTCTACGCCTGCGGCGAGTCGCTTTCCGACACTTTCCGCTTCGCCGCAGTGCGATTTATTGTTCTCTTTTTTTACAAAAGTAAAAAAGTGTGCGCTTTGGCGTACACTTGCGCCGAACGCCATTGCCGTCAGGCAATATCTTCATTTCGCGTGAGTGCGCATCTAAAACGGAGCGTCTTTCCGCCTGCGGCGAGTCGCTTTGCGACACTTCCCGCTTCGCCGCAGTGCGATTTATTGTTCTCTTTTTTTTACGAAAGTAAAAAAAGAGAACATCCCTATTTCCGGTATGTTCTCTTTCGTAAATTCTCTGTTTTCAGTTGTATCGGATTAGTTTCCTGCCCCTTCGATCTCGGAAATATAAGTCTCCGCACGGGAAGCTCTGTCTGTTCCGGGGAAATTATCGATCAGCTGCTGATAAGTTTCCACCGCTTTGTCATTGTCTCCGTTTTCCCGGTAAGCATTTCCGAGAATAAACAGGGCTTCCGCATTCTGGTCATCGTAGGATACGGATTTTTCCAAAGCCGTGATGGCATCCTCGTAATTACTCTGCTGATATGCTTCATATCCCTGATCATAATAGGAAGCGGTCAGTGTAGGACCTACCTCCTCGAGAAGCTTGTCATACAGAGTTTTTATAGATTCGGAAATTTCTTCTCCCTCCACAGCTGTCCTGTCAATTCCGTCCAGAGCCTGAGAAATTCCTTCTATGTCGTCAGGATTTTCCATGTAAAGATAAGCCGCCTCAGCCAGACTGTCGGTAATGCTGCCGGCTGCTCCGCTGCCTTTGTAAAGTTCGAGCTGGCTTTCCAGATTGCTGTTCTCATCGGTAAGCGTCTGAATCTGCTGATTTGCCTCAGCCAGGTCGGCATCCTTTTTGCCGAGCTGCTCTCCAATTGTGGTAACCTGCTGCTGTAAATCGCTCTTTGCCGTCTGCACTCTGGCAGGCAGGATCAAAAACCATGCTGCTGCCAGACCTACGGAAAGACCGATCATCAGATACCACAGCCAACCGATATTTTTCTTCTGCTCTAAGGCAGCGATTGGCTGAATAATGGTTTCATTTCCGCTCTGATATTTGATAATATCATCTTTGGGCTTCCGGAAACCTCCCTTGTCGTCTTCTTTTTCCAGGGCCTTCTCCACTTCCTTTAAGTAGCGAAGCGCCATGGTATTGTTTTTATCAACCTTCAGACATTTGAGCAGTTCTTTTTTTGCCTTTTCCCATGCCCCGGAATTGATGTAGAGCAGGGAGAGCAAAAGTCTGGCCTGCACATACTTGGGATTCATGGAAACTACTTTCTTTAACTGAATAATAGCCATATCCTGGCTGTCCTGCTGGCAGTAAGCCAGTGACAGATTATATTTTCGAATTGCCTGGGTATAGGTATCCAACTGGCTGGCACTGCTCTGAATATCATTGAGATAATCATCCGCAATGTTTTTCTCCGGCCGGATATTTTTGCTCAGAATCCACTCTTCCAGCGCAGCTTCTGTCTCGCCCATTTCAAAATAGACAAGACCGAGAAGGTTTCTGGCTTCCACATGCATTTTATTTAACTGAAGGCACTGCCTTAAACTGATGACCGCGCCGGATAAATCCCGCACATGAGCTTTCTCCAGACCGTCATTATAGTAAGCGTTTGCCGCGTACATGACCTGTTTATACTGTTTGACATCCGCACCGCAGTTGGTACAGAAATCATGCTCCGTCAGCTTCGCACCGCAATGATAGCATTCCATAATCTCGCTCCTTCTCTATTCTTCACTTTTTTTATCATCTGTCTTGTTTTCTGCCATGGAAAACAGAAAATCCGTGAAATCAACAAAGGAACGTCTGCTCACTGCATCTGCGGTTTCATCTATCTCCAGACTGGGGTGAAATTTTTTCAGTTCTTCTTCAAAATTTATCATGATTTACCTCCATATCCTGAATCTTAAGTTTAATCTCTCCGGCCAGATACAGGGAACCGGCAATGTATACAAAGTCCTTTTCCCCCTGCTCCGAAAGCACTGCCCGAAGGGCCTGTGTTACATCCTCAAACGGCTTTGGATGTAAAATGGGAAATCTCTCCCACAGCTTTAACAGCTGCTCTTTTTTCAGGCTTCTTTCGCTGTCCACCGGCGCAAAAAACACATTGGCAAAAAGATGGGAGTCAGCCAGCAAAGCTGTCATCTCCTCTGTTTTTTTGTCTGCAACCGCTCCGAACAGCAAAAGCCTTCGCCCTTTGCAGCCGTCTTTTTGTACACTTTCCAAAAAGGCCCGGATGCCATCCTCATTGTGAGCACCATCCAGAAAGACTCCCGGTCTTATCTCTTCCATGCGAGCCTGCCACTGCATCTTTTCCAGGCCTTGCTGTATCTGATCTTTTGTCAGCACGCCGTCTCTTCCCAGAATCTGTGCAGCTCTTACAGCAAGGGCCGCGTTCTGTCTCTGGTAAATTCCCGGCGTGTGAAGTTTTACTTCAATATAACCATAATACTCAGACTCCATGGAAAAATCAACGGTTTTATTTGTAAAATGCAGGAACTTAACGTCAGATTCCGACACGGCTGTGGCCGAAACATGTCGATTTCTGGCCGTCTCTTCCAGGACTGTATCCACCTCTTTTTCCCCCTTCAGGTAAACGAGAGGCACGCCTTCTTTGATGATCCCGGCTTTTTCATAAGCAATTTCTCCAAGAGTATTTCCCAGATATTCCATATGGTCAAACGCAATTTTGGTAATAACGGTAAGGGCAGGTTTTTTTACCACATTCGTGGTATCCAGCCTTCCTCCAAGTCCGGTCTCAAGCAGAATGTATTCACAGGTTTCCTGTTCAAAAAACAGCATGGCCACAAAAAACATCCACTCGAAAAAAGTGGGGTGATAGTTTTCTTTTCCTTTCCGGCATGAAAAAGAGCAAACCTTTTCATAAATCTGCCGGCACAAGTCTAAGAATACCTTCTCCTGTATCAGACAGCCGTTTATGACAAACCGCTCTCTGATGTCCACAAGATGCGGAGAAGTAAACATTCCTGTTTTGTACCCTGCCTGCCTTAAAATGGAATCCAGATAGGCGCAGACCGAGCCTTTGCCATTGGTCCCGGCCACATGTATTATTTTCGCCGCTTCCCCCGGACAGCCGAGAAATTCAAAAAACTCCCTGGTATCCTGCAGCGTATTTTTCTTCGTAAATTTCGGTATGGAAAGCACGTAGTCCACGGCTTCCTGATAGGTTTTAAAATCTTGCATTTTTTCTCCTGATAAAAAGGATCTATTATTCTTTTTAGGAATTTTTGCTTACAGATATTCTTGCCTTCAAAAATTCTTCTTTCCAACAAAAAACTGTGTTTATCACTGTGTAAAATGGAGAAAAACTGCCCCGGAAACCCTGGGCCGTCCTATCCGGGTGTATGTCATCCCAACACATCCGGGAATAGGACGGCGCCGCCGTTTGCTTCCGGGACAGCCCTCTTTTTTCTATCTTTTTGGCAGCTCCGTTTGCCGGTGCGTGCCCTGGAATTTATTTTTTCAGCTGAGCCAGGCGCTCTTTTACCTGATCCATCATCTGTGTATATTTTTCCAGTTTCGCACGTTCCTCTAAAACTTTTGCCTCAGGAGCCTTGGACATAAAGCGTTCGTTATTCAGCATTCCGTTTACACGGGCAAGCTCTCCCTGCAGACGCTTTTCTTCTTTTTCCAGACGTTCTATTTCCTGTGCAATGTCTACCAGCTCTGCAAATGGAATGTAGAGTGTGGCGTTAGGAATCACTACAGAAACCGCGTCGTCGGCAATACCTTCCTTATCTGCCTGAACGATAACGTCAGATGCGTAGGAGAGGGAAACAAAGAAGAGTTTTCCTTCCTCAAATACGTTTCTGATTTCGCTGTCATCGCTGACAACAAAAACCTGTGCTTTTTTGCTGGGTGCTACGTTCATTCCCGTACGTACGTTACGGATACCGCGCACTGCTTCTTTGAGAATTTCAATCTCTTTTTCTTCCTTCTCGAAATTCCATTCCTCTTTAAACACCGGCCAGGAGGAGATCATGATCGATTCTTCCTCAGACTGCAGCGTACAGAAAATTTCTTCTGTAATAAACGGCATATAAGGATGCAGCAGTTTCAGAGCGTTTAACAGAACGTTTTTCAGCGTCCACAAAGCGGCCTGCTGGCTGTTCTTATCATCGGAATTGTAAAGTCTGGGTTTTACCATCTCAATGTACCAGTCACAAAATTCATCCCAGATGAAATCGTAAACCTTCTGTACTGCAATTCCCAGTTCGAAGCTTTCCATATTGTCGGTAACTTCTTTTACAACATGATTCAGTTTGGAAAGGATCCATTTATCTACCGGTTCCAGATAATTTTTCGCATCTTCTCCGATTTCCTTGCCTTCCATGTTCATCATGATGAAACGGGAAGCGTTCCATACTTTGTTTGCAAAGTTTCGGTTTGCCTCCACTCTCTCGTAATAGAAGCGCATATCGTTTCCGGGTGCATTTCCGGTGATCAGTGTAAGGCGCAGCGCATCTGCACCGTACTTTTCAATAATCTCAAGGGGATCAATGCCGTTTCCTAAAGATTTGCTCATCTTGCGTCCCTGAGCGTCTCTCACAAGTCCGTGGAATAAAACGGTCTTAAACGGTTTTTCTCCCATCTGCTCATAACCTGAGAAGATCATACGGATTACCCAGAAGAAAATAATATCATATCCGGTTACCAGAACATCCGTAGGATAAAAATATTTCAAATCTTCTGTCTGCTCCGGCCATCCCAGTGTGGAGAAAGGCCACAGAGCGGAGGAGAACCAGGTATCCAGCGTATCCGGATCCTGTGTGAAATGTGTGCAGCCGCACTTCGGACATACATCCGGTTTTTCCTTTGCTACCACAACTTCATGACATTCATCGCAGTAGTAAGCCGGAATACGGTGTCCCCACCAAAGCTGTCTGGAAATACACCAGTCACGGATATTGTCGGTCCAGTTGAAGTAGGTTTTTTCCATTCTTTCCGGAATCAGCTTGATCTCTCCGTTTTTAACCGCTTCTACTGCCGGTTTGATCAATTCGTCCATTTTTACGAACCACTGCTGCTTGATCAGCGGCTCAATGGTTGTTCCGCAGCGGTCATGGGTTCCTACGTTGTGGGTATAATCCTCAATGCCTACTAACAATCCCATCTCTTCCAGTTCTTTTACGATAGCAGCTCTTGCCTCGTAACGGTCCATGCCTTCAAATTTGCCGCCGTTGGCATTGATGGTGGCATCGTCGTTCATAATGTTGATTTCAGGAAGCCCGTGGCGTTTTCCAACTTCAAAGTCATTCGGGTCGTGAGCCGGTGTGATCTTTACAACACCGGTTCCGAATTCCTTGTCTACATAGTAGTCGGAAACAATGGGAATCTCACGGTTTACAATGGGAAGCATCAGCTTGCGGCCAACCAGATGGCTGTAACGCTCGTCATCGGGATTTACCGCCACTGCAGTATCTCCCAGCATAGTCTCCGGACGGGTCGTTGCAAATTCCAGAAACTCGGTAGTGCTTACTGTGCCGTCCTCATTGATAAGCGGATATTTGATATGCCAGAAATGTCCGGCCTGTTCCTCATAAACAACCTCTGCGTCGGAAATCGATGTTTTACATACCGGACACCAGTTGCCGATACGGCTTCCTTTGTAAATCCATCCTTTTTCGTGCATTTTGCAGAATACTTCCGTAACCGCCTTATTGCAGCCTTCGTCCATCGTGAACCGTTCTCTGTCCCAGTCACAGGAGGAACCAAGCTTCTTTAACTGGCTGATGATTCTTCCGCCGTACTCTTTCTTCCACTCCCACGCCTTTTCCAGGAAGCCTTCTCTTCCCAGATCGTTTTTATCGATTCCCTGTTTCTTCAGGGTTTCAATGATTTTTACTTCTGTTGCGATACTTGCATGGTCGGTTCCCGGCTGCCACAGGGCATTGTATCCCTGCATTCTCTTGAAACGGATCAGGATATCCTGCATGGTGTTGTCCAGTGCATGCCCCATGTGAAGCTGTCCGGTAATATTCGGGGGCGGAATCACAATGGTAAAAGGTTTTTTGCTGTAATCTACTTCTGCATGGAAGTACTTTTTGTCCAGCCATTTCTGGTACAGTCTGTCTTCCAATCCATGGGGATCATAAGTTTTTGCCAGTTCTTTGCTCATGGTCATTTCCTTTCTCAAAAGATTCATGTGTTGAGGCTCACGGGTATACTTGATAAAAAGTGCGTGCCCTGGCACACACTCGCGCCGGAGCGCGGTTGCGTCAGCAACCATTTTCCTTGAGCGCGAAGTGCGCATCCACAGCGGAGCGTCTTTTTTATACGATAGGAAAGTTCCATCTCTATCGTATAAAAAAAGCCCTTTGCAGACAAATCTGCAAAGGGCGTATAACCGCGGTACCACCTTTGTTTACCGGTCTCCTCGCGAAAACCGGCATCTTACGGGCTTATAGTAAGCATGGCCGGGAAGCGTAAAGCACCGCACCAGCTTAAGTCCATCCTTTAACGGGGATCAGGCGGGAAAACCTACTGGAAATCCTGACAGGCATCTGCTTGCTAAAAACATCGCTCGCCCATCTTTTCTTTCCGCATTCAGCTCTCCGATTCCAAAGCTACCTTCCGCAGTCTGTTACTGAAACAATCTCTCAGCCGGTGAATCGTTCTCTCTGACAGTCAGCCGTGCGTACTCCTCTTTGTCACTATCTTTGTGCTTTGTAATTACCCATTATGATAGTGAGTAATCTTCCTTTTGTCAAGATAAGATACTAAAATTTTCTTCTCCTTTGCAGCAGCTAATTCAGCCCAGTCCCAAAAGCAAGCCAACTGTATGTACAAGAAACGCTGCGATCCATGCGATGACACACTGTCCCACTACAACCAGAAAAGCCCATTTTCCACCCAGCTCTCTCCGGATAGACGCAATCGCTGCCACACAGGGTGTGTACAGCAGACAGAACACCAACAGAGAAGCGGCGCTTAACGGATTCAGCACACTAAAGAGAACCTCCTGGGACGGTATAAGCACAGACAGGGTGGCAACTACGCTTTCCTTTGCCATAAAACCGCTGATTAGAGCTGTGGAAACTCTCCAGTCCCCAAATCCAAGAGGCGCAAACAGAGGCGCTATCATTCCGGCAACGGAAGCCAGTATGCTCTCCTGCGAGTCTGCGACCACATTGAAACGAAGATTGAAGGTCTGTAAAAACCAGATCACAATGGTTGCCAGGAAAATAACGGTAAAGGCTCTCTGAAGAAAGTCTTTGGCTTTTTCCCATAAAAGCTGTGCCACGTTTTTCGCACCTGGCATACGGTAGTTGGGCAATTCCATGACGAAAGGAACCGGTTCTCCCTTAAAGAGGCTTTTTCTCAAAAGCAGCGCCACAAGGATACCCACTGCAATTCCGACAAAATACAGTCCCACCATGACGATTGCTCCGTTTTCCGGGAAAAAGGCTGCAGTGAAAAAGGCATAAATCGGAAGCTTTGCCGAACAGCTCATAAAAGGAGTCAGCAGAATGGTCATTTTCCGGTCTCTCTCCGAGGAAAGAGTTCTGCTGGCCATAACGCCCGGCACTGTACAGCCAAATCCGATCAGCATGGGAACAATGCTTCGTCCCGAAAGTCCAATCTTACGAAGCAGCTTGTCCATCACAAAAGCCACTCTGGCCATATAGCCGCTGTCCTCCAGCATAGACAAAAAGAAGAACAGCGTGACAATGATCGGCAGGAAACTGAGTACGCTTCCCACGCCGTTAAAAATTCCGTCGATGACCAGGGAATGTAGGACGGAATTGACATTTCCCGCCGTCAGCATGGCGTCCACCAGGTTGGTAAGCCATGTGATTCCCATGTCCAGAAGATCCGAAAGCCATGCACCTATCACATTAAAGGTCAGCCAGAATACCATGGCCATAATTCCCACAAAAGCAGGGATTGCCGTATATTTTCCGGTAAGGATCTTATCAATTTTCCGGCTTCTGATGTGTTCCTTGCTCTCCACCGGTTTCACCACAGTGGCGTCGCACACCTTTTGGATAAACTTAAAGCGCATATCCGCAACCGCAGCAGCGCAGTCAAGACCGCGCTCCTTTTCCATCTGCAAAATGATATGCTCCAGCATTTCCTTTTCGTTCTGATCCAGTTCCAGCCTTGCCAGAATCAGTTCGTCACCCTCCGCCAGTTTCGAGGCTGCAAATCTTACCGGAATTCCCGCTTTCTTCGCATGATCTTCGATCAGATGCATAATTCCGTGGATACACCGGTGCACTGCACTTTCTTCCTCCTCCGGGCTGCAGAAATCCACTCTTCCGGGTTTTTCCTGATATTTTGCCACATGAAGGGCATGATCCACCACTTCACTGATTCCTTCGTTTTTAGCCGCAGAGATGGGAATTACAGGCACACCAAGCATATTTTCCATCTCGTTGATGCGCACAGAACCGCCGTTTTCTCTCACCTCATCCATCATATTCAAAGCCACTACCATGGGGATATCCAGTTCCATCAGCTGCAGTGTCAGATAAAGATTTCGTTCAATATTGGAAGCATCCACAATGTTAATGATCCCTTTGGGCTTTTCCTTTAAGATAAATTCCCTTGTGACAATCTCCTCACTGCTGTAAGGCGACATGGAATAAATACCGGGCAGGTCGGTAACCAGCGTGTTGGAATGACCTTTGATCACTCCGTCTTTTCGGTCTACAGTAACGCCGGGGAAATTTCCCACATGCTGATTGGACCCTGTCAGGCGGTTGAAAAACGTGGTCTTTCCGCAGTTCTGGTTTCCTGCAAGAGCAAAAGTCAGTGTCTCTGAGTCCGGCAGCGGATTTTCCGCCGCTTTGCTGTGATACTTTCCTCCCTCACCAAGACCGGGATGAGGAATAATCTTTTTCTCTCTATCCGCACTTTTGGATTGGGTATTTTTCTCAATTTCCCTGATTTCAATTTTCTCTGCATCCGCAAGACGCAGTGTCAACTCATATCCGTGGATTCTGAGTTCCATAGGGTCTCCCATAGGTGCCAGTTTCACCATGGTAACCTCAGCGCCGGGTATCAAACCCATATCCAGAAAATGCTGTCTCAGCGCGCCTTCTCCTCCCACCGAGAGAATGGCTGCGGATTTTCCAATCTTTAGTTCTTTCAGTGTCATAATAACTCCTTCTTATCTGTCAGCCGGATTTTATTCTATCACCTGGTAAGCAATGTACGCATTGTCTTCAAACACGACCTCCATATGGCTGTTGATCCAGTCCCAGGGCAGCGTGTCCGTGTAAAGCGTGTAAGGCCAGATAACCTGATTGCCTTCGGGGGTAGTCAGAATTTTATCTATCAGCACATAGTCCGGGGTTTCGTAATCTACCGTAAGTTCTTTCCCCCGGCATTTATAAATGTGGAAATACAGGTTCAGATCCGTATAGACATCCCCGGTAAGCACCGTGTCCACTTCTGTCTCGTCCAGACTGTCAAGGGCTGCCCGGATGTGATTGTCTCTGGGATCATAGCCTGCATAATAAGCCGGTCGGCTCCACTGAAAAATCAGAAAAGCAACCGAAGCCGCCATGGCAAAAAAAGGCAGTTTGCCCACCCATCCTGTTTCGGGCACTCCCTCCTGTTTTTTCCGGAAAAGAAAGGAAAGCAAAATGACTGCCGCCGTCACAAAAAGAATCGTCAGCACACTTCCCATGTAAGTAAACACCCGAAGATAGGGAAATACGCACTGGATAAAAATAATCACCGGCAGCGCAGCTGTCATGATAAAAGAATACACTGCAAAAAAGCCAAGGGCCTCATCTTTTCCCGTCTTTTTTGACGCCTGTGCCAGGAAACGCACTCCATAAATTCCGGTAATCACAAGAGACAGCACAATCAGCGCCAGCAGTACGGGGGCACTGTTCTGGTATACCTGATTTAACACCTGTTCCCAGAAATCCGCGCTTTTTTCCATAAACTCGCTTCTTGAAATGCTCTGGATATTCGGGTCGGAAAGCATCGCCTGCATTCCTCTGGAAAACGCATCGAAAGGCGCGTGAAAAAGCACATAAAAATGACCGGTCCCATACAAAGGATGTGTCTCATCTTTTGTGATAAAATTGGAACCGATGCTGAGCCATATGATCGTATACAGGCCAAAGGTCACCACAGCCGCTCCCACCGCGTGCCAGATCAGTCTGATCAGTTTTTTCCACTCTTTTCGAAAAAGCAGGAAAATGCCTCCCGCCGCACAGATAGGTACTACCCAGTAGACGTTGCTGGCGATGGTATAAAGCCCTCCGGTAAGGGACAGCGCGAACAGCAGATACCACCGCTCCTTTTCCGGTTCTTTTTCTCCCGTTTTTTTCTCTCCCAGACAGATTTTGGCCAGGCATGTGAGCCCGAGTATCAGGAAAAAACCGGACAGGGCGTAGCCCCTTCCCTGTACAGCCTGCAGTGTCACATTGTACATAGCGAGAAAAATTCCCACTCCCGCGCACGCTGCCGCGGGACGGACCATCCTTAAAAGCAGACGGTAAAGCAGAAGAATCGCACCCATGGACGCCAGAAGGGAAATTCCCCGAAGCCCGAAATAGGGACTGCCCAGTTTGTTCACCGCCGCCGACAGCGCAGAAAAAAATACATGATTGTTGGGAAGAGGCCAGTGGATCATGGAATAGATGACCCCTCTGTCAATAAAATTTTCGTAAGTATAAAGTTCATCGTACCATGGAGCCATGGCAAACATGCGCCATATATAATAAATACCGGTTCCCACATACAAAAGCAGAAACAAAAAATGCTTTCTGACTGTCTCTTTTATCGTTTCCTTCACATTCTCTCCTATCCGGTTTCCATCACAGTGTTTCTTTCTTCTCTTCCTGATTTTCTGCACTGTCCTGCCTGTAAAAAGCATAACCGTTTTTTTCTCTGTTTTTCACATCGTAGAGCGCTTTGTCCGCATGACGGTAAAGAGTCTGGTAATCCATACCATTTCCCCTGACTAAAGCCGCCCCTATGGAAGCGCTGATGGACACCGAATCTTTTTCCCCGCAGATCACTCTCTCCATTTTCGACAGAAGTTTTTTCATGCTTCTTTCCACGTTTTCTTCCGCCTTTACATCCCTCATAAAAATAATAAACTCATCGCCGCCAAGCCGGCCCACAATATCGGTTTCCCTGAAATTTTTCCGGATCGTATCCGCCGTCTCTATCAGAACCTGATCACCTTTTATGTGCCCTAACCGGTCATTGACCGCTTTGAAATTATCGATATCCAGAATCAGAAGCGCCACCCATTCTCTCTCCGGCATTTCTTCTATATAATCTTCTATCATTTCCTGAGCCGCAAGCCTGTTATATATGGAGGTAAGCGGGTCTCTCTGGGCATGATAACGAAGCGCCGAAATGGTTTCATGAGTCTTGATCTCTTTTCTTTTCTGACTGCTGATATCCTGAATCGCCATGATGACATCGTCATTTTTTCTGCTGTCTTCATCAAAAAATATCGTATAGGAATACCAGCGGCATCCGCCGTCTTCCGTCAATTTTCGGCATTCCCCGGAAAACCTGTCGATATTTTTTTCCTGCATTTTCTGAATGTGCTCCAGAGAAACTTCCTGCTCAAACAGCAGATATTCCTCTTCTCCCAGCCAGGGTCTGAGTTTATCCAGATACTCCCGATAGGGAAGTTTCTTCCCAATCAGCTCTGCAAAGGCAAATGCCTTGATGACAAGAATGCTTTCTTCCTTTAAATTCAGACGCAAAATTCCATCGTAAAGCTTTCCGATCGAATGAGTAATATCCTCATAAAGCTGCTCCAGCCATTCCTTTTCTCTGTATACAAGCACACGCTCTGTCACATCCTGATGATAGCCGCTCATGCGAATGCCGTGTTCACAGGACGTATCCAAAACGCCTCCGCATCGGATGTAAATCCATCCATGCTGCGGATGTTTCCAGGGATACTCCACCTCCGCCTTTTCACGATGAATGATTTTCTGCACGGTCTCATCCACCGCCTGTACATAGGAAGGCTCGATATTGCTGTGCCATATCTGATAGCATTCCTCTGCGCTTACTTCTTCTTCAATTCCGAGCAGACGCAACATTTCCCTGTCGCCGTACATGCGCGGATTTTTTTCATCCTCTATCTCGATAACCCATATACCCATCTGAGCATTCTTCAGGATTTCATACAGCATATAATTATTTTCCAGATCTCTTTTCATATCTTCCCTCTCATTCTCCGACAACCCTGTTTTTCTTTTAAGCCGCCCTGAAGATGCCCAAGCACCGGCTGCCGAATCTGTCTGTCTCCTAATCCCTGTCAGAAAACAAAATTTCTTTCTTATATATCTATCATAAATTTTGCGTTCTTTCAACCTTACAGAATGTAATTCCGCAAAGAATCTTATCCAAAAAAAGTGGCAGAAAACCAGCTCCGGCCTTAAACTGGCATGGTTTAAAAAACAGAAAATGGCACTTACAATCATGCCACTTTTGCGTATAATTAATCTCAGGCAAGGCATTTTCATTCTTTTGGCCTTTGCCCTATCAAACTGAACTTACAATCCGGATTCCTTCCCAATCTGCCGGCATCTGTAGAAATCCGATTTTCTGTTCAGTCTGTCAGAGGAGGAGATTTTAATGAAAAACGAAAAAATACAGAAACTGGTGCTGACAGGCGTATTTGCTGCTCTGTCCTATGTGATTTTTACCTTTTTGCAGTTTAAGATTCCGCTTCCCGGCGGTGATGCCACATCCATTCATCTGGGCAATGCTGTCTGTGTGCTTGGCGCCCTTATTCTCGGCGGAGTCTACGGCGGCATCGGAGGAGCCATCGGTATGACCATCGGCGACCTGTTCGACCCTGTTTACGTAATCTATGCACCCAAAACCTTCGTGTTAAAACTGTGTATCGGGCTGATCACCGGACTGATCGCACACAAAATCGGCAAAATTACCCATACCAACGACAAGTCTGCCGTGTTAAAATGGGTCATACTGGCAGCAATAGCAGGCCTGGGCTTCAACGTCATCGCGGATCCTCTGGTAGGTTATTTTTACAAACTCGTTATCCTCGGAAAACCTGCCGCAGAAGTAGCTCTGGCATGGAATGTGGCTTCCACTTCCATCAACGCTGTCATTTCCGCGATTGTTTCGGTAGTGGTATACATGGCTCTTCGCCCTGCACTGAAACGGGCCGGCATGTTTTTTACCGTAAAAAATATATAAGAAATGAGAGTTTTGTTTTATGAAATCCCTTTCGGTTCCGAAAAAAATAGCAATGATCAATGATATCGCAGGTTATGGCCGCTGTTCTACAACAGTGGCTATTCCTGTTATAAGCGCTATGAAAGTACAGGTGTGTCCGATTCCCACCTCCATTTTCTCCAATCATACCGGCTTTCCCATTCATTTTATGGAAGATCTCACCGAGCAGATGCCCGGTTATCTGAAAAAATGGGAGGAATTAAATCTGCACTTTGACGGCATATACTGCGGATTCCTGGGCTGTGTGAGACAGGCGGAAATCGTAGCTGATTTTATCTGTAAACAGAAACAGGATCACTCCCGTCCTTCCCCCTCTGTCCTGATCGACCCTGTGATGGGGGATCACGGAAAAGCCTACCGCACTGTCACAAAGGACCATTGCCAGTCCATGGGAAAACTGATTCGATACGCCGATATTATCACTCCGAATATGACGGAGGTCTGCCTGCTGACAGACACTGCCTACAAGCCTTCCGGCTGGAGCCGCCAGGAACTTTCCGATATGGCTGCAAAACTTCACGATATGGGCCCCGGGCAGATTGTCATGACCGGAATTTTTGAACATGGACTCTTTACCAACATTATCTCCGAAAAGAAACCTTCCGGCAGTGTGGAGCTGTCTTTTGTCTCTCTTCCTTCCGCCGGTCCTTCCAGACATGGAACGGGAGATATTTTTGCATCTATTCTTGCTGCAGACGCAGTGAAAGGAACTCCTCTCCCCCGTTCGGTAAAGCGGGCGGCCTCCTTCATCAGTGCCTGCATCCAGGGCTCCATAGAACTGAATATTCCGGAAGAAGACGGTGTTTGTCTGGAAAATTTCCTTTCTCTCCTTATGGAAGACTGAAAAAAACTGCTGCCAAAATCGTTTTCAATCTTGGCGGCAGTCTTTTTATTTTACGTAACAGTTCAGCCGTCTGTCATCGGCGGCTGGATTTATGCTCGCATAAAAATCCTGCCGCCGATGCGCAGATGGACCAAGCGCCCGCCAATGAGGAAAACAGCGGCACAGCCGCAGTAAGCACGTCAGTGCGGTTTTCCGAATGGCGCGGGCTGAACTGTTACTATTTTACCAGAACTTTTTCAATCTCCACTACATACATGGTATGGTAATCCTTGCCGGGATACCATTTTTCAATCTGAGCCGTGTCTGTAAAACAGCTTTCCTCCATTTCCTGCTCATAAAGCTTGCGGCACACAAAAGTCATACGGCTTTCCTCAAATACCGGAGCTCCTTCTTCCAGGCTTACGTGAAGGTTGCTTTTCTCTATCTTATCCTCGTCTCTTCCGGAAACAGTTCCCATATAACTTAACATTTTCCGATAATCTTCCGTAAAAAAGCTCAGGGAAATCTTATCCGATCTGTCTATAAATTCTTTGGTGTAACGCTGGGGGCGCACAAACACAAAGGCTACATTTTTTCCCCACAGAACGCCTGCGCCTCCCCAACTGGCTGTCATGGCGTTAGCTTTTTCTCCGTCTGACGCACCTACCAACATCCACTGTTTTCCGATCAGGTCAAATACATTATCTTTTAATTCTTCTGGTTTTATTGTTTTCATTGTACCCTCCTGCTGTTTTAGACTTCCGGAATGATAATGGCTGCAATGATATAAGCGATAATGCCTGTTCCAAGACCGCATATACTCAGTACCACCCACAAAATCCGAATCACCGTAGGATCCAGATTCAGATATTCTCCAATTCCTCCGCATACTCCGCACAACATTTTATTTTTAGATTTTATCAGTCTTTTCATTTTTTTCTTCTCCTTCCTTTTTCAATCTGTTTCAAACTCTTTTGAAAAGAAGATTTACCCTGCAGAAATTTTTCATTCCGGAATCACTGTCGGATCCCGTCTTTATTTTATCATGTCTACTCTGCAAAGTACACCGTAACGCTTCCCATATCGCAGTTTATTTTCAGCTGCTGTTTTCCCGGTGTCGCCTCGCTTCTGGAAACTCCCAGCCCGGAATAACTTTCGCCGCCTATCTCGAAAGAGCCGTTGCCATCCAGGTTGATGCTGTAATCGTCCTGGCTTCCGCTCAGGTCGGCAGTAATCTCACCCATTCCGCATTCCATATTGATGTTCCCGGAAGCCTCTGCTGTCACATCCACACTTCCCATATCCACTTCCACATCCAGCGTGCCTGTTTTAATTTCTTCGGCATAGGCATACCCCATTCCCACATCGATGGATGTTCTGTCTGCCTCCAGACTGTCCGCATGCATTTCACCCATATCCACGCTCACTTCCATGGAATCTGCCGCCGCTTTTGCAATATAGAGGGAACCCATGCCGGTATCCGCCTCGATCTCCTGAAATTTTATTCCATCGGGAAGATACAGGTAAAAAGTTCCGGAATCGTTCTTTCTGTCCTTTACCTTTACCTTCAGCTCATCGCCTTTTACATACCATTGTGCCTTGCGCACATTTTCCCCTTCCACATGAATTTTATCATCATAGGATTCCTCCACATTTACCATTCCCCGTTCAATCTCCAAATCCAGTTTTTTCAGATTCTCCGGAGAAACCGACAGCGTTTTGGAAAAATCTCCGTTGTAAACCGGTTCATCCTGCCGGAAAAATTCTTTGTCGCCTCTTGCGTCAAACTTATCAAAATCTCCCCAGTAAATACCGTCTTCATCCCTGTAGAGAGAATATTCGCCGCCCCGGATTCTTTCCCATATATCCACGCCTCCGGCTGTAACTCCGATTGAAACCATAATCGCTCCGGCTGCCATCAGGACTCCCGATGCGATCAGACATCCTTTTACCCACTTCTTCATTCCTTTCTCCTTTCCGCCTCCCGGCAGTCACTTCTTCCCTTACAAAGTTTCTTTCTTTTCCTGTTCTGCCTGTGCGCTCTGCTGCTCTTTGGCCGCCTGTCTGGCCTCCCGTTTTTTTAAGGGAAGTCTGCACAGCGCCACAAAACCTCTCACCAGTCCGGGAATGGCTTTTGCAAAGATCCAGACCATCAAAAGAATGCAAAGCAAGCCAAGACCGATGACAAAAAGGCTGATTCCCAGTGTAACCATTCCTGCATAAGGTGCGACAAATACTTCACCGATTCCTTTCACCACGAAAACAATTCCCGCTCCTACCATGACAACCCCTGTGATGATCAAAGCCACTACCACTGCACACAGAGCAACTCCAAGTGCCAGGAAAACGGCGAGCAAGGCTATAGCAATGGGAATAATGATGGGGGCAGCGCAGAGTGCCAGAAGCACAATCAAAACAATCATCCCAGTGCTCAGACCGCTGCTTTTTGCTTTCGCCTGATTGCTGCGGTAACGGGCAGCGGCACGGCGGGCAATTTCTTCGCTTTTCGGTTCCATCCCGCTTTTATAACCGGTCTCTGTATATTCGCCTTCTTCTCCGTTTCCTTCTCTTAAACTGTCCTTGATCACGGCTGCCACCTGCTCCGGTGTTCCCAGCGCCTCCAGTACTTCCTCTTCATTCTCCACACCGGCGTCATCCAGATAGTCCTTATAGTACTGAATTGCTTCACGGCGTTCATTTTCTGAGATGTCATATAAGAGTTCTTCCAGCCGCCTTAAAAATTCTCTTCTACTCATTATCTGATTCCTCCCTCGAACATTCCACTTATTTTTGCCGAGTATCTTTTCCATTCTTCCTTATATAAGCTAAGCTGTGCCTGCCCCCGCTCTGTAATCTTGTAATATCTGCGGTTTCTTCCTGCAAATTCCATATCATAAACCTCCAGACATTCATCTTTCTGAAGCCTTCTCAAAACCGGGTACAGAGTGGATTCAGACAATTCAATAACCTGCCTTACTTCCTGCGTGATTTTATATCCGTAAGTTCCCTCAGGCTCCATTGATACAACCGCAAGCACAATAGCGTCCAGCAAAGCTGCTCCCGTATTGAAAACCATACGGCCCCTCCTTTCTGCGTTGTGTGAGATACCTCCGGATTGCTCCGCGCTTCGCGCTCCCTCAATCCGGCAAACATTCGAATTCCGCCCTGTCGGGCTTCTTTCTCATGTTTGGCGCCTTCCAAGGTCATACATTTCTGAATGTATTCACCCCAGATACCTCCGGATTGCTCCGCGCTTTGCGCTCCCTCAATCCGGCAAACATTCGAATTCCGCCCTGTCGGGCTTCTTTCTCATGTTTGGCGCCTTCCAAGGTCATACATTTCTGAATGTATTCACCCCAGATACCTCCGGATTGCTCCGCGCTTTGCGCTCCCTCAATCCGGCAAACATTCGAATTCCGCCCTGTCGGGCTTCTTTCTCATGTTTGGCGCCTTCCAAGGTCATACATTTTCATGCAAGCATGAAATGTATGACTTTGGAAGGCTGGTATCCTCATAGTATATCTCATATAATATTGCTTTATGGCTATAGTATATTCCATATAATATTGTGAATCAAGGAATATTAGCAGAAAAACTTCTTAAGAAAATCTAAAGATTTGGCGAAAAAAAGCAGGCTGTTCAAAGCCTGCAGTTTTTCCGACAAATGACGGGGAAATTTCGATTGAAACCTGAAAGTATTATAGCGTCGGTGTACAGGGGGCAATACGCCTCAGCCCTGTAAATTCGCCTGTTTTCTATGTTATCCTCAGTCAGCGTACGTCCAGTACGCTTCCATCGTCTGCCTTGAAAACAGACGAATTTTCGAGGACTGAGGTCGCAGAGTCAAAAATGAGCTGATTTGTGCCTCTGCAAGGCACTTGAACGACGCGTACTGGACGTACGCGGAGCGAAAGTAACGCAGCAGAGACGCAAATTCAGCTATTTTCGACCGTATTGCCCCCTGTACACCGACGCTACGATCAGGCGAAATAAAAGGCGTATTTTTCCATAGCGTCCATGACGGCCGCTGCATTTTCGATAGGGGTTCCGGGATAAAGTCCGTAAATCATGCAGAGTCCTCCCTGACGGCTTCCCAGTGCCTGTACTTCAGAACGGATAAGCTGGTCGATATCCTTCGGTGTCCCATTCACTGTAACGGACTGTCTGTCAATATCCAGCTCAATGCAGTATTTTCCAGCTAAATTTTCGCGAATCCAATCAATGCCGTTGACCAGATCCTGCAAATTGATGATGTCAACTCCCACGCTCAATATGCCGTCAATCAGCTGATGAAGGTCGCCGTCCGAATGCATGTGTATCATAGCCCCTGCTTCTTTTGCCGGACGAATCAGGCGTTTATAGCTGGGAAGAATGTATTTTTCAAACTGCTGCGGAGAAAGCATGGGGCCTCTCTGCATTCCCAAGTCTTCCGCATACCCCATAACATCCACACCCAGTCGGCAGTATCGTTGGGTCAATCCCATGTTAAACTGCTCCACCATATGAATCAGTTCTGACAGTCTTGGCTCCTCATCTTCCATGTCAAAAAGCAGATTTTCATATCCCCGGATATCACAGAGCTGCAAAAATGTATGCCCATGGCGCAGCCCGCGGAAAATCAGATCTCCCCGTTCTTTTGCTGCCGTAATCTCTTCCGTTTCTTTTTGCCAGTCAATAGGACCGATGCCCATAACTTTTTCGGGATCCGGCGGAAGATAGCTGTCGAAAGCATCCCAGTTTTCCAACGGATGTTTTGTCACTGTCCCAGTAATACCGTCGCAGGTGGTTTCCCAGATGCACCCCCAGTCATCCCGAAAAGGCTGTTCTTTCTTAGAAACCGGATGAATCTCGGGCTGAAAAGGAAGCGACGGACGTTTGAAATCCGGAAACAAAAACGGATGCGCTTCCATCAGATCCAAAAGCTGTTCCTGGGGATAAGCACCCCAGCAGGCCGGATTGATACAATAACTCATAGGAATATAATCCGGCCGTTCAAAACGTGCCATTCTAAGATAATTTTCACGCGGTGTCATTCTATGTAACTCCTCCCTTGTCTTTTTGATTTTACTCTGCTTTCTCACCTTCAAGTTCGGCACTCTGCTCTAAATATACTACTGCAGCTTCCATGGCCTCGTCTCTTCCTTCCAGTACTCCTTCTGCGGTTCTTTTCACTTCCAGGTTTGGTGTAATTCCTGCGGTACATACCGGGCTGGTGTCCATGGCAAAAATGCCGCATCCCGGAAAGTAAATTTCAATATTTCCGGGAAGTTTCAAAGTAGTTTTAGTTCCTGCACTTCCTCCTGTTGTAGTGCCAATGATAACTGCCCAAGGCGCATTTCTAAGGGAAAGCGTTGTAAATTCTGCTTCTTCCACTGTCTCCCCGCTTGTGAGAAGTACCACTTTTCCCTTAAAATACTCCGTGTTGTTGCTTCCGGAAGAAAGAATCGTCAACATATCCGATTCCCCCGGAATACCTGTATTCGTAATCGTAGACAAAGCAAACGGCAGCGGTGACCAGATCAGCTCATTCGCCATGGAATAGGCAAAATTCTCCTTCTGTTCTCCACGCATATCCAGGATCAGGCCTTCCTTATCTGCAAATTCCTGCATCACCTGCTCTATCTGCGCTTCCTGCATCCGTCCCATGTTGATGTAGCCAATCGTTTCCGTCACATCATACCAGGCTTTCTCGTCACTCTCCTCTGGTACAAAAGCACTCTCATATCCCTGAGAAGTAATCTCCAAAGTCTTTTGATTCCGCACAATTTCCAGTTTCATCTTATGTCTGTCGCTTCGAAACAGACATTCCTGCAGCTGCATCTGCGCGCTCTCCTGCCTTGCATAAGAAACATAGCGCAGACAATCCGTAATCCTTTCAGAAATATCCTGACCATTTACTTTTATAATTTCATCACCGGGAAGCAATTTTACTTTATCTGCAAAAATTTCTTCCACCTCTGTCACAAAAATACGGTCTTCCGCCCAGACAAACCGGATAGGAAGAATATAATCTCCCCAGACAACATCCTGCATTCCTTCCTGCAAGGGCACCCGCACCTGATAATCATGCACCTGTGCCACCATTTCCATCACTGCAGTTTTATAGGATTTTTCCTCTCTGGCTTCGATCATTTTAGGCAGCATACGGTAAAAAACTGCATCCCAGTCCTCAAGCTGATCATGGTAGGGATAATAATAGTGAACCACATTCCAGAAGCGGAACAGGGACAGCAAACGATATCTGGCATCCGCATAATCCATATTTTCATAAGCGTTTTCCTTATCAAAAGAAATAATGCCCTCATCGTTCATTCTGGCGTAGCTGTTGCTTCTTTCCGTAATCCCGCTTTTGGTGAGCTTAAGAAGGAGCTCCTCCAGCTCAGGCATAAGCTCTTCTTCCTCAATCCATGCATTATCTGCTTCCACCAGAACCTGCCCCAGAGGTCCTGCCTGACTCATGTCAAATTCCCCAAGTTCCATCAGCCAGCTATAGATTTCTTCCTGCAGATTTCCCTCGGAAACCGCTTGTAATACCGGAGCTATTTCATTCAGCAGTTCCTGATCCCAGTCCACATTTCCTTTTACTACCGTCGGGTGATGATATTTTGCCACTCCCCATACTCTGCATAAAAGAAACATGGCATCCGATTCTTCTTTGCTCAGCTGACTGATTTCCAGCGCTTTCTTATCCTCTCCGACACCGGAAATATTTTCTCTGTAAAACAAGATCAAAACTACTGCTGCCAAAACCAGCAGCACACCGTAAGTTTTCCAGTTTTTTCTCATCAGACTTCCCCCTTTCCCCTCTGCCTGCGATTCAAGAGAAAAAGTTCGCGCTTCTAGCCTGCAAAGGAAGCTCTTTCTTTTTCAAGTTCCGCGAAAAGCTGCGCGGGACTCCATCCAATATTATAAGGCGTCAGTATGGCTTTTAAAGATATGCTGATACCTGCTGTTTTTAACACTCCCAGCAACACATCCAGTCTTTCCGAAGAAATCCCTCCAAAAATAAGCATTTCCTCCGCAAGCACCGGAGGCATGCTTAAAACACTTTCCTTTTTCTCCTCGAATCCGTCAACTCCTGCAAGAAATCCCAGACTCTGTCCTGTCTGTGAAGCCTGGATTTTTATAAAACGAATTCCAAGTCCCTCCGACAATCTTTTTAAATTTTCTTCCTGTCCCTTGCCTGAAGGTGCATAATATAATATCTGTTCCATATGGTTTTCCTCTTCTTTTCCTTTTTGTCCTGTCATAATCAACAGCCTTACGATATTTTTAAACGAGATCTGTGGAAGCGGTATACATTCTCTCCTGAAAATCTTCCTCATCGTTTACCATAGTAAGAAACTGCCAACCGCATTTTTCATAAAATTCTGTATGGTCAGTGACCAGATAAATTCTCCTGATTCCCATACTGCTCATATCCAATCGGATTCTGTCCAGCAGATACCTTGCCAATCCCTGCTTTCTGTATTCTTCCTCCACAAACAGTGCGCACAGATTCGGCGTCAAATCTTTTCTGTCATGAAAATCATTATCGATCATGCCTGCACCTGCAATTATCTCCTGCTTTTCATTCACGATAACATACCACTGAGGCACCCCTGTCTTTTTCTCCACACACTGGGCAATGCTTTCTTCATATGCCTCATAAGGTATGCCCCATTTCTGGCAAAACCAGGATGCCGCCTGTTCCTTCAATTCCGGATATTCCCTCAACTTTTTTAATTCGGTCAAAACAATTCTCCTCTCTGTCACTGAAAACTGATAACTGCTGCCGGATTACTATTATTGTACTCCACAAAAACTGCATACCTGCCGTCTTTTTCTGCCTGATACGTACCTGTTATTACCAATCCTGTTATCAACTCTCTAATCCAGTTCATCCAGCAGATTCTTTATATTTTTCTTCTCCTCGTCCGTAAGTTCCCGTATCTGTGTCAATGCCGTCAAAAATCTGTCCGCCTTGCCGTTGCTCCAGAAATCGACACATTTTGCAATTTCCTGCTTCCCATAGGCATCTTCTGTAACCAGAGGATAATAGAGAAAGTATCTGCCCTGTCGTTCCATCCGCAAATATCCTTTGGCGACAATCTTTCTCAAGAAGGTGGATACCGTCTGGGTTTTCCATTTTTTGTGATGAAGCCGATTTACCTGCTCTGTAATTTCCTGCAGTGACATGGGCTCAGGAACGCTCCAGATTGCTTTCATTACCAGTACTTCACACTCTGTCATTTCTTCCATCATAAACAATGCCGCCTCCTTTTCTCCTCTTTCTAATTTTAGTTTATAATTTATCCTTTTCCATGTCAACTATATTTTTAGTTTGATCGAATATATGAAATCTCTTGATATGATACTCATGTGCCATAAGGTAACACATAAGAATTTGATAGATAGCAGCCCATTATTTCATACGAAAGGCAATCGGACTTCTCAGCCAATTGCCTTTTGAAATCTTAGGGAATGTACTTAACCCCCATTTCGTCATGGCATAAAAAACAAGTAGCAGTCCTTTGCCTTTTTCTGTCAAAGAAATTTGCCGCCGTTATTCATTTCCGCTACCTAATCATAGAGGTTGGCACGTTCGAACTTGACGAAGGCGGATGAATATGAAAAAATAAACCACCCATTGAACGGATGGTTCTGATCAAATTTTTTTCGGCTTTGGGTGAATATTACTGTTCTATAATCCGCGCACACTGTACTTCCGGATTATTCACCAGTTCCAATTCAATTTGACAATTATCCAACGCAACGCCTGCATCTGATAAATTTTTCAGGCATACATCGATAACATTCTGGGCAAATTTCGAGGAAACTTTACCATTATATTTCTCCATGGAATCCAGTTGTACTGCGAGAATTCCGATTTCATGCAACACTTCCCCAAGGTTATTTTCCGACTTCATTGCTTCAACCACACAAGCCATCTGAAAATATCCATACATTGCCACTGTCTGCATAGCTTCACTATTCCATATAGATTGAAAATAAGATACAAAATCTGTATCAGGCGGTACCGGGGACGGAATCTGGTCCAGGATGTTGGTAATCATGTCCTCTAACCTTGATAAATTCCCATTCGCATCTGCAATTTTCCAATATGCAACTGCAAATCGGTTGACATAAAGCTCTTCCTGTACGGGATCCATAGAAATTTTGCGTGAAGACACCAGGCAGTGGCCTAATTCGTGGATTAAATTGTACCAATGGAAATAGAGATCAAAGTGAAACTGAATATCCTCTTTTCCGAATAATTGTTCATAACTCTGCTGTTGCTCTTTTGTGCCCGTTTCATATTTTCCGGAAATAATTTTATACAGCATATCCGATTACCTCCTTCTATAAAGGCATATCAACATATTTAGTGAATCATAATTTTTAGAATAATAATATTATCAGCAAAAGTCAATGAGGACTAAACTGAAATATAACGAACTCAAAACGGGATCCCATCCCATGATACTCTTTGCCGTGTATTTGAGATGCTGTCTCCGGTATATTGTTCTGCGCCGACTGCGATCATGTAATGTACCAGCAGCGGTATCATAACAAGAACCACAAGCAGGACTGTTACATCTGCAGCAGCTATAAGAAGCGCACCCTAGACTGTACTGCGCACTATTTTTCACAGAAACAAAATATGCATCTGTCCTTTTGCGTCCCTTACAATCTCAGCCTCCACATGATAGACGTTTCGGATAAATTCCGGGGTCAGCAGTTTTTCGGGACTGCCCTGTCCCACAATTTTTCCGTCCTGTATCGCATAAATCCGATCGCAGAACATGGCCGCTATGTTCAAATCGTGAATCGCCGAAATGACCGTCACATCCAGTTCCTTGACAATGTGCATCAGCTCCAGCTGATGAGTGATATCCAGATGGTTGGTAGGCTCGTCCAAGATCAGACATGGAGTCTGCTGTGCAAGAGCCCGGGCCAAAATGACCCGCTGCTGCTCACCACCTGACAGAGTTGAAAAGCTTCTGTCTGCAAATTCACTCATTCCCACTGTCTGCAGCGCCTTTTCCACGATAGCATGATCGTTGGCATTATCACGCTCCAACGCTCTTTTATGCGGTGCCCGTCCCATCAATACTACTTCGCGCACCGAAAATTCAAAATTATAGTAGTTATGCTGCGCCACCACAGCTACTTTCTTCGCCGACGCTTTCACGCTCATAGAGGAAAGCTCTGTTCCGTCCAGGAAAATCTGCCCTGCATTCGGCTTCAGTATTCGGTAAATACACTTTAAAAGTGTAGATTTTCCGCTTCCGTTAGGTCCGATGAGTCCTACAAATTCCCGGTTTTGGCTGTTGATACTGACTCCTTTCAGGATTTCTTTTGCCCCATAGGAAAGGTGGATATTTTCCGCTTCTGCTCTCATCCTTTTCCGCCTCCAAATCCATAAGACTTTCTAATCATCAGGTAAATAAAGCAGGGTGCTCCTATCAGAGAGACAAGAATTCCTATCGGAAGTTCCGCATGGTCCAGAATGACTCTGCAGGCAACATCCGCCCAGATGAGAAAAATGGCTCCTGCAAGTGCGCTGACCGGTAGCAATCTCTTATGATCCGTCCCGAAGCACATCCTCATGGCATGGGGAATAATCAGCCCCACAAAGCCGATCATCCCCGCCGCACATACCGCGAATCCTACCATAAATGCTGACAAAAGCATATAGGCAATCCTTGCCTTATGCAGATCTGTGCCCAATGTAATCGCCGTATCATCTCCGAGCAGCATCAGGTTCAGCTTCCTGTACTGGGTCCAGAAAATCAGAAAAGCCACGATCATAACCAACAAAATTACCGGTACATTGTCCCAGTCCGCAGAGGCAAGGCTTCCCATGCTCCAATAAGAAATCTGTGTTGTGGCATCCCGGTCTTGTGAGATATAGATCAAAAAATTGGCAAAGGCAGAACAAAGCGAACTGATTGCCATTCCTGCCAAAATCAGTTTTCCCGCATTGGACCTGCCGCCTATACCAGAAACAAAAAGCACGGCAAAGGAAGCGGCAACGGCTCCCAAAAATGCCATAATACCCATGGCATTGTCTCCGAATACCGAACCTATTCCCAAAATAATAGCTGCGGCTGCCCCCAGATAGGCTCCGGATGAAACACCAAGCACGTAAGGGTCAGCCAGTGAATTTTTTACCACCGCCTGCATCACCACGCCGCACACAGAAAGACCCATTCCGATTGCGGCCGCCATCAGCACTCTCGGAAAACGAATCAGCCACACCACATCGTGCACCGCACCGTCTGCATACGCAGAAAATCGTTCCACATGAAAAATTTCATACAGAATTACCTGATAAACTTCCTGCACCGATATGTCGGCATTTCCAAACGTAATGGAGGCCAGTATTGAAAATACCAGCCCCGCAATCAGTGCAATAATAACTATGCCAAAAGCTGACGTTCTTATTGCTTTCCTCTCCATAATCGCTCCTCTATTCTTCTAAATTCAGATCAGGATACAGTCCCTGTGCGATCGTTTCAATTCCATCCTGTGTTCTTGTTGCGCTTGCATACATCTCACTGAGCATGATCGGAACGACTCTGCCATTTTTTACCGCATCAAGACTTGCCAGCGCCTCATCTTCCAGTACGACATTTAATTTTTCCTGCTTTACTGTCTCCGGATCGTCCCCTGTATAAGGCATGTAAACTACGAAAATCACATCCGGATTTGCAGAGACAATATCTTCTTTTCCAACGGAAGATGCATCCGGATTTGCCAGGGTTCCCTCTAACTGGCTGACCATATCTCCGGCTACGCTGGAAGCACCGTAATTGGTAAATCCTGATGTGGTACTCTCAATAATCATGACAGAAGGCTTCTCTTCCTGCTGTGCTGTCTGACTCTTTACTTTTTCAATGGTATCTTTCATGTTGTTAACAATTTTCTCCGCCCTGTCCTGCACGTCAAAAATTTTGCCGATGTTCAAAATATCATTGAACTCATTTTCCAGAGAATCCTGTTTCAGAGCCGTGTTGGAATTGATATATACATTTGTGCCCTTATCAATCCACTCATTGGGAGCTCCCAATCTGTCCTCTGCAAAAAGCGAAGACCAGGAAAAAATCATATCCGGCTCCAGCATGGTTACCGTCTCTTTGGAAGGTGTGAATTCATCCAGATATTCTGTTTTGGAAAATCCGGCCTTTAACTCATCGGGCACTTCATTGTCCAGTCCCGCTGTCGCTACGATGCGATCTTCCAGTCCCAATGCCAGCAACGTCTCCACAGAGCCCTGATATACGGCTGCCACTTTTTCCGGAGCTTTCTCATAGGTAGTCGTGTACTCTTTTCCATCGGGCCCATAAGTTGTGATAGTAAGCGGATATTCGGTTCTTTTCACACTTTCTTTTGTGCTCTCCCCTGTGGTTTTTGCAGTTGTTGCTTCTCCACTTTCCCCAGCTGCTTCCACTGCGCTTTCTGAAGAAGCTTCTTCCTCTGTTACTGCCTGATTGTCCTCCACGACTTTTTGGGCGCTGATTCTTCCGGCATCACCGCTGTTATCCCCGGAGCAGGCTACGACTGTTGTCAGTAGTACCGTGCCAAACACACATACTAACATCCTCTTTAAAATCTTGTTTTGCATTTCTTTTCTCCCTTCAATCTTCAAATGTTTTTACTCAGCATTCAAATGAAGTTCGAATATGGCATTTCCATCCTCAAAATGGTATTTTCTTTCAAAAGATCATAAATCATATCTTATCTTTCGGATATAAAAAAACCTGCTTATAAAAGCAGGTACCAAAAAAATATACACGCAGACAGATTGTCTGCCCATATTCATAGATGGCTGCTTTACTCGGAAGCTTCATCTTCTCTGTCAAGCAGGTTTCCTGGCTTGCCTCTCATCATCTGTTCCCGCCTTCTCACAGTACAAAACTGCAATGACTTTTTGGGACAGACTCCTGGTTTACAGTGACCGGATCGCCGGAGATTCTCACCCCGTTCCCTTTTAAAATTCATCTTCCTGGAACCTTTTTTCCAAAGAAGAATTCTTCACTTGACAAAGTATTCAATTTTGATTTGTCATGACAAATTCCATTTATAATCTAGCATAACCTGACAAAATGTGCAAGACGAAATCTGCCGCTGCCGGCGAAACGCAGCTGTCCATCTTTCCGCCTTTGGGCAGCCGTCCGAAAGATTACGGCAAATCCTATTGCAGACTTGTCAGGCAAAAATTCTAACTTCAAACCGGTATAAGTTGTGATTCTGCAGTCTGAAAAAGCTTCTTCTCCAAAAGACGCACCAACTGTTCCAGCCCTTTTTGATCTTCCGGTGAAAATCGTCCTTTTTCCGGACTGTCTATATCTAAAACTCCCCAAAGCTTTCCATTCGCAAAGATGGGAATCACAATCTCTGATTCGGATGCGCAGTCACAGGCAATATGCCCGGGAAAAAGATGAACATCCTCCACCCTCTGTGTCTTTTCTTCCTGTGCTGCCTTACCGCATACGCCTTTTCCCATGGGAATCCGGACACAGGCCGGTTTTCCCTGAAAAGGTCCCAGGTACAATCCGCTTTCCTCTGACAGGTAAAAACCTGCCCAGTTCACTTTTTCCATACTGTAAAAAATCAATGCTGCTGCATTGCTCAAATTGGTGACAAGATGAAGATTTTCATCAAGAATTGCCTCCATCTGCGCTCTCATCTGCTCATAATCTGTCTGCATCATAGTGTTCTCCTTTTCTGCGGCAGCATCTCTCTTCTCACTCCATCAGGGCATGTACCCTCTCATAAATAAACTCCTGCACCTGGTCTCTTTCGATGCCAAGAGCTACGGCCAGCTCTCCAAACAAAAGAGATTCCGCCTGCTTCATGTAGCGTTCGTCCACTTGTCCGAAACGGCGCTTCTGTGCCAGCGCATGCTGTTTTTTGGCATAGATGGACATGGTAAGCTGAAGCAGCTCCTCACAATCAGGATTATTGGTCACTTCCTGATAATAGGCTTTCAGCTCAATGGTATTTTTCCCAGAAAAATTTTCCGCGTGCATGCTGGGAATCAAATCAATCAGTCTCTTGGCCTCTTCCTCAGAGATAACTGGTCTCATGGAAATCTTGGAATGGTCGATTGGCGTATATATAATGCCGCCCTGATAAACGGGTTTTAGTACATAATAGAGCCGTTCTTTATCTTTTTCAATGTTTTTCAGTGCAATCAATTTGTCTGCAGTCGTAATATCTTCTACTTTGCAGACGCCCTTGTTTCCATAAACAAGGAAACTTCCGATTTCATACATAGCGATACTCCTTCTGCCTGTTGGCGAGTTGAAAAAAGGAAGAGGCCTGGAATGTGTGTAAGATGAAAATTGACAGTCAAAAGAGTCCCTTCCGGAATTTGAAATGTAACGTTAGACATGTGCCCGGCGGCGCAGAATGCCCGCCCAGACGATATCAGATATTATTAGTTTAACACAAATTTTAAAAAATAGTAAGGAAATCTGGAAGAAAACGCCGAAGAAAGCCATTTCATCGATAAAAAACTATTTCATCAAGAAGGCAGGTCTGCTTTTCCCTGCACACCTGCCCTCGTACATTAACACTGTGTTAACTTTCCTTTTCCAAAAGCCATACTTTCATGGAAGAAACACCTCGATTTGCCCAGGCAAAATACGGAATAAGTTTTACCTGGATTTCTGTTTGCTCAAGCGGCTCATCCACGTACAATTCCTGACTTTTTTCCCTCACAAAGCCTTTCGTCTTTAAAGTGACCAGGGTATTCTCCTCATCCAATTTTTCTCTTTGCACCTCAAAAGCACTGCGTCTGGAAATCCGAATATCACAAATGCAGTCTGTCTGCTGGTCTATTCCCTCCACGCAATAAACAAGAGGCCCTCTTGTAACTGCTGCTTTCCCACAGGATGTGATAACTTTCGGATTGGCCTGCCAGAGTTTTACCTGCATGGAAAGAGACAGCCGGATTTCATCCCCCGTTTTCCAATGTCTTTTCAGATATGCATACCCTTTGCGAAGTTCATATTCCGCCGGCGCTCCGTTAATGACAATATCCGCCTGTCCGGACCAGGAAGGTATTCTCATGGCGATCGTATAGTCTCCTTCTGTGTCTGTAGCAAGCCGAATATCTCCCTCATAAGGATATCCGGTTTTCTGAGACAGTGTAATTTCCTTTTCTCCCAAAGGAATTTTGGCATCCGCTTCCATGTAACAGTGAGCATAAATCGTATCCTCAGAAGCCGAGTACATAAAATCGCCGATAGAACCTGTCAGGCGCAAAATGTTAGGAGGGCAGCAGGAGCAGTCAAACACTTTCACTCTCTGCAAAATGGGAAGATGCTCTCTTAATCCTTCCGCTCTGGACTCATTAAATGCGTTTCTCTCAGGGTCTGCCGCCAGCGGATTCTCATAGAAAAATTTATCCCCGGAAAGAGATATTCCGGCTAAAGCTGTATTGTAAATGGCACGTTCTGCGCAGTCCGCATATTTTCCATCCACATCAAGCAGCCACATTCTCCTGCAAAACAAAGCAAGGGCAATGGAAGCACATGTCTCACTGTAAGCCGTATATTCCGGCAAATCATAATCAAAGGTAAACGATTCTCCCCTGTGTGTGGACCCTATGCCGCCTGTTATGTACATTCTCTTTTTCGTAATATTTTCAAACAAAGTTTTGCAGGATTCTTTCAGCTGCTCTTCCCCTGTAATTCTGGCCTGATCCGCCATGGCACTGTATAAATACAGCGCTCTCACGCTGTGTCCCTCTGCAGTTTTCTGCATTCTCACCGGCTGATGGGACTGCATATGTTCCTGATCTGCAAAGTCATAGGTGGCATCCCTGCTGCTGCATCCTCTTTTATCAATAAAATATTCTGCCAGTTTTCTGTATTTTTCTTTTCCTGTATATTCATACAGCTTAAAAAGCGCCAATTCGATTTCTTCATGCCCCGGCGTATCAAAAGCGGCGGAATGTTCTTCTCTGAAAACACGGTCAATCAAGTCCACATATTTTTCTGCGATATCCAAAAGCTTTGTTTTTCCGGTGGCGTTTGCGTAAGCAATCGCTCCCTCGATCAGATGCCCTGCACAGTAAAGCTCGTGATCCGTCCTTCTGGTAAAACGCGCTTCCGGCTCCACCACAGTGAAATATACATTCAGATATCCATTCTCATCCTGATAGTTTGCCATCCGTTCGACCAATTCGTCTATCTTCTCTTCCAGGCTGCTGTCCCTCTCCTTCTGAAGGAAATACGCTGCCCCCTCGATCCATTTGGTTACATCGGATTCCCAGAATATATGAGGTTTAAACGGCATTCCCTCTTTCCAGCTGCATTTAAGCGCCTCAAATCTCCCTGTTTCCTCAAAGCGATCATACACCGCTCCTATTGTCTTTTCCCGGAACAAATCCTGCTTCTCTTTCCAAAAGCCACCGGTTATATTTACCTTGTCAAATGTGATTTCTTTTCTGTTCGCTTCCATACTTTCTTTCCTTATTCAAAACGCCGCGGGAGCTGTCTGCTTCGCCGCGGCGCTTTTTAGTTCACTTCAGTTTTATTCTTTTACCAAACGTACTGTTTTTACTTCAAAAGCTCTCATAGGAATGCGGAAGCTTCCGTTTTCTACCGGAATCTCTTCTTTTACATTTTCCAGCATATCGCAAAGGTATGCTTTGTAAGAACCGATTTCACAGTGTACTTCTGTTTCCACAGCTGCTTTTTTGGATTCGTAGAGACGAAGAACCATATCGCTGCTTCCGTCTTCTGCAGGTTTTACAGTTTCAAGAATAACATTTTCTTTTTCCACCTGGAATGCAGAGAATGTATCCACTTTGCCATCTGTAACAACCGGCGCAACGTTCAGTTCATATCCCTGTCTTACCACATCGGAGTCCATGAAAGTTCCTTCCCATGCGGTAAACGCATAGCGGAAATGGTGAACTCTGTTGTCTGCGCGCATTTCCGGAGCTGCTGCTGCACGAAGCAGTGTCAGTTCCAGAGCATTTCCGTTCATGCTGATTCCATACTTGCAGTCATTTAACACTGCTGCTCCGTGTGCGCCGTCGCAGAGTGCACTGTAACGATGGTTACATACTTCAAAACGATCTTTATCGTAAGCTCTGGAGCGATGTGCAGGACGTTCTACGAAACCGAACTGCATTTCGTTGATTCCGTTTTCTGCATAAACCGTTACCGGGAAAGATGTTTTCAGCAGTCTGTGAAGCTCTCTCCAATCTACCTCTGTATCAAATTCCAGACGACGGCTTCCTGCATCCAATGTAATGTACTGTGTATAGGAAGATTCGCTTACTTTTCCTGTCACTTTCAGAACAGCCTGAATTCCGGAGGAAACGATTTCCACATTTACTTCTTTTGCTCCCTCGATTTCCTGATCGATATAGTTGGAATCAATATCCCACGCATCAAACAGTCTGGGAACATCTTTGTACATATGGAAACGGTTTAACGGAGATGCTGCAAATTCGCGTCCGCTTTCTTTTAAAACAAAGGAAACAACTTCGCCCATAGCATTGACTTTGGCAATAACTTTTTCATTTTCCATGACAAAGCCATCTGCCTCTTTTCTCGCCTCTGCTTTGTGGAAAGGAGCACATGCTCCGGAAGCAGGGATGATGGAAACTGCACCATAAGAAGGTACTTTTACCAGCATTTTTACGCTTTCGCCTGCTTTTTCCAGTGCTACATCTTCGCCGTCTGCTGTCTTTGCTCCATCACCAAATGCTGCAGGAGCTTCAATCAGTGCTGTACGCTCGAAAGGAAGAGAGTTGAATACAGTAATGCTTTCTCCGTCTTTTTCTGTGAGAGCAGCCAGTGCATCTTCTCTCATAGCCTTTGCATCTGCCAAGATCTGATGGAATGCCTTCTCAGCTTCCTCATAAACTCTTGCGATGGAAGATCCAGGTAAAATGTCATGGAACTGATGAAGCAGAACTTCTTTCCAGAGAGCGTCTGCTTTAGCCAAATCGTAGGAAAATCCTTTCTCTTTTGCCAGAGCACTCCATGTTTCCATCTCTCTCATAGAAAGCTCGCATCTGCGGTTGTTCTGTTTTACCATAGCCTGAGAGGTGTAAGTTCCTCTGTGTGCACTGAAGTAAAGTTCGCCTACATAAGTATGTTTCGGGCCGCCCTCTTTTTCCATATCCTCAAAGAACTTCTTCGGGCTTTCCATTTTTACCTTAGCGCCGCCTTCCAAGTTTTCCTGGCGTTTTGCATATTCGATGTAGTCTCTGGACGGACCGCCGCCGCCGTCACCGTAGCCAAACGGCAGAAGGAATGCATCCAGATCCTGTTTCTGTGTACGATTTTTCCATACGTTGTTAATTTCATCAGGCTCTGTCCGATAAGTATAGCTGGTGGGCAGGAAAGAAACCACTTGTGTTCCGTCCATACCTTCCCAGGTGAAATAATGATAAGGGAACTGTTCCCCTTCGTTATAGGACCAGAAAATTTTCTGTGTTACCAGATATTTTACACCACAGCCCTGAAGAATCTGCGGCAGTGCTGCCGTGTAACCAAATGTGTCCGGAAGCCACAGAACTTCACTGTCTACTCCCAGCACATCCTCATAGTAGCGTTTTCCGTGAACCAGCTGACGCACCAGTGCTTCTCCGCTGGCCATGTTCGTATCGGGTTCTACCCACATAGCTCCGTCAGCAATCCACTGTCCGCCTTTAATTGCTTCCAGAATACGCTCGAAAAGTGCCGGATAATATTTTCTGCACATCTCATAGGAAGCCGGCTGACTCTGAATAAATTTATATTCCGGATATTCCTCAATGAGACGAAGCTGCGCTGCAAAAGTACGCTCCGTCTTTCTGTGTGTTTCTGCCATCGGCCACAGCCATGCCAGATCCAGATGTGCGTTTCCTATTGCATAGAATACCGGCATTGTGGAACCGTTTACTGCTTCCATAACCGGTTTTAAAGCTTCTCTTGCTGCACGATAATCAGCAATTCTTCCTTCTTTTCCCTGTTCAAAATCTACAAGTAAAGTAAATTCTTCCAGAGCTTTTGCTATTTTTGCTGCACGCAGAGAATTTTCATCCAAAGTGCCAAGCAGCTTGTCCAACGTGGAAACATCCATATACAGCTGATAAGCATCCTCGTTCCAGATACCGTATGTACATACGCCCAGTTTTCTTCTTTCTCCTTCTTTTAAAGGATCCTGATAAGAACCCGGTAATACCGGCCCCGTAGCACAGCCGCCGTCTGGAGATTCCGGATAATAATGACCTGCATAGGTTTCCATCAGTACTTCGAATGTCTCTCCGCCTTCTGCACATTTTGTCAGAGTGTTATCTTCCATAAAGTGATGAGGCTCTGTTACCCAGGAAGCACGGTAAGTACCGAAAGCTTTCCCATTAACAAAGAGTGTAGATTCTCCGTCCGGATTCAGATTCATGACAATCCTTTTTCCCTTTGCTTCCTCAGGAAGAGTAAACGTAGTTTTAAACCACGCATATTCCCAGGTGTTTCCCCAGGTGAATCCCGGCTCTACCGGCTGAAAATTTCCCTTCTCCGCTTCTTCCGGAGAAATATGTTCCATTGTACGGAACGCTCCCCATTTGATTTCTCCCAGTGGTTCATAAAAATCATCTTTCAATGTACGAATCCAGTGACGGACACGCGCACTCCATTCTGAATGCATTACTCCCATACCGCATCTCCTTCTTTTTTCTGTCTTTTCTTATCTGCTCTTAAATACACCGACCATTTACCCAGGTTGGTTACGATACAAATCACTTTCGCAAAACATGCCTCAGGCAATCTGCCAGCGTATCTCATCCTCGTTATATCAAATTTCTTTGCACGAATCAAGACAAGAAATGAAAGAAGAAGGGGCAAAAATCAAAACCGGAAATAAGCACAAAAGATATAAAATAATCTGTTAAAAATGACGAAATAGAGCAACGAATCTTTCAAAACCTTCCTCCTGTTTAAAAAAATCCTGTTTAAAAAAGAGGATATCTTTCAGCAAGACCAAAGTCTTTCATTCTCTGAAAAATATCCCCAAAGATAAGGAAGTGTTGTTAGCTGTTCTATTGGCTTTTGTTTTCAAAACCCAAACTTGTATTCTACCGCTTATTTGCAGAATTCGTGTGTACAGACGTTGTGTGTGAATGGCAGGCCGCTCCATTCCCGCAGCATCCACAGTTTCCGCCGCAGCTGCTTTTTCCGGCCTTCTTATCTGCAATCATGCTCCGGATAATCAATACTACCAGAGCAAGCACAATCAGTCCAACAATAATGGTCCCCGCATTCTGAGTAATAAATGTTAACATAATAAAACATCTCCTTCTTCATCAACAAATACAATGATGTTGGAAACTTGGTTTCTTATCTTTTATTGATAATGATTTTCATTTTCTATATCAGAATAATCCATGTTTTGCGCTCTGTCAAGTTTTTTAAATAAAATTATGGTATAAAAAAAGTCTTTACCTTTCGGTAAAGACCTGCTTTTGAATATACCTTCAAAACCGAACACTGAAATCTTACGACTCTCTTCCAACTTCCGTCTCT
>CALWLY010000026.1 GCA_944381635.1 uncultured Lachnospiraceae bacterium
GTGCGCATCCACAGCGGAGCGCCTTTTTTATATGGCTGGGAATGGAGTTCCCAGCCATATAAAAAAAGCTTTCGTCTTTCTGTACAAATCTACAGTCAAAGACGAAAGCTCAATGTTCCGCGGTACCACTTTGATTGCCGAAAACGGCCGCTCAATTCTGTCTTTACAAAAGAGTGAGGAAAACTGCCCCTCTTTTCTAAGTAAACAGAAGTCCCTGTAACGGGGGAAACCGGTAATGCTTACTATTTCCTTGAAGGTTCCGTGAAGGAAAATTCAGCACACTGCTCGCAGAGGATACTGCTCGAAACAACATACCGCCTCGCACCTTCCGGCGGCTCTCTGAAATGCAGCAATTTCGAACAGCCTGTTCTGTTCCTGGCATTTATCTTTTTATCTTGCTCACGTTTCTGTTTTATCACTTTACTACGGGAATGTCAAGAAGAAAAATATATTCTTTTTATTTGACATTCTTTATTTCAAATCATATTGCCATAGGATATAATGATGTTGGAGCAAAAGCCACAACCAGGTTGTCTGCAGGAATCCTCTGATATTTTCAGCAAAATTTAAGGAGAAGAGCCTATGAGAACTCAAAAGCCGGAATTATATTTTGGAACAAAAACAATGCGCATAGCGCCCCTGGGGGAGGCATCCAGCCTTCCGGATTTGTCAGGTGTGCGCATTCTGCAGAATGATTTGAAATTCTGTCTGGATGAAGAAGATGAGATTTATGAAGGCTATGGCAGATGTAAAAATGCATATCCCTATCGTCAATACAATAATTATACACGCACATTGGAGGAAGGAGAGGTTAAAACTGCTGTTTTGGAAAATTCTTATCTGAAAGCAGTTTTCCTTCCGGAATACGGCGGGAGACTGTGGGAGTTGTGGGATAAGGAAACAGGAGAAAATATTCTCTATACCAACGATGTACTCCGCTTCAGCAACCTGGCGGTCAGAAATGCATGGTTCAGCGGCGGCGTGGAATGGAATATCGGGGTTATCGGGCACACACCGCTTACAACAGATCCGATGTATACGGCGGAGCTTACTGATGACAATGGAAATCCGGTCCTTCGTATGTATGAATATGAGAGGATCCGTAAAGTTGTCTATCAGATGGATTTCTGGATGGAGGAAGAGCAGAAAAATCTGTACTGCCGCATGCGTATTGTGAACGCAGGCAGCGATGTGATTCCTATGTACTGGTGGAGCAATATGGCAGTTCCCGAGTATGAGAACGGGCATATTATTGTCCCGGCACAGGAGGCTTTTACATACAAAGAAAATGCTGTTATTAAGACAGAGATTCCCATCGTGGACGGTGTGGATGTGACAGACTATAACAAAATCCCCAAATCCACAGATTACTTTTTCCATATTCCGCAGGAGGAGCCGAAATACATCGCCAATGTGAACGAGCAGGGATATGGGCTGCTGCAGGTTTCCACAAAACGTCTGCAGAGCAGAAAGCTGTTTTCCTGGGGACATGAGAGCGGCTCCTGTCACTGGCAGGAATTTCTGACGGATCAGGCAGGAAACTATGTGGAAATTCAGGCGGGACTTGCCAAGACTCAGTATGGCTGTCTTCCTATGGCGCCTCATACAGCCTGGGAATGGATGGAACAGTATGGACCGGTAAAAGTGGAGAAGGAAATACTGGAAAAGCCACATACAGAACGGGCGGCTTATCTGACAGAACGTTTGGTAAAAGAGCATGTGCCGGATAGACTGGAGGAAAAACGAATTGCTGCAAAAGCCATGGCAAAAAGAGAGGCAAAAGTGGTGATGAAGGGCAGCGGATACGGTGCTCTTCGCTCCTCGGTGAAAGGAACCGAACATCTGAAATTTGAAATTCATGAAGCAGGACTTTTCAGATGGAAAAATTTTCTGGAGACAGGGATTCTTGGAAAACAAAATGTCCTGGATCGTCCGGACGAATTCTGCGTGGATAAGGAAAATTATACTTTGCTTGAAAAAGCAGTGGCAGATAAGGAAAAAGACAACTGGTATGCCTGGTATCTTCTGGGAATCGGCTATTATACAGCGGAGAAAATACAAGAAGCACAAAAAGCTTTTGAAAAATCATGGATGCTTGAAGAAAATCCATGGGCAGCCCATGGATGCGCTGTATCCAGGCTGCTGCTTGACAGAAAAGAAGAGGCATCCGTCTGGATGGAACGGGGCATCGACATGTATGGGGATGATATCTCCTATCTGAAAGAAGGATTCAAGATTCTTTCTTTTTGCGGTGCCGAGGAAGCTCTTTGTAGAAAATACGAGGCTATGAGTCCGGATAAAAAGAAGAACGGAAGGCTGAAACTTTTCTACATCCAGGCACTTCATGCTCTGGGCAAAAACGAAGAAGCTTATCGTCTTTTAGAGGAAGACGGCGGCCTTTTGGTGGACGATATTCGGGAAGGAGAGGATTCTCTTGGAAAACTGTGGAGAGAACTGCATGTGTTTGTAAACGGAAAAGAGGGAGAAGTTCCCTACATTTATAATTTTAGAGCTTCTTAAATTAATTGAGGTGACAGGGATGAAAAATCGCAGAATGATAGAGCGGATTTCTTTTGTAGTCGGCGGTGCAGTACTGATTGCAGGAATTTTTTTCTTTATCGGGTATCAAACCGCTTATAACTGTTTGAAAAACATGGCAGCAGCTGTACAGGCTCAAACCTTTTACGCAACGGTTTCCGATATCAGCGACCACACAGTAACAGTGAAAGGCATGGAAGTGAATGATATAAATTTCAGGGGCGATTTCGTCCTTACAGTCACGGAAGAGACGAAAATTGTGTGGCGGTATACAGATATTGCATTTGAAGATTTGGATGTGGGTGATCATATAGCCGTTACTTTTTCAGGTGAGATTATGGAAAGCTATCCGGCGCAGATAGCACAGACAGAACAAATCCAATTACTCGACGATGAAATTTGATTTTATGTTGATGAGGGGGGATTGATGCGGAAAATGTTCGATGAGAGTGATAGAGAAAGGAACTACGTAAATGAATATCAGGAAAGCGCAAACAGATGATCTGTCAAGAGTAGCTGAAATATATGTTTTTAATAACAGAGTGAATTTTTTCCCAATATTTAAAGACGAAAAATTTTCATTTGGAGAGCTGCAGGTTGTTTCTCTGGCAGATCATTATTTTAAAAAAGATGAAATTCTGAAAAATATGTATGTATATGATGATGGAGTGATAAGAGGCTTTATTCAGATGAACGGAAGAGAGCTCTGCAAAATATATGTGGATACATTTTTTCAGGGGAGGGGAATTGGAGAGGAACTGTTGGAATATGCCATCAGAACGCTCCATGCAGAATATTTGTGGGCACTGGAAAAAAACAGCAGGGCTATTTCTTTTTATGAAAAACATGGATTTTCTTTGACGGGTGAAAAGAAATTTGAGGAAGATACGACAGAATATCTTGTGAAAATGGAAAGATGAATCGGGAGTTATGGGGAATTATGGACTTTCAAGAAGCATATTCAAAATTTTATAGAGAATTTGGTGAAAGTAAAAAGATGGTCTTATCTACATCGTTAAATGATATTGTCACATCGAGAATGATGAGCATGATAGTTCTTCATGAAAAATTTTATTTTCAAACAGATCGAACTTTCAGAAAATATGGTCAACTAAAAGAGAATCCTAATGTTTCGCTTTGCATAGACAATATACAGATCGAGGGACTCTGCGAAGAAATTGGGAGACCAGTGGATAACGCGGAGTTTTTGGATGCCTATAAAAAGTATTTCGTGAGTTCTTATAACAGATACTCTTCTCTTGACAATGAGCGCCTGTTTGTAATAGCTCCAACTTTTATCAGGCGGTGGCTGTATATTGAAAATATTCCATATATAGAAACTTTTGATGTGAGAAACAGAAACTATGAGTTAACGCAATATATTGGTATTTAGTTGAAGGAAAATTACAGGAGATAGAGCGTCATGAGACTTCTTTATGGAACTACAAATAAAGCAAAATTAGCGACGATGGAAAAAATTACGAAACCATTAGGGATAGAGTTGATCAGTCTGAATGATTTAGAGGGCGAAATTCCGTTGGTGAAGGAAACTGGAAAAACACCTTTGGAAAACGCTCAGATAAAAGCAAGAACTTATTATAAATTTTTTCATATACCTGTTTTCTCCTGTGACAGCGGCTTGTATTTTGAGGAATTGGAGGATGAGGAACAACCGGGAATCCATGTGCGCAGAGTGAATGGCAGGGAGTTAAGCGACGAGGAAATGATTCAATATTATTCGTCTTTGGCACAACAGCATGATGGAAAGCTGACCGGACGATATAGAAATGCCATATATTTCATTCTTAATGAAACAACGGCTTATTCCAGCATGGACATTTCATTAGCTACAGAGCCGTTTCTTTTGGTTGCAAACCCGCATAAAAAACGGGTGGAAGGCTTCCCTCTGGACTCTTTGTCAAAAGATCTTGTAAGCGGCGAGTATTATTATGATTTAAAAACAAAAGACGTAAGTACCTCTGCCATGGACGAAGGATTTAAGATGTTTTTTTCGATGATCCTGAAAGATATCGCATAACATTTTACACATCAGGAAGGAAAACTATGGGACTGCAGTTTTATTTTGGAGCCAGCGGCTCCGGGAAAAGCACGAGAGTGTACGAGGAAATTTTAAGAAGGGCAAAAGAGCATCCGGAGCAGAATTTTCTGATTCTGGTGCCGGATCAGTTTACCATGCAGACACAGAAGGAGCTGGTAAGTTTAAGCCCGGAAAAAGGCATTATGAATATCGATGTTTTAAGTTTCGGACGGCTTTCCCACAGAGTTTTTGAGGAGATAAACGGGGAGAGGCGTCCCATGCTTGATGACACGGGAAAAAGTCTGATTGTCAGAAGGGTGGCAGCTCAGGTAAAAGAACAGATTCCGGTGATCGGAGGCAGCATAAACAAGACCGGGTATGTCCATGAGGTAAAATCAGCAATTTCCGAGTTTATGCAGTATGGCATCGGGTTAAAAGAGCTGGAGGAGCTGACAAGATTTTCGGAAAAAAGAGGACAGCTTTATTATAAATTAAAAGACCTTGGGGTACTGTACCGGGGATTTTTGGATTACATTCGAAACACGTTTCTGACGGTGGAAGAGTCACTGGAACTGCTTGGAAGGCTGCTCCCGCAGTCTGTGCTTGTGCGGGGAAGCGTTGTGGTTTTTGACGGGTTTACCGGCTTTACCCCGGTTCAGAATAAAGTGATAAGGGAAATCATGCTTTTGGCCAGCCAGGTGATTGTCACAGTTACCATGGATGAAGAAAAGGACTGCTATTCTCCGGGAGAGGAACAGGAGCTGTTTTATCTGAGCAAAAAAACGGTGTCTTCTCTTTTGAAAATAGCAAATGAGGCAGGCGTAAAGCGGGAGCAGGATGTTTTTTTGCCTCCGGCATCCAAAGCACGATTTAAGGATAATCCGGAGCTGGCGCACCTGGAGAAGTATCTGTTTCGCTATCCGGTAAAGACCTTTGAGAAGGCGGAGCACATTCACCTGATGGAGGCGGCCAGCCAGAGGGAAGAGGTAAGGCAGGTATGCATTGCCATAAAACGGCTTATCCGGGAAAAAGGCTACAGTTTTCGTGATATTGCGGTGATCGCTGGTGATCTGGAAACTTATGTGAGTTTGATGGAACAGGAATTTGAAACCTACCATATTCCGGTTTATATGGACAGGACAAGAGGAATTACGTTAAATCCCTTTATTGAATATATCAAAAGCGCCCTGCAGATACGGATTCAAAATTACAGTTACGAATCCGTCTTCCATTACATAAGAAGCGGACTTGCGGATTTTACGCCGGAAGAGGCGGACAGGCTGGAAAATTATGTGCTTGCGTTGGGGATCCGGGGCCGCAGAAAATGGAATACGATGTTTGTGCGAAAGACAGAGGACATGGAAAAGGAGACGGAGGAGCTGGCTGAGCTTAACGAGTTGAGAGAACGGCTGATTTCGGGGCTGGAGCCTTTGTTTGAAAACTGCCGGAACACAGAAGAGCTTGCGGAGAGTCTTTATCGGTTTATTGTAAAGAGCAATGTGCAGCAAAAGCTCTTTGTTATGGAAAAAGAATTTGAAAAGGAAGGGGACATGATAAGAGCCAGGGAGTATGCCCAGATTTACCGCCTTGTTATGGACCTTCTGAATCAGATTGTGGAGCTGATCGGTAAAGAAGAGATCAAACCCGAAGAGTTTGCCCGGATTCTGGAGGCTGGCTTTGAGGAGATCAAGGTGGGGACAATCCCGCAGAATGTAGACAGAGTCATGGTAGGGGATATGGAACGAACCCGGTTAAAACCGGTGAAGGCCCTGTTTTTTGTAGGGGTCAATGATGGCTTTATCCCGAAAATGTCAGGAAAGGGCGGACTGATTTCCGACCTGGACAGAGAGTTTCTATTGGGAAGCGAACTGGAACTGGCGCCTGCGCCCAGGCAGCAGATGTATATTCAGAGGCTGTATCTGTATTTAAATCTGACAAAACCTTCCTCCGAGCTGTATCTTTCCTTTGCCCGGATGAACGCGGAGGGCAAGTCCATGCGGCCATCCTACCTGATTGAAAGTATCAAAAGACTGTTCCCGGCGCTTACTTTGGAAATACCGGAGAACCTTCCGGTTACCGAGCAGATTCAGGCGCCGGAGGATGCCAGAACATGGCTGGTGCAGGGGCTCAGAGATTTTGCCGACGGTATGTATGTATGCCGCAGGGAGGAGGAAGAAGAATTTTTCCTTCTCTACCGTCTGCTTTTACAGGAACCATCCACAAAAGAATGGACCAAAAGGGCGGAGGAAAATGCTTTTTATACCTATCGAAAGGCCACGCTTTCCAAAGCTGTGGCGGCAGCTTTGTACGGGCAGACTCTTCAGGGCAGTGTCAGCCGTCTGGAGCAGTATGCCTCCTGCGCCTATGCCCATTTCCTTCGCTATGGCCTTTTGTTGAGAGAAAGACAGGGCTACGAGTTTGAGGCGGTGGACCTTGGGAATCTCTACCACGCCGTGCTGGAGATGTTTGCCGCAAAACTTACAGAAAACCATTATACCTGGTTTGACTTTCCGGAAGAGGAAGGGGAGCGTCTCATCGACGAAGCGGTGGAAAGCTTTGCGGTCAATTACGGAAATACCATTCTTTTTGACACCGCCCGCAACGAATATATGATCACGCGCATGAAGCGCATTTTAAAGAGAACAGTAAAAACCCTGCAGTATCAGTTAAAGCAGGGAAGTTTTCTTCCGGAGCAGTTTGAAGTGTCTTTTTCCGTGCTGGAAGAGCTTGACGCTGTAAACATCGCACTTGGCGACAGGGAAAAAATGCGTCTGCGGGGAAGAATAGACCGGATGGATGTCTGCGAAGATGATAAAAAGGTTTATGTAAAAGTCATGGACTACAAGTCAGGAAACAGAGAATTCAGCCTGGCTGCGCTGTATTATGGTCTGCAGCTGCAGCTTGTAGTTTACCTGAATGCCGCCATGGAAATGGAGAAAAAGAAGCATCCGGAGAAGGAGATCGTGCCGGCGGCCATGCTCTATTACCGGGTAAACGATCCTCTGATTGAAGGGGGAAAAGAGCTTTCCGAGGAAGAGATTAACCGGCAGATATTAAAAGAATTAAGGGCTGCAGGTGTGGTAAATGCGGATGAGAATGTGGTAAAACGATTGGATGGACGTCCCTTTGACAAATCGGATGTAATACCGGTGGAGAGAAAAAAGGACGGCAGTTTTTCCTCCCGTTCCCATGTGCTTGAAAGTGAAAGCTTTCGTGTGATTTCCGATTATGTAAATCTGAAGATAAAAAACATTGGCAGAGAAATTCTGAACGGGTCTATCGTGATAAACCCTTATGAGCAGGGGAACAGCAGTGCCTGTGAATATTGTGCCTATAAAAAGGTGTGCGGATTTGACGGAAAAATTCAGGGGTTTGAAAACAGAGAGCTTCCGAAATTAGTGGATGAGGAGGCAATATCCAAAATGAAAGAAGCCCTTGATAAAGGCAGCGAAAACGCATAAATCCTGCCGGCTGCCGAGAGAATCGGAGAAGCCATGCGGAAGACAGCAGGAGAAAGGGAAGAATAATGGGAGTAACCTATACCAGGGACCAGCAGAAGGTCATAGATTTGAGAGACTGCAACATTCTCGTTTCCGCCGCGGCGGGAAGCGGCAAAACGGCAGTTTTGGTAGAACGAATTGTAAAAATGATCAGCGAAGGGGAGCATCCTGTGGATATTGACAGGCTTTTGGTGGTGACTTTTACCAACGCGGCAGCGGCTCAGATGCGGGAGAGGATTTCCAAAGCGCTTTCTTTAAGGGTGGAGAAAGAGCCGGACAATCACCATCTGCAAAGACAGCTTACGCTGATCCATAACGCCCAGATCACCACGATCGACAGTTTCTGTCTGTATCTGATCCGCAATCATTTCCACGATATCGATCTGGATCCGGATTTCAGAGTGGCGGATGAGGGAGAACTGAAACTTTTAAAGCAGGATGTACTGGCAGAGCTTCTGGAAGAAAAATTCAGCGAAAAAGATCCGGCATTTTTGCACTGTGTGGAATGTTTTGCACCGGGCGGAAAAGAAAAAAAGCTGGAGGAGCAGATTTTTACTCTCTATGAATTCGCCATGAGTTATCCCTGGCCGGAAAAATGGCTGGAAATGCACAGAGAGGATTACCGCTTGGAATCCGGGGAAACCATGGAGGAGGCCAAATGGGTTCAGATACTGAAAGATTACGCCATGCAGATGATAAACGAATGTGCGCTTACCTTACAGCAGGCATTATCCATCTGTGAAGAGCCGGATGGTCCGTATCTGTATGCCCCCATGCTGGAAGCGGACAGGGAGCAGGTGGAACGGCTCTTAAAGCACACCGGGCTGAAAGAAATGCAGGAAAACCTGCAGAATTTAAAATATACGGCTTTAAGCCGCAAGAAAGATGACACTATTTCGGAAGAAAAGCGGACTCTTGTAAAAAATATGCGGGATACCTGCAAGGGAATTTTGAATGATCTGGCGGAAAAATATTTCAGTCTCCCTTTGCAGGAAGCCGTCGAAGAGATGAATGAGGCTTCTCCCGCATTGGAGAGTCTTGTAGATCTGACTCTTGACTTTAAGAGAAGGCTGGATGAATCCAAACGTCAGAAAAACATTCTGGATTTCCATGACATGGAACACATGGCCCTTTCCATACTTCTTTCGGAGAAGGATGGAAAAATGGTGCCCAGCCGGACGGCTCTTGAGTACCGGGAACATTTTGCGGAAATTTTGATCGATGAATACCAGGACAGCAACCTTGTGCAGGAATTTTTGCTCCAGAGCATTTCCGGGGAAGATGAGGGACGGTTCAACCGGTTTATGGTAGGGGATGTGAAGCAGAGCATCTACAAGTTCCGACTGGCAAGACCGGAGCTTTTTATGGAAAAATTTGATACTTACAGTCCCTCGGAGGGAAATTGCCGAAGAATTGACCTTCTTCAGAATTTCCGAAGCCGGAAAGAAGTCACAGACAGCGTCAATTACGTCTTTGAAAAAATCATGGGGAAAAAGCTGGGAGGTATTGAGTATGACAGCCGTGCGGCGCTTTATCCGGGAGCCGTGTTTCCGGAGCCGGAAGAAACTTTCCCAAATCCTTATGACACAGAGGTGCTTTTGACACCGTCATCCAAAGACGGCCGTGCGGATAAGCAGAAAGAGGCCCGCATGATTGCCGCCCGTATAAAGCAGATGGTGGGAAGCTTTCCGGTGAGAGATTCTCAGACAGGGGAACTGCGTCCCGCAAGATTTGGAGATATGGTGATTCTGCTTCGAACGACCTCCGGGTGGGATGAGGAGTTTCGCAAGATTCTGGAAGAGGAAGGAATTCCGGTTTTTGTCACTTCCAGAACCGGTTATTTTGCAGCCCCGGAAGTGCAGACTGTTCTGAATTTTCTGCGAGTGTTAAATAATCCTCTTCAGGACATTCCCCTTTTTGGAACTATGCACAGCGCGGCGTTCGGATTTACGGATGAAGAAATTGCCTGCATCAAAGCGGGAGAGGAAAATAAAAACAGACGGCTCTATGTGTGCCTGAAGCGTTTTGCTGAAGGGACAGAGCAGGCGGATGCAAAAAGCGGCTTCAAAGACAGTTTGAGTGATGTACAGGAAGAGCAGAAGGAAAAACTGAGAGCGAAAGCCGTGCAGTTTCTGGAAACGGTGAATGCTTTCCGCAGATATTCAGTGTATCTGCCCATCCACAAACTGATGGAGCGGTTTTTAAAGGAAACGGGATATCTGGATACCATAAGCGTGCTGCCGGGCGGAAGACAGCGCCGCATGAATGTGGAAATGCTTTTGGCAAAGGCGGAAAATTTTGAGAAGACAAGCTATTTTGGACTGTTTCACTTTGTCCGCTATATGGAACAGATGGAAAAATACGATGTGGATTACGGAGAGGCCAGCGTGCTGGATGAGAATGCGGATACGGTAAGGATCATGAGCATTCACAAAAGTAAGGGACTGGAATTTCCCATCTGTTTTGTATCAGGACTTGCCAAGTCCTTCAACAGGCAGGATACGATGAAGCCGGTGATTCTGGATATGGACCTGGGCATTGCCGTGGATTTTATCGATCCGGAAAAAAGGCTGAAAAGAAATACCCTGAAAAAAGCAGTTCTTTCCAGAAAACTCCAGCTGGACAATCTGGGAGAGGAGCTGAGAGTCCTTTACGTTGCCATGACAAGAGCGGAGGAAAAGCTGATTCTCACAGGAACTTTCAAGGAAGAAAAAAACTATGCAAAACCTCTTTCTTCGGACGGAAAGGTTCCCTTTGGCACGTTATCGGCAGCGGGAAGTTATCTGGAGCTTCTGATGTCGGTGTGGCTGTCCGGACAGGAGCAGGAAATTACATACTGGAAAGAAGAAGACTTTTTTGGAAAAGAACTTGCAGAGGAAGCGGAAAATCTGAATTTCAGGCAGAAACTTCTGTTTGCAGAATCCGAACCCTTCGCGGATGAAGAAAAGGCAGAAGAATTAAAAGAGCGGTTTCGTTTCGTTTATCCTCATGAAAATCTCAGGGACCTGTATGTAAAAACTACCGTTTCCGAGCTGAAAAAAGCAGGTATGTATGAGGAAGGGGAGGAAAGTTTTCCTCTTTATCCGGCAAGAGAAGAGGATATTTTGGCGGAAGAAGAGAGGAAAGAGTCCGTTTTTCCGGAAGAACCCCCAGCTTATGTGCCGGCATTTTTGAGAGACGAGGAGAGCAAAAAGGAAGGCGTTTACAGAGGAAATGCCTACCATAAAGTGATGGAGCTGTTTCCTTTTGAAAAGGAAGGACTTCCTTCCATGAAAAAAGAGGAATTGTCACAGCTTCTTGATGCCATGCAGGATCGGGGACGCCTTCCGGCAGAGTACCGCGAAATGATTCGTCCTTTTAAGATTTTAACCTTTTTGAAATCCTCTCTGTGCGAGCGTATGCACAGGGCTGAAAAGAAGGGAATGCTGAAAAGAGAGCAGCCTTTCGTGCTTGGAATTCCGGCAGATTTGCTGAATCCGGATTTTCCCCGGGAGGAAACTGTGCTGATTCAGGGAATCATCGACGTCTTCTGGGAGGAGGAAGACGGACTGGTAGTGGCGGATTATAAAACAGACAAAATCAATGTGCCGGAAGAGCTGATAAAACGTTATCGGATCCAGCTGGAATCTTACGCCAGAGCGCTGGAACAGCTTACCGGGAAAAAAGTAAAGGAAAAAATCATCTATTCCTTTGCACTGGAAAAAGAAGTGAAAGTACCCTGAGAAAAGGTGAAATCCGTCGGGGAAGAGTATAAAAACGTTAGATAAACCTGTTGTTTTTATCCTGAAAAACTAACAAAACTTAGGGATTGTGTTTTTTCACAGCTTTGCTAATATAAACATGATGACGCCAGGGGCAAAAAGTCATGGATTTCACGCTTGCGTGAAAATCCATGACTTCTTGCCCCGCCAAACATGAGAAAGAAGCCCGAACAGGGCGGATTTCGAATGTTTTCAGGATTTTGCGAGCGCAAAGCGCGGAGAAATCCTGGGCGTCATAGGACGGGAAAATAAAGATTTCACGCTTGCGTGAAAATCCATGACTTCTTGCCCCGCCAAACATGAGAAAGAAGCCCGAACAGGGCGGATTTCGAATGTTTTCAGGATTTTGCGAGCGCAAAGCGCGGAGAAATCCTGGGCGTCATAGGACGGGAAAATAAAGATTTCACGCTTGCGTGAAAATCTATGCCTTCTTGCCCCGCCAAACATGAGAAAGGAGCCCGAGCAGGGCGGATTTCGAATGTTTTCAGGATTTTGTGAGCGCGAAGCGCGGAGAAATCCTGGGCGTCATAGGACGGGAAAATAAAGATTTCACGCTCGCGTGAAAGAATCCGTGGGCATCAAACAAAGAATGATTTCAAAATTAGCAAAAACATTGGCGGCGAGATAAAAAGCCGGAAAACTGGAGAAAACGGGGAGGAAATCATTTATGAACGGGCGATTTAAAAAGGGAGAAAACGAAGGAAAGAAAGAAGGGATCATCAGCTCGTATTTAAGCAGACAGTTTGGAAGCACGCTGTTTACACATCAGCAAATTTTTTCCATGCTGGTTCCGCTGATTCTGGATTCTTTTTTTGTCAGTCTGATTGGTATGCTGACAACGGCGATGATAAGTTCATCCAGCCAGGAATCCGTATCGGCGGTCAGTCTGGTCAGTCCGCTTTACATGCTGATCTATGCGGTTTACAATGCCATCTCTGCCGGAGGTACGGTAGTTGTGGCGCAGTATAAAGGCAGAGGCGATGAAGAAATGATGAAAAAGACAGCCGGACAGCTGATTTTGGCTACGCCTTTGTCGGCAATCATCTGCGCGGTGATTCTGATCATCTTTTCCCACCCACTGGTAAATTTTCTGTTCCAGGGAGTGGAAGCAGGAGTTTTGGCTAAAGCGGAAGATTATCTGATCGGTATGGCCATCTCTATGATTTTCCTGGCCGTGTACATGAGCGGTTTTGCGGTATTCCGCGGACTGGGCGAGACGAAGAAATGTCTGCATCTTACGATTATTATCAATCTGCTTCATTTTGTGGCAAGCTTTGTCTTCATCAATCTGATGCATCTGGATATTCTGGGAAGCGCGCTTTCCTTAAACCTTGCCAGATTCGTGGGAGGTGCAGCGGCAGTCTGGATGCTGTTATCACCCAAGAGTAGTCTGCGCGTACAGGCAAAACATGTTTTACGAATTGATAAAGAAATCCTGCGGAAAATTTTCCGTATCGGCATTCCCTTTGGTATGGAGCAGTTGTTTATGAACGGCGGTTCCATGCTGGTGCAGATTTATATTGCGCAGCTTGGTACAGTGAGCGTGGCAGCCAATGCGGTGGGCAACTCAGCCATTTCCCTCTTTTATTCGGCAGCCGGTGCAGTAGCCACACTGGCGGTGACCGTAGTGGGACAGAGTATCGGTACCGGGGACAAAAAGCTGGCTGAAAGGTACGGAAGAAAAATGATTCTTCTGGGAACCTGGATGATCGTGATTTCTCTTGCGGTCATGCTGCCGTGCATGAGAGGAATCCTGTGGCTTTATCAGGCTCCGGAAAATACTCTTTCCATTATTTACAGGCTCATTGCCATTGTGGTGGTATTTATGCCGTTTTTCTGGCCGTCGGCCAATATTCTGCCCAGCATTATGAGGGCAGCAGGGGACGCCGCTTTCTGCTCCTACTTTTCTCTGATTACCATGTGGGTAGTCCGCGTGGGACTTGGATATGTTGCGGCCATCCCGTTAGGCTTAGGCATAGCGGGCGTATGGTTCTGCATGTGCCTGGAGTGGGTGGTAAAGACGATTGCATACTGGAAAAGATTCCGTTCCGGTGTATGGCTGGAAATGGATACCGTCTGAAAAAAACGTTGCAATTCTGCGAAAAAGAGGGTATTATGTCAGAGTGTGAGAAATTTTATAAAAATTTAATAGGAGGAAGAAGTAATGAAAAAATCTTTTGGCATCAAAGAAGTGGTAGCCATTGGTATCGGTACTGCGCTGTTTATCGTTTTGACAAACGTACAGGTTCCTTTTCCAGTTGTGCCTAACACATCTCTTCAGTCCCGTGTTGCGATTCTGACATTCTTTTCCGCAATTTACGGACCGGTTGTAGGCGCTGCCATTGGTCTGATCGGACATGCTTTAGGCGATGCGCTCTTTTACGGAAGCATCTGGTGGAGCTGGGTAATTCCGGAAGCAGTATTTGCAATCGGCGTGGGCATTCTGTCCAAGAAATACGGAATTAAAGAAGGAAACTTTACTGCGAAGAAAATTGTAATGTTCAACGTAGTACAGGTTATCTTCAACGTTTTGGCATGGGTAGTTGCAGCACCGGTTCTGGATATCTTAATCTATGCAGAACCTGCAAAGAAGGTATTTGCACAGGGCGCTCTTTCCGTAATCGGAAATATTCTGGTTGCAGGTATCCTGGGAACTCTGCTGTGTGCCGCATATTCCAAACTCAGTGTAAAATCTTCAAGTCTTTCCAAAGAAGCATAAAAACATGGTAAGCTCATAAGGGTGCCGCAAAATTTTTTTGCAGCATCCTTTGTTGTGAGAAAATGGGAGATATCAATGAATCCGATTATCGAGTTTCAAAATTACAGTTTTAAATATCGATCACAGCAGGAGCCGACTCTTCGGGACATCAATCTTAAAATCTATCCCGGAGAAAAGGTTTTAATCGTGGGACCGTCCGGGTCAGGAAAATCTACTCTGGCCTCTTGTCTGAATGGGCTGGTTCCCTTTTCTTATCCTGGGGAGAACAGCGGAACTTTGACGGTTGGAGGCAAAGATCCGGCCAAGACAGGTATTTTTGGCATGTCCAAAACCGTGGGAACGGTACTCCAGGACACAGACGGGCAGTTTATAGGAATGACAGTGGCGGAGGATGTGGCCTTTGCACTGGAAAATGACTGTGTTCCTCAGGATCAAATGTTTGACCTGGTAGACCAGGTAGCACAGGTAGTAGATATCAAAAACCTGCTTCATCATGTGCCCACAGAGCTTTCGGGCGGACAGAAGCAGAGAGTATCCATGGCCGGCGTTATGGTAGATGATGTGGATATTCTTTTGTTTGACGAACCGCTGGCCAATCTGGACCCGGCAACGGGAAAAAGGGCAATCGATCTGATTGACCGTATTCAAAAGGAAAAAAAGAAAACGGTAGTCATCATTGAGCACAGGCTTGAGGATGTTCTGTACCGTGATGTAGATAGAATTATTGTAGTGGGAGAAGGCCGGATCGTGGCGGATGAGACGCCGGATAAGCTGCTTTCCACAAATGTGCTGGCAGAGCAGGGAATCCGCGAGCCTCTTTATATCACCGCCTTAAAACATGCAGGCTGTGTGATTGACGAAAAGTCACATCCTTCTCACATTGAAAGCATGGATTTACAGCCCTATAAGGAATCTCTGAAAACATGGTTTGAGAATGTAGCGCTTCCCGAAAAGAAAAAGGAAACCGAGGCTGCACTGGAAATTCTGAATCTGGATTTTTCCTATGTGACAGGAAACCCGGTGCTTTCCGGCATCCATTTCCGTATCAACCGGGGCGAGATGCTGAGCATTGTCGGGAAAAACGGCGCAGGAAAAAGCACCCTTTCCGGGCTGATCTGCGGTTTCAACAATCCGGACAGAGGACAGATCCTTCTTAGAGGCGAAGATATCGGAAGTAAGTCCATCAAGGAAAGAGGGGAAATCATCGGACTTGTGATGCAAAATCCCAATCAGATGATAAGCAAGCCTATGATTTTCGACGAGGTGGCCCTGGGACTTCGGGTGCGGGGCGTGCCGGAGGAAGAAGTAAAGGAAAGAGTGTTTGAAACGCTGAAGATCTGCGGCCTGTATCCCTTCAGAAACTGGCCGGTTTCCGCATTGAGCTTCGGCCAGAAAAAGCGTGTTACTATTGCTTCGATCCTTGTTATGAATCCGGAGGTGCTGATTCTGGATGAGCCCACAGCGGGACAGGATTATCATCACTACACGGAGATTATGGAATTTTTGAAAGAATTAAACGAAAAGCAGGGAATTACGATTCTGATGATCACTCATGATATGCACCTGATGTTGGAGTATACAGACAGAGCTATCGTAATCGCAGACGGAAAACTGATTGCGGATGATACCCCTGCCAGAGTGCTCACAGACGAGGCTACAGCGGACAGAGCTTATCTGAAAAAAACTTCTCTTTATGATCTGGCTGTGCGCTGCGGAATCGAAGATGCTTCCGGTTTGACAGAGCGTTTTATTCATTACGAAAGGCAGGTGAGAAGCCGTGGCTAGACTGTTGACTTATGCGGAAAAAGATACCTGGATTCATCGCCTCAGCGGTGTGACCAAAATGATCTTTTTCCTTCTGTGGTCCATTGTTGGAATGATCACCTACGACACCAGAGTGCTGGTGGTGATGCTTCTCATAAGCCTTGTAGTGTTCAAGATATCCAAAACAGAGTGGAAACAGGTGGGAACGGTATTTCTGTTCATTCTCTTCTTCCTTGTGTTTAATCTGGTGGTAATCTTCCTGTTCTCTCCTTATGAGGGAGAAAAGATTTACGGACAGAGGACGGACTTGTTCCATCTGTTTGGAAACTATTATGTGACCAAAGAGCAGCTGTTTTATGAGCTGAATATTATGCTGAAATATTTTACTGTGATTCCGGTGGTTCTCATGTTCATGGTGACCACCAATCCCAGTGAGTTTGCGGCAAGTTTGAATCGTATCGGAATCAGCTATAACGTGGGTTACTCCATTGCCATTGCGCTTCGGTATGTGCCGGATGTGCAGGCTGATTTTACCAAGATCAGACATGCTCAGGAGGCGAGAGGAATTGAAATGTCCAAAAAAGCCTCCCTGTTTAACCGCCTGAAAAGCATGGCGGCGATTATCTTTCCTCTTATTTTTTCCAGCATGGACAGAATTGATGTTGTCAGCAATGCCATGGAACTGAGAGGATTTGGCAAAAACAAAAAAAGGACCTGGTATGCGGGACGTCCGCTGAAAAGAAACGACTATTTCGTGCTGATATTTGTAGTGGTTTTCTGCGCTGCAGCTCTGATCATTACGTTTCTGGACGGAAGCCGTTTCTACAATCCTTTCTCTTAAAAATAAGGTATTTTTATCCAGGAGACTTTTCGGAATGGAGGAAAAATGGAAGATAAGATTGGTCTGCTGTTAGAGGGCGGAGCCATGCGAAGCCTGTTTTCCGCAGGTGTTCTGGATTTTTTGCTGGAGGAACAGATTCATATTCCCCATGTGCTGGCAGTATCTGCCGGCGCCTATGCCGGACTGAATTATGTGTCAAAGCAGAAGGGACGGGCAGTGGAAGCTGTGGTAAAGCCTTTGCAGGAGAAAAAATTTATTGGACTTGGAACTTTTTTTAAAACAGGAAATCTGTTTGACATGGATTTGCTGTTTGACAAAGTGCCGAATGAATTGTGCCCTTTTGACTATGATACTTTTTTTCGGTCCGAAAAAAAGTTTATAACAAGCGCCGTGGATTGTCTCAGCGGACAGGCTCAGTATTTTAAAAGCTTTAAGGATCCTTCCGAATTGATGAACATATGTCGCGCGGCAAATTCTCTGCCTTTGATTTCCAGGATAGTTCCGGTTAAGGGCAGGCCTATGCTGGATGGGGGAATGGCCGATGCCATACCGATTCAGAAAGCCGAGGAGGAAGGCTGGAATAAAATCTTGGTTGTGCTGACCAGAGATAAAAGTTATCGAAAAAAGCCGACGGGAGATTTTTATATCCATCTTCTCCACATTTTGTACCGGAAGTACCCTAAATTTCTGGATCTGATAAAAGAGAGGGCCGAAAGATACAATCAAGCTTTAGATCGCGTGGAGGAGCTGGAGAAACAGGGAAGGGCTATGGTGATAAGGCCCACAGCTCTCACCATAAAAAACGCGGAGACAAACGTAAATCTTTTGATGGCGTATTATCGGCACGGCTATGAAAGTGCGAAAGAGCGAAAAGAAGAGATTGCCACATTCTTAAGCGCCTGTTAAAATGAAAAGAGACAGGGCAGCCTTTCCTATAGCTGCCGGAAATGGAGGAGTATCATGGAGTATACCATTAAAAACGAAGCATTATCTGTAACCGTAAACAGCCGTGGAGCAGAACTTTGGCATATCTGCACGGCAGACGGGCATGAATATCTGTGGCAGGGGGATGAAAAATACTGGGGAGACCGTGCTCTGAACCTGTTTCCCTACATTGCAAGACTTACCGAAGGAAAATATCGTCTGGAAGGCAAAACTTATGAAATGACCATTCACGGTTTTGTAAACAGCAGTGAACTTAAGGTGGAAGAACACACTGCCAACAAAATTGTATTCCGTCTGGATTCCGACGAGACAACAAAAGCAATCTACCCTTACGATTTTACTTACCGCGTTGTATATTTACTGGACAAGAACCGCCTGCAGGTGCGTTTTGAAGTGGAAAATAAAGACAGCCGCAAAATGTATTTCGGAATCGGCGGACATCCGGGATTTTTAGTTCCCATGGAAGAGGGACTTACCTTTGAAGATTATTATCTTCAGTTTTCCGGCGAAGGCGCTGAAAAGACACCTGTGAGAGTTGGAATTTCCGAAACCTGTTTTGTAGACGGAAACGATAAACCCTATCCGCTGGAAGAGGGCGCAAAGATTTCTTTAAAACACAATCTGTTTGATCAGGACGCCATCGTGCTGACAGAGATGGCAAAAGAAGTGACCATTAAATCTGACAAGGGAAGCCGTGCTGTGAAGGTAACCTATCCTAAGATGAAAAATCTGGGAATCTGGCATATGCCTCACACCGATGCCCCTTATGTATGTATTGAACCCTGGTCATCCCTTCCGTCCAGACAGGATATCATCGAAGACCTTGCTACACAGCCGGGACTTGAACAGCTGGAAGCAGGTGCATCCTACGAAAATACATGGACCATTGAAATTTTTTAGGACTTGACGGCAGGAAGTGCAGTTAATTCTGAAAATGTTCTATAAGAGAGGAAAATAAAAGCGGGTGCTGCAAAATCAGAATGAGATTTTTGCAGCGCCCGCTGTTTATACGATAGGAAACTTCATTTCCTATCGTATAAAAAAGACGCTCCGCTGTGGATGCGCACTCAGCGCACAGGCAATCAGAGATTGCCGGGAACCATTGCCTGACGGCATCGCGCTCGGCGCGAGTGTGTGCCAGGGCACACACTTTTTACTGAGCCATCTTCTTTAAAGAAGCCATCAGGTTTTTGATCGGCGGAAGTGCCAGAAGGATAACGGTTAAAATAGCTTCCGGAAGAATGTAGCTTAAATTATAAAGGAGGGAAGCGATGATAGCCGCAATGTTTCCGTCCATGGTTCCCACGTAAGAGGTGTAGAAAATAAGTCCGGAAATTTCATGGCACAATAAACGTCCCAGTACGCCGACTATGTAACCCTTTAACAGTCCGTTTTTCTGTTTCCAGAAGAAACCGGAAAGACCCAGAGCGCCAAAGGCGAGAGGATAGTCTAACAATACCTGAGCGGGATGCACAAAATAAGGCCCTACGATGAACTGCAGGATACCGTAGGCAACGCAGGCAATCAGACCTGTTTTCGGGCCATACCAGTAACCGATCAGACACATGATGAGCATGGAGAAAAGAGTGACAGAGCCGCCGTTTGGAAGGCTGGGCAGTTTGATCACTACAGAGATGATCGTTGCAAGTGCGATAGCGGCTGCGGAAAATACCAGCTGCTTTGTGAAATTGTGTTTTACAGTGCTTTCAGCTTTTGTCTGCATAAAAAAACCTCCTGGTGTTCGACACTGGAGGGAGTTGCTGCGGTTTTTGAAAACACAGAAAAGAAGGTATGATGTTTGTTTCTGCATTTACAAAAACAGGCTTCCCTACGCCGGCATTAACCGGATCAGGTAATGAGGGTTAGAATCCTTTCGGAATCAGTCTCAGCCGTAAGCTCCCCTAGCGTTCGTTATTTTTATCCTTAAATACTATAGTATCGGCGGAGAGAAATGTCAATGTGTTTTTAAAAGTTTGCCTTCTTCCTTTGGTCCGGAGCCGAAATTTTATCGCCGTAATTGGGGAGGAGCCTGTGAAAGTTTTGTGATTTTTTCAGATTAGTGCTGAGTTTTTATCGCTTTTCTGCTATGATAGGAAGAAGGGAAAGGAGAACTGTCCGGAACCTTTGTAATTTTATACATATGGCAGAGAGGTGAATAAAATGTATTCCTATATTTTATTTGATTTGGATGGAACGATCAGCGATTCGAAGCTGGGCATTACAAACTGTGTACAGTACGCATTGAAAAGCTTCGGAATCGAGGAACCGGATCGTGATAAGCTGGAGCCGTTTATCGGGCCTCCGCTCAGAGACAGCTTCATGCAGTTTTATGGCTTTACACCGGAGCAGGCGCAGCAGGCAGTGAACAAATACCGGGAGCGCTACAATGCGGTAGGAAAGTTTGAAAACAAACTTTATCCGGGGATGGAGCAGCTTTTGAAGGATTTAAAGGCGGCGGGCTGTCATCTGGCAGTGGCTTCCAGCAAACCCAGAGTTTACGTGGAGGAAATCCTCCGGTTTTTCCGTATCCGTCAGTATTTTGATGTGGTGGCAGGAAGCGAGTTAAACGGTGTTCGTGAGAAAAAGGAAGAGGTAATCTCCTACGCACTGTTTCAGCTTTTCCGGGGACGTCAGCCCAATATGGATGGCGTGGTGATGGTCGGCGACCGGAAGTTTGATGTGGAAGCGGCCAAGATGATGGGGCTTAAAACCATAGGAGTTACTTTCGGATATGCAAGCCCCGGAGAACTGGAGGAAGCGGCACCGGATAAAATTGTGGGAAGTGTGGCAGAGCTGAAAAAGGAACTGTTTGCCGGCAGAAAGCATCCGGCGTTTTATGCCAGAGCCATCGGCGCAGCCCTGGGAAGTATGGCATTGTACTATGCAGTCAGCATGGTTATCTCCACAATCGGACTTACCATGCGCCTTATCCAGCAGGCGGCTTTGGGAAATACTTTTTACGATCCCATGATGGATACTTATTTTGTCAACGGATTAAGCTGCATCAGCATGATTGCAGGGCTTATCCTTACCTATTTGATCTGGAGAAAAACAATAGTGTTATACAACCCTGAACGAAAAATAGACAAGCTCTCTCTGATTCCCATGGCAGTGGGAGCGGCAGCCATTTCACTTGGCTTGAACGGTCTGATTTCTCTGTTGGAGTTATATCGTTATTCACCGGCATTCCAGGAAGTTTCTCAGCTTCAGACAAGCGTTCCTTTATGGATGGGAGTTGTCATGTTCGGCGTTTTAGCGCCTTTGGTGGAGGAGAGTATTTTCCGCGGCGTGGTTTACGGAAAATTCCGCAAGATTATGCCGGTTCCTGCCGCTATTATACTTTCCGGTCTGTGCTTCGGACTTTTCCATGGAAATATGGTACAGGCAGTTTACGCTACCGCTCTGGGTATCGTTATGGCTCTTATCTACGAAATTTATGATTCGCTCTGGGTATGCATTGCATTCCACAGCATTGCAAATCTGGCAGTATACCTTCTGCTGGATATAGCGGGACTTGGAAACTATGTTGTTATGCCTGCAGTATGCGCCGTATTTCTTGTTATGGGCATTGCGGCTTTGGTATTTATGGTTTTATGGCAGAGAAGAAGCGGTGAGCATCAGGAAGAAAACGAAGAGAGTCAGGAACAGAAACAGAACGTATTTTAAAGGTTAATATGCAAAAAAAGCACAGTCGCAACGTTTTTATCTCGGGGCTGTGCTTTTTTCTTGCGGTTCCGGCCAGGATATTGTATGATTTATGACAGCAGATTGAGCTTTCATCTCAAAACTGCAGGAATACAGCATGAATTTGAAAGGATGATGGTGAAATGGAAAAGGAATTACAGAAAAAAAAGGTGCTGGTAGGAATGAGCGGCGGCGTGGATAGTTCAGCTGCAGCCTGTCTGTTACAGGAAGAAGGGCTGGAGGTGGACGGAGCCACTCTGCATTTGTTTGACAATCCTACGATCGGGCTGACAAATGCGCACACCTGCTGTTCTCTTGAGGATGTGGAGGACGCGGCGGCGGTCTGTGACCGACTGGGAGTAAAACACATGGTGTTTAACGGAAAAGAAAGTTTCCGCAAACATGTGATCACGCCCTTCTGCCAGTGTTATGAAGCAGGGGATACGCCCAATCCCTGCATAGAATGCAACCGTTCTGTGAAATTTACGCTTCTGTATCAGAGAATGCGGGAGCTTGGCTATGACTACATTGCTACAGGACATTATGTGAGAAGAGAATACGATGAAGCATCCGGCCGCTATGTGATGCGAAAAGGACTGGATGAGAAGAAAGATCAAAGTTATATGCTCTACATGCTTTCCCAGGAAATGCTGAGCGCCACCCTGTTCCCTCTCGGCGGCTATACCAAGGCAGAAGTGAGAGAAGTGGCTGCTTCCCATGGCTTTGTCAATGCATCCAAGCATGACAGTCAGGATATCTGTTTTGTCCCGGATGGAGATTATGCGGCATTTTTGGAAAGGGAAAAAGGAGAGCCTTATCCAGGAGGGGATTTTCTGGATTCCAACGGGAAAAAGCTGGGCGAACATAAAGGCTTTGTGCGATACACTCTTGGACAGAGAAAGGGACTTGGAATTTCTTCTGACCGAAAACTTTATGTATGTGCCAAAAATGCAGAGAACAATACGGTGATTCTGGACGATGAGAAAGCCCTCTTTTCAAGCGAACTGTATGCCACAAGAGTAAACTGGCTGTCCATACCGGCTCCGGAAGGGACTCTGAAAGTAAAGGCTAAAGTCCGCTACCATCATGCAGAACAGCCTGCAGAAGTGGAGATGGTAGGAGAAGATCGCGTCAGGGTACGCTTTGAAAAGCCTCAGCGTGCCATCACACCGGGACAGGCCGTTGTTTTCTATGACGGAGATCTGGTTCTCGGCGGAGGAACCATCACAGAAGCAGTGAGAGAATAAAGCAAGATAATAAAAGAAAAAGTCAGGAAAGACAGGATACTAAAGGAGACAGAAAAAATATGGACAAGAAAAAAGAACTTTTAAAAATGGCTTCCATCATTATGATTGTGTTTGCTGCCGCGGCAATTGTCATTTCAGTGCTCAATGTATATGCCGGCGCGCAGAGTCTTAATGTGGAAACCATGGACACTGAGACAAGACAGATGCTTGAGGAGTCCCTTCAGGGAACAGAGACTACCATTGAAGAAGCGGTGCAGACACTTGCCAATACCATGTATGTAGTGTTTATTGGAACTATTTTCTTCAATGCCGTTAAGATTGTGGTCGGAGTGCTCGGACTGAAAAAATGCGGCACAGATAATCCGAAATTCTTTAAGGGGTGGGGACTTTTCTTTCTGCTCATCGGTATTATGAGCATCAGCGGAGGAATCAATCCCCTGGCTATCTGCAATCTGATTGCCGGAATTATTGCACCTCTCTTCTATGTGTTGGTGGCAAGCCGGAGATAGAATAAAAGCATATGGCGTAAGATGACTGACTTCCAGGTAATGCTCTGCTATGCAAAGTATAACAGAGCATTATCTGGACAATAATGGACAAATGGTTTACTTTCTGAAAAGAGAAATGTTGACAGCTGTATCAAAAAATGTATAATAATAGTAACAGAACCCACCACGCCTCTGATTTTCATGCGCAACCCGGTGGGACTTTTTTATTTGTGGATGAATTAAATACGCTGCTTCAAAATAATAGCGGTGTAATCAGTCTTACAGCTATGAATTTTCCGGTAGACTGGAAAGCACATTTGAGTGTTTAAAATCTTTCAGACTGCATATAATATAAAAGCAGACCTAATCAAGCATAATATGCTCAAACCGATTAGGCTTTCGGCGAAGTGTTACAATAAGCACTTCGCCTTTTTTATACAGCAGGAAATGAGCCTTTCCTGCTGTATAAAAAAGTGTGCGCTTTGGCGCACACTCTCGCCGAGCGCGATGCCGTCAGGCAATGGTTACCTTTCGCGCGAGTGCGCATCTACAGCGGAGCGTTATTTTTTATACGGTAGGAAATGAAGTTTCCTACCGTATAAAAAAGACGCTCCGTCACAGAGCGTCTTACAATACGAGATTTTCATTTACAGAAGCTGCACGCCTTTTTCGGCGGCTTCTTCCATTACGTCTTTGGGCCAGAGAGAAGACTGTACTTCACCGATGTGAGCCTTTCTTAAAAAGAACATACAGATACGGGACTGGCCGATACCGCCTCCTATGGTAAAGGGAAGCCTTTCCTCCAGAATGGCTTTCTGGAAAGGAAGTTCGGCGCGTTCCATACAGCCGGCTTTTTCAAGCTGGGAAAGGAGTGCATCACGGTCTACACGGATTCCCATGGAAGATAACTCAAGGGAAATATCCAGAACCGGATAGTATACAATAATATCTGCATTTAAAGCCCAGTCGTCATAGTCCGGGGCACGTCCGTCGTGGCGCTCCCCGCTTCTTAATTTATCACCGATCTGCATCAGGCAGACAGCTCCTGTTTCTTTTGCAATGCGATATTCTCTCTCCTTGGGAGTCAGGTCCGGGAAACGGTCTTCCAGTTCCTGGGTGGTGATAAAAGTGATTTCGGAGGGAAGAATTTCTTCTATATAATCGTACTGGATGGCCATGTATTTTTCTGTCTTGCGCAGAACTTTGTAAACGGTGCGGACCACATCTTTGAGTGTGTCAACGGTGCGGTCTTCCTTTGCGATAATCTTTTCCCAGTCCCACTGGTCTACATAGATGGAGTGGATATTGTCGGTGGCCTCATCCCTGCGGATGGCACTCATATCTGTATAGAGGCCTTCTCCCATGTGAAAACCGTATTTCTGGAGAGCAAACCGTTTCCACTTAGCCAGCGAATGTACAATCTCCGCCTCATAATCGTTCTGCTCTTTGATGCCGAAAGAAACCGGACGCTCCACCCCGTTTAAGTTGTCATTGAGTCCGGAGGCGGGATCAACGAACAAAGGAGCAGAAACGCGCAGAAGATTCAGCCGTTTTGCAAGCAGTCCCTGGAAAAAGTCTTTCACTGTTTTAATGCCGATCTGTGTGTCGTGAAGGTTCAGTGCAGACTGATATCCTTCCGGAATAGTAAAATGTTCACTCATGGAATAATCCTCTTTTCTCAAATCTTTGATTTTTATATGATAATACGTTGAAGTGAGAATGTCAATCAAAAGATAGAAGGCAGCCGTGGTCAGTGCGGGAGTCTATGTTACCGTTCACTGTATTATTATGCCTGAGCAATCTTTTTTGACTTTGTTCTTTTCTGTCGGATACAGATGAATACGAAGATTCCCACGGAAAGAATACTGATAACAATTCCCGCGTTCAGTCCGGCAGGGTAGTAGCTTAAGGAAATCGTATGAGTTCCCTCAGAGATATCAAAGGCTACCAGAGTATGATCAAAAGGCTCTACTTTGGTTTCCACGCCGTCCACCATCAAAGTCCAGCCGGGTTCGTAAGCTACGGAGATAACCATGCGTCCGGGAGTTTCCACCGTGATTTCACCGGATAAATGGGTGGAATCAAAAGATGTTACATCCATGGCCTGTTCGCCCATGCGGTCGATCATAGCGGCAAGAACAGGCTCGTTCAGTCTGTAAACCGATAAATCCATGGCTGAGTCGGCTTCGTTGGTGAGCGTTATTTCCTCACCGGCCTCATGTCTTCCCAAATCCATGATGTAATCATATTTTACCTGGGAAAAGGTTTTGTTTTTGGAAGAAGAGGAAAGAGTTACCTTGTCTACGTTGGAAGCGTTTGCAAAGGCATAGTAGTGGCCTGTCGTATCCGCGTAAATGCTGGTCTGGTTTCCATCTTCCAGGGAATCTACCGGAATAAACAGGTTTTCCTCAAAGCCCATGGATGCTGCCATACGATTTTGCACTTCCAGAGGATTGGAGGTGCCGCTTTCCAAATCCGCGGATTCCAATTCCCAGGCAGGATCTAAAACAAAACCTGTAGGCAGGGTATAGCGGTTGCGGTACAGATAGATTTCTCCGTCATTTCCGATCAGCTCATACAGATCCGGATCCTCGGTAGGAACCTTGGAAAACATATAGTGAACATTGAGCAAAGCCGAGGTCAAGGGCGTTGCCCCGTCAAAGCAGTAGAAAACTTTGCTTTCGCTCATACCAAGGCGCCCGTACATGTTCTCCACATAAGCGTTGGCGGTGGAAGAAAACAGGGAAGCTGTGGGATAACCTACCAGCGCACCGTCATTTTTGGTCACACGGCTAAACTTTTCAAACCGGTAAAAATTAGGATCTTTTTCGCGGATATCTGCAACCAGTGCCCGGTAAGAGTCATGGTTTTCCAGATATTTGCTGCGGCTTGTGGTGGAAACGCTGGTGCTCATCATATTGTAGGTGGATTCACCCAGCACAGCGCCCAGAACAAGAATAGCCAGCACCTGCTTGTAGGGCACTTTTTTCCGGTAAAGATACAGCATTACCGCGTAGAAGAGGATAAATACAGCCGTCAGGAAGAAAGAGCTGGGGCTGAAGGCGTCGTCATCCACAATGCGCTCGCATAACAGAATGAAGAACAGCGCCAGTCCGGCCGCTTTCAGAATCTGCTTTTCTGTCACATGACGAATCAGCAGCACAGCTTCAAAGCATACAGCCAGCATCAGGAAAATGTAAAGGAAAGACTGACGGCTTGGAAGAGAATCCGGGTAGTTCAGTCCGTGCCAGATAAAGGTAAGAATGTTGCTGGAAAAGCTTAAAAGCATAAAACCAAGCAAGGAGAGTTTGGCAACTTTTTCCTTCATTTTGATTTTGGGGTTGACCGCATAGAGGGGCAGCAGGAAAAATACAGCGCTTCCGCAGAAAATATTAGGCCAGTGATCAAGCCCGGTTTCCTTTTGCACATTGACGCAATGGCGGGCAAACATATCCATGAAATGAAAATAAAAACGCCATGTATCCGGGAAATTAAATTCGCTGAACTCGGTATAACTCAAAGCAGCCAGCTCCGGCAGAAGAAGAACGGCAGCTATACCGCCTGCAAGCAGGGAGTAGCCGGCAAACCGCAGGATCGGCATAAGTTTTTCTCTGGAGTTTACTAAAAGAACAATAAAATAAAGCACCAGGAAAATGCAGATCATAATGGAAAGATAGTAGTTGGAGAGAATGGAAAGAGCCAGGGCGATGCAGTAAAGTTTGCATTTGCCCGTCTTCACAAGACGTTCCAGCCCCAGCAGGATAAGCGGAGCAAGGAAGATGCAATCCATCCACATAACGTTCCAGTTATAGGCAGCTACAAAGCCTGACATGGCATAGAATACGGAAAAGAAGAGAACCATTATGCCTCTGGTTTTGAATTTACGGGTCAGATACCAGGAAAAGGTAAAACCGCACAGACCGATCTTGAAGATCACCATGTAACTCATAAATTCAATGATATACTCGGAAGGAACCAGCAGAACCAGCCAGTTGAAAGGGCTGGCACAGTAATAAATATAAAGCGCCAGAAAATTGGTTCCCATTCCCACATTCCAGGAATAAAAAGGATTGTCCCCTGTCAGAAATTTGCGCTGAAATTCAGTCAGAAAGGGAACGTATTGGTGGTACATGTCCGAATGCATAAAGCTGCCGTCCCCGAAGGGATAAATTCCACGGAGAATAAAAATAAGCAGCATAAGCAGCGTCGGAACCAGAAAAGAAAAGAGACAGATCGCGTTGCTGCGTATCCATTTTTTGATACTACGGTGTTTTCTCATAATTCCTCTCATTCCGGGACACAATCAGTGTACAGCGGCAAACTCTCTGCCCAAATATATGGACAGGAAGTTCGCCGCTTTTTATTTTAGTCCCTTTATTTTATTGGCTTCATATCCGTATGCAGGGGTGAAATTTTTCATGCACACAGACGCTAACATTATAACAGATAATGGCTGTTTTATATAGCATCTGAAAATAATTTTTACTGATTTTCAATAACAGTTCGGTCATAGGGTTTCGCGGGCTGTCTGTCCGGATTTATTTTCCGGAATCAAAAAGCAGATAATACTGCAGGGAAGCATAAGGATTCAACAGATTTTCCTGATCCTCTGTATGGGAGAAGGTTCCATCGGAAAGCAGCAGGTGGTTCGCACTGATTACCGGTGCTGTGGAGGAAAATTCTTCCAGAAAATGGAAATAACCGGGCTGAGGCAGACCGGCAGCCTCAAGGGTTTGGGCGGCCAGGTAGTTAGCGCTTGTTTCCACGTTTTGCTCTTCCTCAATATCGTAGTTGGCCCAAATAAAGAAAGGAACTTTATAGCGGAGCGCTTCCTCTTCTTCCGTCAGGGTGGAAGCGGACTTTCCGTTCTGCTTCAGGATGGGATTGATGACAGAGTCGGTAGGCTGGTGATCGCCGAAAAAGACGATGACGGTAGGCTCCTCCTGAGCATCAAAATAGGAGATCATATCCTCTACTGCGCTGTCGGAAAGTTTTAAGAGAGAAAGATAATTCGTCAGAGACGTTGAATTTGCTCCTTCTACAGTGACATCCGGATGGAAATTGTCAAATTCTTCCGTATAGGAAGAATGATTCTGCATCGTTACGTTGAACAGAAACAGTGGAGTTCCCTCTTCCTTATTTTCATAAACCTCTTTGATCTTATCCACATCTGCCTGGTCGCTGACGTATTTTCGGATAATTTCAGCGCCTTCAAAGTCATCCAGCGACAGGAAAGTGTCAAAGCCGAGAGCCGGATAAACCGTATCTCTGTCCCAACCGGAAGCATTGTAAGGATGCATGGCTACGGTTTCATAGCCAAAATTTTTAAGCCAGGATGCAATGGAAGGCATTTCCCCTTTGATATACTGCTGATAGGGGATGCTGCCCTGAGGAAGAAACGCCATGGTATTGCCGGTCAGATATTCGAACTCGGTATTGGCCGTGTTTCCTCCTTTGACGGATACATGCAGATAACCGGAAATGGTATCCTCTGCACCATCCATAAGGCTGTGGACAAAAGGCATATAATCTTCGCTCGGAGTGAAATCGCCAAGGATAGCAGGGTCGGAGAAAGCTTCGTTCATCATGACGATAATGTTCGGAGTAGTTTCAGGCACGGCAGTATCTTCGTAGGAGGCAAGAGTTTCTTCTGCTTTTTCCGCGCTGTAGCCGGCTGGCTTGTCCACAGTCAGATACTGAAGTTCCATAAGAAAAGCGACAGCTGTTCCGTCTTTGTAAAGAATCGTTGTAGGGGTGAACAGCTTATCATAAAGTCTCAGCTTTTGCTGAACAATGGTTTCGGTGTGAAGCATTTTGGTATAGCCAAACATCAGGGAAAAGGAGAGGACTCCAAGAACAACTCGGGGAATCCACTTCTTTTTGGGAAAATTCTTTTTACAGAAAAATTCCAGAACCAAAAGGATCAGAAATCCCACAAGAGCCTGGGTTGCTTCCTTATCCAGCGTATAGCTGTAATTGGACGCCACGCTGGCAGCAGTTCCCACTGAAAAAAGATCCCAGGGCTGAATGGGAACGGAGCGGAAACTCAGGACGAAGTAGTTGGCCAGTCCAAAAATCAGGAAGAAGATACTCTCTGTCATAAGAGCTGCCCGCAATCTGCCGAAAAGGGCAAAAAGAAACACCATCAGCAGCTCAAAAAATACAATATTGAGAAGCTGCGTGGATGGTTTCATCGTCTCGAAAGGATTGTGTGTAAACCATTCCAAAAGATAAAAAGTCACAACCGGGTAGACGAACATGAGGACAAACGGACTGTATTTTTTAAAATACGTTAAAAATTTTTTCATGAATTGCCTTCTTTCTTCAAGTAGATTAAGATACCGTATAAAAAAGTGTGCGCTCTAGCGCACACTCGCGCCGGAGCGCGGTTGCGTCAGAGAAGCACATAAAAAATTACTTCTTGTATTCTAGTCAGATGCCGTGTGACTGTCAAGCGTTATCGGGCTGAAAGGCAAAGGATTCAGGGAAAATTCACATTTTTCGCTGTCGGGAAGCATAAAATGGTGGAAAGGGCGGGAGAGAGCAAAATATTAAGAAAATCTTTTTTTAATTCCGGAAGAGAAATGTGGTAGAATAGGATAACACATAGGGGCAGCTGTATCTGAAAACATCTGTATTTATAATAAGGAAGAAAAACATCTGTCCGGAGATTTTAGACGAAATCTCGAAGGGAGAAAGGAGAAAAGGTTATATCATGAAAGATTTAAAAAATAAGGAGTGGCTTCCGGCTGCGGCGATTATAGTGTTTCTGGCAGTGGTAGCGCTTTTGTGCATTGGAAGATTAAAGGACCGTCATGAAAATGGCGGGGAGGAAACGATACAGGAAGAAACCATGACAGAAACAGAGACGGAATCCGACTACGGCGGGGAACTTCCTCTGGAAACTGAGACGGAAAGCGCCACAGAGACAGCAGAGAAGACTGTGACAGAAACACTGACGCCGCCGGATGGACAGATTTCTCAGTCTGGAGTTTCCTCAAATGATGTGTCGGCAGGACTGGATGCGGAACAGCAGGCCTCTTCCATGAATGTACAGAAAACCAACGAAGAAATGCTCTGGGAAATGAAAGAGTATTTCAAAGAAAACAATAGGGATGCCGTGAAAGATTTGATGGAACTGCCCTGGTATCAGAATATGTCAGCCAGCCTGGAAGATACGGGAACCTGTTACTATTACGGACCCCGCAACGATTCCGGAATGCCGGAAGGAATGGGAATTGCCGTTTATGCCGGAAACGAATATTATTATGGCGAGTGGAAAGACGGCAAGAGAAACGGGGAAGGCACATGGCTGAAAGAGTATTACCCCGATGAAAACACACCGGCGGAAGAGAAGGTGTATGTGAGCCATATGTACCGGGGTGAATGGGCAGATAACAAGCCAAACGGCCAGGGGCAGGATCACTATGACCTGGACTTAAGCCAGGCAGAAGAGGGAAAGCGCTATGTACAGAACGTGATCGGAACGTTTAAAAACGGACGCTACGACGGGGATATGTACCTGACTACGGTTACCAAAGACGGCAACGAGGAAGAATGGAACGCAAGGGCGGTGGAAGGAACGTTTTCCCCTTACGGAGCAGGCGGTAACCAGGATGATGTGCCGGTTTATGTGGACGTAAACGATGAAAATAATTATGTCTGGATGTCTATCCAGGAAAACCAGAACCAGGGAGTGAAAGAATTCGTAAAATAAAGCCGGAGTCTGCACCGAGGCAACAGTTTTACGGGACACAACCCGGGAATTTACATTCACACAGAAAGTGAGGGAAAGAATTGACACACCCTCCAAAAGTTTTTATAATGTGACATAGCTGGTACACAGGAAGGTGTCTGACACTTTCCTGTGTATTTGTCAGTTTCAAACAAAATACTTTTTCACCGACGCTAAGTAAAACGTAAACTACAAATGGAGGAAACATAATGAAAAAATTACTTTCTCTTTCTCTCGCACTGGTGCTTGCATGCAGTCTTATTGGCTGCAGCGGCGGGAATAACGGCACATCTGGCGATGGGGAGACCGAATCTTTGGAGACAGCTTTACAGGAAAACATGCAAAGCAGTGACACGGAAACAGCTTCTGTGGAAGCATCTGAAACGGCAGAATCTCAAACAGCTGCAGAGGCATCTGCTGCAAAACCTGCCACAGATCCAAGCGGCGCGTCTGTGCAAATTCCTGATGAAATCGAAAGCATTGTGGTGCTTACACCTGCGGTTACCGAAGTGCTGACAGCGCTTGGATGCGGCGATCAGATTGTTGCTTACGATGCGCAGAGTGAAGGACTGGAAGGGGTTCCTTCCGATGTTCCGGTGTTTGATATGGTAAAACCGGATATGGAGCAGCTTGCAGCACTCAAACCGGATCTGCTGTTTGTTTCCAACCTGACAATGTACGATGAGAGCAATCCCTATGAACAGCTGGTAGATATGGGAATCTGTGTGCTGAGTGTCCCTTCTGCCAACAGCATTGCAGAGATTAAGGAGAGCATTTCCTTCATCGCTGCCGCTGTGGGAAAACCAGAAGAGGGAGAAAAACTGGTATCCGATATGCAGGCGGAAATCGATCGTATTGCCGCTGTCGGACAAACCATCACCGACAAAAAAAGTGTTTACTTTGAAATCAGCGCGGCGCCGGAAATGTACAGCTTTGGCACCGGCGTATTCCTGAATGAGATGATTGAACTGATCGGGGCTGAGAATGCACTGGCTGACCAGCAGGGATGGATTCGGGTGGAAGGAGAAACGATTGCCGCTGCAAACCCGGATGTGATTCTGACCAATGTCAACTATATAGAAGAACCTGTCAGCGAGATTCTTTCCCGGAGCGGTTGGGAAGGAATGAATGCCATCCAAAATAAACAGGTATATTATATTGACAATATGTCCTCTTCTCTTTCGGATCAGAACATTGTAAAAGCTCTGGATGAAATGGCTAAAGCAGTTTATCCCGAATATTATGGAGAATAAAACAGGTATGAAAACAGCGTCAAAAATCTTGGTGCTGACCGCTGCAGCTCTGGCAGCCGTGATTTTGGGCATTGGAGTGGGCAGTGTTTTTATTCCTCCCGGGGACGTGGGCACCATTTTAATCTGTAATCTTTTCGGCCATCCGATACCGGAAACAATAGATCCGGTCTATCCCGGCCTGGTGATGAATATGCGCTTGCCCAGAGTGCTGATGGCCTTTTTTACGGGAGCGGCGCTCTCTATGAGCGGAACCGTGATGCAGTCCGTACTGCGAAATCCTCTGGCGTCTCCTTTCAGTTTGGGAGTCTCCGCAGGAGCAGGTCTGGGAGCAGCATTAGTGATGGTTCTTGGAATTTCTTCCGGAATTTTGGGAGCCTTTCTTTTGCCTGCTGTCAGTCTTGCCTTTGCACTGGGAACGGTGATTTTGGTGGTGGGTTTTGCCACCCGCATGGACAAAAATCTTTCCAATACAACAATTGTACTGATCGGTATGGTAGTTTCGCTTTTTTGCAATGCCATTATGAGTATGTTGTCCACGCTTTCTCCCATTAACGCTCAGCGTATCAGTTTGTGGACGCTGGGAAGCTTTTCTATGAAAGAGTGGAATCAGGTGTTTATACTGGCGCCGGTTACGGTGCTTGGCATTCTTTTTTTTCTGCACTATGCAAGAGAAATGGATGTAATGACTTTTGGGGAAGAACAGGCGCAGGCACTGGGAGTAGACATGAAACGCATGAAATGGCTGCTCATCGGAGCGGTGGCTGTGCTTACCGGAACAGCCACTGCATTTGTGGGAATTATCGGGTTTGTAGATCTGATCGCACCCCATGTGGTTCGCCGTTTTTTCGGAGCTTCTCACAGAAAAGTAATTCCCGCGTCAGCTCTGTTTGGAGGTACGTTTATGGTATTGTGTGATCTTGCATCACGTACGTTAACACCGCCCAGAGAAATTCCCATCGGTTCGATTACGGCTCTTATCGGCGCGCCGTTTTTTATTTATATTTATTTCGCAGGGCGCAGGAGGTAGGAAATATGCTGGAAGTAAAACAGCTTAGCTGCGGCTATGACGATTATCCGGTTGTAAAAAATGTTTCTTTTTCTGTGAAAGAGGGGCAGAGGTTATGTATCATGGGGCCAAACGGCTGTGGAAAAACGACACTTTTGCGGGCTGTTTCCGGACTGCTTCCCTACAAGGGGCAGGTTAGTATCTGCGGGAAAAATCTTCAGGAGCTGTCCCGAAAGGAAGCTGCCAGAAGCATTGCTCTGATGAGTCAGATTACTTCAGTGTATTTTTCCTATACCGTATACGAAACTGTGCTGCTTGGCCGTTATGCTCATACCAATGGCGGAGCTTTTTCCAGGACTACGGAACAGGATCGTCAGATTGTGCTGAATTCCATGGCACGTACAGGTATCCTGGATTTAAAAGACCGAATGATTACCGAACTTTCCGGAGGACAACTGCAGAGAGTTTTTCTGGCCAGGACCTTTGCCCAGTCGCCGAAAATTATTTTGCTGGACGAACCTACCAATCATCTTGATCTGAAATATCAGGTGGAGCTTGTGGAAGATTTAAAGGCATGGACTGCTGAGAAAGGAAGATGTGCCGTGGGAGTCCTGCACGATGTGAATCTGGCGCTTGACTTTGCAGATACAATTTTGCTTCTTGAGAATGGACAGGTGCGTGCGTTCAGTCCGGCAAAGGAATTTGACCTTTCTATGCTGAGCGAAGTATACCAGATGGATGTGGGCGGTTATATGCGTCGTTCTCTAAAGCGGTGGGAATAAAATCTTTTTGGATAAAGACAGATGAATACAAAAATGCAAAAAACATCAGGCTGCAGATTTTAGAAGGAGAGAGGTTATGAATAAAGTTTTGAAAGGGATGCGCTTTGCAGCTTCTTACAGCGGCGGCAAAGACAGTGCGCTGGCAATTCATCGCGCTGTGCAAAGCGGTATGATACTGCAGGCGCTGCTTATTACGTATAATACAGACAAGGGACGTTCCTGGTTTCATGGAATTTCGGATGATGTACTGGCGGATCTTTCCAAGGCGCTGAACGTGCCGGTACGTCTTATAAAAACTTCCGGCGCAGATTATGCTGAAAATTTTGAAAGAGCATTGCGGGAAGAGAAAGAACAGGGCGCTCAGGCATGCGTGTTCGGCGATATTGATATACAGGAACATTTAGACTGGTGCAGCGAACGCTGTGAGGCAGCAGGACTGGAAGCGTGCTTTCCCCTCTGGCAGGAAAGCCGCCGTGCTTTGGCTCAGGAGTGTATCCGCAGCGGTTTTCGCCCTCAGATTACCGTGGTAGATACCAAACAGCTTTCTCCTTCTTTCCTGGGACGTCCGCTGACACTGCAGGTTTTAAAGGAAATGGAAGCAGCGGGAATTGACCCCTGCGGTGAAAACGGAGAATATCACACTTTTGTGTCCGACGGACCGATTTTTTCACGTCCGGTCAGAGTTGCTTTTGATCCGCCGCTGCATCTGGACGGCTATGAAGTGGCGCCCATCAAGCTTCGACAAAAACCGTTTCTTGAAAAAGGGTGCGTGCAGGTGTACACCGGAAACGGTAAAGGAAAAACAACAGCCTCCATGGGCTTGATGCTTCGGGCTGCAGGCGCAGGCTATAAAAGCTATTTTGGTCAGTTTATGAAAAAGGGAGATATGAGCGAGATCAAAGCGCTGCGTACATTTTTGGGTGATTTTGTCACAGTAGACCAGTATGGCAGCGGCTGTGAGCTGGGCGGATTGGACCAGGAACGAGACAGCCGGGTGGCAAGAGAAGGCTATGAGCGGGCAAGAGAAGCCCTGTTAAGCGGACGCTACGATCTGGTTGTACTGGATGAAATCAATGTGGCTGTCCATTTGAATCTTCTGAAAGAGGAAGATATCCTGCAGCTGATCGAAGAAAAGCCGTTTGGAACTGAACTGGTACTGACCGGACGCTACGCACTGGAAAGCGTGAAACAAAAAGCAGGGCTTGTCACGGAAATGGGAGAAATCCGCCATTACTATAAGGAAGGAATTCCGGCCAGAGTGGGAATTGAGAAATAGAAAAGAAATCTTTACAAAGATAATTTTCCACAGAAAAGTCAATGGCTGCTCTAGTCAATGGTTGCTTTCCGGTAGAAAGCATGGGTGTGAGACAGTCATAGGAACTGTTGTCCTACAGGATTACTGTCACAGTAACCATTGACATTTTCTCCAAAATCATTTATTATGAAATCCGGTCAGGAAATCACCTGACATGAAAAATAAAATTACCGGACAAAATCCGGTGATTCGGCGGATATGGCGGAATTGGCAGACGCGCCAGATTTAGGTTCTGGTGTCCCCGACGTGCAGGTTCAAGTCCTGTTATCCGCAGGAGTAAAAAATCCGAAGTTGGCTCTAGTTGGAGTCAACTTCGGATTTTTTAGTGTATCTTTCTGAGAACAGGATAATCAGGATGAAACCTTATCTGTTATTTAATGCTGGTGCTTGATAAGACCGAATGCCTTGGATAATTCCATGACAAGCAGAGGGATAAAAGCAAGTACCAGACCAAGAAGATAAGTCTTAGCAGGCAGCATTACCAGACCGAAGGCAATACGTACCGGTGTAAAGAGAACCAGTGCCACAAGCAGTACGGAAAGCAGGCATGCCCAGTTAAGTTTGTGGTTTGTAAAAAATCCAATCTTGAACAGAGAGTGATCCGAACGCATATTGAAAGCCTGGACTACCTGGGAAAGTGCCAGCACCATAAAGGTCAGTGTCTGTCCGCCTTCCACACTTCCGGCAGCTTTTTCGCCTACGACAAAGGCAATCAGGGACAGAATGGCGAACATACAGCCCTGAAGCGCGATGCGCACGCCAAGTCCGTGTGCAAAAAGGCTTTCCTTTTTAGGACGCGGTTTTTGATCCATGATGTCTGATTCCACGGCTTCCATGCCAAGAGCCACAGCAGGAAGGCTGTCGGTTACAAGGTTGATTCACAAAAGCTGCATAGATACAAGGGGCGTTTTGTGCCAGAGCAGCATAGCTATAAAAACAGTGATAACTTCACCAATGTTGGTTCCAAGGAGGAAACCGGTTACTTTACGGATATTAGCGTAAATACCTCGCCCTTCTTTTACCGCATCCACAATGGTTGCGAAGTTGTCATCGGTCAAAGTCATATCAGCGGCACCTTTCGCTACGTCCGTACCGGTAATTCCCATAGCACAGCCGATGTCAGCGGCTTTTAAAGCGGGAGCATCGTTGACGCCGTCACCGGTCATGGACACAACCTGGTCTTTTCTCTGCCAAGCTTTGACAATACGGATTTTGTTTTCCGGAGAAACACGGGCATAAACGGAAATGTTTTCTACAACTGCATCCAGTTGTTCATCGGTCATGGAATCCAGTTCAGTACCTGTAACAGCCAGGTCGTTTTCCTGCATGATTCCCAGTTCTTTGGCAATAGCAGAAGCGGTTACCACATGGTCGCCGGTGATCATGACAGGACGTATTCCGGCTTTCCGGCACACATCCACGGCGGCTTTTGCTTCCGGTCTGGGAGGGTCGATCATGCCTACAAGACCCATAAGGGTAAGTCCGTTTTCCAAATCTTCGGATACAGGCTCTTCCGGCACTTTATCAATCACTTTATAGGCAATGGCCAGAACACGCAGGGCGTTGGAGCTCATCTGCTCGTTCATGTGGCGGGCAGCTTCCAGGTCGCCGTGAATGCAGCGGCTTACCATCATATCGAAAGCACCTTTGACGATCACGACATTTTCACCTTCAATCCGGTTTACGGATGTCATCAGCTTTCTGTCGGAATCAAAAGGAATTTCTGCAAGACGAGGATAAGCTTTATTTAATTCTTCCTGATCCATGCCATTTTTATGGGCAGCCACGAGAATGGAAGTCTCTGTGGGATCACCGATGTGCTGTTCTTTGCCATCGGGCTGAAATACTACAGAACCATCACAGCAAAGAGAACCGTAGACGAGAAGCTGTTTCGCTGCTTCCGAGTTCTGTTCACTTACGGGTTCTGCACTGTCAGCGCCGTCTACATAAACTTTGGTCAGTGTCATACGGTTTTGAGTGAGGGTTCCGGTTTTATCCGAGCAGATGACAGAGGCGCTTCCGAGAGTTTCCACAGCGGGAAGACGGCGGATAAGAGCGTTTTTCTTTACCATTCGCTGCACGCCAATCGCCAAAACGATGGTAACTATCGCGGGAAGTCCTTCCGGGATAGCGGAAACAGCCAGGGAAACGGCGGTCATGAAAATTTCCAGAACGTCGATTCCGTTTACAAGGCCAACGACAAAAATGATAGCGCAGGCAACCAGAGCCAGAATACCGAGATATTTTCCGAGCTGAGCCAGTTTTTTCTGGAGAGGAGTCTGGGTATCTCCTTCACCTTCCAGCAGTCCGGCGATTTTACCCATCTCCGTATTCATACCGGTTCCCGTGACAACTGCAGAAGCGGTTCCGTAGGTAATGCTGCAGCCGGAAAACACCATATTGCTGCGATCTCCCAGAGGAGCTTTCTCATCAACCAGTGCATCTGCTTCTTTTTCGGAAGGCACCGATTCGCCGGTCAAAGCGGATTCTTCGCTTTTAAGGCTGACACTGTGTAAAAGCCTTGCGTCTGCCGGAACAAAGTCGCCGGCTTCCAGGTGAATGATATCGCCGGGTACCAGCTGAGTGGCCTCTATAATCTGTTCTTTTCCGTCGCGAAGAACTCTGGCATGAGGAGCCGACATATTTTTGAGAGCATCCAGAGCTTTTTCGGCCTTGCTTTCCTGAAGCATACCCATAAGGGCGTTCAGGACAACAATGAGAAGAATAAGTACCGGTTCAAAAAATTCCACAGGATCCTTCTCGATACATGCAATCACAAAAGAAATGACAGCAGCGATAAGGAGAATGAGAATCATTACGTCTTTGAACTGATTCAGAAAACGCTGTAGGTTTGTTTTTTTCTTTTTTTCTCTTAGCTTGTTCTCACCGTATTTTTCCAAACGTTCCTGAGCCTGCCCGGCGCTAAGACCGTTGGTTTCAGAAGTTTGCAGTGTTTGAAGAAGCTGTTCTTTTGATTCATGGAAAGGTGTCAAATGCGATTCCTCCTTATTTCTTTGATACCCCCATTTTAGCAGTGAAAAAGATTGCTGTCACTGGACAAAAAAATACAGTGTCACAATTTTTCTCACTGGAAGAAAACTGTTACTTTTTTGGACAAAAACGCCGGTTTGTCCTAACAGGTAATGCCATCAAAAAATGAAGGGCTTTATTGTGAAAATACCCATTTCATGCTATAATCATACACAGTTAAGACACGAATCCGGGAAAGATATTTTAGCAGGAGGTGGGCTTGTGGCAGATTCTAATATTACCAAGCGGGCTTTGGCTGCTGCCCTGAAAGAACTGATGGAAACCAGGCCTTTTTCTAAAATAAGCGTAAGCGATATTTGTGAGAAATGCCAGATGAACCGCAAGAGCTTTTATTATCATTTCAAGGATAAATACGACCTGGTAAACTGGATTTATTATACAGAGTTTATAGAAGTGGTGCGGAAAAAAGAATTTATGTCCGCCTGGGATTTGCTGGATGATTTATGCAGTTACTTTTATGATAACAAGGATTTTTATCGGAAAATGCTGAGTGTGGAAGGACAGAATTCCTTCTTAGAGTATTTTCGGGATATTGTCGTGTCTATAGTTTCGGACGATATAGAACATATTTTTGGAAAAGAAGAAGCCGGTGACTTTTATGTGGATTTTTATACGGACGCTTTTGTTGCGGCTATTAAACGCTGGCTCCTTCAGAAAGACTGCATTCCTGCCAGCGAATTTGTGTTTCATCTGAAAAAATGTGTTTTAAATATTTTCAAAACTATCGTACAAAATTATTCAGGTAAAATGGAATAAAACAGAAATCAGAAAATTTAAGATTCCCCTGTGAATATAAAAATGAAAAAGCACCGTCATTTCTGACGAAACAAAGAATTCATTCTTATATTTTCACAGGGGAATCTTCCTATTTTTATAACATATTCAAAAGAGATCAGCGGCAGGCAAATTTCTGCAGGATGGTTTCCAGGGGATGAAGATAAATATTAAATTCGTCCGAGGCAAGAATTCCCTTGTGGGTACGGAGGCGACCATGACGGTCAAAACCGGCCAGACATTCCCCGTCGGAAATAACCCTGTCAATTGCCAGACTGTCCTGTTTCACATCCATTAAAATTATAGGATACTCCTGTCCGTCACGGACTGAAAGCACATATTGGTAAATCTCCTGCTCTACATCATGGCTGCAGTCCGCTTCAGACAAAAGAAAGGCAAAGGCAGGCTTTGCCGGAAGGATAGCCTCCAGCCAATTTCCGTTCAGAATCCAGTTCTTGTCTTTTTCTTTGTAAGGATAATGTACAGAATATAAAATATGCGCTTCTCTGAGTTTTTGGCAGGTGTCCAAAAATCCGTCATCCGCCCGCACAGATATCATTACATTTTTCATTTCTTTCAGCTTTTCAATATAATCATCGGTTATCTGCTCATTGGTTAAAAACAGAATGAAAGCACACTCGGAAAAACTTTTTGCATATTCCAGAGCCCGATAAGGAATCTCTTTTGCAAAAAGAAGATAGGTATGAATGCCGAGACTGACTCCCTGCTCAATGACGGACATATAAAAGGAAGGGCATTCCGTATCCTTTTTCTTCTCCGGCTCAAGATTCAGAGCCCAGGGAATATCAAAATGCTTTTCCGCTTCAATTTCCCGGATGACTTTTGCCCCTTTTGTACACCCATTGTACCCAAGATTGATTCCGAAGCTGATCAGAGTCTGGGTATCTACCTGATCGATAACCTGCTTGATCAGAGTATAATAGGCACTTTTCTGGTTATGCAGCATTTTCTGTGCAGTTTTGAAAAAATGTCGCTGGAAGCGCCCAGTAGAAAAATTAAGGGCAAGGTCAATCAGATTCCTGGTAGCTCTTTCCGGGGATTCTTTTATTTCTTTTATGGTTCTTCGCACTGTGGATTCCACAAGTATTTTTGTAACATCTTTTGGCATATTGCATCACCCTTCACTTTCCCGATTTCTTATTTGATCTTTAGCGTCAGTGTACACTGACGCTATCATAGCATGCGGGGGAACAATCCGCAGGCATCATTAGCAGAGATTTTTGGTCTAATATCATCATATAACGTTTTGTGTTGTATCAGTATGGACAAAACAGGAGGATTGTCCAAAAAAGCAACAATTTTCGGATGGTGGCGAAAGAGTACACAGTGATTTGGGAAAAAGCATGGGCTATTATCTGCAGGTTAAAAAGAAAATGTATAAAAAATGTGACATTCTAACGTGAGTTGGTGCTATTTTTATAAGTGAAAATCAAGGCTGGGTCGCAGGCATGAAATGCTTGGATTCCACGCTGAGGAGTAGGAGGAATTGATGATGAGGTTTAAAACAAGAAGTCCGGCAATTTTTAATGGCAGTACCAGTGGTTTAAGGATTTACGATAATAGGAAATTTATATGTTAACAGAAGAAGCAAAAGTAACAGATGTATCCTATTTTTTTATGCAAGTATATAAACAGGCGGGTAAGGTCGCAGAAGGGAAGATTTATTCGCCGATGAAAGCATATGAAATAGATTTTCAGGGATTTGACAATGCGATTCTCCTAATGGATGACATTATGGATGAGGAAGATTTTCCGCAAAAATCCATGCGTCAGAGAACATTTGCAGAGGAAAATACGGAAAAGAAAAAAATGACGACAGAAGGAGACAGCGCCGGAAAGGGAAGTTTAGGTTGGCATGACATTCTTTTCAGGGAAGAAAGAAGAAAAATTTATTTTTCTATCCATGTAATGTACAGACAGAATGCATCCTGGCAGGGAAGAGTACAGTGGAGAAAAGAAGTAAGAATATTTCGCAGTACCCTGGAACTTTTGCATTTGTTAAAAGAAGCGTTTGATAAGGAAACAGAGAATATAAATTCCAATTTTTGATCCGAAATGGATAGCGTGTATGCAGAAGTATAAAAAATCGCGTTAAAATATTTGATTTCTAAATAGAAGGGTAGGAGGAATTGACAATGAAACTCAAAACAAGAAGTTCAGCAATTTTGCTGGCAGCTGCTGTGGCAGCATCCACACTCGGAACCGATACTTATTCTGTTATGGCTCAGGAAGAAACAGCAACAGAAGCGGTAGCTGAGGAAAAGGAAGTGACTTCTGAAGAGGAAGTGACGGAAGAAAAGAAGGAAGAAGCTGAAGATGAGGAGAAAGAGGAAGCTCCTGAGGAAGTAACTGCAGATGAGAAAGAAGAAGCTTCTGATGAAACCACAGACGAAAAGACAGAGGAAGTTTCTGGTGTAGAACAGGAAAACGAAGCTGGTGTGGCAGGTGTTCATGTACCGGCTGCTGCTGAAGTAAAAGAGGAAATAAAGATGGAGGAGAATATATCCTCTCCCTCAGGGCGCCAGACCGTTAAACTTAGTTGCTCTATAAAAAATGCAGAAACTGGTGAAGTTATTAAAGAGTATGAATCTTTACCAGGTGTCGGGGTTGTAGGGAACGAGATGAATGTGGAGGATCTTTATGGAATTGGGGTATCACTTCCAGACGGATATGAATGGGCAACTCAAATCTTTACAATACCAGAAGATGGAAAAATTGTCCTTCAGGTAAAGCCAAAGAATCAGACCGTTAAACTCAGCTGTACTATAAAAAATACAGAAACTGGTGAAGTTATTAAAGAGTATGAATCTTTACCAGGTGTCGGAGTTGTAGGGAACGAGATGAATGTGGAGGATCTTTATGGAATTGGGGTATCACTTCCAGACGGATATGAATGGGCAACTCAAATCTTTACAATACCAGAAGATGGAAAAATTGTCCTTCAGGTAAAGCCAAAGAATCAGACCGTTAAACTCAGCTGTACTATAAAAAATACAGAAACTGGTGAAGTTATTAAAGAGTATGAATCTTTACCAGGTGTCGGAGTTGTAGGGAACGAGATGAATGTGGAGGATCTTTATGGAATTGGGGTATCACTTCCAGACGGATATGAATGGGTAACTCAAACCTTTACAATACCAGAAGATGGGAAAATTGTCCTTCAGGTAAAGGAAAAAGCAACCCATAAGGAAGTAGGGGTAAATTACTGGGATGTAGAAGCAAATAAGCAGGTAACAGAAGGCAAAGTAATCGTAGATATAAATGCAAACAACGTAAACTCCAGCCAGCTGACAGACATTCCGGAAGGATATGAACTTGTAAACGTGGGAGATTTTGCGATCAACGATGGTTGGATCTATGTGGAAGTAAGAAAAGCAACCCACAAGGAAGTAGGGGTAAACTACTGGGATGTAGAAGCAAATAAACAGGTAACAGAAGGCAAAGTAACCGTAGATATAAATGCAAACAACGTAAACTCCAGCCAGCTGACAGACATTCCGGAAGGATATGAACTTGTAAACGTGGGAGATTTTGCGATCAACGATGGTTGGATCTATGTAGAAGTAAGAAAAGCAACCCATAAGGAAGTAGGGGTAAACTACTGGGATGTAGAAGCAAATAAACAGGTAACAGAAGGCAAAGTAACCGTAGATGCAGATGCAAACAACGTAAACTCCAGTCAGCTGACAGACATTCCGGAAGGATATGAACTTGTAAACGTGGGAGATTTTGCAATCAACGATGGTTGGATCTATGTAGAAGTAAGAAAAGCAACCCATAAGGAAGTAGGGGTAAACTACTGGGATGTAGAAGCAAATAAACAGGTAACAGAAGGCAAAGTAACCGTAGATGCAGA
>CALWLY010000027.1 GCA_944381635.1 uncultured Lachnospiraceae bacterium
AGGGCTTTTTTCCTTTCCGCTGGCTTTTCGCCTTTCCGTTAAGGGTTGCTTTCTTCGCAACGAATGATATCTTATCACAGACATCCTCTCTCGTCAAGCACTTTTCCGATATATTTTTTCATCTTCTCTCAATTGTCTCCTCTGCCTGCCTCTTCCGGAGAGAAGCATTTTCTTTTCTTTCTCAGGCAAGCCAGAAAAGCAGAAAATTCATATCGTAAAGTCTCAAAAGGATACTGCTGTCATAAGTCCATCGCATAATGGTTTCCTGCCATTGTCCAAACGGGAGCAGGCTGCAGATCAGATAAAAGATCCATAAAAGGAGCACAGCCTCCACCGCTCCCAGCACTGCTCCGCAGATTTTATTGACCATATTTATAATCGGAAGTTCCGCCACTTTTTTCGCAGACTTAAGTATAAGCATGACAACACTCTGTATGGCAGCGCAGAGTATAAATACAATCACTGACAAAATGATATTTTTCCAGTCCTGCTGCCGTATGCTTTCAACAAACAAAATTACTACCGACAGGATAAAGAGCGCCATTACTGTTGAAACAATCTTGACGATCCCTCCTGCCAGTCCTTTTTTCCATCCATTTCTCACACACAGAACTGTCACTGCCGCCATTGCAATTAGTAACCAGTTTATTTCCATATTTTTTCTACACTGCTGTCTGCAGTCTTTATCCTCTCAATTCCATAATATTTACACTGTCCGCTTTTACCATAAGGTATCTTCTGCTGCTTATGGGCCGAAGAAGAACAACGCTGTCGTCAAACTCGCCCTCGTATTTCACAACACCTTTCACAGTACTTATTCGGCACTCGGATTCGTTATAAATGACGATCTGATCGTTGTGAAATACAATTTCTTTATAGTCAAAGTCAAATTTCTGGCTGGTCACAACTTCTCCGGACTTATTATAAACATCAAGGCGATATTTTTCCTGCCCATCTGTGTTATGGAATACAAGACCAATGTATTCATCGTTGGAATATACACTCACAATCTCTTCATCCATCAGCTTTTCAAAACTGCTTTTGGGTATGTGGCTGTCTGTATATATTTTCAGCCCGTTATCCGCAATGGCATAGGCTGTACTTTCGTCCATATAGCACAGGTAAGGCACAATGGTATCTTTATAATTGTAGCCGCTCACATTGTGGTCAATGCTGTTTTGTCCTACAGAGTCAAAATTATAAAAAGCCACATGTGAGACCATAGATCCGCTTTCTACCTGAAGATAGGATACCGCCAGCAGTTCCCCTGTAGCAGACAGTGCCATTGCTATCGGATAGCCGCTGGACTCCATCCTTGTCCTGATGTAGGCAAATCTTTCACCGGAAGGATTATAGAGATTGATATAGGTTGTGTTTCCATCTTCCACCGCCGCTGCCACAATCCCATTTTCCGCCAATGCCAGACTGCGGATCGGCAGATTTGTATCAATATTTTTGATTGTTCCGGCTTCATCTATTTCATAAATCATGTGCCCATTATAATCCGCAACTGCTACTCTGTTGCCGGATATTTTGATGATCGGGCTCTGCATTTCGTAAGTTTGATTCCACAGCGTCTCTCCGTTGCTGTCTATGTAACTGATACCGTCTTTGCTATAGCTGATAAATCCGTTCAGATATCCTATCTGTGTAGTATTGTCATAGATTTCCCTTACTACCGAATGTGTCAACGTATACGAGGAATAGGTCTGATTTTCCATATTGATATAGACAGCTGCACAGACCAACGCTGTCAGCACGACAATTGCTGTTGTTCTGAAAAAAACTTTAAATCTGTGTTTGCGGATACGGCTGTTAAAATCATCCGCTTCTTTTTTCTCTTCCCGCTTTTCTTTCTTTTGCAGGTATTCCTTAATATTTACCATTCTTTTCCCCTATATCTTATGTTTACGGGTAATAAGCGCCGCCCCGGATCTTTTCCTTGCACTTTCCAATCTGAGGCTACAAGCAGTATAAGTATAACATACTTTCCCCGCTACGGGAGAATAATTTTTTGTCCGGGTATGATTTTATTCGGATCATCCAGATGATTGAGCTCGCAAATTTCCCTCACTTTTTGTGTCCCACCGTAAAACTTACGGCTTATAAGAGCAAGGTTGTCCCCTTCTTTTACTGTATACAAATTTTCCGCTTCTTTTATTTCCTCGTTTTGAGAATTCTGCGCCAACGCCTGCCGGGATGCATTTTCCATCGCTTCCGTTTCCTGCTCACTTACCGACTGCTCTTCCGTCTCCCGTTCCTCCTCTGTTCCTGATGTTTCTGATATTTCCACGCCTTCTTCCTGATTTACAGACAGAGCTTCTTTCTCACCTTCCATGCTTTCCTGCTTTTCTTCTATTTTCTCTTCTGCCGCTTTCTCTCCTTCTGTCTCTTCTGTTATCTCTTCCATTGCTTCTTCTGCTTTTTCTCCCTCTGTGCCGTTTTCCTGTTCAGTCTCTGCCGCCTGCTTTTCCTCCACTACAAGGGTCTGTGTTTCCAAATGTTCATTTTCTGTCCTGCTTTCCGTTTCACTTACAAAGCCCGCATCTTCCTTTAAAGTATGAAACACCTGAAAAAAAAGCTGTCCGGCATCGCGCATAGGATGGTAATCATTCACTGCAGTCACCCCAAAGGCGCAGAGAAGCAGCGTGGCCGTTCCGATGAAAAGAATCGCCGGCCTGTTCTTTTCTTTTTCTTTCTTTACAGATTTTTCTCTTTTTGCAGATTCAAAAGAGGCAGTGATATTCTTTTTCAGAGACTGTCGTTTTTGCGTTCTCCTTTTTCTGTCTGCCTCCGCCAGAATCTCTTGTATACCTTTGCCTTTTTTCTCCGGAGCATCACTGCTTTTCTCCCTTTCTTTGCGGCCTCTTTCCGGGTAACTGTTTTCTCTGATACCCGTTATTTTTCCTGCGCTCACCCTGTTTTCGGTTTTCTTTTCCCTTTCTTCTGTCTCATGTCTTCGAATGAGATACGCCTGCATTTCTTCGTTTTGTTCATAAAAAATAAAGCACCCATTTACCAGGATTTTGTTTCCTTCTTTCGTACAAAACCATGTTTCGTCACCGGATATCTTTAAAATTCCTATTTTTTCCCGTCCGCCAAACAGATCCTCCTCTTCTGTGAGCGCTCCATATACAAAATAATAGAACAATTCTCCTTCCCGCTCTGTTTTTCCGTACAGATAGAAAATGGAAACCTTTTTAGCGGCTATCTCCCTGGAAAGAAAGGTGTATACATAATCCTCCACATAGATCTTGTGATTCGCATCCACTTTCCCGCTTTGTACAATATTTTTAGGTATCTGCATATCTCTCCTCCATTCCCAAACGCTTATTTTTCTTCATCATAGCATATGGAAATGTCGGATTTTCTCTAAAACCGGAAGCGTTCCCTCATATCTTTCTGACAAATTCCGCTTGCTGCCTTTTTGCCGCCACGGGCATTGCCATATTCATTTGCATGCAGCAGTATACGGATAAATTTTGCAACATAAAAAGTGCGTCTTCCTTTCCCGCTTCACGGCAGCACAAATTTGGAAAAACTGTGTCTGCTCGTAAATACGGCATCTTTGAAAACGCACTTTATGTTTCTTACTGACAGTATCTGCGTATCCCAAGCAAAACAGCAGAAACACAGACAGCGATCACCGTCAGATCATACTATGAATTTAAAAATTGTTTTTGTGTGATAAGGACGATCCGGTCCGAAAACAGAAGACGGAAATGCCGGCTTATTGGGCGCATCCGGATAAAACTGTGTTTCCAGGCAGAAACCGCTGCGCTTTCCGTAAACCGCATGATCTTTTCCGTATTCCTTTTCTATAAAGTTACCGGCATAAAACTGTACTCCCGGAAGATCCGTATACACTTCCATCACTCTGCTTGCGGATGCATTTGCTGCCACCGCCACTTTTCGTACCTTGCCGTCGTAACCGTTTAATACCCAGTTATGATCATAACCGCCCGCAAAATTCAGCTGTTCAAAATCCGCATCAATCCGATCACCGATCACATGAGGAACGCGGAAATCCATAGGCGTCCCTTCCACACCTGCTATTTCCCCTGTAGGAATACTTCCTGCATCCGCAGGTGTGTAATAATCGGCAAACAACTGCATTGTGTGAGAAGTGATCTGTCCTGCATCATGTCCGTCCAGGTTGAAATAGCAATGGTTAGTCATATTTAAAACGGTATCTTCATCACTGCTTCCTTCATATTCCAGACAAAGCTCGTTTTCTTCTGTAAGTGTATAGGTAATCTTCAGGGTTTTATTTCCCGGGAATCCCATTTCTCCATCCTGAATTTTTACAGAGAAAGTGACTGCATGATCCCCTTCCTCTGCTTCCCAGACTCTCTTGTGTCCTCCCAGTTCCCTATGGCTGTGCAGATTGTTCGGTCCGTCATTTACGTCCAGCTGGTACTTTCTGCCGTTAAGAGTAAAGGAAGCGTTTCCGATTCTGTTGGCGTTAGGCGCGATCACAGCGCCGAAAAAGCAGCTGTTTACAAAATAATCCTCCAGCTTGTCATATCCCAGGACTACATCCTTGATTTCCCCGTTTTTATCGGGAACACAAACATTCACAAGAATCGCCCCGTAATTCATAACCTTTACCGTCATGCCCTTCTGATTGGACAGTGTGTAAAGATAAACTTCTTCCCCATTTACAGTTTTTCCGAAAAGTTCTTTTGCCATCCCCATTTTCCTTCTTTCCTTAAAGCTCTGTTCTTCCTTCCAGCGCTCTTAAAAGAGTCACCTCGTCAATGTATTCCAGATCTCCGCCCACAGGAACGCCGCTGGCAATTCTGGTCACTTTTACCCCGGTGGGCTTGATCAGTTTGCTGATGTACATAGCAGTGGTCTCTCCTTCCAGACTGGAGTTGGTGGCAATGATAACTTCCTCCACCCTGCTTTGTTCCAAGCGCTGCATCAGCTCTTTTAATTTAATATCGTGGGGGCCGATTCCCAGCATAGGGGAAATCGCCCCGTGCAGTACATGGTAGACTCCCTGGTATTTACCGGTTTTTTCATAGGCAGCCAGGTCTCTGGTGTTTTCAACTACCATGATTGTGGAATGATCTCTTTTTTCGTTGGCACAGACCGGGCAGATATCCTGATCTGTCAGGGTAAAACATTCCTTGCAGTAACGGACATTTTCCTTCGCATCCAAAATTGCCTTTGCCAGTCTTTCCACTTTGGGCCCCGGAAGATTGATCAGATGAAAAGCAAGGCGCTGTGCCGATTTGCTTCCGATTCCCGGAAGGCTGCCCAATTCTTCAATCAGTTTGTTAATGTACCCGCTGTATAAATCCATCAGAACGGAAAGCCTCCGCCGAGACCGCCAAGTCCGCCTGTCATTTTGCCCATAAGTTCTGCACTTGCTTCATCCGCCATGCGCATTGCCTCGTTTGTGGCAGCTACGATCAGATCTTCCAGCATTTCGATGTCATCCGGATCCACAACCTCTTCCGAAAGTTTTACCTTTTTGATTTCTTTTTTGCCGCTTACTGTTACCTCAACAGCACCGCCTCCGGCTTTTGCTGTAAATTCCTTTTCTTCCAGTTCCTTCTGTCCTTCTTCCATCTGACGCTGCATACGCTGTGCCTGCTTCATCAGATTATTCATATTTCCCGGCATTCCTCCCGGAAATCCTCCTCTTTTTGCCATAATGTTCTCCTCCTTTTATTCTTCTTCAATCTCCATGTGGATGATCTGCGACAGATCCACATAGGAGTTTTCAAATTCCCTCTCATCCTGCACACTCTGCACCGTGAGCGGTACCTGTTTTTGAACAAAGTCTGTAATGACCTGTTCCAAAGCCTCTTTATTTTCCGGCTGTTTTGTCAGATAATCCGAAGCAAGTCCGTCTTCCACTACAAGCAGAAGGCGATTATCTGCGCCCAGGCTCAGTCTGGCTCCCTTTAAATAAGATTTCATGGGCTGGTCTGTATGTGCTACAATTGTCGGCCAGTTGGCCACTACCTGCTGAATATCCTCTGGCAGAGCTTTTGGAAGCTGTGCCTTTGGCGCTGTAGTCTGCTGAGCTCTTCCACCGGAAGATACCTCCGCGTTTTCTGCGGAAGATGAAGTAACAAAAACTCCTTCTTCCATTCTCTTTTCCAAAGCACGTATCCGGTCCAAAACCGATGCACTGTCTGTCTCCATGGCCGGTCTGCAGAGCTTGATCAGCGCCATCTCAATCATAATGCGCTTCTGAGCTGCATATCGAAGCTGTCCGGACAATTCCGAGAAAATCCGGATATAGCGCATAATGATCTCCAAATCCACCATCTGGGCTTCTTCTTTTAAACGTAACAGATTCTCAGTGGATAAGTCAATCACATCTTCCACGCTTTCAGAAGTTTTTACCAGCAGCAGATTCCGCAGATACCAGGTGAAGTCCGTGACAAACTGCCCCAGCTCCCTTCCCTGCATGACAATTTCCTCCAAAAGGTTCATACAGCCCGGTACGTTTTGATCAAGAACCTGCCTGAGAAGCTGGCTGAACACACCTGTGTCCACAGCTCCAAGCACATCAAGAACCATATCATAAGTAAGCTCTTTTCCAAAGTGAAAAGCCAGACACTGATCCAAAAGACTCAGGGCGTCACGCATGGAGCCATCCGCTGTTTTGGCAATATAACGCAGCGCCTTTTCCTCCACGGAAAGCTGTTCTGTTTCCATCAGCTCTCTCATTCGGTCTGTAATCGTTTCAATGCTGATCCGCTTAAAGTCATAGCGCTGGCAGCGTGATAGAATCGTGATAGGAATCTTATGCACTTCTGTAGTTGCAAGAATAAAGATAACATAAGAAGGAGGTTCCTCCAGTGTCTTCAGCAGCGCATTGAACGCTCCTATGGACAGCATATGAACCTCGTCAATAATATAAACCTTATATTTTCCTTCTGCCGGCGAGTAGGAAACTTCATCCACTATTTCACGGATATTGTCCACGCCGTTGTTGGAAGCAGCATCGATTTCGATCACATTCATGCTGGCTCCCGCCGCTATCGCCCGGCAGGTACGGCACTCCCCGCAGGGACTGCCGTCTACCGGATGTTCACAGTTGACGCTTTTTGCAAAAATCTTTGCGATCGTTGTTTTACCGGTTCCTCTTGTACCGCAGAACAGATAGGCATGTCCGATTCGCCCCGCCCGAATCTGATTCTTCAATGTTGTCACAATGTGGTCCTGTCCCTTGACATCTTCAAATCTTACAGGACGAAATTTGCGGTATAACGCAGTATAAGACATATGGTCATCCTTCCTAATATCAGTCGCCAAAACTAATTCCCAGCATTTTGGCTTCTTTTACAATGGAAGATTCCGGATCTACCATTTTCAGCTTTCCGGCCACTTCTTCCAACGGAACTTTTACGATTTCTCTGTTTTTGTAGGCTACCATATAGCCATATTCTCCCTTCAGCACAAGTTTTGCCGCCTCTGAGCCAAAACGGCTTGCAAGTACACGGTCATAAGTGCACGGGCTGCCCCCTCTCTGGGTATGTCCGGGAACGGTTACGCGTACCTCAAAACCGCTTCTTTTCTGAATTTCATCTGCGATTTCATAAGACACGCTGGGATAGTTGCTTGCCGCTCTTTTTTTCTTATATTCCTTTTTGGAAAGTTTCGCATCTTCCTTGGAAATGGCTCCTTCTGCCACTGCAAGAATCGTAAAACGGCTGCCCTTATCATTGCGTTCCTGAATTTTCTTTACCACTTTATCAATGTCATAGGGAATTTCCGGAATCAGAATAATATCTGCTCCCCCTGCCATTCCGGCATTTAAAGTCAGAAATCCCACTTTATGTCCCATAACTTCAACAATAAATACACGGCCGTGGGAAGCAGCTGTAGTATGAATGCAGTCGATAGCCTCTGTGGCAATATTTACCGCGCTCTGAAAGCCGAAAGTCATATCTGTTCCCCACAGGTCATTGTCTATGGTTTTGGGAAGAGTAATGATATTAAGTCCTTCTTCTCTCAACAGATTGGCTGTTTTATGGGTTCCGTTTCCTCCTAAAATCACAAGGCCATCCAGCTGCAGTTTGTGATAATTCTGTTTCATGGCTGCCACTTTATCCAGACCGTTTTCATCAGGTTCACGAATCTGCTTAAAAGGCGTCCTGCTGCTTCCAAGGAAAGTTCCTCCCTTGGTCAAAATTCCTGAAAAATCAGAGCTTGTCAACATACGGAACTGTCCATAGATCAGTCCTCTATAGCCATCTAAAAATCCGTAGATTTCCACGTCTTCCTTTCCGTTAAAAAGTGTTTTTCCAACCCCTCTCATAGCTGCATTCAAAGCCTGGCAGTCTCCGCCGCTTGTCAGCATACCGATTCGCTTCATAGTAAACCCTCCTTACTTTCCTAAAAGCATTCCGCCTTATTGTCCAGCCGTTTCCTTTCTTCCGGCACCGGTGCCATTTCCCGTGTAATACCGGGAAAGCTCACTTATTAGAATTATATAATATTTTGAAAATATGCACAATCTTTTCCCTTGCATAATTTCTATTTTTACTATAGAATAGATTTGTTATCCGGAGAAGTACCCAAGTGGCTGAAGGGTCTGGCTTCGAACACCAGTAGGCTGTAACAGGCGCGAGGGTTCAAATCCCTCCTTCTCCGCTGTCTCAAAAATGCCTGAAAGTTCAAAACCGCAATTTTACGATTCTGTATTTTGTCATGTCAGCACCTTTTTATTGACAAAACAGAATCTTCTAAAACAGCGGTCTGGCTTTCAGGCATTTTTCTTTTGATGCAAAATCCAAAACAAAATCCCAAAGTATCTCAGGAGCAAATGGGTTTGACTAAACCTCGTGAGACTGTAAATCCAACGATCATACTCCTTCTCCGTCAAAAGCCGGAATGAAGCTTTCCCTGGCGGTTTCTCCTTCCTGGATAAAGGCATTTTCCACGCCAAGTTCTATGGCATAGTCCAGAATCTCTTCGTATTCTTCCTCCGTGATCTTCCGGTTTAATTCTTTAAAGTCCTCAAATTCTCTGATGGGAGTGTACTGATTCATAATGCTCATATAAATGTCGTTTCCGTAAGTCTCATACAGATAGCGAATGACACTTTTGGAATTATCTAAAGCTTCCGGCAATACCAGGTGTCTTACGATCACTCCTTTTTTTATCAGATACTGCTCTGAAATATCCAAAGAGCTGTCCTTGCACTTTTTCCCCTCTTCCGGCACAAAGACCGGTTTCCCCACTTGGCGGACCATCTCTTTAATTACAAGAGACGCCGTTTCAAAATAGTCCGGTGCATGGGAATAGCGCGCCGCCAGCTTGTTATCGGCATACTTTAAATCCGGAAGGTAAACATCTACCAGCCCGTCTAACATGCGTATCGTCTCTGTTTTCTCATAAGCGGAAGTATTATAAACCACAGGAAGGCGCAGTCCTTGTTTTTTGGCCTTCACAAGTGCCTGCACAATCTGCACCACAAAGTGTGTGGGCGTGACAAGATTGATATTATTGGCTTTCTTTTCCTGAAGCTGCAGAAAAATTTCCGCAAGTCTGTCAACGCTTATATCTTTTCCAGCTTTGCCCAATGCAATATCTCTGTTCTGACAGTAAATGCACCGCAGAGGACATCCCGAAAAAAAGACTGTTCCCGAGCCTTTTTCTCCGGAAATACAAGGCTCCTCCCAAAAATGCAAAGCCGCCCTGGCAACTTTCACCTGAGTTGTCTGGCCGCAGTATCCATATTTCCCATGGTTCCTGTCAACTGCACATTCTCTCGGACAAAGCCGACAGGAAGATAACCATTCTTCTTTCATCTTTTCCTCCGCTCACATGCGGCTGCCGCCTGCAGTTTTCCCTTTTTATATAAAAAACAGCATCGGAGCTTTTCTTTTCGAAAATCGTCCCATGCCTTCTTTTACTTTATTTTTTACCGTGCGGCCTGCGTCGAACACCGTCCATACACGTTACCTTTACAGTTAACTCCGCCAGGCACCCTCACGGCACATGAAAAATCCTGCTTAGTGCTGCTTTGTTCCCAACCTGACACGGTTCACAGGCATCCATTGCGTGAGACCCAAACTTCAACGCCACTTATAAAGGGCAGCTATACAGATTAAAGCCCTCGGCAGGCCATCACCCCTGCTATAGCGGATTGCAGGTACAGGGTACCGCTGACACCCCGGCTGCACGGTAGGTTCAGTATACTTGCTTTTTTTGTATTTGTCAATCATCAGACTTCTGGTTTTTCTGTTCCGTCTTCTCTGTTTTCAGGCGCCGTCTCAGACTTTTGAAAAAATCCCTGAGCATCTGGCTGCATTCTTCCTCCAGCACTCCCTTTACTACTTTTACCTGATGATTAAACGCCGGTTCCTCCAGCATATTATAAATAGACCCCGCACAGCCCGCCTTTGGATTCATAGCTGCCATGACCACTTCCGACACTCTTGCCTGCACAATGGCCCCGGCGCACATCTGGCAGGGTTCCAATGTCACATACAGCGTACATCCCTCCAGCCTCCAATCATTCAGCTTTTTGCTGGCTTTGCGGATCGCCGTAATTTCTGCATGAGATAAAGTGCTTTTATCGGTGTTTCTGCGATTGTAACCTCTTCCGATCACTTTCCCGTCTTTTACAATCACGCAGCCGATGGGAACCTCGCCAAGCATTGCGGCCTTTTGCGCCAGCTTAATGGCCTGTCTCATATATTTCTCATGCTGTTTTTGTTTTTCTCTTTCCTCCTTCTCCTTTTTTTCCTGCTCTTTCATCGCCTTCAATTCCTTTTCTCTTCTGCGGCGGAGAGCTTTCTCCAGCTTAAATTTTTCCTGCATCATGCGCCGGCGGCGTTTTTCCTCTTCTTTTGAGTCCTCCTTTTTTTCCTTTTCCTCTGTATATTTTTCCGCTTCCGTCATAGTTTCCTTCCCCTTCTATCTTATGTTGTGCTTATCCGAAATTTGGCCGAACCAGAATATTCTGTCCCCTGCTTTCTTTTCCTTTCGCCGCTGATCCGCATTAGGTCACAAACGAACATAATTTTCTGCAGGCAATGTGCCCGGATTGCTTGCACCATTTTCTTAAAAGTCCTATAATCATCTGTAATCGGCAGTATTGCAATAAAAATGTGTGCGTGAGTACGCACATTCGTTTTCTTTATAAATCTGCAGCAATAGTACCGAATCTTTCGTTTTGAAAACTTTACTAAATTTTAACAGGTAGGAATAAATTATGCAAATACTTGGCTTTCAGAAAACAACCTTATTGGATTATCCCGGAAAAGTAGCTGCCACAATCTTTACCGGCGGCTGCAACTTCCGCTGTCCTTTCTGTCAAAACGGCGATCTGGTTTTAAGGCCCGATTGTGTCCCTCCCATTTCGGAAGAGGAAATTTTATCTGTTTTAAAAAAGCGCAGAGGAATTTTAACCGGCGTCTGTATCACCGGGGGAGAACCCACTCTGCAGGCTGACCTTCCGGACTTTATTTCACGCGTCCGCGCTCTTGGATACAGCGTAAAGCTGGATACCAACGGCTATCGTCCGGATGTTCTTGCAGAGCTTATTTCATCCGGCCTTCTTTCCATGATTGCCATGGATATCAAGACTTCTCTCAGGCATTACCCTCTTGTTGCCGGCTCCGAGTCTATGGATGTTTCCAACATTGAAAAATCGGCCTTTCTGATCCGAAACAGCAAAATTCCTTACGAATTTCGCACCACTGTTGTAAAAGAACTGCATTGCCTTCAGGATTTTGAGGAAATCGGTCAGTGGATTTCAGGCGCAGAGTCCTTTTTTCTACAGTCTTTTGAAGACAGTGACGGCGTCATCTGCCCAGGCTATCACTCCTGCTCAAAGGAGGAACTTACCTCCTATCTGTCCACTGTAAAAAAATACATTCCAAACGCTGCACTTCGAGGTGTGGACTAACAGAGCGCAAACCTCCGTTTTTCTCCATCCTCACGAAAAGTCAATTAACTTTTCATTTTTCGTAAAAAGAAGAAACGTTTCATACTCTTAAATTTCCACTTTTTTCATATAATACCCGAAATCTCCGGACTGTGAGGGAGTTTTTTCTCCCTCAAAAGCTTCAAACCCAAACATCTGTGCCACCATACACTCCCTCGTATAATAATTTCCGGGAACACCAAGATAATAGCAGGGCCCTTCCTTTTCTTCATATCTTCCCAAAATAATATGGCGATAATTGTAATATCCATGGAGAAGGAAACTGTTATGCACCATATTCTGGTATTCTTTTCGCATAATCACAAAATCTTTTGGGGCGATCGACAAAAACATCCTTTCATCCCCAAAGGGATGGATGGAAGGGTACATCTGCTTTAACTGCTCCCACTTGTCTGCCATGCAAAGAGTTTCGGGTATCTCTTCCCGTTCCGATTTTTGGTTTTGTATCGCTTCACCTCTTTCTTTTTCCCCAAAAGACTCTGCCGCCTCTAAAGCAGGCGCCTCTTTCTCTTCTTTTCTTTGATCCAAAACACTTATCTCCCGGAATTTTTCCTCCTTTTTTTCTTGATTTTTTTGGTTCTGTGAATTTTTTTCCTCCTGAAAGCTTTCATCAAAAAGGCTGTCCTCTTTCACCGCCTGTTCCGTCTCCTGCCCGTTTTCCTCATCCTCTCTGGGCATTTTCCACATAGTTCTTACTTCTCTCCCCTCCGGCAGCCTGATAAAAATTCCGCACACACTTCTGTAATCTCGTCCGGACACATTACGCTCCGGAAATTTAAGGCAGCGTTCACCGCCTCCCTCCCGTATTCCGACACTTCCGATTGCCTGTCCTCTTTCATCGCAGATTTCTGCCAGTCCGTCGTTTTTATGCCCGATTCCTCTTATCTTCAGATAGAAAACACATTCTTTCTCATCCGCCTCTATCCTGATAAATCCGGCATTTTTTATTTTTACTCCGTGTTCCACATAATCCAGATAAGAAATTTTTTTCTCATAATACGCCAATTTCCACTCCTCCTTTTTCGATTCAGAACTTTCTAATAGATTTCTATGTGAGAACACACAAAAAAAGACATGGTTCTCTTCCATGTCTTTTCTCATTTTCCTCCCCTACAGGAGAATTTTCGTCAGTTTTCTTATCGGTTTAGTACTGGATACTGTTCAGGTATTTCATATAATTTACGACCATAAGTGCAATCTTAAAGGTCAGAGCATCATCAAAGGTTCTCAGGTCAAGACCTGTTGTCTTCTGAATTTTTTCAATACGGTACACCAGTGTATTTCTGTGAATAAACAGCTGTCTGGATGTCTCAGAAACATTCAGATTGTTTTCAAAGAATTTATTAATCGTTGTCAAAGTCTCATCGTCGATATCATAGGGTACATTGTCGCCGAAAATTTCCTGCACAAAAATACGGCACAAGTTTACCGGAAGCTGATAAATCAGACGTCCGATTCCCAGTGTGGCATAGGCGATGACATTTTTCTCTGCATAAAAAATCTTTCCTACATCCAAAGCCATCATTGCCTCTTTGTATGATTTGGATACTTCCCTCAAATCCTTTACCACAGTACCATAAGCCACGCGTACGTTCATCATGGCTTCGCTGTTCATCATATCTACAATCATTTCCGCTGTACGCTCCAGCACATCCGGATCATCTTTTTCCAGGGACTTGATCAGAATAATATTTTTCTCATCTACCGCTGTAATATAATCTCCGTTCTGACTGGAAAACAGGCTTCTCAACATTTCCATTGCGCTGTTGTCTTTTTCCAGTTTTGTCTCGATCAGGTAGACAATTCTCATCCCTTCCACTTCAATATGAAGCTTCTGAGCACGGTTATAAATATCTACAAGAAGCAGGTTATCCAGAATCAGATTCTGGAAAAAGTTATTGCGGTCAAATCTTTCTTTATAGGCAATAATCAAATTCTGTATCTGGCTGACTGCAATCTTTCCTACCATATATACATCATCGCTGGGTCCGCGGGCAATCAGAACATAGGCAACCTCTCCTTCATCCAGAATCTTCAGCAGATGATAACCGCTGACAATCTGGCTGTCTGCGGGTGAAGATGCAAAGTTTTCAATAATCTCTCTGGAAATAGTCAGTTCTTCCGCAGTTGCTGCAACCTTTAACCCATCCAAATCAAACACATAAAGGTCCACTTTGGTAATCGCGCGTAATTCATCTATGCTGGTCTGGATTATCTGATTTGAAATCATCTCTTTTCCCGTCCTTTCTGTTGTTAGCACTGATACAGCAGGGCAGACTGCGCTCTGTATCCACGTTATTTTTATAATAAAGCAAAAAAAACACTGTGGCAAGCCCTTCTTTTCAGATGATAAGAGCCGGTACTGAAAGTACCGGCTCTGTTATGTTCTTATTAGTTTGTGATAACCTGTTCTGTTTCTTTGTCGAATACGTGAATCTTTTCAACATCGAATGCGAATCTAACAACATCGCCAGGTCTTGCTGTTGTACGGGAATCAACTCTTGCTGTGATCGGGAACTCAGCCAGATCAAAGTATAAGTAAACTTCAGCACCAAGCAGCTCGTATACTTTGATAGTAGATTCAAAAGTACATTTAGCTGTTTCGATGAACATTTCGGAATCATATACATCTTCCGGACGAATACCCATAACAACTGTCTTTCCAGCATAGCCGCCTTCGATAAGTTTTTTAGCTTTTGCAGGAGGAAGCGGGATTTCTTTTCCGCCAACTTTTAATGCTGCTTCGTTGCCTTTTACAACAACTTCTGCATCCAGGAAGTTCATCTGAGGAGATCCCATGAATCCTGCTACGAACAGGTTCTGCGGTTTTTCATACAGATTCTGAGGAGTATCTACCTGCTGGATAACACCGTCTTTCATAACTACGATTCTGGTTCCCAGTGTCATAGCTTCTGTCTGGTCATGTGTTACGTAGATGATGGTAGTACCTAATCTCTGATGTAATTTAGCGATCTCGATACGCATCTGTACACGAAGTTTAGCATCCAGGTTGGACAGAGGTTCGTCCATCAGGAATACTTTAGGGTTACGAACGATAGCACGTCCCATAGCAACACGCTGTCTCTGACCACCGGAAAGAGCTTTCGGTTTACGATCCAGCAACTGTGTCAGATCCAGAATCTTAGCTGCTTCTTTAACCATTTTATCGATTTCATCTTTCGGAACTTTTCTTAATTTCAGACCGAAAGCCATGTTGTCATATACAGACATATGAGGATACAGAGCGTAGTTCTGGAATACCATCGCGATATCTCTGTCTTTAGGTTCTACATCGTTTACGACTCTGTCGCCGATTTTCAGTTCGCCGGCGGAAATGTCTTCCAGACCTGCGATCATACGCAGTGTTGTGGATTTACCACATCCTGAAGGTCCTACGAAAATGATGAATTCTTTATCTGCAATCTCCAGGTTGAAGTCTTTAACAGCTTCAAAACCGTTGGGGTAAACTTTACAGATGTTTTTCATTGATAAACTTGCCATGTTTGTTGCCTCCCTAGAAAATTTTTGATACGCTATTCACGTTTAAGCCTAAAGATAGTATACCCGAGACTTTCTTTTTTGACCATGCCACAATTTCACAAAGATTTCCGGCATGGTTGTAAACTTTGCTTAGAAGAAAAAAGTTTTCCACATCCCCATGACATTTTTACCAAATCCGTTATTTTTTTCTTAGGCAAAATTACCACAGGTTAAAGTTTCTTTTTTTATTCTTCCGCAGACTCTCCTTTTTCCTGCTGTTCCTTTAATGCTGCTTCTCTTGCTGCCGCTTCTTTGGCTGCAGCTTCCTCTACAATAAAGGACAAAGGCTGCCATTCTGTAGGATTTCCCTCTTGTACCGGCTCAAACTTCTTAAAAGTTTTGGAATAGAAAAAGCTGCACATATAAGCTACTCCGGAAAAACCGAACAGAATGATAAACGGCATTGACTGAAGCGTAAGCAGCAGCAGAACAATCGGGAGCAGGTTGATGAGGATGATCAGAATTGTCTTTGGAAGACTTAAAACACTCATCAGGAAAGCATTTTTCACCGTGTTCTTAATCGTATTGTCAAATCGGGACAATACCGGGAATATGTAAAGGGATGTAAATACATAGCAGATCGTCACAAGCACCAGAATCACCAGAATCACTGTGCGCACTGCGGAACCGGGCATCTGCGTCATAATAAAGAAATCATATCCCAGAAGAAAACCGAGAATCAGCATGATCAGCCAGATGATCGTTGCCTGCTTGAAATTCTGTTTAAAAGATTTGAAATAACCTTTTACAATATAGGTTTCCTCATCCCTTACCAGTTTGATCGTCATATAATACAGCGCTGTTATAGCAGATCCGGCTGTCACGATGGGAATACACAAAAGCAGTGTGATCACATTCAAAATCATAAGATCCGCTATCTTGGTTAAAAATACCATAATCGGGCTGTCGAGACTAAATAATCTACCCATTTTCACTCTACCTCTTTCATTTTTACTTGTCTTTTTATCATACTACGTATATAGAGGGCGTGCAAATAAAATAAATCTAAAAAAAACTGTACAAAAAGACCACAACCCAGGAAGTTTTCTTCCCGGATTATGGCCTTTCACACAAAATCGTTTTTCTTTTTCACTTTTTTTCTGCACAATGTCTACCAGAATAGCAAGAACATTTTTCTTTTTAAAAAAATCAGGGTTTTACGATATTTTTAAGTTCAAGTCCATGTTCCACCGCATAAGCGTTTTCCAGTGTCTCAGTGGCAATAGCCTGCATGGCCTCCACCGTAAAAAATCCCATATGAGAAGTGATCAGCACGTTGGGAAACGTAGTGAGACGGGCCAGATTTTCATCCTGCATAATATCGCCGGATCTGTCCTCGTAAAACAAGCCCTCTTCTTCCTCGTATACATCCAGGCCCACTCCTCCGAATTTTTTGGCAAGCAGAGCTTCGATCAAATCTTCCGTATTGATCAGCCCTCCCCGGGATGTATTCACCAGAAAAACACCGTCTTTCATCATGGAGATGGTTTCCTTATTGATGATATTTTTAGTCTGCTCCGTCAGCGGGCAGTGAAGGGAAATAAAGTCAGATTTCTGCATCAGTTCCTCGATTTCCACATACTTCACATCCAGATTCGGGTTCGGATACGGGTCATAAGCAAGTATCTGCATTTGAAAACCTTTAAAAATACGGATCATGGCCTGTCCGATTTTTCCCGTTCCGATCACTCCAGCCACTTTGTGATGCAGATCGGTTCCCATAAAGCCGTTGATGTTCATATTAAAATCTCTGGTACGGTTATAAGCTTTGTGCGTATATCGGTTGACAGTAAGAATCATTGCCATGGCATATTCCGCTACCGCTTCCGGAGAGTAGCTGGGTACACGAAGCACCGGAATTTTCCCGTCCGCCGCCTGAATATCCACATGATTAAATCCTGCGCTCCGAAGCAGAATTGCCCGGATTCCCATTTGATGCAGCTGCTCTATCATAGCCGCATTGGCATAATCGTTGACAAACAGGCAGACCGCGTCATGTCCTTGTGCCAGATAGACGGTGTCTTCATTAAACGGCAGTTCAATAAAATGGATATCAAATCCGTAGTCCTTTCCCATAGGCTCAAACCAGATTCTGTCATAGGGTTTTGTGCTGAAAAATGCAATTCGCATATTGTCTCATTCCTTTCTTTTCTACGTGCGCTGCCTGTTTGCAGCAGTGTCTTTTGTATTTTGAAAAGAATGTGTTTTTTCTGTCTGTTCTACGCATAAAGCAGTGAGGTAAGAAAGTGTGCGCCCTGGCGCACGCTCGCGCCAGAGCGCGGTTGCGTCAGCAACTATTTTCCTTGAACGCGAAGTGCGATTCATCAGATTTTTTCACAGGAGCAGGCTGTGAAAAAAATCTGTCACGCTTTCCTTCAGGTCATGAAAAAAATCCTTTACCAGCTCTCTGGCCGAATCAGCCACTGCTTCTTTTACAGATTCTGCAACCTGTTCTTTTAATAAATCAGCTGCCTGTGAAACGAACTCCTCTCCGTATTCCTCATACAGCTTTTTTGCCTCCTGTTTCATAAAATCGGAATCAAGTCCCAATTCTTTCGCCTTTTCCACAAGGTCAGCAAGCTGTTCTTTCTTTTTTTCATCCAGGTTGATCCCAAACTCCCCACAGCCTTCCTCAATAGCTCTCTCCACATCTTCTCTGGTAGAAAGCTCACCGGAATTCCATTTTTCCCTGATATAATCGAAAATTTTCTCCATCTCTTCGCTGTCCATTTTCTGTGTACCGTCCCCGGACCGGCTGTCATTGCTGGCAGTGCAAACGACATTTTCACTTTCCCGGGCCCATACAGCAGACACAGGAGAGAGGAAAAAAATTCCCAGTGCAAGAGCCCACGCAGCCGCCATATATTTTTTCTTTTTCAATATACTCGCCTTTCTATCTGTTTTGTTCCAGCCAGAAAAGAATATCCTCATAAACCTGCTCTTTTCCATTTTCATTGAGCAACTCATGACGAAGCCCCGGATAATACTTTTCTTTTATCTGCGTCATTCCCAGGTCACGGAATGATTGTACCACTTCTCTCGGCGAATTTCCATAGTTTCCCACAGGGTCCTCTTCCCCTGACAAAAACAGAATGGGCAAATCCTTTGGCATCTTTTTAAGCTGCGAATTGTCATGCAGGTTGTCAATCAGTGTAAACAGTGTATGAAATCCGTTCAGCGTAAATAAAAAACCACATTTCGGATCTCTGTCATATGCATCCACCACTGCCTCATCCGTGGACAGCCAGCTCATTTTGCTCTTTGCATAAGGAATTTTTTTATTATAATTTCCAAAAGCCAGTCTGTCAATCAGAGCGCTTCTTTTCTTCCACCCCTGAAACACAGCCAGAAAGCGCGTCAACGCTTTGGATATTTTAAGAAGCGCTGCAGGCTGCATACCGGTTCCCATGATAATGGCTCCGTCTATTCCCGTCCCATAGCGGCACAGATAATTGCGCAGAATAAAAGAACCCATACTGTGACCCATGATAAAATACGGAACGCCCGGATTTTGGTCCTGCACCATTTTTTTCAGACGATGCACATCTCTGACCAGAACCGTTGCCGCGTCTTTCTCACAGAAATAGCCGTACTGTTCTTGCTCTTTGGCACTTTCTCCGTGCCCCAGGTGATCTTCTCCCGTGACAAGGATTCCTTTTTCCGCAAGGAACCCGGCAAATTTATCGTAGCGGCGGATATTTTCCGCCATTCCGTGAACAATCTGCAAAACAGCCGTGGGTCTGCCTTCGGGCATCCATTTGACCGCATGGATTTTGCTCTTATTATCTCTGGAATCAAAGTAAAATTCCTCTTTTTTCATTTTCATTATTCCCCCTCTTTTCTCAGGTATACAAGAATAAAAAGAATCTCGCAGTGCGGGATTCTCGGCCTGCGGCGGGTCGCTCAGCGATATATTCCCTCTCCGCCGCAGTGCGCATCCACAGCGGAGCGTCTTTTTATATACGACAGGAAACGAAGTTTCTTGTCGTATATAAAAAGACTGCTGAAAAGGTGTTTTCTTTCGCAGCAGTCTCTTTCCTATCTCATTTTGTCATCAGCAGATTTCAGCGCCTGCAGGCATTTCTTTTTCAGGTGTTAAAAGTGCCAGATTTCCTTTTGCATCTTCTGCGCATAACAGCATGCCTTCCGAAAGAACCCCTGCCAGTTTTGCAGGTTTTAAGTTTACAAGCACCATAACTTTCTTTCCTACCATCTCCTCAGCGCTGTAGTGCTGTTTGATGCCAGACACAATCTGTTTTACCTGGCTTCCAATACGCACCTTGGAGCAGAGCAGCTTGCGGGATTTAGGCACTTCCTCGCAGGCAATGATCTCACCTACCTGGAACTGCATTTTTTCAAAGTCGTCAAAAGTAATTTCCGGTTTGTTTTCAATATCAATAACATTCACAGCTTCTTCTTCCTTCTTTTCCGGCTCTGCCGCCTGTTCTTTCTGTGCAAACATAGCTTCCGCCTTCTCCAATACTTCTGCCACATCCAGTCTTGCAAACAGAATTTCCGGTTTTTCTGTAACTTTGGTACCATTTTCTGTCAGACCGAATTTTTTGCAGTCCTCAAATCCTCTCAAAGGCACGTTCATCTGCTCAGATACTTTTTTTGCTGTAGAAGGCATATAAGGCTCTAACAGGGATACGCCGATCATAATGCTTTCCACTAAATTGTAAAGGACAGTGGAAAGACGATCTTTTTTAGCCTCGTCTTTTGCCAGTACCCACGGTTCTGTCTCATCAATATATTTGTTGCAGCGTTTGAACAAAGAGAAGATCTCTGTCATAGCATCTGCCACGCGAAGCCCTTCCATTTTGGCAGCCACTTTATCAAAAGTTCCTGTCACAAATGCTTTTAAGTCTTCGTCCACAGCTTCTGCGGCACCCTTGTCCGCAACCACACCGCCAAAATATTTATTGCTCATGGAAATCGTGCGGTTTACCAGATTTCCCAGAGTATTAGCAAGATCAGAATTCAGTCTTTCCACCAAAAGCTCCCAGCTGATCACACCGTCATTTTCAAACGGCATCTCGTGAAGCACAAAGTAACGAACTGCATCTACGCCGAAAAAGTTTACCAGATCGTCCGCATAAATAACATTTCCTTTGGACTTGCTCATCTTGCCGTCGCCCTGTAAAAGCCAGGGATGTCCGAATACCTGCTTAGGCAAAGGCTCTCCTAAAGCCATAAGGAAAATCGGCCAGTAAATCGTGTGGAAACGAATGATATCTTTTCCAATCAGATGCAGGTCTGCCGGCCACAGCTTTTTGTACTGTTCACTGCTGTTTCCGTCCGCATCGTAACCGATTCCGGTGATATAGTTTGTCAGGGCATCCAGCCATACGTAAACTACATGCTTTGAATCAAAATCTACCGGCACTCCCCATTTAAAGGAAGTTCTGGATACACATAAATCCTGCAGTCCCGGAAGCAAGAAGTTGTTCATCATTTCATTTTTTCTGGACACCGGCTGAATAAACTCCGGATGCGTATTGATATGCTCGATCAGACGGTCTGCATATTTGCTCATACGGAAGAAGTAAGCCTCTTCTTTCGCCGGTTTTACTTCTCTTCCACAGTCCGGACATTTTCCGTCTACAAGCTGAGATTCTGTCCAGAAAGATTCGCAGGGCGTACAGTAAAGTCCTTCGTAAGCTCCTTTATAAATGTCTCCCTGATCGTAGAGTCTTTTGAAAATTTTCTGCACCTGTTTTTCGTGCTCCGGATCTGTCGTGCGGATAAACTTATCGTAGGAAGTATCTACCATATCCCACAGACCTTTAATCGTTCCAGCCACCTGATCTACGAATTCCTTCGGTGTAACGCCCGCTTCCGCAGCCTTCATCTCGATTTTCTGTCCGTGTTCGTCCGTTCCTGTCTGAAAAAACACGTCATAGCCGTCTTTTCTTTTAAATCTGGCAATGCTGTCTGCCAGAATCGCTTCGTAAGTGTTTCCAATGTGCGGTTTGCCGGATGTGTAGGCAATCGCTGTTGTAATATAATACTTTCCTTTGCTCATCGTTTCCTCTCTTTCCTCTTTCCGCTATAAAAATGTGCGCCGAAGCGCGGCTGCGTCAGCAACCATTTTCCAGGTAATCTCTGATTTCCTGAGCGTTTAGTGCGCATACACAGCGGAGCATCTTTTTATACGGCAGGAAGTTTCCTGCCGTATAATAAAAAACTCATCTTCCAGGCAGTTTTCTGCTTCAGAAGACGAGTTATATCCCGTGTTACCACTTCTATTCATCCCTGCCTTGCGGTCAGAGACCTTATCGGGTACATGATACCCTGCCGCTGTAACAGGCGGAACCTGTCGTAGCCTTGCCCTCAGCGGGTTCGGTACGCTGCTCAGAAGCCATCTTCCATCTGCATTCCCTCAGTCCCTCTCAGCCCGGCCCATTTATGATGCACAGGGGACTTTCTCTGTAGTGTTCTTTGCCGATGTACTCTCTTCATCATTGCTTTTCCTTGTTTTTTTAAGAGTATCATAACTTTTTCGCCTTGTCAATCAAGGGAACCTTCCGAAAATCATGCAAAATACCATAAGATGCTATTCAAAAAATTTCCCTGCAAACTTTTTGATCTCTTTCGCCTGTTCATCCAGTTTTTCCTGGCTTTTAAGCTGGGGCACCTTCCGGTCTCTGTACACTTTTCCGGAGAGACGGAAAAGTATAAAATCTGTAAGCTCCCGCTTCACTTTTTCAAGTTCTTCCCGGTATTCCGGATTGTGAGCCTGGCTGCAGAATTCCCAGGGATCTTTTGACAGATCAAAAAACATAGCTTCCTCCAGGCTTCCCCTTACCAGAAGTTTAAACCTGTCCGTCCGGATCATGTAGCCAAGACACGGGGATGTTTCGCTGCCGTACTGCCCTTCGGAAAATACAAAGCTCCTTTTTTCCTCCCCGCAAAGGGAAATTCCCTGCATACTATCGGCTTTTTTCAGGCCGCATTTTTCTAAAACTGTCACGGAAACGTCAATATTTTCTGAAAATGCATCGTCTGTCTGCCCTGCAAATTCCCCGTCCGGATATTTGATCAGCAAAGGAATTCTGGCAAGAGGCTCATAAAGATGGTTGCATTTGAGCATCATATGATGGTACCCCATATAATCTCCGTGATCGCTGGTGAAAATAATCATCGTATTATCATAAAGATTTTTTTCTTTCAGCTTCTCAAAAATTCTCCCCACGCAGTCATCAATCTGGGTTATCATTCCGTAATAGTCCGCCATCAAAAGCTGGGGTTTTCCGAATCCCAGCTCTCTATTTCAGAAATTGCCCTGTCTGTAATCCATTCCGTAGAATACAGTTCTTTCTCCAGCCCCGGTTCCCCGCACTGACACATATCCCGCAAATGCGTGGTTGGTTTGTCCTGAAAAATTCCGGACTGATGGTGCAGGTCAAACCGGTCAATTTTCCCCTTTTCCATGAGAAATCTGTGATAATCATCCTCAAAACGCCCGATGCCGTTTTGTTCTGCCAGTTCCATCCTGGAAAAACCGATATCCTGATAAGTAGGATTCATATGCATCTTTCCCACTGCTGCCGTCCGGTATCCGTTCTCTCTTAAAATTCCGGGAAAAGTGGCATAGCCCGGCGGCAGCGTAGCCTGATTGTCCCAGGCTCCGTGCTGGTGAACGTATAAACTGCTCCAGAAGGAATAACGGGAAGGCGTACAGATAGGATATACCGTATAATGATTGGTATATTTTGTGCTTTCCTCCGCCAGCTTATCCAGATTTTTGGTCTGTACATCCGGATTCCCGTAACAGCCCAGGCAGTCGCTTCTTAACTGATCACAGTGGATGATCACAACGTTTGGCCTATGGTTCCTATAACTTTTTTCCTGTGACTCCATACAGATTTTCCTCTCCTCTATAACATAATGATGTTGGGGCAAAACCCCCAACCAGGATGCATAACTGAATTTTTCGGTATATTTTCTCTAATTGTATCTGTTTTCTTTTTCCCTTTCCACAGGTATAGTTGTCTTAGTGAATGTAAAAAAATAAAAAGAAAGGAACCGGATTCCATGAAGACGATCAACCTGCAAGGAGAATGGCAGCTTTTTCCCGACCAAACGGCGGAAGGCGTCAGTCTCCATTATTATGAAAAAGATACCTGCTACCCGGAGCGCATCCTGCTGCCCTCCACCATTTCAGAAGCCAAAATAGGGGAACCTAAAAAAACAGCTTCCACCGACCATCTGAGCGAACCTTACGCTTTTGAGGGCTTTGCCTGGTATCGGAAAGAAATTCAGCTTCCCCAGGACTGCCAAAACTATATGTGGGAGCTTTACCTGGAACGCACCCGCATGACGGAAGTTTACATAAACGGCCGGAAAGCCGGAAGTTTCGACAGCCTGTGTACCCCTCATATCTACGATGTATCAGAATTTGTGTGTCCCGGAAACAACCTGCTTGTAATCCTTGTAAAAAATACAGGCTATCCCACAAAGGGCGGCCATATGACTTCTCCGGACACACAGACTAACTGGAACGGTCTTCTGGGCAAATTAGAACTTCGTCCCCGTCCCTTCCAGCATCTGGTCTGTCTTAAAATCTCTTCTTCCTGCAAAGAACAGAGTCTTACGCTGGAAGGAAAAACTTCTCTTCCAGGCGGCGAACTTCTCTTTCAGATTTTCCCCGATACCGACTCCCATCGCGGCAAAACGCCGGAAGGAAACCAGGAAAATAAAACGGACTTTTCAGAAGCTGACGCTCCGATTCTGGAAAGCACCTGCGCTTTTGCCGACTCGTCTTTCTCCCACAGGATTTCGCTTGACCATAAGCTGAGCGCCTGGAGCGAATATGAGCCTGTGCTCTATATTTTAAAAACAACCCTGAAAAAGGACGGCCAGGTTTTGGAAGAGGATGTGAAAACCTTCGGACTGCGGGATTTTACCGCCGGAGAAGAGCGTTTCTTTATAAACGGTCTTCCCACTTTTCTGCGCGGAAAACACGACGGCATGGTGTTTCCCCTTACCGGCTATGCCCCGATGGACGTGGAAGGCTGGATGAAAGTCATGAAAACCGCCAAAGATTACGGCATAAACCACTATCGTTTCCACACCTGCTGCCCGCCGGAGGCTGCCTTTGAAGCTGCAGACCGTCTGGGCATCTATCTGCAGCCGGAACTTCCTTTCTGGGGAACCATCACAGAACCCGGCGAAGAAGGCCACGACGAAGCTATGCAGCAGTATCTGATCGCGGAAGGCTTCCGTATTCTTGACTCCTTCGGCAACCACCCCTCTTTTGTGATGTTTTCTCTCGGAAATGAACTGTGGGGAAGCCAGAAGGTTCTGAGCCGGATTTTAAAAGACTACAAAGCTTACGACAGCCGTCATCTTTATGTACAGGGCAGCAACAATTTTCAGTTTGTTCCCTGCATTCTCCCGGAAGACGATTTCTTCTCCGGCGTGCGCTTTGACAAAGACCGGCTCATCCGCGGCTCTTACGCTATGTGCGACGCTCCTCTGGGACATATACAGACAAGAAAGCCGGCCACAGACTTTGATTACGACGAAGCTATTTATCCCGGAAAGAAAGCCGGCACGAGTCATGATGCCGCACTGTCTGAAACTGCAGCTGCCGATAAAAACAGCGAGACTCCCAAAACCCGCCAGATTCAATATGGCACGGGAGTGAAGGAAGTAGCTCTCACCGAAGAGACTACTCTCCTGCCTTCTTTGCCCGTGGTATCCCACGAAATCGGGCAGTACGAAACTTACCCCGATTTTTCGGAAATCGAGAAATATACCGGTGTTTTGAAAGCGGAAAATCTGCGCATTTTCAGGAAGAGGCTGGAAAAAGCCGGGCTTCTTCCCCTGGCAGACGCCTATTTCCATTCCTCCGGTCATCTGGCGGCAGCCTGCTATAAGGAAGAACTGGAGACCGCTTTGAGAAGCGACCTTCTCGCCGGATACCAGCTCCTTGATCTGCAGGATTTCCCCGGACAAAGAATCGCTCTCGTGGGAATTTTAAATGCTTTTATGGAAAACAAAGGTATTATCACCCAGGAAGCGTGGAATCAGTTTTGCGCGCCTGTAGTCGTTATGGCTTCTTTCCCGGATTATGTGCAGAAAGCAGGCGCATCGGTTCCCTGTAAGATTCTTCTTTCCAATTATGGGAAAGATGTGTTAAAGGATGCACTTCTTACCCTTCGGCTTACATCAGAAATACCTTTTTCAGATACTGTCTGGTACGAAAAAACCTTCCGTTTTGAAGAAGCTTCCCGGGGCTTGAGCGAATTGACTTCCCTGTCACTGCCTATGCCCGAAACAGGACAGCCTGCCGGCCGGCGTTTAAGTCTCCGCCTTTCCTGGCAGGACATTTCCGCAGACGCACCTTTAAAGCATGAAATTTCCAATAGTTATCTGTTCTGGGTTTACCCGGAAACAGAGACAAAAGTACCCGAAGATATTGTGGTGGCACACAGCAGGGAAGAATTAAAAGAAGCGCTGTCAGACAGCCGGAAAATCCTGTTTCTCCCCTCTTTTGAGGCAAACCAAAATTCCATCGAGGGAACCTACTGTACCGATTTCTGGTGTTATCCCATGTTCCGCTCCATTTCGGAAAGTGTAGGAAAACCTCTCCCGGTAGGCACTCTCGGATTGCTGATTCAGGAAAGCCATCCTGCGCTGAAGGACTTCCCTTGCCTGGATTTTTCCACTCCTCAGTGGTGGGACATTGTGTCAGCTTCCCGCTCTACTATACTGGATACAACGGATATTCTTCCGATTGCACAGACCATTGATAACTTTGAGAGAAACCATCGTCTGGGATTGATTTATGAGGTGGACTGCGAAGGTTCCCATGTGCTGGTATGCACTGCCGATCTTACTTCCCTTTCCTCCTCCCTCCCGGCGAACTGGCTATTAAAAAGCCTTCTCTCCTATCTGGAGGAAGACTTTGCAGAGGATACTCTCGTTTCTCTGTCCCGCGAAAAGCTTTTGTCTCTTTTTACGGAATCATAAAAAATCTGGCAGCGCGAGATTTTCCTCTCCGTCACGGTGTGATTTACCATAAAAATCTCACCGTGAGGGATTTTCCCCTTGAGGCGGACTTCTTCATTGCATTTTTTAAGGCGCTGACTTACCCGCGCCTCTTTCTTTTTCCTTTTTCTGTTTTTTTCTATTTTCTTTTTACGCTTTCCAAAGAATCAAAACTTCCGGTATTGGGATTTTTAGCCATATGGAAATAGACAATAGCATAGCGCACCAGTGTGAATAACATCATGGCACCGCATAAAACCATAAGAACATTTGCTGCCTGCACAGGAATCTGAGGCCAGAAGATCAAAATCAGTGTCACAAGATAAAACACGGTGGTACACACTTTGCCAAACCACATGGCCGCTCCCAGTTTTTTCTTCTTTTTTAACATGACAGCCCCTGCAACTGTCATAAATCCTTCTTTCAAAAGGTAAATAGCTACCAGCACCCACATAAGAGGATAGCGGATTACCAGACATAAGAGTACGGCTCCTTCTGTCAGTTTATCTGCCACCGGGTCTAAAAGGATCCCAAGCTCTGTGACCATATTCAATTTTCTTGCAATCTTTCCGTCAAACAAATCTGTCAGAGCGGATAACCCTAAAATAACCCCTGCCGCCATATAGTTTTCCTTTAAATACATCCATACAAACAGCGGAATAAAGATAAAGCGAAAATAAGTCAGTATGTTGGGTATCGTGAATATTTCCTTTAAAGTCGGTTTCTTTATCATGCCTTTTACCTCTCTTTTGTCTTCTGTCGTTGTCAAAACGGTATTTTCTGCGATTTTTCTGCATCACAACCATGCTGTTTCCTCTGTAAATAAACCGATCATTCTCCCACCGAAAATGTCAGCACTACAGGATTATGATCTGAGTATAGAAATTCTCCGTCTATGTTCTGTGCGCTGGCTTTCACATTGTCAGATACAATAAAACCATCCACCACCACTGTGTAATCCACGCCTTTTTCATAAGGAATATCAGCTCCCCGGCAGGTGGGTACCTGCATGCAGTTTTCTGCCTTCACAAAGTGAAATCCTTCCGCAAGGCTTTCATCCGATAACTGGAACACCCACGGCGGAATTTTCTGTTCACTGGGAAATGCCTCGATCGTATCGGCAATATCGTGGTTGAAATCGCCTCCCACAATGATGTAATTCCCTTTTTCTCCCTCCTGTGCCAGAACCTGATTTAAAAGTTCCAGCTGTTTTGCGCGGATTTTTCCGCCCTCATCGTAAGCGGAAAGATGGACGTTGATCAGCACAAGTTCCTTTCCGTTTGAAACCGGACAACGGCTTACAACAAAGCAGCGGTCCAAATCTGTAAACTTGGTGATGAAAGCATCGCTGACCGGAAACTGGCGCCGCACGTTGCTGTCTATGTGATATTTACTTAAGGTGAGCATTCCCGCATTCACGGCTCCATGGGGATCCCACGGCGGAACCGGAAGGTAAGCGCTGTGAAAATTGTTGGCAAATACCGAACCGTATTCCGGCAGGCTGTTTAAAATTTCATCCCTCTGGTTAATCTCATAGCTTCTGTCAGCCTTTACATCCACTTCCTGAAGAAACACAAAGTCGGGATTTTGCTCCTTGACTCTTTCTATACATCCACTGGTATTTTTCTCTACATCTTCCGCTGACATTCCCTTTCCGTAATGTCCTCTGGTTTGCGTACCGTCTTTCATCTCTCCGGTATCCATGAAAAAGCTGTAATCCTGGGAATAGGCGCCAAAGCCAATGTTGTATGTCATGATTTTGTACTCGGTTCCCGCCTGCACAACCTCTTCCTGGTTATTTTCAGTCTCAATAGAAAGGTTATCTTCTATTCTGTAATACTGACACTGCATATAAATCACATATACAGCCACAGCCAGCAGCAAAATACCAATTACAATCAAAAGACTAACTAAAATTTTCTTTTTCATCCTCTCTCCCCTTTTATCCTTTCACATATCCTGTCTGCAGATCGATCTGGTTGCAAAGAGGCTGACCCTTCTCATATCTTAGCAGATTTTCCGCAAAAAGTCCCACGATCTGTTCCAAGGTTTCCGGCAGGGAATACCCTCCGGATATGTGGGGCGTGATCAGCGCTCCGGGGGCATCCCAAAGAGGATGTTCCGGCGGAAGCGGCTCCGGGTCTGTCACATCAAGAGCTGCTCCGGCCAGTCTTCCTTCATAAAGAGCATCGCAAAGAGCCTGTGTGTCAATAGCACTTCCTCTTCCCACATTGATAACAACGGCTGTCTTTTTCATGGCTGCAATGCGCTCTCTGCTTAAAACGTGTCTGGTGGCAGCGTTTCCCGGAAGGCTTAATGCCACCACATCCGCTTCAGGAAGCAGTTCGTCCAGCTGCTGCATACCGCAAAGCCTGTCCACACAGTCCGGCTTTTGCGTCAGATTTCTTCTGCGTATCCCTATGGTTTTACAGCCAAGCGCCTTCATTTTTCCTGCAAAAGCACCGCCGATATCTCCAAGGCCTATAACTAAAACTGTGCTTCCCTGTATCACATCTACAAAACCCTCGCTTTTCCAGTTGTGTTCCAGCTGGTTTTTGTAATAGTGCTGCAGTTTTTTGCGAAGTTCAAACAAACAGCCGATCATATGCTCGGAAATGGCCAGACCGTAAGCTCCCGTTGCATTGCATAAAACAGCATTTTCCGGCAAAATTCCAGGCTCACAATAGCCTTCTGTCCCTGCATTATTTAACTGTATCCACTTTAATTTTTTCGTCCATGCCAGCTGGGACGCCGACTGCAGATTTCCCAGTATAATATCAACATCTCTCAGTATCGTTTCTGTCACATCTTGCTTCCTGCAAAAAATAAATTCCGCGTCTTTCGCCGCATCTGTCAAAACTTTCTTCTGTCTCTCCGTAACCGGAGGGGTCACCAATATTTTCATTGCCTTTCCTTTTCCCTGTACTTTGCTTCTTGCTTCATTATACAACCAGAATCAGGAAATGAACAGAACTTCTGTTTTCTTTTTGCTCTGTCCTTTTTGAAGTGCTAAAATAAAACTGACAAAAGGTATTTCGCTTCAGGATGCCTGAAGATTGGAGGTTATCAGTTATGATTGAAAACAATGAAATTTTACACTGCATGAAAACACGCAGAAGCATCCGGAAATTTAAAGCGAATCCTGTTCCTGCCGAAGTGATTGATCAGATTGTGGAAGCTGGAAGTTATGCGCCCACCGGTATGAATCGTCAGTCCCCCATTATTCTCGCCGTGACAAACCGGGAAATCCGGGACCGTCTGTCCAGATTAAACGCGGAGATTATGGGCTGTGACAGCGATCCCTTTTACGGCGCGCCTGTAGTTTTGGTGGTTCTTGCAAACAAAAATGCACCTACCTATCTCTACGACGGCAGTCTTGTCATGGGAAATCTCATGCTTGCCGCTCATGCGCTTGGTCTGGGAAGCTGTTGGATCCACAGAGCAAAGGAAGAATTTGAACGTCCGGAAGGAAAAGAAATTCTGAAAGAGCTTGGAATTGACGGAGAATATGAGGGTATCGGCCACTGTATTCTTGGCTATGCAGACGGAGATTATCCGGAAGCCTCCCCCAGAAAAGACAACTGGATCTATCATTTGGATTAGATTGTGCAGAAAAGAAGTGTGCGTCGAGCACGGTTGCCGTCAGGCAATGTCTGCCGGCAATCAAAGATTGCCGGTGTGCTGAGTGCGCATCCACAGCGGAGCGTCTTTTTTGTACGGTAAGAAAGGCACTTTCCTACCGTACAAAAAAGAGAGGTTCGTGCTGAAACCTCTCTTTTCTTTCATGATTGCCTATTTTATATCTTTTTTGCGACGATATCCATATACTGTCAGGCCTCCTGCAGCCATAACTGCAATCACTGCCCAAGCTCCTATCGGTGTGTTATCAGAAGTAGCTGCGCCGCGTCTTTCACCGAGAACACCCTGCTCTTCTGTAGGCTGTTCCACTCTTTCTCCTAAAACTCCTGTCTCAGGAACTCTTTCTCCAAGAACTGCAGGCGTTTCAGTAGGAGGAGTCGTAGTGCCGCCTCCGCCGCCTTCCGGTTCGTCCGGATCGGGATCAGGATTAGGATCTACAGGGGGAGTAGGAGTTACATCCTGTAGTTCAATGACGGAATAAATTCCAAAGCTATATCCCATATAGGCACTAGGCATTTGAACCGATAATCCCATTGCTCCAGGTACTATAATCTCATTTCCGCTGTTAAAATTCATGCCTCCAAAATAGCTATTAGCATTTTGCCATTTTTCATTTTTGGCAAGATATCTTTCTACTCCATATTCTGCTGGTTTTTGATTCATGCTAGCTTCAGATGTAAAATCTTCTGTTGCTTCTTCTCCATAAGACATACCAACATATTTTATCCACCACATATCATAGGATAATGCTGCTAATTCACTATCAGGCTCTTTGAACTTACATTTAATATTATTTCCGGAACCACTGCATTCCAAATAAGTATCTACATAATCTGGCCCATATTTCTCACACAAAGCATTATATTCATTCATCGTAATAGTGTAGGTAGGAGCCTTGTCTATTCCCATGCCAGTTTCGTTAGCCTCAGCAAGATCTCTTAAATTATCATAATCTGTACCATTTTTTTCATTATAGTAGTCCAGATAATAGTCTGCGAGGGCATGTTCTCCTGTATATATTTTTCCATGATACCCTTCTTCAGCCAGCTTATTTTCGACTCCCATAAGGTCATCAAGCGTGATACTTCCCTCAGACTTGTTATATAATGCCGCTATTGCATCATTTCCATATCTGCTTGCGCAAAAACTCATAGGAAGTCTCTGGCCATCCATACCCACTGCAGTGGGATGCATATGAAAATCATCCGGATTTATTTGCATAGGCGCCAGTACAAAACTTCCGTCCTTATACTGATACTGCCTGCCTGAATGATTGATGATCGTATAATCAAATCTCATAGTATCTCCAGGCATCTGACTATCCTGTGAACCAGCCTGCATTACACCCTCTGACAAATCCAAAACCAGATCTCCTGTAACGCCCTCATTGATCGTCAAAGTAATAGAATAGTTATTTTCCCCATTTCGTACTACATCGGTAGTGATTCCCTCTGACTGTTTCTTGTAGTCTACGTGATATTTAGGAGTTTCTGTATAATCAGAATCCTCTGTTTTTGTTTCCGCCTCACTCAGTCCCACAAAGGAAAGGGTAGAAAATTCATTCCACTCAAAGGAAACTTCCGAATAGGTATGCTGAGTATTTTCGCTCAGCACGGAAACCTGACTGTTGTCTGTCACGTTAGATACAACGCTTTCCACTTTTTCTACAACATCATTATTCTCTTCGTAGTGAACCAGATCTACACGATCAACATCTTCGCCAAAGGTCAGAGCACCTTCTTTAAAGGAAATGGAAATTTCCATTTTGCTGTCTGCAGCAGGTTCTTTTTCTACCATTTCATCTGAATCTTCTGCTTTCACTTCAAAATGCATATCAAAGGGCATTTCTTCTGCCACAGAATATTCAACATCGCCCTCTAATGCCTGCACATATTCGTTAAGCTTTTCAGCATCTGTTCTTGCTTCTTCACCAAGAACCAAAGAAGCATCCTTCAGAGTTTGGTCGTCTGTTTTTACAGTAACTTCTGCTTTCACGCCACCGATGGTAGTTTCCCCTGTGAAAGTAAGCATTTCTTCGGTCTCTTCTGTTTCATTCAGGTTTTTTGCTTCTACAGAGATTGTTACATCTTCCTCTGTGCCATCCACATGATAAGTGAAAACAGTCTGTGCTGCAGCTGAAGTGTCATTAGCTGAAACAGCCTCTTCCACTGCTTTTTCTTCACTTGCCACCGGCTCAAGCACGGTATCTGCATTCTTTACTGCTGTGATTTCATATCCTTCTGCAGCTGTAACCTGAAACTCAAAGCCTTCGCCCTTCTTTACTTCCTGCGGTCCTTCCACAATAGCACCGTTTTCCGGTGTTACGGTGTAGGAAACACGGATCTGTTCCGATACGTTTTCTTCTGTTACCGCTTCCACTGAAACTTCAATCACTACCTGAGTCATTTCCTCAGACAGATTTGCAATGGTATACACGCCATCTTCAGCCTGAACCGTTTCACCGTTCACTTTTACTTCTTTTACTGCATAACCTTCGGAAGCTTCCACTGTAAAAGTGTCACCTTCTTTTACAGATTCCGGCACATTTACAACTGCTTTTCCTTCCTCAGATACAACTGTCTGCACAGGTAAAGTCAATACATCCGTTTTATCTTCTTCGGAGGAATTTCCCTCTTTGTCGTCATCTTCCTTTTCAGCATCTGTATCGTCTTTATCTTCGGTATTATTTTCCTCTCCGCTGTTCTCTGAACCAGAGCCATCTGCACTGCCATTATTTTCTCCGGTATTCTCTGTATCCGCCGGATCATTTGTTCCAGGCTCTGTATTATCTGCTGTATTTTCCTCTTCAGCAGAACCTGTTCCCTTCGTTTCATCGGATGAAGAATCTGTCTTTTCGTCTTCTTGTTCTTCTTCAAGTTTTTCCGTATCTGCAGAAGTATCCGTTTCCGTACTCTGCTCGACTGTTTCGGGTGTTTCACTTGCGTTTACGTTAGTCATGTTCAAATTTGAAATGACTAAAGCTGCTGATAAAATGACCGCAGACACTCTGCCTTTCCATTTGACCATTTCGTCTCTTCCTCCCATTTTCCTATTATTGTTCTTCTTGCGCCGGTGTACATACATAACCTCCGAAATGTACTGCACGCCGCATACAGGAAAGCAGCCTCCCAAACAAATATATTTCGGGTGACTTATGTTTTCGGGATATACCTTATAGATTTATGTACGTTAAATACTAATTTCCCGACTTGACGAAAGTATAACACTGTCTTTTATCCAAACTCAAGGCATCCGCCGGCTGTTTTTTCATTTCCCCCTTTTATCCAAAATATCCTTTCCCTGTTCTTTCTTTTTTTGTACAAATTTTAATCTTAATTAAGTATGTTTGTTATCTTATTTGCGTTTTGTAACGGAAGGTGTAACGTTTTGAAAATCATGCACAAAATTATAAAAAAATATTAGTCATGCTGTATATTTTGCTTTTCTGTATTTCTGATACCCAAATTTATTATCCCTTTTACTGTATTACTTTTCTCCGATTGCTTCTTCAAGCAAAGACAAATCATACTGTTTCGGATAATGCATGACAAATATTATCTATCTTCCCTATTTTATTCCAATACGGAATACTGCAAAAAATATAAGAAAATATAAAAAGTGCTGCCAAGCTAAAGTCTGACAGCACCCCTGCAAATTAAAATCTTTTTTCATTTTTCTGATGGTTCTTACTTTTTTTCCTGTTTTGATAGAAGAATTTCTTCCTCTTCCAGCACTTTCATAAGTGTTCTTGTGTTTTCGGTGATATCTCCGTTGAAAATCGCGGAACCGGAGACGATTACGTTGGCACCCGCTTCCATGACGGAACGTACATTTTTACCGTTGATGCCGCCGTCCACTTCAATATCTATAGGCAATCCGCTTTTTTCTACCAGAAGACGTGCTTCCCGAATGCGCTCTGTAGTGTTTTCAATATACTTTTGTCCGCCGAATCCGGGGTTCACAGCCATAACAAGAATCATATCGGTTTTGTCCAGATAAGGTTCCAGTTCGTTGATGGCAGTCTGGGGCTTTAACGCAAGTCCTGTTTTCATTCCGTTTGCGTGAATCGCATCCAGAGTAGCCGCCACATCTTCACAGGCTTCCAGATGAACTGTGAGAAGATCTGCCCCGGCTTCCGCGAAATGCTCCACGTAGCGGATGGGGTTTACTACCATAAGGTGTACATCAAAAAAAAGGTTGGTTGCTTTCCGCAGGCTCTCCACCACGCAAAGCCCGTAGGAAAGGGAAGGAACAAACGCTCCGTCCATAATATCAATATGCAAATACTTTGCTCCCGCTTCTTCTGTCAGGTGAATCTGCTCTCCCAGTCTGGCGCAGTCCGCAGACAGAATAGAAGGTGATAAAATATTCATAGAAATCCTCCATGTGTCTGGCCGCAGGTCATATCTTGTCCTGTGCCGCGGTGCGATTTATCATCTTTTTTGAGTGATTAAGATATTTATTGCCAAAAAAGGCAGGGCTCAAACGGTATTCCTGCCGCTTAAGCCCCCTTATATTACACGATAAACACAAAAAAGGCAAACCTTTTTGCTATTTATTCAGAAATTCTTTGACTTTCCGGTAGACTCCGTCTGCATCCAGTCCGTATTTTGCAACCAAAGCTGCTGCTGAACCGGATTCTCCGAATACATCATTCATGCCGATTTTGCACACCGGAACCGGATTATTTTCACACAGAACATCACATACTGCACTTCCCAGACCGCCGATCACAGAATGTTCTTCCGCTGTCACGACTTTGCCTGTTTTCTTCGCTGAAGCAAGAATGGTATCCTTATCCAAAGGCTTGATTGTGTGGATATTGATAACTTCCGCGCTGATTCCTTCCGCTGCAAGCTTTTCTGCTACTTCCAGACTTGCGGAAACCATAATTCCTGTAGCTACGATCGTAACATCGCTTCCTTCACGAAGAACGAGGCCTTTTCCTATTTCAAACTGATAGGACGCTTCATCGTTGATCACCGGAACTGCCGCACGTCCGAAACGCAGATAAACCGGACCTTCATACTCTGCTGCCGCCTTTACCGCTGCCTTTGCCTCCACATAATCCGCAGGGCTTAATACCACCATTCCCGGGATCGTACGCATCAGAGCGATATCCTCGTTGCACTGGTGAGATGCGCCGTCTTCTCCAACGGTAATGCCCGCATGTGTCGCACCGATCTTTACATTCAGATGAGGGTATCCGATGGAGTTTCTCACCTGTTCAAAAGCACGTCCTGCCGCAAACATGGCAAAAGTACTTGCAAAAGGAATTTTGCCTGTAGTTGCCAGACCGGCTGCAATTCCCATCATATTTCCTTCTGCGATACCACAGTCAAAGAAACGCTCCGGAAATGCTTTTTTAAATACACCCGTTTTGGTTGCTGCCGCAAGGTCAGCGTCCAGAACTACCACATTCGGATTCACGGCGCCCAGTTCTGCCAGGCCGTCGCCATAGCCTTCTCTTGTCGCAATCTTTTTTACTTCTGACATAACTGTTCACCAATCCTTTCCAAATCTGCCATTGCCACTGCATATTCTTCGTCATTCGGAGCTTTTCCGTGCCATCCGGCATTGTTTTCCATAAAGGAAACGCCTTTTCCTTTCACGCTGTGGGCGATGATCGCCACAGGCATTCCCTTGGTCTGTCTTGCCTCTGCAAATGCTGCACGAAGAGCGTCAAAGTCATGAGCATCTACGTTGATCACATGGAAATTGAATGCTTCGAATTTTTTATCAATGGGGTATGGGGAACAAACTTCATCAATCTTTCCGTCAATCTGGAGGCCATTGTTGTCTACGATCACTACAAGGTTGTCAAGTTTATGGAAGCCTGCAAACATGGATGCCTCCCAAACCTGTCCTTCCTGGATTTCACCGTCTCCAAGCAGTGTGTAAGTACGGTAATCCTTTCCGGATATCTTGGCAGAAAGAGCCATTCCCACTGCTGCGGAAATTCCCTGTCCCAAAGAACCGGAAGACATATCCACGCCCGGAACGTGCTGCATACAGGGATGCCCCTGCAAGTAAGAGCCCAGTTTACGCAGTGTAGTCAGATCCTCCACCGGAAAATAACCTCTGTGAGCCAAGGTAGCGTACAATCCCGGCGCTGTGTGTCCTTTGGAAAGAACGAAACGATCCCTGTCAGGGTTTTTCGGGTCTTCAGGATTTACATTCATTTCTTCAAAATAAAGATACGTAAAAATATCCGCTGCTGACAGAGAACCGCCCGGATGTCCGGCTTTCGCACTGTGCACAGCGGTAACAATACCCTTGCGAACTTCATTAGCAGTGATTTTCAACTCTAAATTGTCCATCTCATACCTCTTTCTTCTTTGTTTTCAATCAGTGAAAAATGCCTTCTGTCTTCTGAGAGAAAAAAATAGGAAATCTGCACGGCACTTTTCGAATATTTTGCAGTTTCTCTCTCAAAGATACGGCATTTCTGCCTGTTCGTCAAGCCTGTTTCCCGCCATTTTTCCTTTTTAAATCAATTCTTTGCCTTAATTTTTTTCAGACAGATTCTCTCCTTTTTCTGCCTAACGCTCGCAGCCCTTTTCCCAGGTCTCTGACTGGGTAATAAAAAGTTTCCCAGTTTCATAATATGAAAAAAAGCAAGGAGCGCATCGATGGGCAGGAAACCTTAGGTTCTGATGATGTGAACCTGTACACCGATGCCGGAACTTTTCTTTGAATAAAAAACGAATTTTTCTTTATGCCGCCATCTTCCTTCTTTTTTGCACCGCCGGACTCGCCTGCTATTTTGGTCTGGACACCTTTCGCTTTCATCGAACCGCCAAATCCTACTTTCAGGAAAATCTGGAAAACGATGCACTGAGTCTGAATTATACGCTGGCCAATCCACAAGATTATGGAATCCGCCTGCAGTCTGCCGCTCTCCCTGTCTATTCCAGACAGAGCCGTCAGGAAAGCCTGGCTTCAGACAAAACCTATCTGCAGCAGCTTTCCCACATAGATGCCGGACAGCTTTCCCCACAGGATGCCTATACATGGCAGCTTCTTTTCTCCTATCTTACAATTTCCCTGGAGGAAGAAAAATTTCCTTACTTTGAGGAGCCTCTCTCTCCCAACTCCGGCATGCAGTCTCAGCTTCCTCTTTTGCTTGCAGAATATCGTTTTTCTTCAAAGAAAGACGTGGAAACATACCTTTCTCTGCTTTCTTCCATTCCTGACTATTTCGAAAGCCTTGCTCTTTATGAACAGGAAAAAGCTGAGGCTGGTCTGTGTATGCCTGACTGTGATCTGCAGGATGTTATCGCCCAATGTGACGCGATTTTTGAGGAAGCCTCTCTAAAAGAAGGCAGCCATTTTTTGCAGCAGACCTTTGCGGAAAGGATTACCTCCCTTGTAAAATCCGGTGTACTGAGCGAGGAAGAGGCTCAAAGTTATAGGGACAAAAACAATCTGCTTCTTCTTACCGTGGTTCTTCCCGCTTATCAGAAACTGGGAGATTCCCTCACCCTTTTAGAAGGAAGCGAACCGAATGCCAAAGGATTATGCGCCTATCCGAACGGGCAAAGTTATTATGCATGGCTCTTAAAAAAGACTACCGGTTCTTCCCGTACACCTTCGGAAATCATGGATCTTTTAAATACTTACTGGGTTTCCAACAAAAATACTCTGCAGGAATTTATTGCTCAGTACGAAGAAGAAACCAAAGCTTTCCCGGATCCTGCTGTTTTAAATCAGGATTTCCCGTTAAGCGAACCATCCAGAATCCTGACTGATCTAAAAACACGTATGCAGGATGTGTTCCCCGCTCTTTCTTCTTTTACCACAAAAAACATACAGGCCCAGGTCAAAGATGTATCTCCCGCCCTGGAGCCTTTTACCAGTCCTGCCTATTATCTGACTTCTCCTTTGGATGACCCTTACCACAATGTGATCTGCATCAACCAAAGTCAGACTTCCCAGGGCATTGACCTTTACACAACACTTGCTCACGAAGGATACCCCGGTCATTTGTATCAAACCGCATATTCCCATCTGTATGAACTGCAAAACCACGGTCTTCCTGTCAGGGAACTGATCTTTTACGGCGGTTATGTGGAGGGCTGGGCTTATTATGTGGAAATGCTTTCCTTCGAATATGCCGCCGCCGTCATGATGGAAAACGGAGCTTCAGAATCCACACTGCTTCTGTGCCGTATTGCAGCTTTGGAACGCGCTTTGCAGATCAATCTTTTCTGCATGCTTGATTTATCCATTCACTATTTCGGATTGAGCTATGAAGATGCGGTAGCTTTCCTGACCAATCTTGGATTCAGTGCCGAAGGCGCCGACGCCATATACCGCTATATACGTTCCGAACCTGCCACCTACCTGAAATATTTTCTTGGCTACCTGGAATTTCTGGAGCTTCGGAAACAGGCCGCAGCCTTATGGGGCGAAAATTTTTCCCTGAAAGCTTTCCATACTTTTGTCTTAAACGCAGGCTGCTCGGATTTTGACAATTTACGTCTGCGTCTAGCGCATACCGTGGACGAAAAAGCACAGTGATTTTGAAAAAGGGGCTGTCGCATGAGAGAATAAATCTCTCATGCGATATGCCCCTCTTTTGATGCTCATTTTATAAAAACA
>CALWLY010000028.1 GCA_944381635.1 uncultured Lachnospiraceae bacterium
GAATTATAGTGAATTACTCCAACTCGCAAAGGGCTGGAGTAATTTTGTATCCGACCGCATTAATATTTTGCGCTTACTGTAAACCGATAGTTTCAACCGGATTATGACATAAAATAGAAGCAAAATTACAGGAAGCTCAGGAAGGAGAGATATCATGGCATTCTATTTCACCGGTACAGGTAACAGCCTTTATATTGCCAAAAGGCTGGATAATCGTCCAATCAGTATCCCACAGGTAATTCATCAGCCGCAGTTAGAATTTGCGGCAGACAAGATCGGCATTGTTGCCCCGGTTTATGGACACGAGGTGCCCACTATGGTAAAGGACTTTTTGAAACGTGCCCGGTTCCAGACGGATTATTTTTATATGGTACTTACCTACGGGAACCGTCACGGTGGCGCGGCAGAGCTGGCGAAACAGTTTTGTGAGGAATGTGGGATTACAGTCAGCTATATCAATGTCATTCTGATGGCAGATAACTGGCTGCCCAGCTTTGATATGGAGGAACAGCAGCAAATTGATAAAGATGTGGAAGGGCAGCTTGCCTCGATTCTGCATGATTTGAACGCTCGAAAGAGAATGATATCTGAAGTAACAGAAAATGACCGGGCGGCTCACAGGCAATTTCTTCAGTTCATCAGCCAGGCTCCGGACGATTCCTGGCAGAATCTGATCCGAATTACAGATAGCTGTGTCGGCTGTGGAATCTGTGAAAAGGTCTGTCCGTCTGCGTCTATTCATTTGAAGGATGGGAAGGCAGTATACATTCCGGGAAACTGCCAAACCTGCTTTGCCTGCACCCACGCCTGCCCGCAAAAAGCCATTGGACTGACCGTTCCGGAGAAGAACCCCCATGCGCGTTACCGCAATGAACATATCTCTGTGCAGGAAATCATCCAGGCCAATTCACAGCGTGGATGATAAAAAGAAGTATGAAACATGGATAAGCGAAGAAATCGATTTATTCCAGAAGGAGGAAATACCATGAAACGTGGAAGAGGAATGATTGCGGGGATTGTAATCCTTGTGCTTATTGTCCTGCTTTTTGTTGGCTATAATATCTATCGTTATCCGGCCATGTTCCTGAATTTATCTGATGACTCGCTAAGCGATTCGCAGGTGGAGGAGCTTCGGACGGAAATTCTTTCACAGCCGGATAAAAAGGTGTTGGATTCTTTAGAATTTGAAAATCTCCCGACTTATGATTACCATCAGCAGGAAATCGAACTCGAGAATCAGGGACAGCATATCTATGGAATTGCCTATATTCCGGATACCGGAGAGAACAAGGTTCCGCTGGTCATTTGTGCCCATGGGCTTGGCGGTTCCTATCGATCAAACGCTGCCTATGCCGAGCAGCTGGCAAGCCATGGAATTGCTGCCTACTGCTTTGACTTTCGGGGCGGCGGAGGTTCCAGAAGCGAGGGTGATACCACGGAAATGTCTGTTATGACAGAGGTTTCAGACTTGGAAGTCATTATGGAAGCAGCGTCTGAATGGGATTTCGTGGATGGGAACAGAATCGTGCTGCTTGGCACAAGTCAGGGCGGAATTACCTCCGCAATTGCGGCGGCAAGACATACCGACAGGATTTCCGGTCTTGTGCTGATGTACCCTGCTTTTTTAGTCAGTGATGCCATTCATGAACAATTCGATTCTCTTGAGGAGGTACCGGACAGTTTTCGGTTTAACTGGATTACAGCAGGCCGTCCCTATGTGGAGGATATGTGGGATTATGATGTGTACGAAGAAATTGGAAATTACACAGATAAGGTCCTTCTTTTGCATGGCAGCGCAGACAATATCGTACCGCTTTCCTATTCAGATCGTGCGGCAGAGGTTTATGAAGATGTGGAATATCATGTGATCGACGGGGCGGGACATGGATTCAGCGGAAGTGCCTTTGAGGAAGCAGTAAGGTATATTTTTGATTATTTACAGCAAATTGATATTATTTGAGAAAGGAGAGATTCTATGAGCCGTCCATATACTATCTGCCATATTCTCAGCGCATTAGATGGCAAAATTACCGGGAAATTTATGAAAACGGAAAGCGCCCGATCCGTCAGCGAGGAATATGCGCGCATCCGTACAGAGTATCATGCGGATGCATGGCTTTATGGAACCATAACGACAAAAGAATTTACGGGAGGACGGAAACCGGAGCTTGATTTGGAAGAAGAAGTTCCTGACGGTGATTTCGTGGCGGATAATCACGCCGAACTTTATTATGTTTCCGTGGATACGCAGGGCGAAATCGGATGGGAATCAGGAACTTTCCGGAAAACAGGAAGACCAGACGCCCATGTGATTGAAGTTCTGACAGAGCAGACACCAGCAGCTTACCGGGCTTACCTCCGCAAACACGGCGTATCTTATATTTTAGCAGGTTCCGATATGCTGGACAGCAAACTCGCTGCGGAAAAGCTATACCGCTTATTTGGAATCGGCACGCTTTTAATTTGCGGCGGTGGTACGATAAACTGGACATTTTTACAGCAGGGAGCTGTAGATGAATTGAGCCTTTTGCTTGTACCGGCTGCTGACGGAAGGCCTGATACAGTTACAGTTTTTGAAAAAGCTGCTTATCTTCCTCCGGTTGATCCGGCGGAGTTTCAACTGAAAAACATAGAACGGTTAAAAGCGGATGGAGTGCGATTGACCTATCTGGTAAGAAAATAGTACTACTGCTTACACCAAAAAGGAGTGAAAACCTATGAAATCGAAAAAGAATCTGCTAATTTTTGCTTTAATGTTAATTATGACTTTTGTATTGGCTGACTGCTCTACAGTCCCTTCGGATAACCCGGAAATTTCTCCTTCTTTGTCATCGGAAGAAAGCGTGAGCGAGGCTGTTCCCGACAGTGAAGAAGTTGAAATCTCTTCCGCGCCATCCGAGCCTGAACAGACAGAGGGAAGTGTTCTGGTGGCGTATTTTTCTCATACAGGAAATACCGAAGAAGTCGCTGGTCAGATTGCTGAACTTACCGGAGGAACTCTTGCTGAAATTCAGCGGGCTGAGGAGTATGGAGATTTGCAGACAGAGGCAGAGGCTGAAATTTTGGAAGGTGTCCATCCTGAAATTACGGTCAGTGTAGATAATGTGGAGGACTATGACACAATTTTTGTAGGTTATCCGATTTGGTGGGATGAAGCGCCTGCTATGATCGCTACGTTCCTGGATTCTTACGATTTCTCCGGAAAAACAATCATTCCCTTCTGCACCAGCGCCAGCGATTCTATTGACAACAGCCTGCATATTTTCAGCGAGCTTTGTCCAGATGCTGTCATTGCTGAGGGTTTGACTGCCAACGACGAGGAGGATATTGAACCGTGGCTGCAGGAACTGGGACTTCTCCAGTAGATTTCTGTGTGATTTTGGGAGAAAATTTGAGGCAGGTTTTTCAAAAGGAGAATCACAATGAAACAAAAAATGATTGTTAAAATCGGCATTGATTTTGTTATGACGATATTGCTTCTGTTGCTGATGGCAAGACAGCTCACAGGAGAGTCCGCCCATGAATGGCTTGGGTTGGGGATGTTTATTTTTTTGGTTGTTCACCATATCTTAAATTTCAGGTGGTATGGCCATTTGTTTAAGGGGAAATATACCCCCTTTCGTGTGGTGCAGGTTGTCGTGAATCTGTTGCTTTTGATCTCTATGATTGGAACCATGGTGAGTGCCGTGATACTGTCCAGAGAAGTATTTGCCTTCCAGTTTATATCAGGTGGAATCGCTTTGGCACGCCTGATGCACATTTTCTGTTCTTTTTGGGACTTTGTCCTGATGGCTTTGCATTTGGGACTGCATTGGAATATGATTCTTGGCATGATACGAAAAGTATTCGGGCCGATTCAGTCCAAACCTCAGAAAATAGCGCTTCGCCTTGTTGGCACAGCAGTCGCTGTTTATGGGCTTTACGCCTTTATAAAGAACAATTTTCTCTCTTATATGTTTCTGACATCTACCTTTGTGTTCTTTGATTTTGAGCGCCCGATACCTCTGTTTTTTACGGAGTATCTTGCCATTATGGGACTATTTATATTCCTGGCTCATTATGGAACCAAAGGATTGCAAAAGATGATTGGAAAAAGAAAGATAATTTCTAATTAAATAAGATTTGTCATGTTTGGCCGATTTGCCTATGCAGATTGGCCTTTTTTATTTCTAGGCAAGGTTAAAGAAAGATTTTGGCAAGGTCGTTTTGCATTTTGAAACCCTGACAATCGGCCTCGTTTTGAGGAACCTGGAAAAATTATTAAAACCCGCAATAATGAAAACTTCCTTCGCAGATTCTGTTATCATATTTAACGGAAAGGAGGGAGATACAAATGGGCGAAAAATCAGTCATCAGCATAGAAACGGTCATAGATTATATCGAAAATCATCTTGACGGCAAACTGGAATTAGATACGATTGCAGAATCTATTCACTATTCAAAATATCACTTGCACCGATTATTTACAGAAACGGTCGGAATGACAATTCACGATTATGTGCAGCGCCGTCAGCTTACAGAGGCGGCAAAATTGTTGATTTTTTCTCATATGCCTCTTATTGAAATTGCATTTATCTGTGGATATGAGAGCCAGCAGTCATTTTCATCAGCTTTTAAAGCTATGTATAAATTGTCTCCTGCAAAGTATCGCGATAAACGAAATTTTTACCCGTTACAGTTACGATTCACTTTACATCGTAAAATGGCGGCCATGGAATTTACAGTGAGGGATATTCATTTAGCAGAAAAGACAGATATTTCTGATTGGATGAACTTAATGCGGCTTGTAATTGACGGGTATCCCGTGATGGATGAAGCAGATTATTTATCCAAATTGGAAGAAAGTATCGCCGAGAAACGAGCGCTTGTACTGAGAGATGGGAATATTCTGATTGGAGCGATGGTATTTAGTTATTCGCCGGGCAGTATTGAGTTTCTGGGAGTACATCCGCAATATCGCAATCACGGACTTCAAAAGCTATTCTTAGATGCTTTACTGGAAACATATCTGCCGGGACAGGAGATTAGTACAACAACCTATCGGGAACAGGACAAAGCTGATACAGGGTATCGGGATATGTTGCTGCAACTTGGTTTTGCCGAAAAAGAATTACTGACAGAGTTCGGTTACCCTACGCAGCGCTTTGTACTTCCTCCTAAAAAACAGGAGGATAAAAAACATGAATGACACGCAGTGCACAGCCTGGAAGAAAAGAATACTTCTTTTTTTAACCAGTCAATGCATCACGCTCTTTGGTTCTACACTTGTTCAGATGGCGCTTGTCTGGTATGCAACCATGCAAACATCCAGCGGTGTGTGGGTGGCTGCTTTTACAGTCTGTTCTTATTTGCCGCAATTTCTTATTTCGTTTTTAGGAGGTGTATGGGCTGACCGATACGATAGAAAAAAATTGATTCTGGGTGCGGATATTCTTATTGCGGCAGTTACTCTCCTAATGGTACTGGCAATTCCGCATATTTCATCGGAGCCCGCTTTACTCGTTGGCTTGCTTTTGATGTCGATTCTTCGATCTTTAGGAGCAGGCATACAAACTCCGGCTGTTAATGCTGTTATTCCACAGCTTGTCCCAGAGGATCAGCTTATGCGGTACAACGGTATTAACGCAACAATGCAGTCCATTGTCAATTTTGCAGCTCCAGCGGCTGCAGGTGTGGTTTTTACAATCAGCACATTGAGAACGACACTGATGATAGACATTATAACGGCGGTTATAGGAACTGGTCTGTTGTCCTGTCTGGCACTTCCAAAACAGAATACTTTTGCTGAAAAGTGCAGTGTCCTTTCTGATATGAAAATAGGTGTCAAATATACTTTTTCAGACAGGCTGATCGGAAAACTTTTAATCATTTATGGATTGTTTACCTTTTTTTGTGTTCCGGCAGGTTATCTTGCAGGACTTTTTGTCCGGCGCGTATTCGGTGAGACTTACTGGTATCTTACTGCAGTAGAAGTTGTCGGGTTCGCGGGGATGATAGCAGGCGGAGCTATGATGAGCGTATGGGGAGGATTTAAGCGCCGGGGGAAAACTTTATCATTCGGTCTTCTGGCTTTTGGTGCCTTTGCGATCGGGATGGGGCTTTCAAAGAATTTTATTCTTTATCTTAGCTTGATGTTGTTTTACGGAATCGCATTGACAATAGTACAAACAGCAATTACCACTATGCTGCAAGAGAAAACTGACACATCTATGCAAGGGCGTGTATTTGGATTATTCGGTACCATGTACGCCGGCTTTTTACCGATTGGCATGGCAATATTCGGTCCATTAGCAGATTTTCTTCCTTTGCAGTGGATTATGATCGGCTCAGGTATTGCCCTTATTATAATGGCGGGAGTTGTTTATTTTGACCGACAGCTCAAAGAGATTTAAATGAAAATGAGCCGTTGACAGCCGGGAGTGAAAAAGTGTTTTCCGGCATTACAACTGGAGGGACCAATCGCCGTAATCAAAAGTACCGCTTCCATGATGAAGCTTGCCTTCCGATTTAAGCTGAAGAAACGCATCCCGCATCCGAATCAGGATTTCCGGCTGTACGTTAAGGCTATGGTGTGCGGGAAATACCTGTCGGACAGGAAGTTCGGCGGTTTTTTCAAGAGAATGTAGATAAGCTTCGGGATTGGTAGAAGGGAACCAGGCGGTCAAAGTACCTTTATAGACCAGATCGCCGGTATATAAATAGCCTTTTTCAGCCTCCCAAAAGCACATATGTCCGGGAGAATGTCCCGGCGTGTGCAGCACCTTTACCGACCGTTCACCTAGATCAATGACTTCATCCCCGTACAATATCCTGGCAGGTTTTCCCTGAAAAAATTCATAAGAGTTAAGGTCAAAATCCTTTGGCAAATCACATCTGTCGGATACATATTTTCGTATCTGTTCCACAGGCTGTGGAAAGCCTCCGTCAAGCCATGCAAGCTCCGCCGCATGGGCATAGAAATCCGGATAGTATTTATGACCGCCGATGTGGTCCCAATGAATATGCGTAGCAACAGCCGTTACCGGTTTATCGGTCAATCCGGCAACAATCTCAGAAATATTGCAGATACCAAGGCCGGTATCAATCAGCATACTGCGCTCTGTACCGTTTAAAAGATAACAGTGAGTTTCTTCCCAATGACGATATTCGCTGATGATATAAGTTTTAGGGTCAATTTTATCTATAGTGAACCAGTCGTTCATTTTCCATGCACCTCAATTCAACTTTTTAGGATAATATCACATTTTATCACAGTTTCTCCAAGGCGAAAATAGCCACTCCAGAGATAAAAGCTGCTTTGCAAAAATCAGATGGAAAAGCCCATATAAAAGGAAAACCGCAAAAGCTCGGTACTATTTCCCGGACGTCAGGCATACAATGATAACAAGACTTATCAGGGCAGAGGGAGGAGAAAGATGAAGAAAATAATTGGTTTTGTGTTGGGGCTTTGCCTGTCCGGCATGATTGTTCCGGTATTTGCACAGGAGAAAAGTCCTTATATTGTGCGCTACGGATATTTTGTCGGAGAAATTCAGATATTGACAGACGATGGACTGCTATGGGTGGCAGAAGATCCTCCGGAAGGACTGCAGGGATACAGGCTTCGGATTCTTTTTCACAATAACGGAACACCGGAGGCAGAGGATGATAAAATGATTGACATTCTGCGGGCACCAAGTGAGATTACGGAGATTGAAAAGAAAGAGAAAAGCTACTTTATTACTTATGAGGACGGGACCAAAACCTGTTGGGATGAAGAGAAAAAAACAGAAATCGTGCAAGGAAAAGCCTGGACAGGCATAGAAACAGAAAGTGTCTCCGGAAACGCTTCTTGACAAAAGATTTTCTTCATAAGATAATACCTTATATACCCCATATGGTATAGGAGGGACTGAAATGAAACAGTGTATGGATTCCGAAAACCTGCACCGCCGTTTGAAAAAAATTATCGGACAAGTTCAGGCGATCGACAGAATGATAGATGAGGATGTTCCGTGCGAGGACATTCTTTCTCAGATAAATGCAGCAAAATCAGCGCTTCATAAGGCAGGACAGGTAGTTTTGGAAGGACACATCAAACATTGTGTGCGGGACGGCATTGAACATGGTGATGCGGACAAAACAATTGAAAGCTTTACCAAAGCGGTAGAGCGTTTTGCAAATATGAAATGAGAAGTTTGGCTTATACTGCGAAACAGAATTATAGAAAATTTTATGTATGCAAGGGTGCGGCTAGCCTTTTCCGGTTTGCCGCACCTTTTTCTTTGGATATTTTATTAGGAAAGTTTCAGCCTGTACACGGAAGTTATGATTTTGGGGCAGTTTTTCTTCTTTACAACCCATAGAGGTATTGGTATAATCTGAATATAAATACATATACCCCTATGGGTATAATAGAGATGGGAGAAAGTCATGGAAAAGTTGGAGAAGTTTTTGGAATGGGGCGGTATGAAAAAAGACATTGTGTGTCTGGTGCTTTCAGCCATTGCGTTGGTGTGCAGTTTGTTGGGGGTTCAGCCGTTTCCCTTTGATATTGCATGGGCAGCGATTATCCTTTGCGGCGTTCCAATCGTTCTGGAAGCGGTTGTAGGGCTGGTCACAGCTTTCGACATCAAAGCAGATGTGCTGGTATCCATTGCTTTGATTGCGTCTGTGATAATAGGAGAGGACTTTGCGGCAGGAGAAGTGGCGCTCATTATGCAGCTTGGAGCGCTACTTGAGGATTTGACCGTGGCAAAGGCTAGAGCGGGAATCGAAAAGCTAGTGCATCTTACACCGGCAACAGCGCGCAGACTTATCGGAAATACAGAAGAAATCATTTCTGCAAAAGACGTAAGGGTGGGAGATATTCTCCGTGTTCTGCCCGGAGAAACGATACCGGTTGACGGCACGATCACAGATGGACAGACATCCGTGAATGAGGCGGTAATGACGGGAGAATCTCTGCCGGTGGACAAACAGGCAGGAGAGGAAGTAAAAAGCGGTACCGTTAATCAGTTTGGCTCTTTCGATATGAGGGCGGAAAAAGTAGGAGAAGACAGTTCCATTCAGAGAATGATTCGTCTTGTGCAGTCGGCAGATGCGGGAAAGGCCAAAATTGTGGGAGTGGCAGACCGTTGGGCAACATGGATTGTAGTGATTGCACTGAGTGCGGCAGCTCTTACATGGCTGATCAGCGGAGAGATTATCCGTGCGGTGACCATTCTGGTTGTTTTTTGTCCCTGTGCCTTAGTGCTTGCAACGCCTACAGCCATCATGGCAGCTATAGGAAATGCGACAAAACACGGATTTCTTGTGAGGGAAGGCGATGCTCTGGAGCGTTTATCCATGGTAAAGAAAGTGACGTTTGACAAAACAGGTACTCTAACATATGGAACTCCCAGAGTACAAGAAATCTTCAGCTTTCAGGAGGATATTTCCGCAGATTACCTTTATGAACTTGCTGCGTCGGCGGAAAAACGTTCCGAACATCCTCTGGGCAAGGCGATCGTTCAGTGCTTTCAGAAAGAACAGAAGAAAGAAATCCTCTTGCCGTCTCAGTTTAAAATGATCCTCGGAAGAGGAGTGGAAGCTGTTGTTTCGGGAAAAAGTGTGTTGGCAGGAAACCTTGAACTGCTTGAGGAAAACGCTCTTTTGCTGACGGAAAAAGAAAAACAGTACGCAAAACGCTGCCTGGATCAGGGCTGCACCATCATATATGTGGCCGTGGATGGAAAGGCAGCAGGATTTCTGGCACTTTCGGATACCATCCGAAAAGAAGCGGCCGAAATGATTGCAAATGTGAAAAAAGCAGGAATCTCTCCGGTACTTTTGACAGGAGACCATGAAAATGCAGCAGGAACAATTGCAGACAGTCTTTCCATCGAGGAAGTTCATGCAGGCTGTCTGCCCGAGAATAAATTGGAGATAATAGAAGATTATCAGACCAAAGGCAGCAAGGTCTGCATGATTGGAGACGGCATCAACGATGCGCCAGCCTTGAAAAAAGCCTGGGTGGGAATCGCCATGGGCGGCGTGGGAAGTGATATTGCGGTAGATGCTGCAGATATTGTGCTGGTGGACGATGAGATTAAAGAGCTCCCTCATCTGCTGACACTTTCCAGAAGAATGATGGTCACCATTCGCTGCAACCTGACCTTTTCCATGGTTTTGAATTTCATCGCTATCATTCTGGCAATTACCGGAGTTTTAAATCCTGTTGTGGGGGCTTTGGTACATAATGCGGGTTCCGTTCTCGTGATTCTAAATTCGGCTCTGCTTTTGAAATGGAGAAAGAGAAAATATTGATTTTGCACCTGCATCCTCTTTCATTGTATGGTATGCTTATGAAAAAGGGAGGTGCTTATGGATTATATTAAAATTGTGGGAGCCAGGGAAGGAAATCTGAAAAACATTTCCCTGAACATTCCCAAAAATAAACTGGTAGTGTTTACCGGGCTGTCCGGTTCGGGAAAATCAACACTTCTTGTGGATGTACTGTACAACGAATGCCAGCGCCAATATTTGGAGGCCATGGCTTTTCAGGGAATACAGAAACCAGAGGTGGACTCCATAAAAGGCGCTTCTCCGGCCATTGTAATCTCCCAGACAGAGGGCAACCGAAATCCCCGTTCCACTGTGGGAACTCTGACAGACATCTATACGGATATGCGCATGATTTATGAAAAACTGGGCACAAGGCACTGCCCCTTTTGCGGAGAAGTTATTTCAGCTGCGGACTGTCGGGAGGAAACCAGAAAAGACGGGGACGATTTTTACGTCTATATGTACTGCAATAAATGCGGAAAAAGGATGGATAAAATAACCAGAACCTGGTTTTCTTTCAATACAAAGGAAGGAGCCTGTCCCACTTGTCAGGGGCTTGGGAAAATTCACACAATCCAAAAGCAGAAAACAGTGGATGAAACACTTTCCTTAAAGGAAGGAGCTGTGCGCTGCTGGGAAGGGCAGTATGGAAAATACCAGATTTCCATACTGAAAAAAGCATTTCAGCATTATGACCTTCCCTTTTCAGAGGATATTCCGGTGGAAAAATTCAGTGACGTGCAGAAGGAAATTTTATATGAAGGTACGGACAGTGAAAAAGTAAAGCAGTATTTTCCGGATAAAAACCCTCCCAAAACCACAACAGCGGGACGTTTTGAGGGGGTATTTTCCATACTCAGAAGAAGACTGGCAGAAAAAAATGGGGAGGCGGGTATACTGGACGAATTTTTTGATGTGGACCAGTGCCCGGAATGTAAAGGCGAAAGACTTTGTAAAACGAGCCGTGAGGTGACAGTGAACCATGTGCGGCTGCCGGAACTTTTCGGGTATTCTCTTTCCGGCCTTTCCCAATGGATAGAAGAACTGTCCGGACTTTTGCCCGAAAGAAGCAGAGAACTGACAGCGCCCTATTTATTGGATATCAAGACAAAACTGAATCGGTTTTTAAAAGTGGGGCTTGGGTATCTGACCATAGACAGACAGATGATCACCTTATCGGGAGGGGAACTGCAGCGCCTGAAACTGGCAGCTGCGCTGGATTCGGAACTTTCAGGAATTATCTATATTCTGGATGAACCTACAGCGGGACTGCATCCCAGGGATACCAGGGGATTGGTGGAAATATTAAAAAGGCTCAGAGATTTTGGGAATACGGTTCTTGTCATTGAGCATGATGAGGACGTGATGAGAGAAGCCGACTATATTATGGACATGGGCCCCGGAAGCGGCAGATTGGGCGGAGAAATTGTGGCGGAGGGTACCTTGTCAGACCTGAAAATGCAGAAAAAATCCGTGACCGGAAGTTATTTTTCCGCAGTACATGAAGGGAAAAAGAATTTTCGGAAAGCCTCCGGGTATCTGCAGATTGAAAATGCAGTGAAATATAATCTGAAAGGTATTTCGGTTCAAATTCCTACAGGCTATTTTGTCTCCGTCACAGGACCTTCCGGTTCCGGTAAATCCACGCTGCTGTTTGAGATACTTGCAAAAGGGAAAAAAGATGCCGTGGAAAACAGGGTATCGGGACTTGAGCAGTTTGATGAGATTGTCTGTGTAGAGCAGATGGGAATTCCAAGAATGCGCCGCTCCAATGTGGCTACAAGTTCAGGAGTTTATACAGAAATACGGAACGTATTTGCAAAAGAGGAAGCTGCAAAAAAGGCGGGACTTGGAGCTAAATATTTTTCATTTAACACAGTCGGGGGACGCTGCGATAACTGTGAGGGGCTTGGTTTTGTGGACAACAACATGCTGTTTTTTGCCAATACAAAAACGATATGCCCCGTATGTAGAGGAAAGCGTTTCAAACCGGAGATTTTGGCGGTAAAGCACAAGGGACTTTCCATAAAAGAAGTGCTGGATCTTTCCGTGCATGAGGCAATGGAAATTTTTGAAGAGCCGAAAATTTTCAGGATATTGAAGATTTTAAGCGATGTGGGTCTTGGCTATCTTCAGCTTGGACAGACGCTGGATACTCTGTCAGGAGGAGAAGGGCAGAGGTTGAAGCTTGCAGGAGAACTGACAGGCAAACGGTCCGGCAAAAAGACGCTTTATCTTATGGATGAACCTACAGTGGGACTGCATCCCAAGGATGTGGAGCATTTTCTCTTGCTCTTGAATGCTTTTGTGGATGAGGGAAATACTGTAATAGTAGCGGAACATAATCGTCAGATTATCCAAAACAGTGACTGGATCATTGACTTGGGACCGGAAGGCGGAGACCGGGGCGGATACCTGCAGTTTGAAGGCACACCGGATGGTTTTTATTCTGGGTCTTTCGCGCAGACAGGCGATCACTGATTTTTAAAGGGATTTGAAACAGAAAGAGAGGAAAAAGATGTTTGGAAAGAGGAAAAAGGCAAAAATCCCTGACAGCTTTGACAGAAGCAGTCAGAAACCGGTCATACATGCCAGCATCTGTACCGGTGAAAAAGTGGCAGGCTTTAAAGATTTACATACCGGCAGATTTACAGAGATCATGCTCATAAAAGACGACAAAGATTTGGAGGAGTTTCGGACAAGATTTGGCATCGCCCCTGATGAAATTTCCAAGGAATGGTAATGTTTGCCTTGTATATGACAGAAAAAGGAAGGGTCAGCAGCACCCTTCCTTTTCCTGTCTTTTTGAAAATGTAAATCGATGAAGAAGCGCTTCATCTTCTGAGGCGATCAGCAAAAGAGCAAAAAGCAGGGGGAAGATACACAGCCAGGAGCTGTGCAGAGCCATAAGCCGATAGCCCATATATCCTAAAACGACGCCGATATGAAATCCTGCAAGTGTGCAGGCGAAGAAACGAAATTTTACAAGAAGCTTTTGGCTTTCCTCTGATTTTCTGTCCTCGGAGAGAAGGTATTCTGTCAGAGAAGTGACAGTCTGCTTCAGATTATTGGTAGAGAAGATGGTAGAGCTCACATAGCCGTAGGAACCTTTAAATACAGACCACTGGAAAGCAGTGATGAAAAAAATCGGATACAGAGCAATTACGGGATTCATGGAAGAAGGAAGAAAGCCGATGGTTATCGCCACAAGCAGATTCAATCCAATTGACAGATATTTCAGATTCCAGGCTGTTCTTTTAGAAAGAAAAACTGCAAGTATCATGGATGCGATGTAAATGAAGAGGGCTCCCATGCGAATGATAACTTGGGAAAAATCAGTGCCGATCAGTCCGCAGACAATCGATATCAGATTGGCCGTCTGTGAAGAACCGAAAATTTCGGACCGGTTTAAAATAGCATAGGCACCGAAAAAACCTCCGCAGACAGACATGGTATAGTGGGTCAGTGCTTCATATTTAAATTCTTTTTTCACGCTGAAAGCCTCCTTTGACTGTGAAAAATTATACCACCTTTTAACGAAAACAAGTAGACAAAAATTTAAACATTTTTATAACATTTTTATGCAATATTATGATATAATGAGCGTTAGCCAGCGGGAACATGCGAAGTATGCTCACAGCGAGCGGCGAATGGCGTTCACGATAGCAGCGAAGCATGCTCACCGCAATTAACGAAAGACAAAACGAGGTAAGGTATCATGAAGTATGATTTTGAAACAATATTGGATCGCGAAGGCAGGGATTCCATTGCAGCAGATGTGATTCCTGTGGAAGGCGCCCATGTGAAAGAAGGATTTTCCAAGATCCCCATGTGGGTGGCAGACATGAACTTTAAAACAGCCCCTTCTGTTACAGAGGCTATCGCTGAAAGAATTCAGTTTCCGGTATTTGGCTATTTCTTTCCCAGCAAAGAATATAATGAGAGTATTATTCGCTGGCAAAAGGAAAGAAATGGGGTTACAGATTTAAAAGAAGAAAACATCGGTTATGAAAACGGTGTGCTTGGAGGTGTAATATCTGCATTGCAGGCATTCTGCAGTGCCGGAGATTATGTGCTGCTGCACAGTCCTACCTACATTGGATTTACAAATTCCATAGAGAACAACGGCTATAAAATCGTTCACAGTGAGTTGGTGCGGGATGAAAACGGAGTCTGGCGCATGGATTATGAAGACATGGACAGAAAATTGAAACAGTATCATATCCATGCAGCGGTATTCTGTTCTCCTCACAACCCGTGCGGACGCGTGTGGGAACGCTGGGAAATAGAGAAGGCTATGGAAGTTTATGAAAAAAATAACTGTCTTGTAATCTCAGATGAAATCTGGTCAGATCTGATTTTGGAAGGGTACACCCATATCCCCACCCAGTCTGTTTCTGAATGGGCAAAGCAGCACGTGGTTGCGATGTATGCGCCTTCCAAAACATTTAACCTGGCCGGTCTGGTAGGGTCTTATCATATTATTTACAACGAATACATTCATGACAGAATAAAAAAACAATCTTCTCTGTCTCATTATAACAGCATGAACGTTCTTTCCATGCATGCACTGGCAGGTGCATATCGCCCTGAGGGTGCAGAGTGGGTGGATGAACTTAGAAGCGTGCTGACAAAGAATGCAGAATACGCTTATAACTATATCTGCGAACATTTTAAAGGGGTAACTGTGGCAAAACCTCAAGGTACCTATATGCTGTATCTGGACTGCACAGAATGGTGCCGGGAACATGATATGAGCATGGATGAGCTTCTGAAAGCCGGAATCGAAGTGGGAGTAATCTGGCAGGATGGCCGTCCTTTCCATCACCCTTGGGCAATTCGTATGAATCTGGCTCTTCCGTCCTCCATGGTTCAGGATGCCTTTTCACGTCTTGAAAAATATGTATTCTGCAGGAAGGGGTAGGGAAAATTATGGGAATCTTAGATATTATTTTGTTGTTGATCGGGTTTGTTGCCCTTATAAAGGGTGCTGATTTTTTTGTGGAAGGTGCTTCGTCTCTTGCGCGAATCATGCGTATTCCATCTGTGGTCATCGGACTTACCATCGTGGCAATGGGAACTAGTGCCCCGGAAGCTTCCGTCAGCATAACGGCAAGTCTGAGCGGAAACAACGATATTGCCATAAGCAATATCATCGGTTCCAATATTTTTAATTCGCTGGGTGTAGTGGGTGTCTGTGCTCTGCTCAGTGTCTTTTACGCAAATACAGATATACTGAAACGTGATCTTCCGGTAAATCTGGGGATAACAGCCCTCCTTGTTATCTTTTTATTGGATTTAAAGCTTGGCCGGATAGAAGGAATTCTTCTTTTGGTCATTATGGTAGTCTACATTTCGGTAATGGTTTACAGTGCATTAAAAAACCGGACGGAAAGTCAGGACGAAATCAAAGTTTTATGCTGGCCGCTCAGTTTGCTTTACATTGTAGGAGGACTTGCTGTAGTCATTATAGGCGGAAATCTGGTCGTGGATCATGCCAGCAACATTGCATCGGCACTTGGATTAAGCCAGAATTTTATCGGTCTGACAATCGTTGCAGTCGGAACTTCTCTTCCCGAGCTTGTTACCTCTATCACGGCAACACGTAAAAATGAACCGGGGCTTGCGCTTGGAAATGCAGTAGGTTCTAATATTTTCAACATTATGTTTATTCTCGGAGCATCTTCCGTGCTGTCACCGATCAGTATTCTCGGGGAGTCTCTTATTGATGCAATCCTTCTTTTGATTGTGTCTGCCATTTTGCTTATCTTTGCATATACAGGGAAAAAATTCGATAAAAAAGAAGGCGTTGTCTGCGTGGGCCTTTATGTTATCTACACCATTTATCTGCTTTTGAGATAAAAACACAGGTATCATAAATTTGGAGATTATTGTATGACAATCAGGAAATATACCAGGAAGGATGAGAGGGAATGGCTGCGATGCCGCGTTCTTTCGTTTTTGGATTGCTCTTATTACAACGATGTTTTAACTCGTCGGAATGAATATGAAAATGATTCGGTTTGCTTTGTGGCTGAAGAAGAGGGAAAAATCATCGGATTGATTGACGCTGAAATAGAAAAGGAAGCGGGTAATTTATGTGTAGCCGGAAATCAAAAGGGGGCAGTAATCTGGAATTTGGCAGTACTTCCGGAATACCGCAGAAAACATGTTGCTGTTTCTCTTTGGAATGAAGTCAGAAAGCAGCTGATGAAGAAAGAAATCCAATACTGCGAAGTGTGGACCCAGGAGGATGAGGCGGCTAATCGCTGGTATGCGGCACAAGGATTCCATAATGTTAAGGAAAAAAACTGGCTGCGATGCTATGCCCGTCCATCGAAAGCAGATTGGTTTTTAAATCGGGAAAATGTCGGTCTTATCTATGGTGTGGAAGAGATGATTTTTGAGGTCACTCCTTCGCGGCGGGATGAGATTGCAGAATATTGCTATAGAATAGATGAAGTAAGATTGTATGCCATAGAATTGTGATGGAGAAAGGGTGTTCTGAAAAAGTAATTCAGTGACACCCTTTTGGATTTGGTATTATTATAAATCGATTTTGCGTTCGCTGGCTTTCTGATGGAAATTTTCTATCACATGCTCATATTCTTCATTCATATAAGCGGAACGAATCAGAAAGTCTGCTGTGGAGCGGTTGCTTGCCATGGGAATATCATAAACCTGTGCAATTCTTAAAAGGGCTTTGACATCCGGGTCATGAGGCTGCGCTGTCAGCGGGTCGGAGAAGAAGATAATGATATCGATTCTTCCTTCTACAATTTTAGCTCCAATCTGCTGGTCACCGCCTAACGGACCGCTGTTGTAGCCTTTTACAGAAAGACCTGTCATTTCAGTAATCAGTCGAGCGGTTGTTCCTGTTCCGCAAAGATTATGTTTGGCAAGAATATCTTTATTTTCTTTGCACCATTCCAGCATCTCTTTCTTTTTTCCATCGTGAGCAATCAGTGCAATTCGTTTCTGAATACCGATTTTCATAGTCAGATAATTACAATCCATAGCTGTTTCCTCCTGTGTTTTGAGACGGCTTCCTTTTTCTGAAATTCCTGAAAAAGGAAGATTGTTACAATGACATCTTAAAGGATAACTTATAAAAAAGCAAGTAAAGGATAAGTAAGGAATTTCAAACTGCAAAATCCCGACTCTTTAGACTTGTAAAGAAATACAGTGATGGTGTAGAATGAACTTTGGCATTAAATCATAGGATGGGAGAAGTGTTTATGAATGAACTGATATCTCTGCAGATTACTATGTTTCTCATGATGTTGGCAGGTGTTATTTTAAAAAAGACGGGAATCGTTGGAGAAGAAGGGAAGAAGAATATTACGGACATGGTTCTTTATCTTGTGCTTCCCTGTAATATCGTGAAATCCTTTATGATTGATTTTTCACCGGATATTATTTATTCTTTTGCCCAAATTCTTGTGCTTTCCATTTTGATACAAGTTGGCTGTACAGTGCTTGGAAAAGTGCTTTTTGTTAAAATGGATTCTGCGAAGCGAAAGTGCCTGCACTATGCAACAATCTGCTCCAATGCCGGTTTTCTTGGAAATCCGGTGGCAGAAGGGGTATTCGGCTCCATGGGGCTGGCTATGGCGTCCGTGTACCTGATTCCTCAGCGTATTGTCATGTGGTCCGCGGGACTTTCTGTTTTTACAGAGTCGCCTGACAGGAAAAGCCTTATAAAAAAAGTAATCACACATCCGTGTATTATTGCATGTTTTCTGGGCCTGTTTCTTATGCTGACACAGATTTCTCTTCCGGGATTTTTGGAAAGCGCCCTGACTTCTGTAAGCAATTGCAACACGGCATTGTCCATGATTGTTATCGGTATGATCCTGGCAGAACTGAACATCCGGGAAATGGCAGATAAGAGTGTTTTGTATTACACGGTAATCCGTCTGATCTTTATCCCGCTTCTTGTCTATATTCCCTGCCGTCTTGTGGGAGCGGAGCCATTGGTGACAGGAGTTTCCGTTCTTTTGGCAGCCATGCCGGCAGGAGCCACTACAAGCATACTTGCCTCCAAATACAATGGGGATGCTCATTTCGCAACAAAACTTGTGGTGATTTCCACTCTGTTTTCTCTGATTACCACACCTGTGTGGAGTATGATTTTGATTTGAATGTCAGAGATAAAGGTATACTTTGTAGTGAAATTATGTTAGCTCTAAGGAGAAGAAAGAATATGGCCATCGGAATGATTGGGGAAAGTTGTACAGGCAAATCTGCTCTTGCCAGCATATCCGATGTACAGGAATGCTAAAGAAGACGGCATTTTAGTGTCTCTTTTGCCGGATGTATTGTGTTTCAAAACGTTTTTTGGGAGACAGAAAAGCCGCCGTACAGGTTTTACCGTACGGCGGCAGTCTGTTTATTTGCCGAACAAGTCGCTGTGCGTCCCGGTGCGGGTCAGTGTCAGTACTAGAACATCATTCTCTATGCGGTAGATGAGCAGCCAGTCCGGAAGAATATGACATTCCCGATATCCCGCCCAATTGCCGGATAAATCGTGATCGCGGTTTTTCTCCGGCAATGGTTCGCCCATTGCCAATAGCGCTACGACTTGTTCTAATAATTCAATTTTAAGGCCTCGCTTGATTGCGCGCTTATAGTCCTTCTTGAATCCTGTTGTGTACTTTACAGTGTAATTTGTTTTTCTCATTTTTTCAGGTCAGCGAATAACTCGTCAAGGTCATCATAGCCCTTTACAGACGGGTCTTTTGCAATCCTTTCTGCTTCCAGCATGGCTGCAATTGTTTCCTTGTTGGGTTGTTCTAACTTCACTTCAAAGGGTATGCCGCCTTCGCGAAGCGACTGGCGAACAAAGATGTTGAACGCCGTAGACAAATTCATGCCGAGTTCTGCAAACAGGGCGTCGGCCTGTGCTTTCAAATCCGCGTCCATGCGGATGCTAATGTTTGTGGTTTTTCCAGCCATAATATCAACCCCTTTCTGTTGCTTCTTATAGTATATGCTATATGCACGAAGAAAACAATACTATGCACGAATATTTAATAAGAAATTCATGTGCCAGATAAGGAATTTTTGATTTCTTTAGAAAAACAGGAGTGATAAAGTACTTGACTCGGGAGTATAAAAGTAAATTCAGCATAAGTGTGGAATTTAGTTTTTCACTCAAGGCGAACAAGAAAAGCCTGAGAAAGACATTGTTATTTTAATGGAAAAGTGATACACTGATAGCGGCAAATCACAAAATTTTCGATTGCTTGACAGCCGCCAGGGGGCGACAGAACAGGAGGAAAAAATGGCAAGAAAAGTTGTTTTGGCAGGTGCATGCCGTACTGCAATCGGTACGATGGGCGGAAGCTTAAGCGGTATTCCGGCACCGGATCTGGGCGCGATTGTAGTAAAAGAAGCATTGAAAAGAGCAGGTGTGAAACCTGAACAGGTAGATGAGGTTTATATGGGCTGCGTAATTCAGGCAGGACAGGGACAGAATCCTGCAAGACAGGCAGCAGTGAACGCAGGAATTCCGGTAGAAGTTCCCGCAACGACCATCAACGTACTGTGCGGTTCCGGTCTGCATTGTGTAAACCTGGCTGCAAAACTGATCGCATGCGGCGATGCAGACATTATTGTGGCAGGCGGTATGGAAAATATGTCCAAGGCTCCGTATCTTCTCTATGATGCACGTTTTGGATATCGTATGGGCGCATCCAAAGTAGATGATGCCATGATTCGGGATGCTCTCACTGATGCATTCGGAGGCTACCACATGGGAATCACAGCAGAGAATATCTGTGAACAGTGGGGACTGACAAGAGAGCAGCTGGATGAATTTGCAGCATGGAGCCAGCAAAAGGCAGAAAAAGCAATAGAAGAGGGCAAATTCAAAGACGAAATCGTGCCGGTAGAAGTGAAAAAGAAAAAGCAGACCTTTATCTTTGACACAGACGAAGGCCCCAGAAAAGGAGTTACCAAAGAAAATATCAGCGGCTTAAGACCTGCTTTCAAAGAAGGCGGTATGGTGACAGCAGCGAACTCTTCCGGTATCAATGATGCGGCTGCAGCTATCATTGTCATGAGTGAAGAAAAAGCAAAAGAACTGGGTGTAACCCCTATGGCTACCTGGATCGGCGGTGAGCTGGCAGGTGTAGAACCTCGGATCATGGGTATCGGACCTGTGGCAGCAACCAGAAAAGTAATGGAAAAGACAGGATATCAGATTGGTGATTTTGATCTGATTGAGGCAAACGAAGCATTTGCAGCACAGTCTGTGGCAGTAGGACATGATCTTGGATTTGATATGAGCAAGCTGAATGTAAATGGCGGAGCTATCGCTCTCGGACATCCGGTTGGATGCTCAGGAACCAGAATTCTTGTAACACTGCTTTACGAAATGCAGCGCCGCAACGCAAAGAAAGGTCTTGCAACTTTGTGTGTAGGCGGTGGCATGGGCTGCGCGGCAATCGTTGAAAAATACGAATAACTGCGGATAGCGACTGCAAAAGGAAGCAGATGCAGGTCATAATAAAGCAGGCTGAGTATCAAGTACCGGGAAAGTGCTGGATATTCAGCCTGCTTTGTTGTATTACAGGAAAACACGTGAGAAAAACGGGCACAGCAGAATGCCTTTTCATATTTGAAAAAAGAATAGTTATTTTCAAAAAAGGAATTGTTTGGAAAGGAATGGAAAGCTTTGGCTGAAAAGCTAAAAAACGGGGATTTATATCTGTGGCAGGAGAAAAAATTTCAAACAAAACAACGGAAAAAAGGAAAACGGAAAATTGTTGGCGTGACCGGGCACATAAAAAACTTTTCCTACTTGTTTGTTTGGCTATATGGAAGTATAATAAGAAAAGTACGTATGTCAAAAACAGCATCGGCGCGTAGAAGTCTGTCGATGCTGTTGTCAGTGTACGAAGAAAAGTTGGACAATATGGAGGAACCAATATGAAATTCCCTTATCAGAATCCAGAGGAAGCTCTGGAAAACAGGGTGAATGACCTGCTCTCCAGAATGACTCTGGAAGAGAAAATTATGCAGACCGATCAGTATTATGTCTATGATTTTACAGACAGTGAACCTGGTACCGAAGTGAAGGAGCTGGATTTTGAAAAAGTAGAGCAGCTCACAAAAGGCATGAGCGTGGGCAGCGTGCAGATGCGCGGATGCAATTCCCAAATCGCTAACCAGCTGCAGAAAGTTGCAGTAGAAAAAACAAGACTGGGTATCCCTTATCTGTTCAGTGAGGAAGCGCTTCACGGATTTTTCAGAAACGAGGCGACCTGCTTCCCTCAGCAGATTGGACTGGCCGGAACTTTTGAGCCGGAACTTGGAAGAAAGATGGGCGAGTGTATTGCAGCTGAGGCCAGAGCGTACGGTGTGCATGAAACTTTCAGCCCGGTTATGGATTTAATTCGTGATCCCCGTTATGGACGCTGTGAGGAATCTTACGGTGAAGATACCTACCTGTGCGGAGAATTCGGCAGAGAGACCGTACTCGGTCTTCAGGGTGAAGGACTTGCCACAGACCATACGGTAGCAGCAGAACCCAAACATTACGTGGGTTACGGCGCTCCGGTAGGAGGTCTCAACTGTGCTCCCTGCTCCATGGGAAAAAGAGATATGTATGCAAGCTGTCTTCCTGTTTTTGAGGAAGCCTATGTGAACGGAAAAGCCATGAATGCCATGTGCTCCTATAACTCCGTGGACGGACAGCCGGTAGCGAGCGACCATGAGCTTCTGACAGATGTTCTGCGCGGCGAGTTTGGAATGCAGGGCTTTGTGCGTTCTGATATGACAGCAGTATCCAGACTTTATGGCAGTCACATGACAGCAGAGACGAAAGAAGAAGCCATGAGACAGGGACTGGAAGCCGGTGTGGATCTGCAGTTATATGATTTTACACACAAAGAGTGGCAGGAAGGCATTAAGATGCTGATTGAATCCGGACAGATGAAAGAAGAAGTTCTGGATCAGGCATGTGCCCGTGTACTGCGCATAAAATTCATGTTGGGTCTTTTTGAAAATCCTTATATAGATGAAAACCTGATTTCGGAAAGAGTGCATTGCCAGAAGCATCAGGATGTGGCTTTGGAGATTGCCCGCAAAGGAATCTGTCTTCTGAAAAATGACAAAAAACTGCTGCCTCTTTCCAAAAATCTGAAAAAGATAGCAGTTTTGGGACCTGGTGCCAATGAAGCGGCTCTGGGAGATTACTGTGTGGACTTTAACCAGGAACATATGGTGACAGTGCTTGACGGAATCCGCGAAAAAGTCGGTGAAAATACAGAAGTTGTATATGAAAAAGGCTGTCATTATCTGGGAGAAACCCTTGTGCCTTTCCATCCGGGTTGGTTTGTGGATGAAGAGGGCAACATGGGACTTACCGGCCGTTATTATAACGGAGATACGCCGGAGGGAACTCCTGTGTTTACAAGAAATGATCACATGATCCTGTTCAACTGGATCTATGTAAAACCTCACCCGGAACTGGAATCCGGACGTTTCAGCATTTGCTGGAGCGGAAAGCTGAAAGCTCCTGAGACTATGGAAGGAGAAATCGGCTTCGGTGGACAGGATGCGGTGCGCGTTTACATCGACGGAGAAAAAGTGATCGATGCCTGGGAAGGCAGCGAAGGAGAAAAACGCAGCGTGACATTCTCCTTTGAAGAGGGAAAAGAGTACGATCTGAAGATCGAATTTACAAACAGCCATCGTGCAGCGAAAGTGCTGTTCGGTTACAGCCATGGAAAAGAGAGAGAGGATGTAGCGGTACAGCTGGCAAAGGAAGCAGACGTGGCAGTGGTATGTCTGGGAGGAAATACAGAGACCAGCGGAGAAAACTTTGACCGCACAGACTTAAATCTTCCCGGAAATCAGCTGGATTTCCTGAAAAAAGTTTATGCTGCAGGCACACCGGTAGTGCTGGTACTGCAAAACGGACGCCCCCTGTCCATTACCTGGGAGCAGGAACATATACCGGCTATTTTAGAAGCATGGTATCCGGGAGAAAAAGGCGGAAGAGCGGTAGCTGAAATTCTCTTTGGCGAGACAGCGCCCTCTGGAAGACTGCCCATTTCTTTCCCGAAATCCGTAGGTCAGGTGCCTTGCCATTACAGCAGATATCCCGGCGGCGGAGTTCGTTACATTGAAATGGACTGGAATCCTCTGTATCCGTTCGGCTATGGTCTTACCTATACCAATTTTGAATACAGCGGACTGGTTTTATCTGCCAGGGAAATTGGAACTGAGGATGAACTTACAGTGACTTTCCGCGTTAAAAATACAGGTGATGTTTTCGGAGAAGAAACTGCGCAGGTATATCTTACAGACAAATTTGCCAGCGTGGTGAAACCGATGAAGGAACTGGCAGGTTTCCAGAAAGTAGCGCTTCTTCCCGGAGAGGAAAAAGAAGTTTCCGTTACCATTGGAAAACGCCAGATGCGTACACTTGGCAAAGACTTTGTATGGCGTGTGGAGCCCGGCGAATTTGAAGTTACAGTCGGAGACAACGCTGCAAATGTATTGCTGAAAGACCAATTTGTCGTAAAGAAATAGAATAGTAATTCAGTTTATTGATGCAGTAAAAAGAAGATGCTGTTAAAATCAGAAGAAGATGTCTTTTCTATCATATTTTGCGAATAGCGGCTGCTTTTAGTAAAATATGGAGTGCCAGACATAAATTCCTGATTTTGCAGCATCTTCTTTTTCGTTGCAAAAACAACAGAAATTTCCCGGATAAAATAGTATGATAGCATCGGTATACAGGACTGAGGCGTATTGTTCCCCTGTACACTGACGCTGCGATTGGAAAAGAAAACTCAGGGGAGATTATAAGCGAGAGGTGCAATTTATGAATACTTATTTTTCTTTATCGGAATCAATTTATGATATTACCAGCCGGTGGCCGGAACTTCTGGACTTTCTGGCTGCCAATGGATTTGAAAATATGAAAAATCCCGTTATGAGAAATTCCATTGGAAAACGGCTGTCCATGGAAGCGGCATTAAAAAGCAAAAATCTTGATATGGAAGCTTTTGAAAAACAGATGGTGGAAGTGATTGAAAGCAAAGCAGTGCTCTGGGAGGAATCCGGACGCAGATGTGCAGAAGAAAACGCTCAAAAAGAAAAAACGGGCGATTTCGGGGAAGACCGAAAGGGACTGGCGGAGAAAACGGCGAAAGAAATAAGAATGGAAGGAGCAGTTCCCTGTCCGATTCGATTTCCGCTTATAGATATGCTGGAGGAGTGGAAAGAGAAAACTCACATGGAAATAAAGTTTGATCTGAAGGCAGCCAGCATGGGTACCGGATGGATTCGGGAAAAAATGGAAAAATGCAAAAGTCCGGAGGAGATTGCGGATATTTATCTTTCGGCAGGATTCGAGACGTTTTTTGATAATTCTCTTTTAGGAGATTATAAGAATCAGGGAATATTTCAGGAAATAGAACCTCCTTTTCACAGAAACAGTATATTTGAAAATGAAAAAATCTCTGTGAAAGATCCTAAAGGACAATATACGATCCTGGGAGGTGTTCCTGCTGTGTTTGCAGTGAACACAACGTATCTGGGCGAAAGAAAACTGCCGGAAACCTGGGAAGATTTGATGAAACCGGAATTTGAAAATTCTCTCGCCCTTCCGGTTCAGGACCTTGATATGTTCCATGCCATATTGCTGGGAATCTATGCCGCCTATGGAAAGGACGGAATCCGCCGGTTGGGGGCAGGGCTTTCAAGCAGCATGCATCCTGCGCAGATGGTAAAAATGGGAAAGCAAAAAAGAACCGGGGAACAGCCGGCAGTGACAGTGGTACCCTACTTTTTTGCCTGTATGATGAAAGAAAATCCTTCCATAAAAATTGTGTGGCCAAAGGATGGTGCAATTCTAAGCCCTATTTACCTTCTGGTAAAAGCCGCTTCTGTGGAAAAGGCAAAACCGTTTCTTGATTTTCTTTTTTCAGAAAATGCAGGGAAAGTACTTTCCGCAGACGGAAAATTTCCTGTGATACATCCGGGTGAAAAACAGGATTTGGCAGAGAAAAACGGCTTTCTCTGGCCGGGATGGGAGATGATTCACAACGAAGACATTCCCAGCCTGCTAAAAGACCTGGAACAGCTATTTTACAGTTTTGCAGAATGAGAGGTAGAAAGATGAATTTACTTGTAGTTTCAGGACCGCCTTCTTCCGGAAAAACATCTGTGATTCTCCGGACGGCGGCAGCTTTTAAAAACAGAGGACTGAAAACAGGGGTGGTAAAGTTCGACTGCCTGTATACAGACGATGACCTTTTGTATGAAAAAGAAGGAATCCCGGTAAAAAAAGGGTTATCAGGCGCTTTGTGCCCGGATCACTTTTTTGCTTCCAACATAGAGGAAGTGGTGGCCTGGGGAAAAAAACAGGAGCTTGCGATACTGATCACAGAATCCGCAGGTCTTTGCAACCGGTGTTCTCCTTACCTGGACGGAGTGAAAGGCATCTGCGTCATTGATAATCTTTCCGGAATCAACACTCCGAAAAAGATAGGGCCTATGCTGAAAACTGCAGATATCGTAGTTATCACGAAAGGAGATATCGTGTCCCAGGCAGAACGGGAAGTGTTCACGGCCAGAGTTACTGCGGTAAATCCCGGAGCAGTGGTCATGCATGTGAACGGACTGAGCGGTCAGGGAGCATACGAACTCAGCACGCTTCTTTATGATGAAGAGCAGGATATCGACACACTGGAGGGCAGGAAACTCCGTTTCCCTATGCCGTCGGCTTTGTGTTCCTATTGTCTGGGAGAAACCCGTATCGGAGAAAAATTCCAGCTGGGCAACGTGAAAAAGGTTGACTGGCAGGAAAGTAACAGGGATATGTAGAAAAATACATCCTCCTGCAGTGACAATATCCGTGTATGAAGACGGTTTATGATGAACTGGTTTTATAAAAAGTACAAATAAAAAAGAAAAAATAGAGAAAGGCAGGGAAAAATGAGCCAAAGTATAAGAGCGAAAAAAATGGGTGAACTGATGGAAAAATATCCCTTTCTGGAGGATTTTTTTCTTCAGAACAGACTTTTTACGCAAAATGCGCAAGATTTTACACTGGAACAGTATTTGAACAGCTTAAGTGAAGAGGAAATAGAAGAAAAAGCTCTGGATATCAGGAAAATTCCGGAGGAAATGGAGGATTATATCCGACAGGTAGAGGAATTTTTAGGGATAAGGGAGGAGCAGAGTGTTTCTTCTCTTACCATTTTGCCGGGTTATACGAAAGACAAAGTTCCGGAATCTTTTGAAAAACTTCGACTGGTGCCTTCTCAGATCACATCGATCGTAGGACCTACCGGTTCCGGAAAAAGCAGATTGCTTGCGGATATCGAATGGACGGCACAGGCGGATACGCCTACCGGACGGACCATTTTGATCAACGATAAAAAACCGGATTTGAAATGGCGTTTTTCTTCCAATAATCGGCTGGTGGCACAGCTGTCCCAGAATATGAATTTTATTATGGATCTGGGAGTGAGAGAATTTCTGGAAATGCACGCGCAAAGCAGAATGGCAGCGCAGCCCGAGGAAACCATACGGAGAATCATGGATGCGGCAAACGAGCTGGCAGGGGAAAAATTTTCAGAAAATACCCCGGTGACGGGGTTGAGCGGAGGGCAGTCGAGAGCGCTGATGATTGCAGATACCGCAATCTTGAGCGCCTCGCCCATTGTTCTGATCGATGAAATTGAAAATGCAGGAATTGATCGGGAAAAGGCACTGAAGCTTCTCGTATCGGAAGACAAAATTGTACTGATAGCTACGCATGATCCGTTCCTGGCTTTGATGGCCGATCAGAGAATCGTGATCCAAAATGGAGGGATAAACCGGATATTACCCACAAACAGCGAGGAAAAAGTTCTTTTGGAAAAATTGAGTGATATGGATCGAACCATTCAGAAACTGCGCTCTGATTTAAGAAGCGGGAAAGCCCTTCAGGGAACGGATATTTCTTTATGAATACTGCTGTGACGGCAAAATTTCTTCTGTATAGAAAACAGAACTTTACAAATCTCCGGAAATATAGTTAGATAGAGGGTGAGAGAACAGAAGGAGGATTGTAATGGACGTTATCAGAAAGTTTATTCGTTATTATCAGCCGTACAAAGCGGTCTTTTTTATTGACCTTTTCTGTGCGGCAGTCATCAGTGTGATAGACCTGTTATATCCGCAGATTCTGCGCACTTTGACCAGGACATTATTTAAAGAAGAAGGCGCTGTCGTGATACGGGCGCTTTTGCCTATCGCAGTGGGAATGTTCATCATGTATGTCATACAGTCTCTGTGTAAATATTATGTAAGTTATCAGGGACATATGATGGGTGCAAATATGGAAAGAGATATGCGCCAGCAGCTTTTTGATCATTATGAAAAATTGTCTTTTTCCTATTATGACAGAAACAATTCCGGACAGATGATGAGCAAGCTTGTTTCGGATCTGTTTGATATTGCTGAGTTTGCGCATCACGGACCGGAAAATCTTTTTATATCGCTGATTAAAATCATAGGTTCCTTTGTATGTCTGGCATTCATCAACTGGATGCTTGCCATCCCGCTTGCCATTCTGGTGCTGATCATGATTTTCTTTTCGGCAAGGCAGAATAAGCGGATGCAGGAAACGTTTATGGATAACCGTAAAAAAATCGGGGATGTGAACGCCAGCCTGCAGGATACTCTGGCGGGAATCCGTGTGGTGCAGTCTTTTGCCAACGAAGATGTTGAGAGAAAAAAATTCCGCAGAAGCAATGAAAATTTCCTTCAGTCCAAAGACAACAACTATAAGTGTATGGGAAGTTTCATGGGCGGAAACCTGTTTTTCCAGGGTATGATGTATCTGGTGACAGTGGTATTCGGAGGATACCTGATTGCCAAAGGGCAGATGGCGGCGGAAGACCTTGCCATGTATGCTCTTTATATTGGAATTTTTATCAGCCCCATTCAGATTCTGGTAGAACTTGCAGAAATGATGCAGAAAGGTCTTTCCGGTTTCAAGCGTTTTGTGGCTGTTATGGAAACAAAACCGGAGATTGTTGATGCGCCTGATGCAGAAGACATCACAGAAATCAAGGGAAATGTTTCCTATCAGGATGTAAGTTTTTATTATAATGAAGAGGAAGAAGTGCTCAACCACGTTTCTTTCGACATTCCGGCAGGAAAATCCATTGCTCTGGTAGGACCCTCCGGAGGAGGAAAGACTACAATCTGCTCCCTGCTCCCCAGATTTTACGATGTGACAGGCGGAAAGATTCTCATTGACGGCAAGGATGTAAGCAGGATCACTCTGAAAAGTCTGAGAAGCAATATCGGTCTTGTACAGCAGGATGTATATTTGTTCTGCGGCACGATCAAAGAGAACATTGCTTACGGAAAACCCGGCGCTTCCATGGAAGAAATTCAGGAGGCGGCTAAAAAAGCCAATATTCATGACTTTATTATGGGACTGCCTGAGGGCTACGATACCTTTGTAGGGGAGAGAGGGACCAGACTTTCCGGTGGACAGAAACAGAGAATTTCCATTGCCAGAGTTTTCCTGAAAAATCCGCCTCTGCTTATTCTGGATGAAGCTACCAGTGCGCTGGACAACGAAAGTGAACGCCACATTCAGAAAAGTCTGGAACATCTGTCTAAGAACAGAACGACGATCACCATTGCTCACAGACTTTCCACCATCCGGAATGCAGATGAAATCATTGTCATCACGGAAGGCGGAATTGCAGAGAGAGGAAATCACAGCGATCTGATGAAACAGAACGGTGTGTATGCAAGGTATTACAAAATGCAGTTTGAAGGTCTTGAGACAGACGAAATGTACGAATAGAAAATCATTTTTATTTAAATCTAAAAGAACCTAAATCTAAAAAAGCGGAGCGAATATTAAAAAGTGTGCTGTGAAATCGGAGAATTTTGCAGCACACTTTTTAAATTCTTCTTGACCGCGGCAGGGGGAAAGTGGTAGGATAAGAAAAATTACAGATGTAGGAATAAAAGAATGCCGGGATACCAGATTCCTCTTTTACAGGCAGATATGAGAGGGAAGTTTTTTGAGACCCGGCACGCTTTTGGAAAAGAGGTTTGACAGATGGGGAATTTACCGCAGATATCCGAGGCAGAATATGAAGTAATGAAGATTGTGTGGGATCATGCACCTGTAAGTACCAATGAAGTAGTGGAGAGACTGGTGAAAATAAAGGACTGGAGCCCTAAGACGATTCAGACCATGCTGCTTCGCCTGGTGAAGAAAAAGGTGTTGACTTATCATAAAGAGAGCCGTGTTTTTGTTTATGAGCCGCTTGTGAAAAAAGAAGATTATATCAGCGGCGAAAGCAGCATTTTTCTGAAAAAATTTTATGGCGGAAATCTTCGGTCTATGGTACTGAATTTTGTAGAACAGGACAGACTGACAGAGGAAGATATAGAGGAACTGAAGGAAATTCTGGAGAACAGAAGGAAAAGATAAAGTAGGAAAAGATATCGTAAAGGAGAGTCTATGGCGCAGATGTCTCTAGTGATCCGGTTTCTGATAAGCAGTCTTACCATTGGGCTGGTGATCGGATGGATCCTGTTTTTGAAAAAAAGGCTGGAAAAACATATCACGGCAGGAATGCAGTATTTTTTGTGGATTCTGGTCTTCCTTCTTCTGCTTACGCCGATGATTCCCATAAAGAGAGAAATAAATTTTATGGGTGCGGTCTGGCAGGAAGAACTCACGCAGAAAATGCAGACGGATGAAAAATCCGAGGCCAATACAACAGACAGCCGGACAGCAGGAAAAGATACTATTTATACAATCCTGGAAGCAGACGCGGTGGATAAGGCACCCGTGGCGGAAAACGGCTATGCTTTTGTCCTGATTGCTTTATGGGTAAGCGGAATGATTGTTATGACCCTTTTTCTTTTGAAAGAAAAGAGGGAGTTGGATCAATTGCTGCAGTCTGGAAAAGAATGTGACGAGGAGAGAGTTCACAGACTTTTAAAACAGGTTTGTGAGGAATTTCATATAAAAAAAGTGCCCCGGTTTTTATGTGTATCGGGGATTTCCTCTCCGATGCTTTGCGGACTGAGAAAAGCATGTATGATCTTTCCGGACTGGGCCATCAGAGAATGTGACGAGAAAGAATTGTATTATATGATGCTGCATGAATGCGCCCACTATCGCAATCGTGATTTGTGGTGGAATGCATTGGCGTGTGCGGCAAGAATTGTATACTGGTATCATCCGGCAGTGTGGGCCGCATGCCGCCAGATGAGAAAAGACTGTGAAGTGTATTGCGATTTCACAGTAATGAAAGGAAAAAGTGAAGAGGATATCCTTGGCTATGGATATACTGTGCTTTCTTTTCTGAAAAAATCTTCTCAAAAAGCGTTTCCCCATATGTGGGCCGCAGGTATGGGAGGAAGTCGGAAGGAACTGAAATATCGTATGCAGATGATTGCAGTGTTTGGCTCTTCCGATACCAGAAAGCGGGTAAAAAGTATGACGGCGCTGCTCTTAAGCGCAGGAATTATTTTGTCTGCAATCCCGTTTTCATCTCTTGTGGAGGCAAAGGAAAAACTGCCGGAGAAGAGTGTTGAAACGGCAGGCCAGGAATGGTTTGGAGAAAAAGAAGGGGTTTTTGCCGCCAGCTCCGGTGAGGAAAGCTGGTTTTATGCTACCACGGAGGATAAGAGAGAATCACCGGATTCCACAGCAAAGCCTGTAATCGCGCTGGCTGCTTTGGAAGCGGGAGTGATTACACCCCGGGACTCTGTTCTTGACTGGGACGGAACTTTATACACGAGGGAAAGCTGGAACGGCGACCAGACGCTGGATGGAGCCATGAAAAATTCAGTCAACTGGTATTTTGAGCAGCTGGATGAAAAGACAGGTATGGCTTCTCTGAAAGAAACTTACGAAAAGTTATCTTACGGAAACTGTGACCTTTCATCGGGTGCAGGTGATTATTGGATGAATGGTTCTTTGAAAATTTCCGTCAGAGAACAGATTGAGGTACTGAAAAAAATCTGGGAGAATCCAGGTCTTTTTCAAGAAGAAAATGTACAAACTTTAAAAAATTCCATGCTGGTCAATCAGGGAGAGGGATACAGACTATATGGAAAGACCGGTACAGGTTTTACCGAAGACGGCGGCAACAGAGGATGGTTTATCGGCGTTCTGGAAAGAGACGGGGAAGAGAACCTCTATTTTGCTGTAAAGATTACGGGAAATGCAGGAGAAGATGGCATTGCGGCGTCGGAGACTGCTTTTGCAATACTGAAAGAAATCTGCTGACGCACCCGCGCTTCGGCGTGAGTGTGCGCCAAAGCGCCTGTTTTTAATATTAAATCTTACAAATGTAAGAATTGGAAAGGTAAAATAAAAATAGATGAAACTGATATCTTTAAGGGAAAGAAAAGAAGCTGCAAAAGAGTACAAAAACAGAACAGCAGTATTGATTCTGTGTCTGGCATTGGCAGGCATTTTTCTGGTCTCTCGCTTATACCGACTCCAGATTTTGAACGGAGAAGAGTATGAGGCCAATTATCAGATGAAAATAGAAAGGGAAAGAGTAATTCCCGGAACAAGAGGAAGAATTCTGGACAGAAACGGCGTAGTGCTGGCTGATAATCGAACAGCGCTGTCCATTACCATAGAGGATATAGGCTCCTATGCGGATACAGACGAAAAGAATCGGACATTGAACCATATCATTGCCACATTGCTGGATTTTATAAAAGAAGATTCCACAAATCCATATGGCAAGGTAAATCGGGAACTGCCTATCACATTAACGGAATCAGGAGGTTATGAGTATACGGTGGATGGATGGCAGCGAAAACGGTTTCTGGCAGATTTATATGGGAAGCAGAGTGTGGATGATTTGACAGAAAAGCAGGCGTCCATGACAGCAGAGGAGATCATAGAATATCTGTGTTCTTCCGACCAGTTTGGAATTGTGGAGGAGGATAAGGAAAGAAAACTTCTCATGGCGGATATCCGTTATGCACTTTTCCTGAACCGATACCAGAAGTATCTTCCGGCCGTCGTGGCAAAAGATGTCAGCCAGGAAGCAGCGGCGGCGGTAAAGGAATCCATCAACAGTCTTCCGGGAGTGGAAGTGGTCACAGAAGGTATGCGGGTTTATTATGGCGGGGAAAGCATGTCATCGGTTCTGGGGTATATCGGCAAAATCGATGCAGAAGAATTGGAAGAGAAGGAAGAAGAAGGATATAACATGCAGTCCGTCATAGGAAAAACCGGTGTGGAGCAGATTATGGAAGATACTTTGCGCGCAAGGGACGGACGGGAACGGGTTTTCGTGAACAGCACCGGAAAAAGAATGGCAGAAGCGGAAATTCTGGCGGAAGCGAAGTCGGGACAGGATGTGGTATTGTCCATAGATTCCAAACTGCAGGATACGGTATATCACATATTGGAGCGAAAAATCGCGGATGTTCTGGCAGAGCACATTGTGGATGAAAAACGATCCAATATTCCCGTTCCTACGGATGCTTCTCAGGTGGTCATTACTCTGGAGGAGGTGTGTCAGGCCTTATTTGAAAATCGGGTTGTATCGGTAAAAAAACTTGATGAAAAAAAAGAAATGAACGAAATCAGCCTCGAAATTTCAGAAGAGATTCAAAAAGAAACGGAAAAAGTCAAAAGAGATTTAGAGGCAGAGCTGGCAGGGGAAACAGTTCTTTCTGACAGCTATCAGGAGTTTTTCAGGGAACAGCTTTATCAGGACGGAATCCTGAAAGAACAAAATAAAGAACAGAGTGTTGGTTTTGCGGAGTCTTTGGAAAAAGAAATAGAAAACGGTATGGTAGATATCAGTCCTCTTAATTTGGAAGAGGAATATACCTTTGTCCCGGATATTATGAAATCCATCTGCGAATATATGGTTGAAAATTATATGGAAAGTGAAAAATTTCAAATACTGGCAGCCTGTGAACTGATAGAAAGCGGGGGAATCAGCTGTCGGGAAGCAGGACTTTTACTGTATGAGCAGGGGGTCCTCCCGGAGGATGAAGACGCAGAAAATTTAAGGACCGGAAATCTGAGCGCCTATCGGTTTTTCCTGAAAAAAATTGAAAATCTGGAATTAACTCCGGCCAGGCTGGCCCTGGCGCCGCATTCCGCATCAGCCGTTGTGACAGACCCTGATACAGGGGAAGTTCTGGCCTGTGTTTCTTATCCGGGCTATGACAACAACAAAATGATAAACGATGCAGATGGAAGCTATTACAACAGTCTGCTCAACGATTTGTCACTGCCCCTGTATAACCGGGCGCTTTCCCAGCTGACAGCTCCCGGCTCCACGTTTAAACCAGTCACAATCCTGGCGGGTATCAGCGAGGGGGTAATTACGCGGAATACAGGAGTGTTCTGTGACGGAGCTTTTGACCGCTTTTCTCCTCCGATGAGATGTTGGAACAGAAGCGGGCATGGTGAAATTGCATCTGCAGCTTTAGGTATTCAGAATTCCTGCAATGACTATATGGGAGAGACTGCCTACCGTCTGGGACTTGACCAGGCAGGAAATTATGTGGAAGAACAGGCACTTTCCCAGCTTGGCAAATATGCCGGCTATTTGTCACTGGATGAAAAATCCGGTATGGAACTTCCGGAATCAGCGCCTCAGGTGACTGACCGGTATGCAATTCCTTCTTCCATTGGCCAGGGAACCAACAATTATACCATCGCAGGACTGGCGCGTTATGTCTGCACGCTGGCAAACGACGGTACTAACCGTCCCCTGACTATTTTTAAGCGAACAGCTGCAGAGGCAGAACAGGTGAAAGACGATAAGGCAAAAGAAAATATTGCACCGGAAGCTTTTGAAGTTGTGAAAGAAGGCATGCGAGGTGTTGCCGCAAACAACGTGCAGCTGCAGGATTTGGGCATCTCTTCCGCCGGAAAAACAGGAACCGCAGAAGTGTCAAAAACAAGTCCCAACCATGCTCTTTTTATCGGATACGCACCTGTGGAAGATCCCGAAATCGCTTTGGCGGTCCGCATTGTAAACGGTTATGGTTCCTCCAACGCCGTAGGCGTGGGAGCAGATATTTACAGAGCTTATTTTAATTTGAACGAACAGCAAAAAGACAGTCAAAAATAAAAATCTTAAGAAAGAATTCCTTGAAAATACGTCCCGAAAAAGTTATGCTTTTTATATAAGATGATGCCAGGGTCGAAAGGTCATGTGTTTCACGCTTGCGTGAAAAAACATGAATTTGAGACCCGCCAAACATGAGAAAGAAGCCATTTTTCAAAGAAAAATGAGCGGAATTCGAATGTTTTTCGGATTTTGGGAGCGCTTGGCGCGAAAAAATCCGAAGGCATCATAAAATTCAGGATTGAAGGGTAAAAAAGTGAATTTTACAGACGAGGAGGGACGGTACAGATGAAAAAAACAAACGTGTTTCTTTACGTGGCGGCAATCGTTTTGATGATGGGTATTTTTGCCTTGCCGGGCGAGAAAATACCGGAAGACGTACTGGCCGCTCCGGTGAAAAAAAGCAATACTCAAACTGACTTAAACAGTCAATGGCAAATCATAAACCCCACGGCCTCCAAGCTGGTGTATGGCCAATCGTTAAAGGAATCGGCGCTGACCGGAGGGGAACTTTTAGAACGGCAGGAAGATGGATCTTACATCCGGGTATCCGGCAGCTTTCAATGGCTGGATCCTTCTGTTGTGCCCAATCCCGGAAGCAGTTACCAGAGTGTAAAATTTGTACCTGCAGCCGGTACCGCAGAAATAGGCGGGGAAGAGGCAGGCGGCAGCACCGATACTTTACAGGCACAGTCAGGCAGTCAGACAGAAAGTACAGCCGCAGATACTACTGCAGCTGCTTCGGAACAGGAAAGTTACCCGGTATTTTACGTAAATGTGGATGTGGAAAAAGCCATTCCGGAAGTAACATGGCCTGTACCTCAGGAAACAATTACCTATGGCACTTCCCTGAAGGATATTACATGGCAGAAAAATGGAAGTGCGGCCTATCTTGACCAGAAGGTAGAAGGAAAATTTTACTGGAAAGAAGAGAGTACGATTCCGAAAGCAGGAACGCAGAAGGCAGTGTGTGTATTTCAGCCTGTGGAGATCAGTCTTTATCAGACAGTAGAACAGGAGATAAGTTTTCATGTACAGCCCCTGGAGCCATCCATAGAGATACAGACAGATGCTTCGTCTTTGATTGAGGGAGAAAGTCTTAATGTGACAGCATTGCTGCATAAAAATGGAGCAGTCGCTTTTCAGGGGAAAATACAGTTTCAGGCAGATGGTCAGACATTTTATGAAACACACATAAATGAAAGCGAGTCTGCGGCCCAAAGCTTCCAGCAGACAGTGAGCTGGGAAGGGGCAGCGGCTGGCACGCACACTCTTCAGGTGAGCTACATTTCTGACTTAGAGGATATTTCGAGTGTTTCCGCAAAGACCACAGTACTGGTAGAAGAAAAGCCGGAAGTGACGACACCACCCACAGAAGACGGAGATTCAGAGTCGGGTACAGATCCGGATGAGGACAAGGAACCAGAAAATCCGGGAGGAAGCGGGGATGGTGATACGGATACTGATGGCGAAGGAAACCAGCCGGAAGTGATTTCCATTGATTGGCCTGGGAATGGTGAATTGACAGCACAGTATGGAGATGCACTTTCTGAGATAGATCTTTCAAAAGTGGAAGTAGAAGGCGGAGATTTCTCCTTTGCAGATGAGGACTATATTCTTAAGAATACAGGAACGGTGTCGGTGAAACTTAGATTTTGGCCCGATGAGACTCAGTTATCGGATCAGATCTATGAAAAGGAGATAGAGATAACTGTAGTTCCCCGTCTGGTATCGGTGGATTTTGAATTTGTGAAGCCGGACGGTAAGCTGACAAAAGCTGCAGCACAGACGGGAGACAGAGAATTTTCCGCAGAATATGATGGCGGAGTGTATGAATGCCGTGCCATTATAGGAAATGTCCTGGAGGAGGACAAAGATAAGATTACTTTTCTTGCAGAGGGAAAGACCCGGGAATCCAACGCAGGTACTTATTCTCTGGAAGTGACAGGCATTGAAGACAGAGAAGGCTCTTCGGAAAAGATAGCGGCGAATTATAAACTGCCCGATAAAGAAGAGACCAGGAAGCAGTGGACCATTCTTAAAAAGGAATTGGAACTGAAACTAGAGACAGACAGAAAACAGGTCACAGAAAAAGAAAAAGTCAGATTGACTGCATCGGTCGAAAATGTGGTTTCCGGAAAAATACCTGAGGGAACGCTGATCTTCCGAAATGGAGACAAGCAAATCGGAATGGCTCATTTTGAAGAAAAAGACGGAAAAGTGACTGCAGTCTGTGAGAGCAATGCGCTGGGAGCGGGCAATCATTCCCTGACTGTTTCTTATGAGCCCACAAAAACAGATAATTATGAGATCACGGGAAAACCGGAAGTTATCGTCGAGGCGAAAGCACAGGCTTCCTCGGGAAATAAGGATGATGACAAGAAGGACGAAGATAAAAATGACGATGACAAAAACAGCGGCGGAAGCAGCCAGAATACGCCTCAGGATCATGTGAAAACAAAAGAAGAGGTGGAACAGGAATTCTGGCAGGATATTCTTTTCCGTATTTATAAAGCCAATGATACGAAGAGTATTGTGACAATCAATATGGGAGAGAGAACTTCCATGCCGGACAGCATTATGTACGCGCTGCGAAACCATCCGGATGCTACACTAGCCATTGTCTGGGAAGGCGGAGACATGATCATTATTCCGGGAAGCAAAGCTATGGCCAACACCGACGGCAGAGATCGATGGAATTTTTCAGATCTGACAAAACTGTATCCCCTGCCTAAAGTACCGGCGCTTCCGACGATTCCCGTAGCGCCTCAGCCGGGACAGGGCAATACGTCAACACCGACACCTTCCCTGCCTGTCACAGTGACACCGCCGGGATCCTCCGGTTCGAACCAGACCTCAACGGGACAAAGCAGTGATGAGAATAAAGATTCAGGCGGAGGCATTATTATCAACACGGTGGAAACCGAGGAGGAGACCCAGACACAGGAGACCGCTTCGGAATCTGTAGCAGAAGAAACAGAGACGGAAACAGAAACATCAAACAGCACTCTTGAAAAAAATGAGGAGAAAAAGAATGATCTGTTCCTGATTGCGGTATGTGTTCTGGCAGGACTGGGAATGACCGCGGTTGTTCTGGGCGCCACAGCTTTGATTATGAAGAAAAAGTAACATAAGGCAATAGGAGTATTTTTGGCTGTATGATACTGACATCGGTATCTGCAGACCCGGAAAATGGAAGTTGCTGATTTTACTTTTACAAAAGGCAGTTCGCCATGTTTTGGCCGAATTGCTTTTTGTATGGGAAAAAGATAAAAAATGTAACAGTTCAGCACGCGCTATTCGGAAAACCGCACTGACGTGCTTCCTGCGGCTGCGCCGCTGTTTTCTTCATGTGCTGGCGCTCAGCTCATCTGTACATCAGAAGACTGAACTGTTAATTCAAAAATAGAAAGGAAGAAGATAAATGATACCGGATTTGGCTAGAATGGCAATTGTAATAAAATCGGAACACGAGACCTCCGTGCTTACGGGAAATTATGAATTTTTTTATTCCTGCGGTTTGTTAAGCTGTCTGAGCGGCATACCTTTGCCGGCATATAAAACTCCGGCGGAGCTTCAGGAAAAAATGACACAGGCGCTGGAAAATTATCATCCCAAAGATGAGCGGGAGAAAAATCTGATTCACATGATAAAATATTACAAACCGGACGAAAATATGGATGAACAGGTGTTGGAACTTTTACAGATGGGTCTGACGGAAACCAGACCCTGGCAAAGGTAAAATGCTGAGACTTTTCAACTAAGACTTCCCATATCTAAAATGGGCTTCGCACCTTGAAAATTCAATATTTCAGCTAACAAATTAATGGTTTAT
>CALWLY010000029.1 GCA_944381635.1 uncultured Lachnospiraceae bacterium
AACTTTCCGCTACTTTTTCTTCAGTTCCTTTCTTGTAGAAGTTTACTGTGTAGTCAAAGGTCTGGCTCTCGTCTACTTCCCAAGTTGCAATAAACTCCAAATCTCCATATGTGCCTGCAGCAATAATAGTGCTAAGCGGATCATGAGAATCATCATCAGCTACAGTTGTATCTTTTCCAAGCTCCCATCCTGTAAATTTGTAACCTGCTTTAACTGGATTAATTAAAGTAATAGGTTCACTCTTTAAGGAATTCGGTTTATAGGTTGATGGATTAGGATCAGCAATTCCTTCCCTATCTTCCCATCCGGTAATTTCCTCTAAGCCACCATAGGAAATCTTGAAATTCTTGGGCGTACAGTGGAATATTACTTTCGTTACATCACCTGATACCAAAGTAACTCTTTTGAATTCTTCCTTTACCGTATATCCCATTTTTTCAAGTGCAGCTTTATCAGGTCTTACTGTGATAACATTTGCCTTGGATGTTTCTTGATTAGACTCGTGTATTACCTTACCCTCATCACTCTCGCCTTCAACATATACAACCTGATATTTCAAATCTCCGCCTTTTGAATATACAAATGTGATAACATTGTCAGCAGCTACAGGTGTTAACTCCAGCGTTTTGGTCAATGCATCAACTGCATAGCCCTCATAGTCTCCTTTCGGAGTAATTGCTTCTTCCTGAACTGTTTGCCCTACTGTACCAGTACCTGTCTTAGATTCTGCAATTTCCCTTCCAGCTTCTGTAACATACCGTACAGTATAAGTAGTGGTTGTATTTGCTGTCCATTTTGCATACAGAACAAGATCTTCTGTTACAGGTTTGTTAAAGTCATAGGTTTCGTCAGCGTCTTTTAAATACCATCCGTCAAACATGTATCCATCTTTTTCTGGATTTTCCTTCGGAGTCACCTTATCTCCGCTTTCTACCGGTACGCTAGCATATACCTGGCTACTCATACTATCTTTAAATGTAACCGTATATGTGGGCATTTCCCATCTGCCATAAAGAACCAGTCCTTTAGGCATTTTATTATCGCCTGCATATTTTGTCTGACATTCAGGATCAATATACCAACCATCGAATTCAGCGTCTTTCGGAATATCGTCAGGTCTCCACTCTAAGTTTTCTGTTATGTCATTCTGGAAAGGTACTTTATACGTTTCTGAATCACTTCCGATTATCAATTTCAAATCATATACATTCTTAACGTAATAAAATGTATTTACATTATCCCGTCCTTCATCTTCCCATGTTCCAGAAGAATGTCCGTTTTCTTTTCCATCATACCATTCCCAAATGTTGCTTGCGAATCTGCTGTAACCATCGATTTCGAAAAATTCCTCATTAAATGTAGGATTACCACCCCACGAGAAGCTATTTTCCACATATAACTCAAATTTTTTTCCATTATAGTTTATATTCCCATCTTCGCTTTCAACATAATATCTAAGCGTATGATTTTTACCATAAGTAAAGGTATATTCGTCAATCCTTTTATCGCCAGAAGGCATTGTAATTTGAAGCGTCGTATAATGGTCTCCTAACCAACCACCAGGTTCCCATAACCAGTTGACTCCTGCAAACTTTGTTCCAGGCCCTACAGATTTCAACCATTCATCCTTAATATCAGCCTGATATTTTGCTTTAATAGGATCAGGTGTTGCATAACAACCATCTTTATGACTATGTTCCCATGGCCAAAAACCCTCGTCCTTATCACAAGTCAAAACACTAGGGAATGTGATTGTGTATACATTTCTTGAATACTTCACAATGATAACTGTACTTCCATCTGGCGCTACAGTTGCAGACGTAGATTCCTTAAAGGTAAAATTAGTTGTGTCAAATCCATTCGGTTTCTCACTTCTCGCATTCGCTTTAACTATTGTTCCAGCTTCCGCCTTGTCTGTTGCACTTCCAGCATAGGAATAGTTTTCATCATCAGCGTTTTCTGTCAAATACACCATAGTATAGGATACTTCAATTGGGTTCCATTTTGCATACAAAACAGTATCCTTTACCAACTCCAGCTTGCCATTTACTTCTGTGCCATTTTGGAAATCATCAGTGGTGTACCAACCGCCAAATTCATACCCTACTTTTTCAGGTCCTTTTGCTATAGACAATATCTGTTTATAAACACCTGTCTGTCTTGGTACATAAGAACCACCATTTGATTCATAAGTAAGCGAATATTGGTTTCTGTCATAATAAACACTTACTACAGTAGAGCCATCACTCTTGATTGCTTGCTGTGTTATGGGCTGTGCAGTAAATCCTTCAACCACTTTGGATCCTGCCTTTGTAAGTCCATTCGCTACACCTTCCAAGATATCTTGAAGGCTTTCATCTTCTACATATTCTTCATCTTTTAAGTTCTGGAAGAAATGCTTAACCGTATATGAAACCGTCTCCGCCTTGTAAATTATTTCTGCAGTAGATGTACCTGGATCTGTAAATTCTGCCGTCAATTGATCACCGTTAAGTATAAATCCCTTTGATTCATCTCCCAGGGTAATGTCATAACCTGGTTTTTCCGGAACAGTATAAGAAAAACTGTATTTTCCATTTTCTTCTTCTACTTCTTCCGTATGACTATCTGCAGCCGTTGTTCCATTCTCATACAAGAACTTAACTGTTACTATATGTTTCTCATCTGGAACAATTTCCGGATTATCTTCTGTCAGTTTTCCGTGATATACAGTTCTTGTCATAATTTCCGGAGCTACTGCTCTATATCCGTCTGCGACGCGATAATGAAGTGTTACAGATTTTTCATTGCTGTCCGTAAAGTCATCCAAAGAAACCGTCACGTCAGAATCTGTCAAGGTAATTCCCGTACGCTTAAACTCATTTTTCAGAATATTGTACTTGCCATCTGTAAAGTCTTTTTCTGTTAAAGTAACTTCATCTTCGCGAGTATATTTTCCAAAATCAACTGTCAAAACATGCTGAATTTTCAGTTTATACTCTTCTTGTTCTGAAATAACTTCTGCCGTTTCTATCACGATTTTCTGTGGCTCTGTCACTTCTGCCACCGTGTATTCTCCGTTTTCATTTGCGGTCAGCTCGTCTCCGTCTTTGACTGCTACTTTGGAGATTTCATAGCCTTCTGCAACTTCTACAGAGAAAGTAACGCTTTCGCCTTTTTCTACTTCAGCCGGAAGTCCTGTTACTGTTGCGCTGTTTTCTATATTCAGTTCATAAGTAACTTCAAACTTTTCAGCTTCTGTAGTTTCTTCCGGAGCTTCTGTAACGGTTACGTTGACTGTTGTGTCTGCGGAAGGAGTAAATTCATAAACTCCATCGCTTGCGCTCAGTTCATTTCCGTCAGCTTCCACTTTCACAGTTGCACCTTCATTGGCAGCAACTACACGGAATTTTGCACTGCTGTCTTTGGCAACTGTCAGTTCAGAAATTTCGTTACCGTCTGCGTCCTGAATAGAAGCTTCTCCGTTGACTGAGAAAGTCACTTTATATTCTGCTGCTTCCTCATCAGAACCTTCTGTCGGTTCTTCTGTTACAGGCTCTGTCGGCTCTTCTGTAACGGATTCAGTCGGCATCTCGTCCGGCACTTCCGGATTCGTCGGTACTGCTGGATCTGTCGGTGCTGCCGGATCTGTCGGTGCTGCCGGATTTGTCGGCTCTCCCGTTACAGAATCCGAAGGTGCCTCAGGTGATTCCGGTTCTGCAGGTGATTCCGGCTCAGCCGGCGCTTCTGTGTCAGTTCCTGTGTTTTCCTCTTTCCCTCCTTCCTGTTCATTATTTTCTGAAGCGTTTCCATCGTCTCCCGGAGTCTGGTCACTCTGATTTTGATCATCCTGAGTGTCCTGCTCCTCTGCCCCTGAGCTTTCAGGCTCTTGAGTCGGAGTTTCCGACGTCGCTTCGGTGGTCTCTGCAGCAAATGCTGTGTAGGAATACGCATCGTTGCCTATCGTAGTGACAACCATAGCTACCGCCAACAGAATTGCTGAGAGTCTTCCCTTAAGCTTCATACAATCACCTCTCCCTTCTTTGTATTTTTGAAGCTTATCGAACAAAAAATGAAAAATTCTAATAGGAATAGTTCAAGCGCACCAGATACAAAATCTCTGGTATCGCAGAGCCAAATTTTCGGCTCAATATCATATAAAAATGATTAATTTCATCATACCAAAAGGAGCGTTACAACTTACGTTACAACGGTAACATATGAAAAACTTTTTTTAATTTTTTTGCAAAATTCAGGCGAGTGCGCACCTACAGCGGAGCGTCTTTTTTGTACAACAGAAAATAAAAGTTCCTGTTGTACAAAAAAACTGACCTTCCACAAGCCCGTTTTCAATCCGCGGCTTATGGCGGTCAGTTCGCTGTTCTCTTATTGCTATTTTTCTTCGTCCGTCTGGTCGATGGCGCTGTCAATCAATTTCAACAGCTCCAATGCACTGCGAAAGTGCTGTGTCTTTTCCTTTTCTGCCCAAATGACAGTTCCCTGCCAGGTTGCATTCTGGCGGCTCTGCACATGGACGACAAAGGTTGCTTTCTTTCCGTTTTGTCCTAACAGTTCTTCACCGTCCTTCACGGCAACGGCCTCCTTTCTGCTGTTTATGGTATCCTTTTTGGCAAATGTCCTGCTTCTGGTTGATGCTTCAGGATAATTGATTTCTTCAAAAAGGGCGTCCATCATTTCAATCAAACGAAAGGTTTCCTGAAATTCCAGGGCATCTCTGCGATATCTGTGATACATTCTTCCGCTGCCTTCTCCGCTCTTCACTTCATCTACACATATCAGAACCAGATTCGGAGCACCTGTATTTATTTTCAGTTTTGTCATCCTCCGTCCCTTTCTCATCCATTTTTTTTACTATAACAGACAAAGCGTTACAGGAAACGTTACAAGTTCCGGTTTTTGTAAAATTATTTTAAAATCCTTAACATGTGACTTTTCTGTTACCGAACCTCTTCTTTCCAGGCTTTGCACACATCCACCCACTTCAAATATCCGGAATATTTCTCCAGCTGTGGAATCGTAAGTTCGATGGCGCTGTTGCCGCTGCCGCAGGCCGGAAATACAGTTTCAAACCGCTTCAGTGAAACATCCAGATATACTTTCACTCCGTCATTGATTCCGAACGGACAAACCCCGCCTATCTCGTGACCTACTTTTCCCTTTACTTCCTCCGGCGTAAGCATTTTTGCCTTTTTGCCAAACTCCGCTTTATATGCGGCATTGTCTATTTTGGCATCCCCTGCCATCACGATCAGAATGGCCTCTTCTCCTACCAGAAAAGAAAGCGTTTTGGCAATTCTTGCAGGCTCGCAGTGTAAGGCTGCTGCCGCCAGTTCCACAGTAGCGCTGGAAACAGGAAATTCCAGTATCTGCTCCTGCATGTTAAATTTTGCAAAGTATTCTCTTGCTCTTTCTATCGACATGTTATCAAATCTCCCTGCTGCGATTTGCCATCCTAATTCCAGGAAGGCCCTTTCCCCGAAAACTGAATGACCGGCGCATCCTGTGCCGGTTCCTGTACTTCTGCCACAGACTTAACCGCATAGCGAATTTTTACTTTCAGTCGGTTTTCCCCGTTTTTAAAGCAATTGTTGATGCGAAGCTGTGTAATGGGGCAGTCCTCCTGTTTGATTCCCATCAAAAGAACCAAAAACTGATTGGGGCTGTATTTCGTATAGGAGTCCCCACGGCGAAGCGCCCTGCGGATTGCCTCCTGCATCCTTCCCGTATATTCTTCCAGAGCATCCTCCTTTTCTATGGGATTGCCTGCCAGGTCTGTGAGGGTACACAGCATCAGGAACACAGACTGCCCTGTTCTTTCTATCATTCTGCTGACAATGCGATAGGTGTCCATAAAGCCGGGATAACTGCAGTAATAGGCTCCCGCTGCTCTCTTTTCTTCCCGCAGTCCCGCCTGTATGTCAGAAAGCGTACTTGCCTCGTACTCAATCCGTCCGCTCATAGTGTGGAAACGCTCCAGCATTTCCGGAGAGGGGGAAAGTCCCAGCTCCTCAAAAAACAGGTTGGACGTGGATTCGTATACTTTCATAGCTTCCTGGGCGCGATTGAGAGCCATCAGGCAGTCCATCTGAATCAGCTGCCACTCCTCGAACGGATACATGGCTGCTGCTGCAGATGAAATTTCCAGCAACGATTCATACTCTCTGCGTTCCTTTAAAATAGGACACAGTTTTCTCAGGCATTTAAAATAAAGCTGCTGATAGTTGGCACTCTCTATAGCAACCCACTCTTCCCCGGCGATCATAGGCAGAAACTCGCCCCGGTAACTGCTGCATGCCAGCTTCATAAAGTGGATTCCCTGTTCTTCATCCGAAGCGTTAAGCGCTGCGAGCGCGTACTTACGGAACTCCTGGGCATCCACTTCCAACGGGAAATTCTCGCTATCCCAGCGGTAAATACCGCTTTTTATAATAATATATTCCCCTTTGGGCAGCCCTGCACTGTTGAGAAATTTGCGAAGCCGGAAAATATTGACACGCAGTGTAGCTCCCGGATTCGTAATATCGTCCCTGCCATAAAGGGCTTCCAGCAGCGCTTCTCTGGCAACCCCTTTTTCTCCTGCGTGCAGAATCATCTGCAGCAGCTGGATTGTTTTGGTAGTACTGCTCCGGTCAAAAGATATTGGCCTGTCTCCATACCGCAGAGAAAAACCTCCCAGCATATGTACATGCAATACTTCTTTCTCTTCCATTTTGTAACCTTTCCATCACGAAGATAACTAAAATTTTGTCGTCTTTTTATACGTTTCATTATAATAAAACGCACCGCTTTTGTCAACGAAAGTGTCCGGCTCTGCCGGATTGTGTGCGGGCACTTTTCCCATAAAAATGCAGAAGCAAACCGCCCATTCAAAACCTTCGATTTGCCTCTGCATCACTTTTCTTTCTATTCCGTGTTTTTAACTCTGAAACTTTCCTTTGGAAATTTTTTATCTGTTTTCTACTTACAGAGAAGCATTTGTAAACAGACTTCTCACATGGGCAATCTCTTCACTTGTTGCGCAGGCTGCGGGAACATAGTAGGATTTTTCCCTTGCCAGCTGAAACAGCTGCTCCTGAGACTGTTCTGTTGCTGTTCTAATCTGTTTTAAAGTCTGTTTCAATTCCTTATTTTCTGTCTGGGGAATCATTTCTCCAAAACGCACCAGTTCTCCGTTGATTCCGGCCAAAGTGTCCGCAACCATTGTTTTTTCTTCCATCATAACCATTCCTCCACTTTCATCTTACACATCTTTTCGGTTACTGCAGAAATTTCATCAGTGTCTGCTTGTTATCCATGGCGTTTTTTGCACCCTGGGTAAAAAACTGTTTGATCTTTTCATCCTGCGCTTCTTCTGCATAGGCAGTCATTTTGCAGTGAGTCGTCTCATAGCCGCCGATCAGATGGCGAAGATTCTGTAATTCCAGTTCAGAAATGTTTGTCATAACAGTATCCATCCTTTCTTCTTATTCCTAACAGGTGAAACCTCAAAAATCAAGGTTTTCTCCATGTTGACCAAGCCGGTCATTTGTAATTCTGCCTGTTTTGGCTTTGTGACCGGCTGTATTTAGTATGAACCGGCATCGTTTTCTTTATTTATGGATACTGAAAAATCATATGGAAAATTTTTTTAATTGCTGTAAAGAAGGCGTACGTTTCCCGTCTGCACGCCGATTCTTCCATCAAGAAAAAATTTCTTCATAGGGAATGGTGACTTCCACATAGCCTGCCGCGTAGGGCGCCACATCGTAGGGTCTTAAGAAAAATACGACTCCATTTTCCGCCAGATAATTTCCAGTGGTGTCTACATCCAACGTCTGAATGACTGTCAGCGCATCCGGAAAGTAAGCGCCCTCTCCATCCTGCTGGTATTTCTGTAAAAACGCATCCACCATTTTTTGATTCAGTTCTTCCTTGGAAAGTGCGGATACTTCTGAAAGAAGGGCTTTCTCTCCGCTTTCTGCATAAAAAAGATTGGAAATCCGGTAAGGCATCCCGTGGGCGCCTCCCTCAAAATCATAGCCATCCATCAACACATTGATCAGTCCCTGCTGTAACATTACGGAAGCAGTGATCTCATCTCCCATGGACACAAAAGCATCAGGTGTCTGCTGTTTCAATTTTGCTGCCGCGTTAACCGGAGAATCTCCTCCCTCCCACGGAGTTTCCTTCCCTTTTACAAACTCGTCCAGCCAGCTCTCATAAAAGGCATTTATTTTCTCCTCTGCTTGACTGCCGCCAAGAAAAACAGGATACTGTATTTTCACATGATAGATTTCCGTACCATCTTCCATCGTGTAGGTTTTATAGAATTCATCCATGCGGTAAGTCATGGAACCCAGCGGCTGACTTTCCCCGTGACTTATATTCTCTTGGGAAAGAATCCCGGTTCCCAGCATATTTTCTTCCGCTGCCGTTTCTGTCTCGGCTGTCGTATCCCCTGTCTGTCCGGCGGTTTCTACAGTCTCTACACCGTTGCCTTGCACTTCTGCGGCCTCTGAAGTAATGTCTGGTTCGGCAGTGCTGTTTTCCGTCTCTGCGTCGGCATCTGCCGTCTCTGTCGTGGCATCTTCCGGCACTGCGGTGTTACCTGCATTTTCCCCATTGGGTTGGTGAACACCCGGATTTTCCCATCCGGAGGAAGCTGTCCCTGATACATGAGTTTCTTCTCCTGCTGCCGTATCTTCACCGCATCCTCCAACGGAAAACACAATGCCCATAGCCAGAAGTGCCGCAGCCATACCTGCTTTTCTTTTTAGCCGGAGTCTGCTTTTTATGTGAAAGTTTTCGTCTCCTGTTGTTTTCGGAAAGTTTGTAAAAATATCACCCATTTGATTTTTAAACTCAGATTTCATTCTTTTCTCCTCTGCCTGCGGCGGATCATTCTGTGACACGCTTGTTATCGCCGCAATGCGAAATTTTTTTCTTGCAGCGGACCATCTGTTTTTCTGCAATAGGAAAGTAACTTTTCTATGATAGAAAAACAAGCGGGAGTTTTCTCCCGCCTGCCAATAGTTTTCCCTTTTTTCTTCCGCGCCAGGCTGAAAAATTTATCCAATCAGCCAGTCATACATTTCCTGATATTTCTTTGCAGATACATACCAGGAGAAGTCTGCTGCCATAGCGCGGTCAACAATCTTGTTCCATTCACGTTTTTTATCGTAATAAATGCGCTCTGCATAGCGAATCGTGTTGAGCATTTCGTGAGCATTGTAGTTACAGAAGCTGAAACCTGTTCCTGTACTTTCATACTCATTATAAGGCTGTACGGTATCCTTCAGTCCGCCTGTCTCTCTGACAATCGGCACGGTTCCATAGCGAAGGCTCATCAGCTGACTGAGACCGCAGGGCTCAAACAGAGACGGCATCAGGAACGCATCGCTTGCTGCATAGATTTTGTGAGACAACGCCTCGGAATAATAAATCTGTGCAGAAACTTTGTTGCCGTATTTCCATGCAAAGTGGCGGAACATATTTTCATAGCGCTCTTCGCCGGTTCCCAGAACTACCAGCTGTATGTTATCCTGGCAAAGTTCATCCATCACATAGGCAATCAGGTCGAAACCTTTCTGGTCTGTCAGACGGGAAACAATACCGATCATGAATTTTTTGTCATCCTGCTCCAGACCCAGTTCTGCCTGCAGCGCTCTCTTATTTTTAATTTTTTCCTTGCGGAAGTTCACCGCATTGTAATTGTTTGCAATATAAGTATCCGTTTCCGGGTTAAAATCGTCATAATCGATGCCGTTCACAATACCTCTTAAATCATGCTCTCTGGCACGCATCAGGCCATCCAGACCCTCTCCGTAGAAAGCAGTCTTGATCTCATTCGCATAGGTTTCGCTTACCGTTGTGATCGCATCCGCATAAACAAGACCGCCCTTTAACAGGTTTGCATCCTTATATGCCTCCAGTTTATCCGGTGTGAAAAAGCTTAACGGAAGACCTGTGATTTCCTGTACTTCCTTAATGCTCCATTTTCCCTGGAATTTCAGGTTATGGATTGTCATAACGGTTTTTATTCCCCGGAAGAAATCGCTTCCCGCAAAGCGTTCATGCAGATATACCGGAATCAGGCCGGTCTGCCAGTCGTGGCAGTGAATCAGATCCGGGCGGAAACCTATCACCGGAAGTATAGACAACGCCGCTTTGGAGAAAAAGGCGAATTTTTCGATTTCGAAAAGAGCATTGTCGCAGTAGGGTTTGAATCCGTTGAAATAATATTCATTGTCAATGAAATAATATTTAATGCCGTTTACTTCCGCTTCCATGATTCCAACGTACTCGTTTTTCCAGTGGAAGTCCATATAAAAGTGGTCGCGGTACTGCATCATGTCCTTTGCCTGCTGAGACATGCAGGTATACTTGGGCAGAATCACCCGTACGTCATAGTATTCTTTATCAATGCACTTTGGCAAGGAACCTACAACATCCGCCAAACCGCCTGTTTTGATAAAAGGCACCCCTTCCGATGCTACAAATAAAATTTTCTTCATCTCAAATCCTCCCGTAATGATAGTTGGATTGCTACCCCTAGCGCAATTCTTTGTATCATTATAACTCAGTTAAAATACTATGGGAAGCCTTTTTTATCTATTTTATACAAATTTTAGCGGTCAGATTTTCATGATAAGTCTCATCATACTTTGTACTGCAGTCTTATTTTGTCTGCGATCAGAGCTATAAACTCGGAATTGGTGGGTTTTCCTTTTCCGGTGTTTATTGTATAGCCAAACAGCGCATCCAGCGTTTCCATTCTTCCTCTGTTCCACGCCACTTCGATGGCATGACGGATAGCCCTCTCCACACGGCTTGGCGTTGTCTGGTACTTTCTGGCAATGGTGGGATAAAGAATTTTGGTGATGGAATTCAGCATTTCCATATCTTCCACCGACATCATGATTGCTTCTCTCAAGTACTGATAACCTTTGATATGTGCAGGAACGCCAATCTCATGGATCATACCCGTCACATCTTTTTCCAGGTTATGCTCCGCCTTCTCCTCTTTCTTTTCCGGAAGGACCGTCATCGGAGTGTCCGAATTTCTGTCAGACGCCGGTACAGTGATCATAATCTGAAACTCCTTATTTGTTTTCATCAAATCGGTTAATATCTGAACGACTCTCTCATTATCCTTTGCAGCATCAATCGTTAACTGTTCCATTTCTTTTCTTCCTTTCCCCTATGTTCCCTTTCCTGAGGTCAGCTGTCAAAATCCGCAAGGCTGTTTCTAATTCCTGTGCACCGCATTTTGTTAAAAATCCGTATCTATTCGCAAAATATGGTAAGCAAGGTGCCTTTCGAAAGATTTTTGCAGCATTCCCCCGTTCATGGGGATATTATAATCTGACGGCATATTCTGCCGCAACCTGCAGATATCGCGCAAATCGCGCCATTTCGCGCTTCTTCGCGTGTTTTTTCAGCGAATTTTGGCGATATTTCGCGAAATGCAGCGAAATATAGTGAAAAAAAAGCCCGCGGATGCAGGCATTGCCTCTCCTGTAAAACACAGCTGCTTTTGCTGTACGTTCCACAAGAAAGACTCTCGCCTGATGCTCCGCGGGAAAACTGGATCTCCGTTTTTTATTCTTCGCTATGTTCTTCCAGGGAAATGTCCGGTACCAAAGCCGCCTGCTCTGCCGTCAAAAATCCCTTTTCAACCAAAATCCTCAATGTTTTTTCCTGACCTTTTCTAAATCCCTCCTGCATTCCTTCCATTTTTCCTTGTTCTCTTCCCTGCTCTCTTCCTGTTTCCAAATACTCTTCCAATGCCTTACACATATTCCAGCTTTCTCCTTTCTCTCCACATTCCAGGATAAATTCTGACTCTGTAATAGCTCCAATCACCCCTGCAAGTTCTGCCGGGATATAGATATCTTTATATTTCTCACTTAACTGTTCGAAATTCTTTTTAAAGATTTCACGGAAAATTTTTTCCTCGGCGCCTCTTTTTTCTCCTACCGGTAATCTCACGATATTCTTTCAGATATCCCAATCCGTCATACAACATAGTACGAAGAGGCATTGCATAGTGAATATACTTCTGATTTTCCATTCCGAGCAGAACAAATTCTGCACCAAGAGCTGTCTTCTTCACGACATCGCGAATTCTTGCAATGGAATAGAAAGCATCTCTTCCTTCCAGCGTACCAGAAACCTCTGTATCCGCTTCCTTTAAATCTTCCGGTTTTATTACCGGTCTTCCCTGAAAAATTACTGTATTGAACAAATCTGCAAAACGATGGTTGTCTCTCCAGAATTCTTTCAGAAAAGTATCTGTCTTGTATTTTTTCATCCTGTCTTACTTCTTTTCCTTTTCTGGTTTTATCTTGTGCGATGCAAATCGTCTATTCAATACTCATATTCAAATTTCACTATTTACAAGTCAATCTCAATATCGTTTCTCTGCTGTACTGTCTGTCTGTACTTTTTGTTATAATTCCTTCTCATTATAGGCGATATAAAGAGAAAGAACAAGCCTTTTCTTTATTTATTTTTGCAATTTCATTTTATTTTCTTCGATATACAGTTTATACTTTCATGTTCCATGCAGAGAATTTTTCAAGCGAAAAGTGTGCGCTATGGCGGAACGTTTTTTATACAGTAGTAAGCGAAGTTTTCTGCCATATAAAGTGTGCGCTAAGGCGCACACTCGCGCCGGAGCGCGGTTGCGTCAGCAACCATTTTCCGGGTAATCTCTGATTGCCTGAGCGCTGAAGTGCGCATCCACAGCGGAGCGTCTTTTTTTATACGATAGGAAATGAAGTTTCCTATCGTATAAAAAAAGCCTGCAATCACCTGAAATCAGGTCATTACAAGCTTATCACTGCCGGCAGTGGGACTTGAACCCACACGTGGTTGCCCACAACAGATTTTGAGTCTGCCTCGTCTGCCATTCCGACATGCCGGCATTTGTCTGTCCGTCTCAGCGGACAAACATTATATTAGCATAAAGTATATGGTTTTGCAAGTAAATAAAGAAAGAAATTTTGAAAACATTGCATGAAAAGGTGTACACTTTGGCGCATGCTCACGCCGAATGCCGTTGCCGTCAGGCAATCTCTGCTTTTCCCGCGGCAAAGCCTTGAATTTTATGCGGTTTTCATTAAATCCTGAATCGCTTTCACTGCAAACAGCTGAGCTCCCGGAAGGTTTGGGTGCACTCCGTCACTGGTGAAAACAGACAGGTTATCTGCCGTGATTCCGCAGCTGTAGATATCCAGCACGCCTGCTCCGTACGCCGCTGCGATTTTGGAAATCTGTGCATTAAAGTCCTGAATGCTGTCTCCGTTGTTATTGACGATTTCTCCGCTGCTGTTACGGATTCCAAGGTCTCTGGCAAAAAGAGTACTGCAGTAAATCTGCGCGTTGGGATAAAGGGCTTTTATTTTCTGCAGCATCATTTCGTAGGCGCTGACAAAATCACTCTGTTCTCCTTCTGTGTGGGTGCTCATCCCCTGGAAAGAGCCAAGCGGAAAGCTTCTGGCAAAATCATTGACTCCCATATAAATAATGATCACATCCGGAGCCGTGCCGTCTTTTCCCTGAAGGTCCATAATGCGGCGGAAGCTGCAGCCCGGCGCAGAACCATCCGTCTGCAGTGAATTCCCCATCACATTTGTATTTGCGGAGGAAGCATTGGAGAGAAGCTCCATGCCTGTCAGGTTAAGAACCTGATACCACCAGGTTCCTTCCACCATGGGGATGTTGTCCGGTTTGGGATAAAAAATATTGTAATCGTTAGGAATATATTCATTAAAAGTAGAAATACTGTCCCCCAGAATGGAAAGTTTCTTTCCGGTAAACGGTGACTGTACTCCTGAGGAGGGAATAGTCTTAACTTCCCAGTTGTTAGCCGCCTTCGCTTCCAGAGTGTTCACAGATGCAAAACTTACTGACAGCACAGCAGCCATCAAAAGCACTGCTGTCTTTTTCCACAATTTTTTTATCATTTTTTCCTACTTCCTTCTTTCCGATTTTTCTTAAGTATACCGCACTATGGCGTCAGTGTGCGTTATGGCGCACATTTTACTAAAAACTTTAATAAAAGTACCATATGCGGCAAAAATTGACAAGATTTTTTTATTCATCAAAAAATAACCGTTCAGCCCGTGCTATTCATAAAATCGCACTTCGTGCTTATCGTGGTCTACTGTTCTACTCATTAACGAGCGTACAGCCCCATGGCTGAACTGTCACTATTTAAAAATCAAAGTTGTCATAAAAATCGAAGCAGTCGAAGGTTGCGAAATAATCTTTTGGAGTTTCTTTTCTGCGGATCAGCTGTACACTTTTATCCTCTTTGAGCAAAAGCTCTGCAGATTTCAGTTTGCCGTTGTAGTTATAACCCATGGCAAAGCCGTGGGCGCCTGTGTCGTGAATGAAAAGATAGTCTCCTTTCTGAATTTCCGGCAGGTTTCTGTCAATGGCAAATTTATCGTTATTTTCACACAGAGAGCCTGTCACGTCATAAGTATGATCGCAGGGTGCATCCTCTTTTCCCAGCACAGTGATGTGATGGTAAGCGCCGTACATAGCCGGGCGCATGAGGTTTACCGCACAGGCGTCCACTCCGATATATTCCTTGTAAGTGTGTTTTTCATGAATAGCTTTTGTGACCAGTCCGCCGTAAGGCGCCATCATGAAACGGCCCATCTCTGCATAAATGGAAACATCGCCCATTCCGGCGGGAATTAAAACTTCCTCGTAAGCTTTTCTCACGCCCTCGCCGATTGCCAGAATGTCATTGGGTTTCTGGTCGGGACGATAGGGAACGCCTACTCCTCCGGAAAGATTGATAAAGGAAATATCTGCCCCTGTCTCTTTTTCCAGTCTCACAGCCAGCTCAAACAGCTGTTTTGCCAGAGCCGGATAATATTCGTTTGTCACAGTGTTGCTTGCCAGAAAAGCATGGATTCCAAAATGCTTCACGCCTTTGGATTTCAGAATGCGGTAAGCTTCAAAAATCTGCTCCTCCGTCATACCGTATTTGGCATCGCCCGGATTATCCATGATTCCGTTGCTCAATGTGAAAACTCCTCCGGGATTGTAGCGGCAACTCATAGTTTCCGGCAAAGTTCCCACGATATTTTCCAGAAATTCGATGTGGGTAATGTCATCCAGGTTGATGATTGCTCCCAGCTTTGCCGCATACTCAAAGTCTTCTGCGGGAGTGTCGTTGGAGGAAAACATAATGTCATCCCCGGTGATTCCAATAGCTTTGCAGAGCATCAGCTCTGTCAGAGACGAACAGTCACAGCCAAACCCATACTCTTTTAAAATATTCATCAAAAACGGGTTGGGAGTTGCTTTCACGGCAAAGTATTCCTTAAAGCCCGGATTCCAGGCAAACGCTTCCTTCACTTTTGCCGCATTTTCCCGGATTCCCTTTTCGTCATAGATATGAAAAGGTGTGGGATAAGTTTTTGCAATTTCCTCTATCTGTTCTTTTGTGACAAACGGTATTTTCTTCATGTATTTTCTCCTTTTTGCTCATTCGCCATTTTTTTCGGTCAGTTCGATCAGACGGATTTCATTCCGCATGGCCTCTTTGAAGACATCTACAAAATTCTGAAGGCCGCAGTACAGACCGGAATCGGATATCTGTCCGGTAATTTCCCCGGTAAGAACACGGGATGAATCCGCGATCAGACGAATCTGTCCGCTGCTTTCTTCCGAAAATTCCTTGTGATAAAAAACGGCTCCCGGTATTCCGGGATTTTTTTCTGTCAAAATCACCAGTTTTTTTCCATCGGCCGCAAATTTTTCAAGCTCCGGCTGAAACTGTTTAAAAAATCGGTTCGCCGCGGATAAATAAAGTCTCTCTTTGGCATTTTCAATTAAAAAACGGGCTTTATCCAGAAGATTGCGCTCTCCGGTGATGGTAAAATACCCTTCCTCTTCCCTGACAGGAGCCGGCATATGCTTTTCAAGATAAAGGCTGTCCTGTCTGAGATTGTAAAGCTTGTTTCGGCAAAACTCCTTCACATCCACTGCCACATAGCGGCTGGTATTTCCCTCCACCCGGTAAGCGGCGCCTTTTTCCGTCAGAGCAGCCAGCCCACTGTAGGCATTGGACCTGGATATACCGGTCTGCTTGGCCGCCTCGTAACCTGTAGCGCCTGTTGTCTGCAGCAAATACAGATAAAGGGATGCTTCCTGCCTTGTGAGCCCGAATCCGGATAGTTTTTCCAGAATGATGCTTTCTTCCATGGCTTCTCCTTTAGTAGTTCTTTTCAGGAACACTATACGAAATCTTTCAGAAAAAGTCAATGGCTTCTAATACATTTTCTTTTGCCTCTTCTTTCTGACCCATTTTCTTTTTTCCCATTCCTATTTTCGCTCCGGTTTACGGGAACTATTTTTAAAACTCAGCACAAAAAGCAGAAGAAGCATTGCGAAAAGTGCACCAAGGGCAAGCCATCCGTGCTGGGTAAGGACAAGAGTGGCCAAAGTCATGGATTCCGTGCTTTCACTTTCCTCCTCGATCTCCTGTTCGGCCGCCTCCGCTGTTCCTGCTTCTTTATCAATGGTTTTCAGCGGTTCCAGTTCCTGATTCTTTCCCTCATCGGAAAGCAGAAACTGATCCATCACGCCAAGTCTTGTTTCTATATAGTCTTTCAGATATTCCACATGTTCTTCGTAAGAAGCCTCGGGCATAAAGGTACTTCTCTCTCCCCGGTATCGAATCTGATCCAGCTCTACAGAAGGGGAAAGCTCTTTGGCCAGCCGGTCGATTCCTGTTTCTGCAAGTTTCTTAAATTCCGGCCGTATCTGCGTCTCATAGGCTTCCCTGACCGCTTCCATAAAACGGGGTTCCTGACAGAGTCTTGCATAAAAACGGCTCAGATTGTTGGTGGAAAGATTACGGTTTCTGGCATACACAGCCAAAACATCGCCCCCGCCTCTTCCAAGTGTATTGTCCATATCCCAAAGGGGTCCTTCGTATACCTTTCCCTCCAGAGAAAAATCAGGAATATACAGATAGTGACTGGTAACGCCCATATCCAGATCTTCCAGCAGCTCCTCCATCACATATCTCCAGGCCCAGGACTGCAGGTCCAGATACTCAAAAATATCCTTGCCCGTCTGCGGATTTTTGAAATCCTCCTGATAAATCGCAGTTTCAATTTCCTGCCAGAAGGCATCCAACGCGTTTACCTGCTCCTGGGAAATTCCCTCCGGACTGTGAATCAGTATAGGCTGTTCATTTTCCAGCGTAAAAAACAGGTCGTCTTCGGCAAGCCTCTCGGGATAATCAATCTCCAGAAGATAACCGGTTCCTATATCAATGCGGTTCTCTCCCACTTCCACCTTTTCCGCAAGCTGATACAGACCCATATATTCTCCGTCCACATATAGGTCTATAAAAGCAGACTGGCAGTTGTAGGGATAGCCCATGGAAATGGCCGCATCAAACACAATTTTGTTGCGCATATAGGAGCCGTCGTAGTAATTTGCCTGCAAAATCCAGTCTTTGGCCTGTCCCATGCCGAGAACATCCGTCTCTTCCGCCAGTTTCATGCGATAGGATTTCTTTTCCACAATCCAGGAAGTGTTTCCTCTTCCGTTTATCGCGTCAATTTTCTGAAGATGCTGTGACTGACCATCCTCTGTAACAATCTGAAAATATCCCTGATCCTGATTTTCCTGGTCTTCATTGATAAAAGAGATTCCATGATCCAGAGTCAGAAAAACAGCGGGAAGATTCTCTGATTTTTTCAGACAGATTTTTCCCTCTTCCTCTTCAAAATAGTTTTCCAGACGGATTTCACAAACCTGATCCCACGGCAGATTTTCCAGACTCTGGCCATCCTCCACGTTCTGCCCGTCCAGCGTACACTTTGTCAAAGACGGCACACTGAGAGAAATTTCTCCCGCCTCTGTGCAGGAGGGGAAAAACAGGTACCAGATCTGGTCTTTGTCGTCAAAATATGTGTTTATGACCCATTCTTCGTTTTCGATTGTAATTTTCGCCTGAAGGCGCTCTAAAAGGCTGCCCTGTGCCCTTTCCATTCTTACCCATGCCATTCCGAAAAAGAGAACGGCTGCTGCGGTAAGCAGACACAAGAAAAGCAGCCTGACCAGTTTTCTTACTTTCACTTTTGCTTTTCCCTACACATTTTCAATCTGCCAGTCGATCGGCTCGATTCCGTGTTCCTTTAAAAAGTTATTTGTCTTGCTGAACGGACGGCTTCCGAAAAATCCTCGATACGCGGAAAGTGGACTTGGATGGGGAGCCTCCAGGATCAGATGGTTGGGGTTACCCAGCATGGATTTTTTCATCTGTGCCGGTCTTCCCCAGAGAATAAATACGATCGGGCGGTTCTGCTCATTCAGCGCCCGGATGGCCGCATCGGTAAATTCCTCCCAGCCGATTCCTCTGTGAGAGTTCGCCTGATGAGCCCGAACCGTGAGAACGGTGTTCAGCATAAGCACTCCCTGCTTTGCCCATTTTACCAGATAACCGTTGTTGGGTATATAACAGCCCAGATCATCGTGCAGCTCCTGATAAATGTTCACCAGAGAAGGAGGGATTTCCACATCAGGCTTTACGGAAAAGCAAAGTCCGTGGGCCTGTCCTACATTGTGGTAAGGATCCTGTCCCAAAATCACTACCTTCACCTCATGCAGAGGGGTATAATGAAACGCATTGAAAATATCTTCTGAGGGCGGAAATATGACCCTGCTGCTGTATTCTTCCTTTATGGTCTTGTAAAGCTTGGCATAATAAGGCTTGCGGAACTCTTCCCGAAGAGCATCCTGCCAGTCATTTGAAATCATTCCCATGGTTATGTACTCCTTTTTTCAGCGAACCGGAATATTTTTATCCCGCAGATATTTTTTCAGATCCCTGATTTCCAGTTCTTTATAGTGAAACAAAGACGCCGCCAGCACTGCTTCCGCCTTTCCTTCTGTCAGCGCCTCATAGAAATGTTCTTTCGTCCCTGCTCCGCCCGATGCAATGACCGGGATGGAAACAGCCTCTGCGATTTTCCGTGTAAGTTCTATATCATATCCGTTTTTGGTTCCGTCACAGTCCATACTTGTCAGCAAAATTTCACCTGCGCCCAGTTTTTCCACCTGCACTGCCCAGGCCAGAGCGTCCAGTCCGGTATCCACGCGTCCGCCGTTTTTGTAGACATGAAAGCTTCCGTCCAAGTGTCTTTTGGCATCGATGGCAACGACTACACACTGGCTTCCGAACTTTTCTGCAGCTTCCCCGATGAGAGACGGATTGGCAATGGCGGAAGAATTGATGGAAATTTTATCCGCTCCTTCTCTTAAGAGCATCTTAAAGTCATCCACCGTGCGGATTCCTCCTCCTACCGTGAAAGGGATAAATACCTTTTCCGCCACCCGGCGCACCATATCCACTACCGTTTTCCGGTTGTCAGAAGACGCCGTGATGTCCAGAAAGACCAGTTCATCCGCTCCCGCTTTGTCGTAAGCAGCGGCGATTTCCACCGGATCTCCGGCATCTTTTAAATTGACAAAGTTAACCCCCTTCACCACTCGTCCGTCGTGAACATCCAGACAGGGGATGATTCTTTTTGTATACATATCTTTTACCTCCGCTCCTGGAAACAGGCTTTTGTTTTACGCCCTGATCTGTACAAAATTGTGCAGAATAGCAAGTCCCACATCAGAACTTTTTTCCGGATGAAACTGGCAGGCAAACACATTGCCGGCTTCCACAGAAGCATGCACCTTCACTCCATAGTCCGCAGTCGCTGTGACAATGTCTTCCTTTGCGGCTTTCAGATAATAGGAGTGAACAAAATACACATAGCTTCCCTCTTTGATTCCTGCAAAAAGTTTTCCCTCTCTGGGAAAATCCAGAGAATTCCAGCCCATGTGAGGCACCTTAAGCCCCTCATTGTCCGGAATTCTTAAAATCTTTCCGGGCAGTATGCCAAGACCTTTTACTCCCGGGCTTTCCTCGCTTTCTTCAAACAAAAGCTGAAGCCCCAGACAGATTCCGAGAAAAGGCGTTCCTCTCTGAACAATTTCCCGAATCACTTCCGTAAGCTGAAACTCTTCCAGTTTTCTCATGGCATCCCCGAAGGAGCCTACCCCCGGCAATATCACCCTCTCTGCCTTGAGAAGCTCTTCTGCATCCCGGGTGACCACAGCCTCTTCGCCTATGGCAGCCAGGGCTTTCTCCACACTCCGGATATTTCCCGCATCATAATCGATTATCGCTGTCATTCTTTATTCCTCCCCGCCGCATTGCAAAAGAAAGGCCAGCGGATGCTGCTGCACAGCTTTTCCCCTTTCTTTTAATTCCTCTGTCAACTGGTACAGTCTGTCGTGAACTCTGAAAAAGGAAGCTTTCTGGTTAAAGTAAGCAACCTTTTCAAAAGGCCAACGGATTACAGAAGGAAATTCCATGCCTGCTCCAAGTTCCAGAATGCACAGCTTTTTATTCAGAGTGCCCTGAAGCCAGAGGGTATATTTCTGCCACTGACCAAGGTATTCTTCTTCCTGATACTCCGGGCTTCCCATCTGATTAAACCAGAGAAAGCTTCCGTCCTGACTGCGCATAAAATCCATATCGGAAAGCTTTTCTGTTCCGTTTTCCAGTCGGTTAAGTATATCCTCTCTGTAAGATTCCTCCCCAAGCAGCTGCACGTTTCCGTCTTTTTTGCCAATCAGGCTTCGAAATCCTCCGCAGGGCGTCACAATCTGTTCCTGCTTAAGTCCTGCCTGGTAAATATAATCGTCGGTGCACAGGGATACGATAAAATAATTTTTCCCTTCCAGCATCTCTCCCAGATTTTTGTAAGCCCGGGCAATTTGGGGATTTCCCTGCCTGCGGATATAATGGTATTTCAGATACTGCTCCAGCTGTTCTTTATTTTCCTCCGGCATGCTGTTTTTTAAATCCTGATAGAAAGGAATCTGGTCCATGCCTTCAAAATTTTCCATGCACTCCAGGCCGATGCCTACCAGCACCATGTCGGCATCCTTTACAGCCTGTATGATCTCTTCCGTTTTTATCTTTTCCTGCATTTTTCTTTTTATCTCCCGTTATTTTTCCCGTGAACACGCTTACCGCACAAACAGCCGCTGCAGGTCGTTGAACATGACGAATACCATAAGCACCATCAGCGCCACAAAGCCTGCAAAGTGAACCATTCCTTCTTTCTCCGGCGGAATAGGTTTTCCCCTAATGGCTTCAATAATCAGAAATACAAGACGTCCGCCGTCCAGCGCCGGGAGCGGCAGAAGATTCATGACACCCAGGTTTACCGACAAAAGCATGGCAAGGTTTACCATCGTGAGCACGAGCACACCTGCTCCATAAGGCTCTGCCTGTTCCTTGGCGTCGTCGATCACCATGGCGATTCCCACCGGTCCTGCCAGATCATCCTTCGTCAGTTTCCCGCCTACCAGCATCTGCAGACTCTTTATCGTTGCTTTCAGAGAATATCTGACTTCATAATAGCCATACTGAAAGACCTGAAATCCTTTCGGTTCTACTAACTCCTGATACCCCTGAAATCCCATCAGATAGCTTCCTGTCTCCTCATCGTATTTGGGAGTCAGCGTGACAGTATGTCTTTCTCCATCTCTTTCATATTCCAGAGTGACCGGTTCGCTTGCATCCTCGCGAAGCATCAGATTCAGATTGAACTCACGTCCCACATAAATGCGCTCGCCGTTCATTCTCGTTATCTTGTCTCCGGCCTGCATTCCCGCTTCCTCCGCCGGAAAGCCGCTCATCACATTCTGAATAATAGGCAGATCCGTGCCGCTGAATCCTACTACGATCAGACCAAAGGCAAACGCCAGAATAAAGTTAAAAACAGGGCCTGCCGCAACCGTGGAAATTCTTCTCCAGACGGAAGCCGACTGAAAGGAACCTTCCACAGGTCCCCCTTCCATCTCTGTGGCAAGACCGTCCTCCCCTTCAAATACACAGGCTCCTCCGATCGGAAACAGCCTGAGCGAATACTCCGTATCCCCCTTTTTAAATTTAAACAGCTTGGGGCCCATGCCGATATAAAATTCGTTTACACGGATTCCTCCTGCCTTTGCCAGCAGGAAATGGCCGAACTCATGCGCCAGCACGATGACCCCAAAAATCAGAATAAATAAAATGATTGTCAATGTTGTCCTCCATAAATAAAATACCGGGAAAGCCGTCAGGTCTTTCCCTACAAAAAAGTGTGCGCTCTGGCGCACACTCGCGCCGGAGCGCGGTTGCGTCAGCAACCATTTTCCCTGAGCGCGAAGTGCGCATCCACAGCGAAGCGTCTATTATACGATAGGAAATAAAGTTTCCTATCGTATAATAAAGTCAGATACTGCTGACTGAATAAATTCGTAAGTCTCCGCCTCTGCCTGAAGAATCTCTTCCACTCCTGGGTTTTCTATCAGTCTGTGATGCTCCATGCTGGCTTCGATCAGCTGCGGAATCTGCAGGAAGGAAATTTTCCGGTCTAAAAACAGACTGACTGCTTTTTCATTTGCCGCGTTGAATACCGTAGGCATACTTCCGCCCGTCCGGGCAGCCTGATAAGCTAATTTTAATCCGGTAAAGGTATCCATATCCGGCTTTTCAAAGGTCATCTGTCCCAGTTCAAAGAAGTCCACTCTCTTTGTGTTCATAGGACGTCTTTCCGGATAAAACAACGCATACTGAATAGGAAGTTTCATATCCGGCATACCCAGCTGGGCGATAATGCCGCCGTCCCGGTACTGCACCGCAGAATGAATAATGCTCTGTGGATGCACCACCACCTGAATTTCGGAAAGATCCACATCAAACAGCCACTTTGCCTCCATCACTTCCAGCCCTTTGTTTACCAGCGTTGCGGAGTCTATGGTAATTTTTCTGCCCATGGACCAGTTGGGATGTTTCAGGGCATCCTCCACTTTCATCTTCTTTAATTCCTCTGTCTTCTTTCCCCGGAAAGGTCCTCCCGAAGCTGTGAGGATAATTTTTTCAATTTCATTTCCTGCCTCTCCGTTTAAAGACTGGAAAATGGCACTGTGTTCACTGTCAACCGGCAAAATCCTTACCCCGCATTTTTCTGCCAGCGGCATAATGATATGTCCTGCCGTCACCAGAGTTTCCTTGTTAGCCAGGGCAATGTCCTTTCCGCTTTCAATCGCAGCGATGGTAGGGCGTATTCCGATCATTCCCACAATAGCGGTCACCAGAATTTCCGCCTCCGGCATAGTCGCGATTTCCAGAAGTCCTTCCATTCCGCATACGACTTTTACCGGAAGATCCGCCACTCTCCTTTTCAAATCTGCGGCAGCCTCCCCGCTCCACATAGCCGCCAGCGCGGGCTTAAACTGACGGATCTGCTTTTCCATCAGCTCCACATTGCTGCCTGCTGCCAGACCTGTCACTATCAGATCTTTATTTTCTTCTACAATTTCAAGAGTCTGGGTTCCGATGGAACCGGTGGAACCCAAAATCGCAATCTTTTTCATCTGTCCGCTCCTATCTGTCCGCCTTCTATGTCTTTTGGCATCTCTGCGGTTTTTTCTATTTTTTCTTAAATCTCTCTCCTGTATTCCTGTTCCTGCCTGTTATATTTCAAGCTGAATCATAAGCACAGACAGGTAATAAATCACGGGTGCAGTGAACAGCACGCTGTCAAAACGATCCATAATTCCACCGTGTCCGGGAATCAGTTTTCCGTAATCTTTGATGTTATGATTTCTTTTGATGGCTGAAGCTGCAAGGTCTCCCACCTGGGAAATCACAGCTCCCGCTGCACAGATCACTGCAAGGATCCATGTCATATTGGGATCTTCCATAATTCCTGCAAGCAGGAAATGACCGAACAGTGCTCCCACCAGAGCGGAGCCTGCAATTCCCCCGATGGCGCCCTCAATGGATTTTTTGGGGCTTAACACCGGAGCCAGTTTATGTTTTCCGATGGTCATTCCTGTAAGGTAGGCGCAGGTATCGCAGATCCAGGAACTGATAAAGATCATCCATACAAGATAAATGCCGTATTCCAGCTCTCTTGTAAGGTACAGGAAGGAAAAAAGTACCGATACATAAAAAGCGCAGAAAAATACAGTCATGACCTGCTCTGCTCTGAATTTGGGAAAGGCAAAGACATAGACAAACATCATAGCCAGGAACATAAGCACTACAATTCCCAGGCTGTACATTCCGTTTTTAGTTCCCACGATCACAACGTAATAAAGTCCTATCCCGATATATCCCATAAGTTCCAGAGCGCTGCATTTTTTATTTTCCTCTGTCACATGGCAGGCATTCACCAGCTCACGAAAACCGATCATGGAAAGAATCAAAAGAGTCAGTCCCAGCACGGCTCCTCCCTGTAAAATCAGCACCAGTGCCAGTATAACCAATACGATCGCGCTTATCACACGTTTACCAAACATTTCTATTCCTCCTCATGCAGGCCGCCATATCTTCTGTCTCTGCGATTATATGCTTCCACAGCCTTTTCCAATTCCTGTTTGGAAAAATCAGGCCATGCACATTCTGCAAAATAAAATTCCGTGTAAGCCAGCTGCCAGAGCAGGAAGTTGGAAATGCGCTGCTCGCCGCAGGTGCGGATCAAAAGATCCGGATCCGGAATATTTCTGGTGTCCAGATGGTCTGTGAGAACCTCTTCCGTGATCTGTTCCGGCAAAAGCTCTCCCGCCTTTACTTTTTCCGCGATTTCTACCGCCGCTCTGCGGATTTCATCCCTGCCGCCGTAATTTAGAGCAATCTGGAAATGCAGGCCGTCGTTGTTTACCGTAGCCTTCTCCAGTTCCTCGATTCTTTGTCTGATATCGTCATCCAGGCGTGTCTTATCGCCTAAAACTCTGACGCACATGCGATTTTTTTCCGCTGTTTTCAGACAGGTTTTCATGTAATTGCGCAAAAGCTTCATAAGCGCATCCACCTCGTCCTTGGGGCGGTTCCAGTTTTCTGTGGAAAATGCGTAGACTGTCAGATACTGAATGCCCATTTTATAAGCCTCCTCGCAGATTTTCTCCACGGTTTTGGCTCCCTGCACATGGCCGTAATTGCGCGGCATTCCTTTGGCTTTCGCCCATCTGCCGTTTCCATCCAATATGATCGCTACGTGATTCGGAATCTTCATAGCACTTCCTGCTCCTTTCATTTCTGCCTGCCAAAAGGAGATGCTGAAAGTCCGGTAAAAGCCGCTGTACCTGTCTCTTACGCCGTCTGTTTTCGTTTCGGCATTCCCGGACAGGCACCTAAAGACTTTCCGGGCTTTACAACATCCCCTCGATTCTTTTTTATGTGTCCTGTGTTCTGTCTTTTTTATACTGTCATGATTTCTTTGGACTTTTCTTCTACCAGCTTGTCAACTTCTTTGATATATTTATCTGTCAGTTTCTGGAGTTTGTCTTCCAGCTGCTTGATCTCGTCTTCGGAGACATCTTCTTTTGCCAGTTTCTTGAAAAAGTCGTTTCCGTCACGGCGGATATTGCGGATTGCAACTTTGCTTTCCTCACCTTTTTTCTTTACGTCTTTCACCAGTTCTTTTCTGCGTTCCTCTGTCAGTTCAGGGAAAACAAGACGGATCACATTTCCGTCGTTGGAAGGTGTGATTCCGATGTCAGACGCCATGATCGCTTTCTCGATATCTCTGATCAGAGATTTCTCCCAGGGAGCGATCTGAATCATTCTCGGTTCCGGAACTGTGATATTTCCCACCTGCTGAAGGGGTGTGGGACTTCCATAATAATCTACTTTCAGTTTATCCAGTACGTGAGGATTTGCACGTCCCGCACGGATTGTAGCGAAATCTGAAGCCAGATATTCGCATGCTTTTGTCATTTTAGTGTCAAACTGTTCTAATCTTGCATCCATTGTTTCATCCTCCCAGATGTTTCTTTACTATTTGTGTTCCTTATTCATTCAATACCGTGCAGAATCATACGGTAACCTTTGTTCCGGTAAAATTCCCTTTCACAGTGTTTACAATGCTGTTTTCTTCGTTCAGCCCGAATACCCACATAGGCATCTTGTTGTCCCTTGCCAGAATGGAAGCTGTCATATCCACCACCTGAAGGTTCTTGTCGATAACTTCCTGGATGGAAACCTCGTCGTATTTCTTCGCTGCCGGGTTCGTCTTGGGATCGTCATCGTACACACCGTCGATGGATTTTGCCAGAAGAATCACTTCCGCTTCCACCTCAATGGCGCGCAGCACAACACCGGTGTCCGTTGAGAAGTAAGGATGTCCGGTTCCTCCTGCGAAAAATACTACCATTCCTTTCTCAAAATATTTATTGGCACGATCCTTGGAAAAAAGTTTGGTAAAGGAACCGCATTCAAACGGGGTCAAAATATTGGTCATCATTCCCACAGAGCGGAAAATTTCAGACACATAAATACAGTTCATGACTGTAGCCAGCATTCCGATCTGATCAGCCTTGGTGCGGTCTATATTTTCACTGGTGCGTCCGCGCCAGAAATTGCCGCCTCCGATCACGATGCCTACCTGAATCTTTGCATCCACCAGCTCTTTCACCTGAAGAGCCACTTTTCTGACAGTTTCCTCGTCAAATCCATGCTTCTTGTCCCCTGCAAGGGCTTCTCCGCTTAATTTCAATAAAATCCTCTGCATGTTTCCTCCATCCTGCCGGGAATCTGTCCCGATTCCCTGCCCGTTTACTAAGGCAAGTATATCATAAACCGTGTTCGGAAAAAAGCAAAAATTTCTATTAATGCATATTTTCCCAACCTGTGTTACAATAATTGCGTTAAAAACACAAACAACAGGAGCTTTTTTCTATGTACAAACGGAGCTTTTTCCGGCGTCTTCCAGCAGGCCTTTTGATCCGGAAGAAAAACAATCAGAAAAGGCCGTGTTTTCCCGCCTGTATTCTGCTTCTTCTTTTGTCCGCCTGTGTTCTTGCCGGATGCGGCGGTTTAAAAGAACCGGAACCCGGTACAGGCACCTGGAACAATACGCCGCAAGTACTCACCCCTTCTGCGGACGGCACCTTCACTTACGGAAACAACCGCATTCACATGGATGCCTCCCACACGGACCAGGGGTATGTGATTTTGTCCTACACCGGTGAGGTGGACAAGATAAAAGTGCAGATCAGCGGACCCACCAACATTACCTACACGTATAATTTAAGCCCTGACGGGGAAGCAGAGGTTTTCCCCCTTACACAGGGAAGCGGAAACTACACGTGTTCCGTATTCGAACACGCCTACGACAGCCAGTATACCCAAGCTTTCACCCAACAGTTCGAAGTGGCTTTGGAAAATGAATTTCTGCCTTTTTTATATCCGAACCAATACATCAATTACAACGAAGATACAAAGGCAGTGGCTCTGGCGCAGGAGTTAAGCGAGACCGCAGACGATGAGCTGGATGTGATCGCCTCTGTCTACTATTACGTTGTCACCAACTTAACCTACGACTATGAGAAGGCAGAAACCGTCCAGTCCGGATATCTTCCCGATATCGACGATACCCTTGCCACAAAAACCGGCATCTGCTTTGACTATGCGGCTCTGATGACCTGCATGCTGCGCACCCAGGGAATTCCGACCATGCTGGATATCGGCTATACCGGCGGAATTTACCATGCATGGATCAGCACCTACGTGAAGGAAAAGGGCTGGATTTACAACATCATCGAGTTTGACGGGCAAAACTGGAAGCTTATGGATCCCACCTTTGCTTCCACGGAAAACAGCAGCCGCAAAATCATGAAATATATCAACAACCCCGACAATTATTTTACAAAATATTCCTATTAAAGGAGCGTTTGTTATGGTTTTCAAAAAACAGAACTATCTGACCAACCTGGAAATTGCCGCTTTCTGCGAACAGATGTCCATGATCTTACATTCCGGCATCTCCTCTTTGGAGGGAATCGCCATTTTTCGCGACGAGTCGGAAGGCTTCGGCAAGGAAGTGTTTTCCCGCATGTACGATACACTGGAAAATACCGGTTCTCTGTCAATGGCCATGGAAGATTCCGGGATTTTTCCTGCTTATGCCATAAAAATGACAGAGCTTGGCATGCAGTCCGGCAAGACGGATGAAGTCATGCAGTCTTTATGCGAATATTATACCAGAGAAGAGACCATCCGCCGCCGCATCAAAAGCGCAGTCACCTATCCGCTGATCATGATCGGCATGATGTTTCTTGTGATCCTGATCTTGCTGACAAAGGTTTTGCCTATTTTCAATCAGGTCTACCGCCAGCTTGGCAGCGAACTGACAGGAATCTCCAGAAGCTTTCTGAATTTGGGACTTTTGTTAAGCCGCTACTCTGCTGTCCTGATCTTTCTGCTTGCAGCAGCGGCCGTCTTCCTTTTCTTCTTCCTGCGGCGCCCTTCCGGCAAACAGCGCTTTTTCAGACTTCTTCGCCGGATTCCGTTGTTTGCCCATATTCAGGAAGCCGTATCTGCCAGCCGCTTTGCCGCGGGTATGGCTTTGGGACTTGAAAGCGGACTGGATACCGACCAGAGCCTGGAACTTTCAGCCGGTCTTTTGACCGATGAAGTCATTTTAAAGAAAATCGAAATCTGCCGGGATAAACTGGCACAGGGCGAAGGATTTTCGGAATCTTTGGAGGAAGCCAAAATTTTCACCGGCATCTACAGCCGTATGCTGAGTATCGGATTTAAAACAGGAGCTGCCGATCAGGTGTTTAAACGGGTAGCCGCTCAATATGAATCCGATCTGGATGACCGGCTCAACCATCTGATTTCCATTCTGGAGCCTACCCTTGTGGCCATCCTCTCTTTTGTGGTCGGCATGATTCTTCTTTCCGTCATGCTGCCCCTTCTGGGTATTATGTCCAGCGTAGGAATCTGAGGATGACAGGAACAGGAAAGCAGAACAAGATAAATCCGGATAAATTTTGATTGTTCAGAAAGGATATTTTGTATGAAACTTTTTTCATCCAGAAGGGAAAAACGCGGAAAACTATACGCTTCCATCGCTCTTTTTCTAGTTATTTTTTCAGCTTTATATCTGGGTTTGCAGTCTGTCTCCACCGTGACCGTGGAAGAACAAAAGTGCAGCCTTGAGGAAGCTTTGAGAAGAAGCGCCGTCCACTGCTACACCACGGAAGGCGCTTATCCGGAAAGCCTTTCCTACCTGCTTTCCTATTACCCGGTCATCTACGACGAAGAGCTTTTCTTTGTGGATTACCGGCCTGTAGCTTCCAATCTGATGCCGGATATTACGGTGATCGAGCTTCAGCCATAAATTTATTTGAGGATGGTGCAGTCTGATTATGATGAAATTGAGACGTGAAAACGAACAGCATACAATCGATACGGTTTTTACTCTTTCCCTTCTCTGCGTCTTTGCCGCCACCGCTTTACTCTCTGTAATCCTGGGCGCCAGAATTTACAGGCAGGTGGTGACGGATACACAGAACCACTATACCAACCGTACAGCCCTGAACTATATCAGTGAAAAGATACGACAGCAGGACGGGCAGGGAAGTATTTCCGTGGAAATTCAGGAAAACGTACCTGTGCTTACAATGAGAGATACTTCTTCCGAAAGCAGCTACGTTACCCGGCTCTATCTCTATGACGGATACTTAAAAGAGCTTTACAGCCGCGAGGAAGATGTCCTTTCTCTGTCCTCCGGTCAAAACATTGTTGAACTGTCCTCTCTTTTTATGGAAGAAGTCACGCCCGGTCTGTTTCACTTTCAGGTGACCGACGAAACGGGAAACACGGAGGAGCTTTACCTGACTGTCAGCAGTCTGGGGGAGGTGACCTCATGAAACAGCGTTCCTCATCCGGTCTGTTCCTTTTGGAACTTCTTTTATCTATTCTGCTGTTTGCCGCTTCCAGCGCTGTCTGCGTGCGGCTTTTTGTAGAATCCTACCTTGTAAGCGAAAAATCAGACAACTTAAGCCACGCCGTTCATATTTCGGAAAGTCTGGCAGCCTGTCTGCAGTCCTCCGGAAACCCGGAAGAACTCAGCCAGTATTTCCCTCAGATTTTACCTTTCTCTGACCAGACCGGTGCCTCCGCTTGGACTCTGTACTATTCTGAGGACTGGGAGTCACTTACCGATGAAAGTGAAGCTGCTTTTCAGGCAATCCTCACCTTGTCCGGCTCAGAGGATAACGGAAATTTCCCTGGGACCAGCGCAGGCCCACAATCTGCAAATATAGCGATTTGGGATATGAATGCCACAGAAACGGACAATCAGACTTTGTACAGCCTTTCCTTTGCCTTTGACAGCGAAAAACAGGAGGTGACACAATGAAAAACAGAAAAGCACCTTTTGTGCAGATTGGGATTCCTTCCCTTTTAGTAATTTTCATTCTTCTCTGTCTTGTGACTTTTGCCGCCCTGTCTTATGTGACTGCTGCCAACGACTATTCCCTAAGTCAAAAGACCGCGGAACGGATTTCCGATTATTATGCAGCTGACGCAAAAGCAAGGGAAACTCTGGCTGCTATGATACAGGATGCCGGACAAACACCGGACACCGATTCCCTTTCCTTTTCCGTTCCCATCGATGAAAAGCAAAGCCTGGCGGTGGAAGCGGTCCGGGAAGGAGATTCTTTTACCGTGACACGCTGGCAGGTTGTCACCGAAGGCGAGTGGAATCCGGATGATTCTCTTCCTGTTTTTCAGTGAAAATCCGATGCAGACTATACGGAAAGAAAGACTTTTTATAAAAAAGTATACGCATACACAGCATGGCAAAGTTTAAATCTGCAGACCTGTTCTGCAAAATATTTTTGCCGACAAAAATTTATATTGAAAGGGGACATGATTTCCATGGATGTTATCGAATGTTTGAGAGAAGCTGTCGCCAACGAGGCCTCAGACCTTTTTATCGTGGCAGGCCGTCCGTTCAGCTATAAAAGAAATGGAAAGGTTATTCAAAAAGGCGAGCGCCTTATGCCCGCAGATACCCAGACTTTTATCACAAAAATTTACGAGCTGGCTGTTTCCAGAGATATGAACCGCCTTTTGGAAAATGGCGACGATGATTTTTCCTTTGCCCTTCCCGGCATCGCACGTTTCCGGGTCAGCACCTATCGCCAGCGCGGTTCTCTGGCTGCTGTTATCCGTGTCATCGGATTTCGTCTTCCAAATCCGGAAGATCTGGGAATCCTGCCGGAGATCATTTCCCTTGGAAATCTTCCTAAAGGCCTTGTCCTTGTGACCGGACCTGCCGGAAGCGGAAAATCCACAACGCTTGCCTGTATCATTGACAATATCAACACAAACCGGGAGGAACACATCATTACTCTGGAAGATCCGCTGGAATTTCTTCATTCCCACAAGAAAAGTATTGTCAGCCAGAGAGAAATCAGTTCCGATACTAACAGCTATATTACCGCTCTGCGGGCCTCGCTGCGCCAGGCGCCCGACGTCATCCTTTTGGGGGAAATGCGTGACTACGAAACCATACAAGTAGCAATGACCGCCGCAGAAACCGGTCACCTGATTTTCTCCAGTCTGCATACCATCGGCGCCTCCAACACCATAGACCGTATTATTGACGTTTTCCCCGCCAACCAGCAGCAACAGATTGCAATTCAGCTTTCCATGACTCTGCAGGCCGTGGTATCTCAGCAGCTTGTTCCTACTCTGGACGGCTCCCGGGTACCCGCTTTTGAAATTATGACACTGACTCCTGCTATCCGGACTATGATCCGTGACCGAAAAGTACACCAGATCGACGGCGTCATCTCCACCTCTGCCGGCACCTCCATGCTGTCCATGGACACCAGCCTCCTGAATCTTTTCCGAGCCGGAAAAATCAGCAAAGAAACTGCCCTGACGTACTCACCGAATCCGGAAATGCTGAAGCGGAAAATTGGGATGTGAGGATAATAATTATAATGCCTGGACTTCGATGTATTAAAGTCCAGGCATTTTTTTACCACATATTTTTACCGATTCAATCTCTACCGGAAATACGTTTCCGTCATTTCCCGGATTCTTTCTGCCAGTTCATCGGTAAGCTGGCCTTTTACCAGTCTCCACTTCCAGTTATTTCCCAGTGTGGAAGGCATGTTCATGCGTGCTTCCGCCCCGAGTTCCAGCCAGTCCTGAATAGGAATGATCGCTGTGTCTGCCACGCTGGCCATAGCTGCATGAACAAGAGCTCCCGGGATATCGCTGTATTTTTTCACATGAAGATATTTTTTTACAAAAGCCTTGTCTTTGCGGCTAAGTTCTTCCACCCATCCCACGTTTGTCTGGTTATCGTGGGTTCCTGTGTAAACCACACAGTTTTTCTCGTAATTGTGAGGAAGATACTCGCTGTCTTTTCCTCCTTCAAAGGCAAACTGGAGTACCTTCATGCCGGGATAACGTGTTTTTGCCACCATTTTATAGACTTCTTTTGTCAAAAATCCAAGGTCCTCAGCAATCACTGCTTTCTTGCCCAGTTTTTCCTTCATGACACGGAAGAAATCATAGTCAGGTCCTTTCTCCCAGTGACCGTTCTCTGCAGTCTTATCTCCATAAGGAATGGAATAATAAGCCTCGAAACCGCGGAAGTGGTCGATACGCACAATGTCATAGAGTTTATAGCAATACGCGATACGTTTCATCCACCAGTCATATCCGGTCTCTTTGTGGTAATCCCAGCGATAGAGGGGATTTCCCCAAAGCTGTCCTGTTGCCGAGAAGGCATCCGGCGGGCAGCCCGCCACAGCCAGAGGGGTACAGTCTTCATCCAGCTGGAACAGTTCCGGATTTGCCCAGGCGTCTGCGCCGTCAAGAGCTACATAAATGGGAATATCTCCCACAATCTGTATGCCTTTTTTGTTGGCATAAGCCTTCAGCTCGCCCCACTGCATGGAGAAGAAATACTGCAGGAAAGAATAATATTCCATCTCTCCGGCCAGTTCTTTCCGATATTTCTCCATAGTCTGGGGATCGCGGGTTTTGGCATTTTTCTCCCATTCAATCCAGCTCTTTCCTTCCATGGTTTCCTTGATGGCCATGTAAAGGGAAAAATCATCCAGCCAGTATGCGTTTTCCTGACAAAACTGTTTAAATTCCTGACAGGAAGAAATTCCGCTGTTTTCGTATGCTTTTCTCAAAAGCTTATTTTTGTTAAAGTATATTTTTTCATAATCCACATAGGCTTTGCTTCCGCCAAAGTCTTCTGCCTGACATTCCTCTTCAGAAAGCCATCCTCTTTCGATAAAAGCTTCCAGATCAATAAAATAGGGATTGCCGGCGAAGGTAGAAAATGACTGATACGGAGAATCCCCATAGCCGGTGGGACCAAGGGGCAGAATCTGCCACAGCTTCTGTCCCGCTTTTTCCAGAAAATCTACAAATTCATAGGCTTCTTTTGAAAAAGCCCCGATTCCGTACTCGCTCGGAATACTGGATACCGGCAATAAAATACCGCTCCTTCTCATAGTTGTCTCCCCACTTTCTTTTTTCAGGCTTCCTCAGTCAGTTTCCAGATGTCACGGTTGTATTCGCGAATGGTTCTGTCGGAAGAGAAAAATCCTGCTTTGGCAATATTTACCAGCATCATCTTTTTCCATTTTTCCTGATTTTTGTAGTCTTCAAACATCTGGTCTTTGACACGGATGTAGTCTTCCAGGTCTAAGAGAGTCATAAACCAGTCTTTGTTCAGCAGTTCGTTGTAAAGACGTTCCAGATTTTCCTCATGACCTGCTTTTAACGCCTGCTCGCCTACAATAAAGTCCACAGCTTCTTTGATCACCGGGCTCTTCTCGTAATAGTCTTTGGATACATAGTCCATTTTTGCATAATGGTCGATAACCTGCTCGGATTTTTCACCAAAGATATAAATGTTGTCATCGCCTACCAGCTCATGGATTTCCACATTTGCACCGTCGGAAGTTCCCAGAGTCACTGCGCCGTTTAACATAAATTTCATGTTTCCGGTTCCGGATGCTTCTTTGGAAGCCAGAGAAATCTGCTCGGAAATATCGCAGGCGGGAATCAGTTTTTCCGCATAGCTTACGTTATAGTTTTCCACCATGACAACTTTCATGTATTTGTTTACCTCTTCATCGTTGTTTACGATTTCCTGTAATACGAGAAGAAGGTGAATGATGTCCTGTGCAATCACATAAGCCGGAGCTGCTTTTGCACCAAACAGGAAGGTGATCGGTGTGGAAGGTTTTTTGCCTTTTTTGATCTCCAGATATTTATGAATAATATACAAAGCGTTCATCTGCTGACGTTTGTACTCATGCAGACGTTTGATCTGGATATCGTAGATAGAATCGGGATTGATCTCTTCCCCTTCGTTTTCTTTGATATAAGCTGCCAGCGCTGCTTTCTTATCTTTTTTGATAGCAACCAGTTTATTTAAAAATTCCTCGTCATTTTTAAACTCCAGCAGTTTTTCCAGTTCCTGTGCATCCTTTTTGAATCCGGAGCCGATTGCCTCCTCGATCAATGCAGCCAGTTCACGGTTGCAGGAAAGAAGCCAGCGGCGGAAAGTAATGCCGTTTGTCTTATTATTGAATTTTTCCGGATAAATCTTGTAAAAAGCGTTCAGCTCTGTTTCTTTTAAGATTTCTGTGTGAATAGCCGCCACGCCGTTTACAGAGAAGCCGTAATGGATATCCATGTGTGCCATGTGAACGCGATTGTCTTCGTCAATGATCTGAACCTTGGGATCTTCATATTTTTCTGCCACTCTGCGGGAGAGTTCCTTAATAATCGGCACTAACTGGGGAACGACTTTTTCCAGATAGGAAAGCGGCCATTTTTCCAGCGCTTCTGCCAGAATGGTGTGGTTTGTGTAAGCGCAGGTCTTGCTTACCACATCAATAGCCTCATCCATAGTAAATGCCTTGTCATTTACCAGAATACGGATCAGTTCCGGAATGATCATGGACGGATGGGTATCGTTAATCTGGATTACCGCATGTTCATACATTTTGCGCAGGTCAAACTGCTTTTCTTTCATCTCTTTTAAAATCAGCTGTGCCGCATTGCTTACCATGAAGTACTGCTGATAGATTCTCAGAAGATTTCCCGCCTCATCGGAATCATCCGGATATAAGAAAAGGGTCAGGTTTTTGTCAACCGCTTCTTTGTCAAAGAAAATTCCTTCCTTTACCAGGCTTTCATCCACGGTTTCCAGATCGAACAGGCGCAGTTTGTTTACCCCGTTCTGATAACCGATTACGTCAATATCATACAGTCTGGATGTCACCTTTTTATCACCGAAAAATACATCGAAAGTCACATCTGTTTTGTTTAACCAGGAGTCTTTTTCAATCCAGTCATTTTTCTCTGCAGTCTGCAGACGGTCTTTAAATACCTGTTTGAACAGACCATAGTGATAATTCAAGCCGATTCCTTCTCCGGGAAGTCCCAGGGATGCGATGGAATCTAAGAAGCATGCTGCCAGACGTCCCAGTCCGCCGTTTCCCAAAGACGGTTCCGGTTCCACTTCCTCGATTTTGGATAAATCTTTTCCTTTTGCCTTAAGAATTGCTTCCAGTTTATCGTAAACGCCAAGGTTGATCAGGTTATTAGAAAGCAGTTTTCCAATCAGAAATTCTGCGGAAATATAGTATACTTTCTTTTTTCCATCGTTGGGAACTGTTGCATCGGCAAGCCCTTTTGTCAGATAAAGAATTGCATAATACAGCTCTTCGTCACTGCTTGCTTCCACGGATTTTCCAAACATTTTCTGAGTAAGTCCTTCCAGTTCCTGCTCCAATCTTCCTTCCAGGATCTCTCTGCGGATTGTTTCCTGTAATGCCATTTTTGATTTCCTCCTTAATGATCATAGAAAATTTTCTCTCTGATGCCCAGGATTTCTCCGCGCTCTGCGCTCCCGAAATCCTCAGCCATTCGAATTCCGCTCATTTTTCTTTGAAAAATGGCTCCTTTCTCATGTCTGGCGGGTTCCAAGGTCATGGGCTCTCACGCTAGCGTGCCCCCATGACTTTGGAACCCTGGCATCAGCAAATAATGTCTTCATATTTCAGTCGTACCAGTTCATGAGGAAGTATCAGGTTTCTGCCCTGACCGCCTTCCATCAAATGCTGTACTTCTCTGACTGCCTGTGCAGATATCTCCGAAAAGTTCTGCCTTACCGTATGCATCTGTTTTCCGGCATATCCCATCAGACGAATGCCGTCAAAACCGCATACCGGATGAAAAATATCCATTTCAATCAAAGCTCTCATAGCTCCGATTGCCATAAAATCCGATGCACACACAATCACGTCTGCATCTTTGCCATAGCGGAACGTAAGCTCTCTGGCCTTCTTTTCGCTGAATTCTCCGTTTTTTATGGTCAGCGACAAATCGAGCTCTTCACACAGCCTTCTGATTCCCTTCAGCCTTCCCTCCATAATATAACCATTTTCTTTTCCTGACAGATACAATATCTTATGACAATTCTCATTTTCAAGAATGGTTTTCTTTGCCACATCATACTGTGCCTGTTCCTGGTCGATCCAGACAGAAGAAACGCTTCGGTTCACAATCGGACTGTCCACCACCACAGTCTTAAAAGCCTCCGACTCTATCACCGCATGCAACTGTTCATCCTCTCTGCTGATTCCATAAATGATCAGTCCGTGGATGCTCTGTGCTTTCAGATAATTGATAATTTCCGGCGCTTTTTTCTCCTTTAACATGGAAAAGAAAAGCGTGATCACATCCATGTTCCTTTTTCTGGCTTCATTGATGGCCCCGGACAAATACTGCATATCAATCTCATCAATAGCCTGCGTCTGAGAATTCAAGTTGAGCAAAAGTGCAATCCTTGCAGACTGCTTGGAGGACAAGGCAGCTGCCAGCGTATTTGGCACAAACTGCAGTTCCTCAATCGCTTTGTTCACTTTGTCTTTTGTCTCCTCGCTGACGCCCGGGTAATGATTCAGTACCTTGGACACTGTGGATATTGCCACCCCCGCATGTTTTGCCACATCATGAATCGATGACAAACCACTACACCTCTCTGACGGCCCATCGGCTGAAACATAAAAAAATGTGCATCCAAAGCGGAGCGTCTTTTTTTATCCAATCGTCCCACCGATTCCTGCCGTTTTCTTTGCTTTTTCCTTCGGAAAAGGTTTTCCATACTTTCCAAAAAAAATAAAGGAAAACGTTTTCCAAACACCTAAATCATATACCCTCCCTTGCCTTTTGTCAACACATCTGTAAAAGTGATTTATCACAAAATTTTCCGATAGATTTTGTCAGAATTAGACGATGGACGAGAAAAAGGGGCTGTCGCATGAGAGAATAAATCTCTCATGCGATATGCCCCTCTTTTGATGCTCATTTTATAAAAACA
>CALWLY010000030.1 GCA_944381635.1 uncultured Lachnospiraceae bacterium
TATGCCTTTTTTATTGGCTGAAATATTGAATTTTCAAGGTTCAGCACACCATGTTGGTGTGGGAAGTTTAAGTATATAATAGATAGATTTCTGTTTCTATGCAGTCTTGACAAACAGGTAACTTGTTACTAAAATATAAGTAACAAGTTACTTTTTTGGAGGAAAGATGGAACTAAAAGATTTGATCGACAGGTTTTCCGATACGGAAGAGAATCAGGGCAAAGCTATTTTCAGCACTCTATTTATAGCAGCCAACAAATTGCAGACAATCTTTGACAGTCATATTCCGGACATATCGCTGAAACAGTTTATGCTGCTGTCTATAGTGCGGCAGTCAGAGAAACCGCTTACCTTTACTCAGCTGGGAGATCTGCTGGGATGCTCCAGACAGAATATCAAGAAACTGGCGGGTGTGCTGGAGAAGAAGGGTTATGTAACGATTCAGCAAAGTCCCACGGATGCGAGGGCATTGACCATATGTCCCTCTTTAAAAACCAGGGATTTTTTTCAGAAGGATTTTGTTGTGTATCAAAAAGAACTTCGTTATCTTTTTGAGATTTATACGGAGGAGGAGATAAACACTTTTTTTCATCTTTTTATGAAACTTTATGCTGGAATTGAAAATCTGGAACAAAAAGCAGGGCGGAAAGAGGGAGAATCATTATGAGCAAACGGTTGGTACTTTTTCAATCAAAATATGGGGCAACCAGGAAATATGCTGATATGCTGAAAGAAGAATATGGCTGGGATATTCTGGAGACAAAGGATTACGACAGTTCGGTGGTGAAAAATTATGACACCATTCTTTTTGCCGGAGGAATTTATGCAGGTGGAATTGCGGGAATCCGCTGCCTGAAAAAACATTATCCGGAAATCAAAAATAAAAATCTTGCAGTGTTCTGTGTAGGAGCTTCGCCCTTTGATGAAAAGGCTATGGAGGAACTCAAACTTCATAATATGAAAGAAGAATTAAGCCGGATTCCCTTGTTTTATGGGAGAGGAAAGTGGGATGAAAGCGTGATGAGTCTGAAAGACCGCTTTATGTGCGGAGTTCTGAAGAAAATGGTTGGAAAACAGAGCGCAGATTCTCTGGAACCCTGGATGAAGGAGCTGCTCTCTTCTATCGGACAAAAATGCGACTGGACAGATAAAACATATCTGCTGCCGCTGATAGAAGCTATTGACGAAATGGAAAAAAGGTGATATTATGCATTTAGTTAGTAATAACTAACTAAATAAATGTGAATAAGTGATGTGGAATCTTCTTGATTCTCTGAAAAATTCAAACCTGAAACTTTGGACAATTGGATTTTAATAACCAAATTCGGCAAAAGAAGACTGTTTTCAGAGAAAGACTCCGGAAAGTGACGTGATGGGAGCTTTTCGGAGAGAAGTTTCTGCAAAAGAGAAAGTCAGTTGACAAAATACACAATCTGAAAGGAGAATCAGGATATGAAAGACTATCTGATGATTGAAAAAGTAATAGGAAGAGAAATTATTGATTCCAGAGGAAATCCGACCGTTGAGGCTGAGGTTTATCTGGTGGACGGTACCGTTGGAAGAGCAGCGGCTCCCAGTGGTGCTTCTACAGGGGAATTTGAAGCTTTGGAACTGAGAGACGGTGATAAAAGCCGCTTCGGAGGAAAAGGTGTCACCAAAGCTGTAGAGAATATCAATACAGTGATTAATGATGTTTTAGTAGGTATGGATGCTTCCGATATTTATGCGGTAGACAAAGCCATGATCGATGCAGACGGAACAAAAGATAAATCCAGACTGGGCGCTAATGCCATCCTTGCAGTTTCCATAGCAGCAGCCAAAGCAGCAGCATGTGCGCTGGATCTTCCTCTTTATCGTTTCCTGGGAGGTATTTCCGGAAATAGACTTCCGGTTCCTATGATGAATATCTTAAACGGAGGCGCTCATGCAGCCAACACCGTAGATGTTCAGGAATTTATGATCATGCCGGTAGGCGCTGAGAGCTTTAAAGAAGGACTTCGCTGGTGTACAGAAGTATTCCACGCATTGCAGAGCCTGCTGAAATCCAAGGGACTGGCAACAAGCGTAGGCGATGAAGGCGGTTTTGCTCCCAACCTGGCAAGCGATGAAGAAGCGATTGAGTATATTCTGGAAGCCATCAAAAAAGCAGGATACGAACCGGGAAAAGATTTCGTCCTGGCTATGGACGCTGCATCCAGCGAATGGAAAGGCGAAGTGAAGGGCGAATACGTTCTGCCTAAATGCGGAAAGAAATTTACTTCCGAAGAACTGGTACAGCATTGGGCTGCACTGTGCGAGAAATATCCTATCGCTTCCATCGAAGACGGTCTGGACGAAGAAGACTGGGATGGATGGAAGAGACTTACAGAAGTGTTAGGAAATAAAATCCAGCTGGTGGGAGACGACCTGTTTGTTACCAACACAGAACGTCTGAAGAAAGGCATCGAGCTTGGCTGCGGTAACTCCATTCTGATCAAATTAAATCAGATCGGTTCAGTTTCCGAAACTCTGGAAGCAATCAAGATGGCACACAAAGCAGGCTATACCGCAATCGCATCCCACCGTTCCGGCGAGACAGAAGACACTACAATCGCTGACCTTGCAGTGGCTTTAAACACATGCCAGATCAAAACCGGTGCTCCCAGCAGAAGTGAACGCGTTGCAAAATACAACCAGCTTCTGCGCATAGAGGAAGAGCTGGGAAACAGCGCTGTATATCCGGGATTTGGAGCATTTAATGTAAAATAATCTCCTGACATATCTTGTTTAACAGGGACGGATTTTGAGTGTTTTGGGAATTTAAGAGCAAAAAGCATAGAAAAATCTATAAATATTATGGATTGAAAAGGCCATTGCCCATGAACGGGCAGTGGTCTTTTTTATTTGCTAGGAAATGGAATTTCCTAGCAAATAAAAAAGACATTCTGCTGTGGATGTGCACTCAGCACACAGGCAATCAGAGATTACCGGTAACTATTGCCTGACGGCATCGCAAATGAAGGATAAAATTTGACAATATAATCCACTTTTCCCACAAAGTATTGGAAATATGTTATGGTATAAACAAAGATATCCTGAATGTTTTCATCTGTTTGGCATTCTTTGCAGGTAACTACTGCACAGTTTAGTTGGTCTTTGGGGACAGTAAAATAGAAAGGCAAAGTGCAATCTCTGATTCTCTTTGGGTAGAAAAGTATGGCTGATCATTCAGAAAGAAAAAGCATTTTTTTCCTTTTCATCAGAATAGCTATCTGTTTCTTAGCTTTGCTTAAAGCGGTTTATATTTGGGGGATGGCAGGAACCATTGCGGATAGTTATACAAATGAAGAAATTTTGAATCTGGTTACAGAATCCTTTTGGTGTAATCAAGGTCTTTATATAGCCATGGCGTTGATAGCTAGTTTGTTATTGTGGGAAATCATTAAAATATGTCGATATAGTATCGTAAATTATTTGCTGGAAAAGCCATGTTTTTTGCGTTTTACCCGTGTGAATCTAATTATTTGGCTGGTATTTTCCGGTATTGTGATATTCCTGCTATTCCAAGGGTGGAAACTGATGTACCCGTATGACAGGGCGGCCAAATGTATGGAAATCAAATTAACGCTGGAAGATGTAGAGGAGATTCTTGAGCAGAAACAGACAGAGATTTTGTTTATTACAGGAAAAGGATATCCGGATTGTGATGAGATGAGACAACAATTATTGGATATTATGCCGGATGTTGATGTTGAAATTGGACATTACGATACTTTTCCAGATAGAGAGGAACAGCCAGAGGAGTTGTATGGTGTCCTGGACAAAATTTCAGTTGAGACAGTACCCACACTTGTATTTGTGGAAAATGGAGAGGTTGTCAATAAGCTGGAAGGTATAGTGGAAGAGGAAACCATAAAAGAATTTTTATTGCTGCTGAAGAGGTAGTTTCTTATAGAGGATTCTTGGGGAAGGAGATAGGAAAGTATGAATGGTAAGAAAAAGCGGATTTTAGCAACAATGATCAGTATAATATTGCTCTGCGCCTTGCCGGCAGTATGCGGCTGCCAGCAAGAAGAAAGGGAAAGTGCCATTACTCTTCCTGGCAAAAAAATTGAAACAGTACAAATTAATGGAATGAAGGTGCATGCCAACGAAAGCAGCAAATGGGGAGATTTCGAAACCTTTGCACAGTCGCTGGAAAGCTTACTCCCTTTAGAGGATTCTCAAAAGAAAATAGAGCGCGGAGAAAATTACAGCGTTATCAATCTGATATATGAAGATCGGACGAAAGAAAGATTTTATTTCTTTCAGGCGGATGATGTGTGGTATGTGGAAAGCGAGGACGGTACCATTTTTCAAAATGCTGATTTTGTGAAGGAATATATAAATCTGCCATCTCAGATTCCAGTGGAAAATACGTCTTTAAACGGCGAATTGGAGTTATTAAATCCGTCCGAAATAAAGAAAATGATAGAGCTTCATATACGATTGAAAGAACGTGGCGTTTCGTACAGTGAAAAGGATTTGCGTGCTGCTTTTGTAATCGAGATGCAAAATCAATTGCTGCTATATGCTGCAGAGCAGGAAGCTGTACAGGCGGCCAGACAGAGTCTGACAGGGAAAATGGATCAATATCAGTATGCTGTTTCGGAGGGCTTGTCATTATCGGAGGAAGAATTGGATAAGCAGTTGGATGAGCAGGCGAATAGGGTAAAATCTGCTGAAAATTTTTCGGAACTGGAATCTTATTTTAAAGAGTATGGCACCTCCTATGAGGAATACGAAAAGGATAGAAGAGAATACAGCAGAATACAGTTGACGATAGAAAAATTATATCAGGCAGCGTATGAAGAATTCCGTCATGGAAACGACCAGATTGGAGACAAAATTTGTGAGGATTTTAATGAATACTGGACTTATTTCCTGCTGGAGGTAGTTTATCCTGCTCAGAAAACTTATAACGAACAAGAGCTCAATCCTTTACTGGATGAAGCTGAAAATTTTTATTTTGAATTCGTGACTTCAGAAACAGAACAATTAATTCAGAAATAGAACAAGGAGTAAGAAACGGGCGGCGTCAAACATCAGGAGGAATGTTTGACGCCGCCCTATATTTCTGTGTTTTCAAGCGGTTGGTTTTATGCCAGGCTGTCGATAAGTCCCACAAGTTCGCCCATGTTAAGGAGAACATAATCTGCACCGGCTTCTTTATATTCTCGTGTCATTTTATCCAGAAGTGCCTGTTTTTCATCAGCGGAAAGCGCTGCGTATTCCTCCTCGGTCAGTCCCATTTCAGAACTTCCTTCCAGGATACCTACGGTGATCACGCCTGCGTTTACCCCTTCCTTGATATCGGAGATGGTATCGCCTACTTTGATGACTTTGTGTACATCGGAAAGTTTTAATGCTTTCATATTTTCAAAGATCATGTAAGGATAAGGGCGGCCCATATTTCCAACGCTGTTGGGAGAAACCCAGAAGTCGGGGGAGTAGCCGTTTTCCGCAGCTTTTGGAACGACAATGTTCATCATGGCATCGGTATAGCCGGTGGTAGAACCGATTTTGATGCCTCTGTTTCGAAGTTCGGAAACCGTTTCCAGAACTCCGGGTTTTACTTCTGCATATTCATGCAGAATACCCATAAGTTTTTCGGCAAATTTGTCATGCATGGCATCCACATCCTGATCCGTCCAGTCTCTGCCCTGTGCGGCTTTCCATTCTTCATGCAGGCGGGGCATGGAAAGCATGGTTTTGATATGATCCCATTTTAACATTCCCATAGGTTTTCTTGTCTCATCCATGGTAGGCTCCATGCCGTATTCCCGGAAGATTTCCATAAATGCCTTTACCGGTGCAAAGCAGCCGTAGTCTACCGTAGTGCCTGCCCAGTCAAAAATAACGCCTTCGATTTTCATAATAGTTCTCCTTGTCAAATGTATCAAAATTATTTTTATAGTAATGCGTTGATAAAGCGAAAGGATTTTCAGGTCTTTTGCAGCCGCTTTAGTTCAGAGTCTCCAGATAGGATTTCATAATATCGGTCAGTTTCTGAATATCTTCTTCATAGATTTCACCGATGACGCCGATGCGGAAAGTATCCATATCGGTCAGCTTGCCGGGATAAATCGCATAGCCGCGTTCTTTAATATACGCATACATATCTTTAAAGTCAATCTGTTTGCCTTCCGGATAAAGGAAAGTAGCGATGATAGGACCCTGCCAGGACTTGTCCACATAAAGACGGAAGCCAAGTTCCTCGAAATTTTTCACCAGAGTATCCATATTGTGCTGATAGCGGGCATGTCTTGCCGGAATTCCGCCTTCCTCTTCCAGCTCTTTCATAGCCTGTGCGAAAGCCCGGACAACATGAGTAGGGGAAGTGTAGCGCCATTTTCCGTCTTTTTCCATACCTGCCCACTGGTCGTAAAGATCAAGAGAAAGACTTCTTGCACGTCCTTTGGATTCCAGAAGCAGCTGGCGGTTGGCAATGATGAAAGAAAATCCGGGAACGCCCTGGATACATTTGTTGGCAGAGCTGATCAGAAAGCTGATGTGCCAGTCTTTCATCGGGATATCTACACCTGCGAAGCTGGACATGGCATCTACAATAAAAATTTTTCCATACTTATCGGCAAGCTCGCCGATGGACTTGATGTCATTTAAAATGCCGCTGGTTGTCTCGCTGTGAATCATGGCAACGTGAGTAATTTCCGGATGAGATTTCAGCGCTTCCTCCGCTTTTTTTGCATCCGGTGTTTTGTCATAATCCTGAGTAATATGGATGCAGGAAATTTTGTGATAGTCGCACATTTTTGCAATACGCTCGCCGTAAGCGCCGTTGCTTAACAAAAGCAGTGTTCCGTCTTCGGGAATCACACTGCTTATCACACTTTCCACGCCGAAAGTACCGGAACCCTGCATGAGAACCGCGGTGTATTCATCTTCCGATACATGAGCCAGATTCAGAAGATTTTTGCGGATCTGCTGTGTGATAACCTTGTAGTCATCATCCCAGGTACAGTAGTCAAACATCATGACTTCTTTTACGCTGTCTGTGGTGGTCAAAGGACCGGGTGTCAACAATTTGTAGTTTTTCATCTTTGTGATACTCCTTTTGTTTTTGTGAATATAATCTGTAAGGTTATAAGCGAAGGGAAAGAAGCGTAAAAAGAAGGATAATCCATCCGCTTTTGTCCCATTTTCTGTCTGCCTCAATTTTATAATTTTTTTTACAAGATTCAATAGATTTCTGCAAAGCTTAACAAAAGTTTAACCTGGGCATAACATAGAATCCTCCAGTAAACAGGCTGAAAAGTGGCTTATTTACTGGGAATTTTGCCATTTTGCAGGTTATCGGAATTGACACTGACGCTAGCCACAGTCAATGCCTGGCCAAATAAAATGTGTTTTTGCTGAATATGTCTATTGCTAACCATATAGGAAAATACTATAATAAAGACGTAAGGTAAAGAAGAAATCTTATAAAAATCCGGAGGCGATACAGTGGACGAAAAGAAAAGCAGATACACGCAAGCGCAAAATAAGGCAACACAAAAATATCAACGTGAAAATCTTGAACAAATCAATTTTAGAGTTAAAAAAGGCGAAAAAGAACACTACCGGAATGCCGCTGCTTCTATGGGGTTGAGCATGGCGCAATTCTTTATAAATGCAGCCGATGATTATATAGAGCGGGAGGCGGGAAAGTGATTGATATTGATGAGTTGAGAAAAATAAACAAGCTGGAAAATATAGCAGTAACCGAACACGCAAGAATTAGACTGATTGAAAGAAACATAACGATGCGTGATGTTATAAATTGTATTGAGTTCGGGGAAATTATCAAACAATATGAAGATGATAAACCATTTCCAAGTTGTTTAGTTTTGGGGATGTCTATAAATAATAAGTATTTACATGTAGTTGTGAGTACGGATGATAATTATATACACTTAATAACAGCATATTTTCCGGATTTAGAGCAATGGGAACCGGATTATAAAACTAGAAGGGAGCGAAAAAAATGAGATGTTTTGAATGCGGAGCAAATGCAGAGAAAAGCACAACAACGAGCGTTACAGATTTAGGAAATTGTCTTGTTATTGTTAGAAATGTGCCTTGCTATAAATGTTCTGAATGTGATGAAGTTTTTTATACTGGAGATGTCGTGGAGCGGCTGGAGAAGATTATTGATACAGCTAAAAAGGTAATGCAGGAAATTTCAATCATTGACTATACGAAGGTAGCATAAAATTTTAATAATTCATAGAAAAGTTTAACCTGGGCATAACATAGAAAAACAGGTATTGAACAGAAAAATGTTAGATAATAGAAAACAGAAAAGGCAGGGATTCAGATGAGGGGAATGGGTGATTTGTCTGAACATGCAGGTTTTATGGGAGGCTGAAAATGTATAAGTACGAACGTATTGTATTCTGGTCAGAAGAGGATAACGCTTTTATCGCGCAGGCTCCGGAACTTCCCGGATGCATGGCTGATGGAGAAACCCCGTGGGACGCAGTTGCCAGTCTGGAGGTTATTATCGGAGAATGGCTGGAAACGGCAAAAGAACGGGGGCAGGAAATACCGGAGCCGAAAAGAAAATGAAGAGATAGATGAAAACAGAGAGCCTTTTCATCCGGAAAATTGTGCGTATTTTTTGGGAGAGATACCCACCGCTTTTGTAAAGGCCTTTAAAAAGTTGCTGTAATCCCGGAAGCCGCACATGGTGCAGGCATCTGTCACGGAATAACCGTCGGAAAGAAGGGATTTCGCCCGGGTGATTCTCTTGGCTGTAATGTATTTGTTGATGGTGGTACCGGTGGAATCTTTGAAGATTTTGCACAGGTAGGAAGTACTGATGTAAAAATGATCCGCCAGACTCTGGATACTCAATTCCTCTGTCAGGTTCTGGTTGACATAGGACAAAATATGATCAATTTGTTCATGACGAACCCCCGTGTTCTCAGCCTCCGTATGGCGCAGGGAAATCTCCTGCCCGGCAGGCAGAAGAAAATCGGGGGTATTTTCCTTTGAAAAACGAACAGAAGACTCGTGTTCACAGCGCTTGAGAAATATTTTGTTGAGATAAGTCATCAGCTCCAGAAAGACTGCCCTGTCAAGAATATCCTGACCGAAACTGTGATTTTCAGACAGCCTGTGTATGTAGTAAACAAACCGCCGCTGTTCCTCCGGCAGAAGGGAGAGCCGGTGACCGAATCGGGTATCCCTGCAGGAAAAACAGTAATTTAAGTCAGTCAGGGCACTGCAGCAGCTTTTCAGATATTCCGGGTAGATGGAAAGAATGATCCGCTCATGCTTAACATTGTCAATCTGGGATAGATAGTGACTTTCATACTGATTGATGAAAAAGATATCCCCGGGAGCGAAATTGTAGAAACGATTGTCTATCAAAAACTGCTTCCCTCCGGAAATAGAATAATAGATTTCATAACAGTCATGAATATGAATATCCATAGGTTTCTCATCGTTGTACAGATGAGCCGCCGCAAAAGATTTGGTCTCAAGGCAGGAACGGATGGCATCCTTACAGGAAGTATAGATTTCCATAAAAACTCCTTTCTCTGGTATCAGAAAGAACAAGCCTTCACTTTTCGGGCTTTTTGATTTCAGTATAAGTATTTCCAGTAAGATTTGCAACATTTTCAGGACAAAAGTACAGGAAAAGGAAAATCTTATATGATACACTGAATAGCAGAACACGAAAGTGTGGAGTATACGAAAGTAGCCCGGGAGGGCGTATTGTATCATGTAAAGGGGTGTTTTCAGTATGGAATTAAGAACAGCAGCTTCACCGAAAGACGTGAAATTTTACACAACACAGAGATTGAGAGAGGAATTTCTCATTCAGGGAATGTTTCCGGCAGATGAGATCAAGCTGGTATACAGCCACATCGACCGGATTATCACAGGTTCTGCCATGCCGGTAAAAAGGGAACTGCGGCTTATGGCGGGAGAAGAGCTGAGAGCAGAGTATTTCCTTCAAAGAAGAGAAATGGGCGTGATCAACATCGGCGGAGCCGGAAGAATCACCGTGGACGGCAAGGTGTATGAAGTGGCGCCAAGAGACGGCATGTATATCGGCATGGGAAAAAAGGAAGTTTCTTTCTCAAGCGCAGACGAAAATCAGCCTGCTAAATTTTACATAAACAGCGCTCCGGCGCACACTTCCTATCCCACAGTTCTGATCAAAAGAGAGGGAATTCCTTCCGAAGACGTGGTAATTATCAAAGATGAAAATAAGGTAGAGTTGGGAACCTTGGAAGAATCCAACCACAGAACGATCTGTAAGTACATCCTGCCCGGTCAGGTGGAAAGCTGCCAGCTGGAAATGGGAATGACCAGTCTGGAACCGGGAAGCGTATGGAACACCATGCCCTGTCATACCCATGACAGAAGAATGGAGGTATATCTTTATTTTGATATGCCGGAGGATGCTTTTGTTATGCATTACATGGGAGAACCTCAGGAGACAAGACATCTGGTGGTGCGCAATGAGGAAGCCGTAATTTCTCCCAGCTGGTCCATCCATGCCGGCTCAGGCTCCAGAAATTATACGTTTATCTGGGGAATGGTAGGAGAAAATCAGGATTTTGACGATATGGACGCAGTTGCAAACAAAGATTTGCTGTAAGAAGAACCGGGAGGTAAGCATATGGAAATGAATCAAATGTTTTCACTGGAGGGAAAGGTAGCGCTGGTGACAGGCGCAGCCTATGGAATCGGCTTTGCCATTGCGGAAAGCTACGCAAAGGCAGGGGCAAAAATTGCTTTTAACTGCCGCAGTCAGGAGCATATGGATAAGGCTTTGAAAGATTATGCGGAAAAAGGAATTGACGCAAAAGGCTATATCTGCGATGTGACAAAGGAAGAACAGGTTCAGGCGATGGTTCAGGATATCGAAAAAGAGCTGGGAAGCGTGGACATTCTGGTCAACAATGCGGGAATCATTAAACGGATCCCTATGACGGAGATGAAAACCGAAGAGTTCCGTCAGGTCATCGACATTGATCTGACAGCGCCGTTTATCGTATCAAAAGCGGTCATTCCGGGAATGATCCGGAAAGGTCATGGAAAGATCATCAATGTCTGCTCCATGATGAGTGAGCTGGGAAGAGAAACCGTATCTGCCTACGCGGCTGCAAAAGGAGGGCTGAAAATGCTCACCAAAAACATTGCTTCCGAATACGGCGAATACAACATTCAGTGCAACGGCATCGGACCCGGATACATTGCCACTCCTCAGACAGCGCCCCTTCGCGAAAAACAGCCGGACGGCAGCAGACATCCCTTTGATCAGTTTATTGTTTCCAAAACTCCTCAGGCACGTTGGGGAACTCCTGAGGATCTGATGGGACCTGCCATCTTTCTGGCGTCATCCGCGTCGGACTTTGTAAACGGACATATCCTCTATGTGGACGGAGGAATTCTTGCATACATCGGCAAACAGCCTTGATGAAACATAAAAAAGGAGAAAATCATGAGAATCGCACTTATCAATGAAAACAGCCAGGCGGCAAAAAACGAAATGATCTGCAACGCACTGAAAAGCGTTGTGGAACCTATGGGTTTTGAAGTAAAAAATTATGGAATGTACACGGCGGAAGATGAATGCCAGCTTACCTACGTACAGGTGGGCATTCTGGCAGCGGTTCTGTTGAATTCCAAGGCAGTGGATTATGTCATTACAGGATGCGGAACAGGAGAGGGCGCAATGCTTGCCTGCAACTCTTTCCCCGGTGTAATCTGCGGACATGTGGAGGATGCGCTGGACGCTTATACTTTTGCGCAGATCAACGACGGAAATGCCATTGCCATTCCTTTTGCAAAAGGTTTCGGCTGGGGCGGAGATTTGAACCTGACTTACATTTTTGAAAAATTGTTTGCGGAAGAGCCCGGACAAGGCTATCCCAGAGAGAGGGCTGTCCCGGAAAAGAGAAATAAAAAGATTCTGGACGAAGTAAAGAAAGTGACTTATCAGGACATGGTTACCATACTGAAAAATCTGGATGAAATGGACCATGAACTTATAAAAGGCGCTTTCGGCGGAAAAAATTTCAGCGAATACTTTTTCGCAGACTGTGGATGTGACAGTATAGCAGAAGCGGTAAAAGATATCTTAAGCCGGTAACAGCCGGGAACTTACGGAGGGAAACTATGGGTCAGGTAGCAATCAAAGTTTATAATAAAAACGGCAAAACACTGGCTTTAAGCCGGGGAGTGGATGAGACAAATCTTGTTTACTCGGCCGCTTATAAAGAGGGAGATTTTTTGCTGTTTGAAATCGAGGATGTGCCGGGATATTACTGGATTCAGGTGGATGATGCCAGAGGGCGTTCCCTTGTGTACGTGACGGGAAATGTAGACTATACCGTTCCTTTCGGGGATCAGAGAATCAATATGTCACCCAAAAGCTTTGCCGGCGAGAAGCATCTGCTCAGTATCCGCAAAGCGAAACCTTACGAATATAGCACCTACCGGAATCTGGCCTGCAATGTCAACGACCGCCACGGGGAAGTAAACTGCTATCCCCATGCATCGGCTAACGTGGAGACAAGAGGAGAAGCGGTTTTTGCCGCGCTGAACGCGATTGACGGCATTACCGTCACCGATTGTCATGGAGAATGGCCGTACGAGTCCTGGGGAATCAATCGAAATCCCGATGCAGTCATGAAGCTGGATTTTGGACGTATGGTAAAGACAGACCGCATCGTACTTTATACACGGGCGGATTATCCCCATGACAACTGGTGGAAAGAGGCTACTGTGGAATTTTCCGACGGCAGCGAGATAACACTGGATTTGCGCAAAACCGGAACCGCCCAGGAATTTGTCTTTGAAGAAAAAAACATTTGCTGGCTGGAATTAAAGAAGCTGATAAAATCGGAAGAGCCTTCGCCGTTTCCTGCACTGGTGCAGATTGAAGTGTATGGAACGGAAGGCTGAACAGAATTGATACGGAGATATTCATCCCTCTGTATACCGAAGCTGAATGAAAAGTTTAAGAAAAGGGAAAGTAAATAAGCTGTCAGAAGGCAGCCTGTCCTTGCAATTTCAGTATCAAAAACGGAAAAGTTCCATGCCATGGTCTTTCAGCCACAGCTTGTAAATGCGGTAATCCGGCATAACTTTTTCCACCTGAGCCCAAAAATCAGGGGAATGATTCATATGAGTCAGATGGCATAATTCATGAACCACTACGTAATCAAGAACCCGCGGAGGAGCAAGCATAAGCCGCCAGTTAAAGGAGAGAGTCCCCCGGCTGCTGCAGCTTCCCCAGCGGGTTTTTTGCCCCCGGATCGTGATGCGTGTGTAGTGACCGCCGGTAAAGGGCAGATAATACTTAACGCGCTTTGGAAAATAGGAAGCGGCAGCCTGACGGTATCGTTTCTCAAGAGCCTGCTTCTGGACAGGGGTTGCATTTGAAGAATAATACATATACCTTCCTTTCTTGTCCTCTCCGGGACATGAATCTATAAATAATAAGAATCTCGCAATATGAAATTCTCCGCTGCAATGCGGCTTATTTTTTATAAGATTGCTCTGTTGAGAAATCATTAAAAATAAAACAGACCCTCAGCTAACAATAACGTTCACAGTCACTGTCAACCGAGGGTAGCATCTGTACACCGTTTGTGATTGTATTATAGCACATTTTTTGGGAAAAATGTGAAAAAACCTTTTCAAGAGAAAGAAAAAATGTTAGGCTAAAAAACAGGGCTTTCAGGAAAGAAAAAGCCGGATGATAAGGGAAATCTTTTTAAAAAAGAGAGAAACTCAATGAAAAGGAAAAGAGAGAAAAAGTTTTTGGAATGAAATCGCACAGCAAAAATAGAAAAATAACAAAGACAGTGGGAAAGAACAGGAAACAGAGCAGAACTGCAAAAAAACAAAAAAGCTGGGTATTGCCCGCAATCGCTGCCGCCGTGGTTTTGACAGGCGGAATTTTTGTCTATAACCTGCCTTCGGTCAGGGCAGACAGAAATATTACAAAGGCAAGACAGCTTATGACAACGATGGATTATGTGCAGGCGGAAGAGAAATTTCAGGAAGCCCTCTCCATTGACAGCACGGCTGCGGCAGCATACAGAGGACTGGCGGATGATTATCTGGCACAGGGAAAACAGGAGGAGGCGGAAACCATTCTTCTTCAGGGCTATGAAGCTACCGCAAATGAAGTGCTGCTGCAAAATTACTGTGCAGCGGTTTTAAACGATATTGCAGGGAAGCTGAACAGCCAGAGTGCGGGATGGGCCGAAGTGGACAGATGTCTCCAGGTGCTTGAGAAAATGCCGGAAAATCAGGAAGCTGTCGGGATGATGAACACATGCTATGAGAGAATTGTGCTGGCAGCCGATGAAAAAGGGGCTGTAACAGCACTTCTGCATCAGACAGACGGAACGGATCATTTTCCGGAATACGAAGCTGTGATGCAAAGGATGCTCTCCCTGTATCAGGATTATCCGTCGGAGGAGATAAGACAGCTTATCTGTAACTATGCAGTCCTGCAGGGAGAACAGGTTTATCTGAGCCTGGAACATGCGGACGCCTATGAAAACATATTGAATCAGGTTATAAAGCTTACTCTGACAGGTGGGGAAACCAATACAGAAAACGCGCAGCAGAAAGAGGAAATGACACAGCTGCTTGCCTGCCTTGACAGTCAGGAGAACATCCTTTCTTATTTCGCGCCCATGTTTGAAGCTTTTGAAAAAGAAGAGTTTGAGGCAGCCAGAGATTTTATTGTCACCGAGGAATATACCGGAATTCGTGATGCATTTATCAATCAGACTATGGAATACTGGATTGGCACTTCCCATATTCCTGTGACAAGAGAGGCAATCGTATTTTCCAAAAAGGATGGCGTCTGGGGCTTTTCCTTTGCGGATGACGACACCAAAATCGTACCAGGAGGAAAAATCGAAATCCTGGGAGCTAAAACGTTGGATAAGGGTGTGCAGAGAAGCTCGATTACCTGGACGCCTGCTTACGATCCTAAGAACTACTATCCGCATACGGAATATGAAGTGACCTACTGGAATACTATGGTCAGCGGACTTGCCACTGACGGAACGGGCGTTGCGCGTATGAATTATCGGTTTGCGGAAAAAATCTATAACAAAGATGGCATGGAAACCAGAATGATTCATGACTGGGGAGGACCAAACGAAGCGCGCAGCACGTACTGAATCAGAAAAGGATTTGAAAAATGAGAGGGGGCACAGCGGATATGAAGAAAAGAAACTGGAGTATGCTGGAAGGTGAACCGGGAAAAGCTCTCTTTTTCTTTGCGTTTCCCATGATTCTTGGCAATCTGTTTCAGCAGTTTTACAATATGGCGGATTCTGTGATCGTGGGTCGGTTTGTAGGAGAAGATGCACTGGCAGCAGTTGGAGCTTCCTATGCGCTGACCACGGTTTTTGTCATGATTGCCATCGGAGGAGGAATCGGAGCTTCTGTGGTCACATCCCAGTATCTGGGAGCTGAAAATTTTGCCAAAATGAAAACTTCGGTGTCCACCGCTCTTTTGAGCTTTTTAGGCCTGAGCGTCTTGCTGGGAGTGTTTGGCCTGTGCTTTAACATGCCGATTCTCACAGCGCTCAATACGCCGGAAAATATACTGGCAGATGCAGGCGTTTATCTCAGAATTTATTTTATCGGTCTGCCTTTTTTGTTTATGTACAATATTCTGGCATCCGTGTTTCAGGCCCTTGGTGATTCCAAAACACCGCTTTATCTGTTAATTTTTTCTTCTATATTAAATGTAGTGCTGGATATTTTGTTTGTCACACAGTTTCAGCTGGCAGTTGCGGGCGTGGCCATTGCCACAGTGATCGCACAGGGAATATCCGCGCTGATTTCTTTTAGCCTTCTTCTGAAAAAACTGCAGGGGTTTTCCGTCCCGAAAGGAGAGTTTAAGTTATATGACAGGCGAATGCTGGGCAGCATGATCAAGGTAGCGATTCCTTCCATGCTTCAGCAGTCGATTGTGTCCATAGGCATGCTTTTAGTGCAGTCTGTGGTAAATGGTTTTGGCTCTTCTGTGCTGGCAGGGTACACATCAGGAACAAGAATCGAATCCATCTGCATTGTGCCAATGATCGCTATGGGAAATGCAGTTTCCACCTTTACGGCTCAGAATATCGGAGCGAATAATCCGGAGAGAGTGCGCTGCGGCTACAGAGCGGCCTATAAAATTGTGGGAGTTTTCGCCGTGCTCATCTGCGTGATCCTTCTTGTATTTCATAAAGGCATTATCGGAATTTTTCTGGAAGAAGGAAGCGGAGCGCTGGCTTATGAAACAGGCGTAAGTTATCTGTCCTTTATCGCCTTTTTCTTTGTTTTTATCGGTTTGAAAGCGATTACGGACGGTGTGCTCAGAGGCGCAGGCGACGTGGTCGTCTTTACAGCCGCCAATCTTGTAAATCTTACCATACGGGTATCCTTTGCCTTTCTGTTTGCACCGATCATCGGCGTACAGGCCGTGTGGATTGCCGTACCCATAGGATGGGCGGCCAACTATGTGATATCCTTTATCCGTTACCGTACGGGTAAATGGAAAGACAAAAAGGTAATCGATGAGAAAAAGTACGACAGCTCAAAATCCGAAAGATAAAATGATGTGCAGGAAGGAGAAAGAAAAATGAAAAGAGCAGTAATCATTGGAGCAGGAGATATTTCCGTGTCATCCATTCCGTTGAAGGAGGAAGACCTTGTCATAGCGGCAGACGGCGGATACGTGTACTGCAAAATGCTGGGTATTGTTCCGGACATTATACTGGGAGATCTGGACTCCGTGGAAGAAGAGGACGCCCGGGAAATTGCTGAAATCTATAAACAGGATCCTGAAAGAGTGGTGCTGCTTCCGTCAGAAAAGGATGACACCGACACCCTGGCGGCAATCCGTGTAGGACTTTCCGAGGGCTGTAAGCAGTTCCTGATTTACGGAGGACAGGGAGGACGCTTAGAGCACACCATTGCCAATATCCAGTGCCTGAAATTTTTAAAGGAACAGGGAGCTGTGGGCTATCTGATGGACGGAACGGGAATGGTTCTGGTGGCACAGAATGAAACCGTTCGTTTTAAAAAGGAGATGGAAGGGTATCTGTCCCTGTTTGCCATGGATGCAAAGGCAGAAGGCGTTACCATTCGAAACATGAAATATGAATTGGATAACGCTGTCATCACAAACTCCTTCCCCGTGGGAGTGAGCAACGAATTTATCGGAGAAGAGGGAGAAATTACTGTAAAAGAGGGCACAGTGTGCATCATCATCGCCTGGGTGCAGTAAAAAATAGATATTTCATTTGTACAAAAAACAGCAGCTGTTTGATATACGTTTGTTTTTAACAGAGTATACCGGACAGCTGCTGTTTTTTTATCTAAACATCATGGAGTTAAAAGTCCTGTCATTTATGGTGACTCAGGATTTTCGCGCTTGCGCGAAACTTATGACCTTTTGCCCTCCGGCATCACATTTTTAAACTGGCTCATATAAAGATTGTAGTATGCGCCTTTCTTTTCCAGCAGTTCCTGTGCATTTCCTTCTTCCATAATGCGGCCGTTGTCAATAACGAAGATGCGGTCCGCTTTCTGAATGGTGGAAAGACGGTGTGCAATGACAAAGGAAGTACGGCCTTTGAGCAGATGTTCGATACCTTCCTGTACCAGAAGTTCTGTTTTGGTATCAATGCTGGAAGTAGCCTCATCCAGAATCAGAATACTGGGATCGGAGACCATCGTGCGGGCAAAGGCAAGCAGCTGTTTCTGACCGATGGAAAGACCGCCGCCTCGTTCGGAAAGCTGGGTATCGTAGCCTTTTTCCAGGCGCATGATGAAATCGTGGGCGTTGACGGCCTTTGCAGCGGCGATGATCTCTTCGTCAGAGGCGTCCAGCTTTCCGTAACGGATGTTGTCGCGGATGGTGCCGGAAAAGAGAAAGTTATCCTGAGTCATAATGCCCATCTGGCGGCGCAGACTTTCTATGGAAACTTTTTTAACGTCATAACCGTCGATCAGGATACGGCCTTCCTGGATATCATAAAAGCGGCTGATCAGGTTTACGATGGTAGTTTTTCCCGCTCCGGTAGGTCCTACCAGGGCGATGGTTTCTCCCGGATTTATGTGGAAGTTGATATGGTTCAATACCTTTGTCTGTGCATCATAGGAAAAGGAAACATCCTGAAATTCCACTTCTCCACGGATGGGAGGAAGCTCTGAGACGTTTTGATCGTCTGTGATTTCCGGTTTTGTATCCAGAATTTCGAAGATGCGTTCCGCCCCTGCAATATTGGTGATGATCTGATTATAAAAATTGCTCAGGTTCATAATGGGATGCCAGAACATGGAAATGTAGGAACCAAAGGCAATCAGTGTTCCCACGGAAACTTTCTCCGGACCCAGAATGACGATACCTGTAAAATAAAGGAAAGCAGTGCCGATTCCCCAGCATAAATCGATGGCAGGGCCGAAGGCATCGTTCAGGCGCACCGCGTGGATAAAGGAATCCCTGTGTTCGTCTGTCAGCTGGCAGAACGTATCCATGGTTTCCTTTTCGGCGGTAAAGCTTTGGATGATCCGGATACCGGACAAATCTTCATGGACAAAAGCATTCAGGTTGGAAGCCTTCTTTTTGTGAATTTGCCATCTTTTATGAGAAAAAATCTGAATAAACCAGATGCAGACAGCCATAAGGGGAAGGCTGATCAGGGAAGCGGTAGCCAGAACAGGGTTTTTTACGAACATAATAGTTACCACGGCACATATGGTGATAAAATCCGGAATCAGCGTGGTGACACAGTTGCTCAGCACATCCTTCAAAGCGTTGATATCTCCGATAATGCGTGCCAGAATTTTACCTGTGGGGCGGCTGTCAAAAAAGTGAAAATCCAGAGTCTGGATATGAGTGTAAAGCTCCTGACGGATTGTCACAAGAATTTTGTTGCAGATTTTGGCCATGATGAACATTCTCCATTTGATGCAGAGAATCATGGCAACGTTTAAAACTACAGCAAAGAAAATCAGACGCCACAGACCGGGCAGATTTCCGGCGGATATATAGGAGTCAATGGCAGCCTCCATGATCAGAGGATTTAAAAGGGTGACGAAAACACAAAAACCCATGATGACAAGCACAAGGGCTATCTGCATTTTATAGGAAAGCAGGTAGGAAAACAGACGCTTTAAGGTCTGCATTTTGCTCACGTCCACGCTGATCTCGTCTTCTTTATAGGAATTAAAACCCATTTCTTACACCTCCTTTTTTTCTGCCGCAGCAGGATTTGTCAGTTCCGGCACGCCGCCGTATTGAGACTGATAGGTTTCATAGTAAAGGCCTTTTTGACCGAGCAGTTCTTCGTGAGTGCCGCGTTCTTTGATCCTTCCGTTTTCCAGAACCAGAATTTCATCGGCGTAGCGCACAGCACTGATACGGTGGGCAATAATAATTTTCGTAATACCCGAAAGTCGGGACAGTTCCTGCTGAATGGCAGATTCGGTTTCCATGTCCAGTGCGCTTGTGGAATCGTCAAGCACAAGAATCGGATTCTTTTTGGCCAGCGCTCTGGCGATGCTGATACGTTGTTTCTGGCCTCCGGAAAGACCGACGCCCCGCTCGCCGATCACGGTGTCGTAGGTATTCTCCAGTCTGTTGATAAAGCCGCTTGCCTGTGCAAAGTCAGAAGCAGAGCGGATGGTGCCCGCATCTACCAGATCTCTTTTTCCCAGCCGGATATTTTCACTGATGGTATCCGAAAAGAGAAAAACATCCTGCATCACAAGAGAAATGCTTCCCCGCAGCTGTTTCAGGGAAAGCTTTCTGATATCCGTACCGTCTAAAAAAATGGTGCCGTCCGTAGCGTCATACAGCCTTTGCAGCAGCTGAATGATGGATGTTTTTCCGGAGCCGGTGGCTCCCATAATGCCCACGGTGTGACCGGCTTTTACGTGGAAGGAGATATCTTTTAAAATCTCGTGCTTGTCGGCTTTATGAAAAGAGACATGAGAAAATTCGATATCTCCGCAGACTTTGGGAAGCCGGGCCGGTTTTTCGGGATCTTTGATTACAGGCGTTACTTTGTAAATACCGCGGATTTTGCGGATACTTCCCACCGCGGAAGAAAAATCGTTGGTCAGCCAGCCTAACATTTCCATAGGCCAGACAATGTTTGTGGAGTATTCCACAAAGGCGCTCAGACTTCCCAGTGTCAGTTCATCCCGGATCACAAAAACTCCGCCGATCAGAAGAACCAGAAGGGGAAGAAGTTTGGAAATCAGAGAAAAATAAGGGTACAGTTTCACAAAGACCCGTGACTGTTTCATGTTAAGCTCGTAGTAACGGTTATTGTGTGACAGAAATTTGCGTATCTCAAATTTTTCTCTGGCAAAAGCCTTTACGGTGCGCACACCGGCCAGATTTTCTTCTGCCACGGTGTTAAGTCTGGCATTTTCCTCGCTGATCTCCTCGTAGATGGAGCCCAGCTTTTTTTCCATAAAAACAGCGATAAATCCCGCAATGATCATGGCTATCGTGGGCAGAAGAGCCAGTTTCCAGTTGAGAGTATACATGCAGACAAGAATGATGGACACATGAAAAATGACCTCAAGGATCAGCATGCCAAGATATCCGAAAGCGTTCCAGATTCGGTCGATATCGTCTTTGACTCTTGCCATCAGTTCGCCGGTGTTGGTTTCATCAAAAAATTCTGTGCTCAGTGACTGGATATGGGCAAAGAGATCTTTGCGCATTTCTGTGGCAATGCTGGATCCGGTCTTATCAAAAGTAAATTCTTTGATGTACCCGAAAACGCATCGTCCTGCTCCAACCAGAAAGATTCCCGCAAGAAGGAATCCCAGTTTTGACAGATTTCCTCCCACTATGACGTCATCGATAATATGCCTGGTAAGCTGCGGGGAAAGCATATCCAGGGAAACTGCAAGGATCATGGATACAACTGCCAGCAGATAGTTCCATTTATACTGCAGAAGATAATAGGAAATTTTCTTCATAAATATCAAGTTCCTTTCTGCCGCCGGACAAAGATGCCGGCAGGCAAGTTTAGTTGTGCAGGTTCTGCAAAATTTTCATCTGAGTGCGCATCCACAGCGGAGCGTCTTTTTATACGATAGGAAATGAAGTTTCCTATGGTACAAAAAAACCGGAAACCAAGCTGCGGTTTCCGGCTGTTGAAAAGACGCCTGTGCGGACGCAGAAAGCAACATGCGTCTTTGTGGATAGAAAAGAAAAACCGCGGTGAAAAAACCGCGGCTGAACATACAAATTTGCAGAACGATTGCTGATAAGATTCGCCTACAAATGGATAGAGAAAGCTGAGGTAATTTCACAGTCATATGCAGATGGAAAAGCCGCTGTGCGGATGCGATTGATAAGAAACATGCCGTTTTTACGAATTCCTGCGTTATAAAACATATGGTTTACCTCCTTTTCTCTAAAATTTGTTAAAACGTCTACAGACACTTTAAACCTATATTTTTTATCTGTCAAGATGTAAAAATAAAAAATGATAATCAAAAATTTTTAGGTAGTTTGTACAATGATTTACCCCAGAATGCCAAGATGTTCCAGTAAAATTTTCAGTCCGATGAGAATCAGGACGATGCCGCCGAAAAGCTCCGCTTTGGATTTGTAACGGCTGCCGAAGAAATGTCCCACCAGTATTCCCACAGCGGACAGGAAAAAGGTTACGATTCCGATAAAGCCCACAGCCGGACCGATGGATACATTCAGAAATGCGAACGTAATGCCTACGGCGAGAGCATCTATGCTTGTGGCGATGGCCAGAACAAACATGGATTTTGCCCCGAAAGAAGAGTCGCAGCTTTCTTCCTCATCCTCCTCTTTGGATAAGGCTTCCCGAATCATGTTGGCGCCGATAAGTGCCAGAAGGATAAAGGCAATCCAGTGATCGATGTTGGTGATAAGCTCCTGGAAGCGAATACCGAGAAGATAGCCGATAAACGGCATAAGAGCCTGAAAACCACCGAACCACAGACCGGCACAGAGAGGGTGGAACGGTTTAATCTTGGAAACGGAAAGTCCCTTGCAGACAGAAACTGCGAAGGCGTCCATCGCCAGCCCGACAGCCAGAAGAAATAATTCCAATAAACTCATAACAGACCTCCTGTCAATGGGAGCAAGACGTTTTTATCTGCGGAATTTCTGCTGCAGCGCAAGGTATCTTTTTTCTTTTGTAAAAGAATTTCGCGGCAAACAAAAAACTTACCTGCCAAAAGGTAAAAATACCCGTCAGGCAGATAAGTCTTCCCTATGTTGATTTTACTCCCTCAATCTTTCATGAATTTTACGATAACACAAGAAAAAGCAGGATGTCAACATTTTATGAACCGCTATAGGATTTATCAATGTTTATCACAGCAAAATAGGATGGATTCAGCTGCGAAATTTTTGTCTGGAGAAAGGAACGGATTTCACTGTCGCTCAATCGGAAGTGGAAAGGAACCACCACGTCAAAGATGATATTGGTATGTGTGGGACCTTCTACGATGCGGAAATCATGCATGCTGATTTCTTTGTCCAGTTCTTTAACAGCAGACAGAACGGATGCCTTGAGTTTTTCGGTTTTTTCATCGTTGTTTACCACCGGATCCATATGGATGACGGCACTGCAGTGCAGTTCTTTCTGCAGACGCCGTTCTATATTGTCGATGGTGTCATGCATGGTGAGAAGATCACCGTCTGCCGGCACTTCGGCGTGCAGAGAGATCATGGTACGCCCGGGGCCATAGTTGTGCACGATCATATCATGGATGCCAAGAACCAGGTCATAACTTAAAACAAGCTGTTCCACCTGGGTGACAAATTCAGGTTCCGGCGGCTGGCCAAGCAGCGGGGAAATGGTTTCTTTGGCGGATTCATAACCGGTATAACAGATGAACAGTCCCACTAAAACACCGCACCAACCGTCGATGTGCAGGCCGGTATAATGAGAAATCAAAGTAGAAAGCAAAACCAGGGCTGTGGCGATGGAATCGCTGAAGCTGTCAGCAGCGGTTGCGCGCATGGCGGCACTGTCAATTTTGGCGGCCACACTCCGGTTGTAAAAATTCATATATAATTTGACGGCTATGGAAACAAGCAGAATGATAAGGATCAGAGGCTGGAAGATCAGATCTTCGGGATGCCGTATTTTTTCCACAGAGGTTGTGATCAGTTCAAACCCCATGATCAGGATGATTATGGATACCAGAAGTCCTGTGATGTATTCAATCCGCCCATGGCCGAAAGGATGATCCGGATCAGGTTCCTGTCCGGACATTTTGAAACCTACCAGCGTGATCAGGGAAGAGCCTGCATCTGAAAGATTGTTGAAAGCATCCGCGGTGATAGCGATGGAGTTGCTGAAAAGACCCGCCAGAAATTTTCCGATAAAAAGCAGAATGTTGAATCCGATTCCCACGGCGCCGCACAAAACGCCGTAAGCCTGGCGTACTTCAGGGCTTTTGGTATCTTTATAGTTTTTGATAAAAAGTCTGGAAAGAAGCTGTATCAAGAAAAATTCCCCCTTAAATTCAAAGCTTTTTTACACATGATTTTACCATGATAAGGCAAAAATGCAAGATTAGTCAAATAGATATTGCATGGAAATAAGAAAGCGTGTATAATTTTGGCGGAGATAAATAAGGTTTTATCTGCGACAGTACCGGTGCAAAGAAGGCGGATTTGCCTTTTGGCATCGATGCCGGATTTAAAATATTGCGGGCCGCTGTTAAAAAATATGATGACACAGCCCGGTAAAGAACAAAAAGAAGGAGAAGAAACGATGAGTAAAAAACCAGTAGTACTGATGATTCTTGACGGTTACGGATTAAATGACAAGACACAGGGCAATGCAGTTGCTGAAGCAAACACTCCTGTTATGAACAAACTGATGGAAGAGTATCCTTTTGTAAAAGGAAATGCAAGCGGCATGGCTGTAGGTCTGCCGGACGGACAGATGGGAAACTCTGAGGTAGGCCATCTGAATATGGGCGCAGGCCGTATCGTATATCAGGAACTGACCAGAATCACAAAAGAAATCCAGGACGGAACTTTCTTCGAAAATCCGGCTCTTCTGGATGCTGTCAACAACTGCAAGGCAAAAGACAGCGCACTTCATTTATACGGACTTCTTTCTGACGGCGGTGTACACAGCCATATCACACATCTGTATGGACTGCTGGAGCTGGCAAAAAGAAACGGACTGTCCAAAGTATATGTTCACTGCTTCTTAGACGGACGTGACACACCTCCGGCAAGCGGAAAAGGATATGCGCAAGAGCTGGAAGCTAAAATGGCAGAACTGGGTGTAGGTAAAATCGCATCCGTAGCAGGCCGTTACTACGCTATGGACAGAGATAACAACTACGACAGAGTAAAGATTGCTTATGACGCTTTGACAAAAGGAGAGGGCCTGACAGCAGAAAGCGGTCCGGCAGCAATCCAGGCTTCCTATGACAGACAGGAGACAGACGAATTTGTGAAACCTACCGTTATCGTGGAAAACGGCGCACCGGTAGCTACCATCAAAGACGGCGATTCCATTATCTTCTTTAACTTCCGTCCTGACCGCGCAAGAGAAATCACACGTGCGTTCTGCGACGATGATTTCAAAGGATTTGAGAGAGAAAAACGTCTGGATGTGGTATATGTATGCTTCTCCGACTATGATCCTACCATCCCCAACAAGGAAGTTGCTTTCCACAAGATTGCAGTTACCAATACTTTTGGCGAGTGGCTGGCAGCAAACAACATGACACAGGCAAGAATCGCTGAGACAGAAAAATATGCGCATGTAACTTTCTTCTTCAACGGCGGTGTGGAAGAACCCAACAAGGGAGAAGACAGAATCCTTGTAAATTCTCCTAAGGTTGCAACCTATGACCTGAAACCGGAAATGAGCGCTTACGAAGTTTGCGATAAACTGGTAGAGGCGATCAAATCCGATAAATATGATGTGATCATCATCAACTTTGCAAATCCGGATATGGTTGGCCATACCGGAGTGGAAGCAGCAGCCATCAAAGCTGTGGAAGCAGTGGATGAATGTGTAGGAAAAGCTGTGGAAGCGATCAAAGAAGTTGACGGTGTTATGTTCATCTGTGCGGATCATGGAAATGCAGAGCAGCTGGTTGACTACGAAACAGGAGCACCGTTTACTGCACACACCACAAATCAGGTACCGTTTATCCTGGTTAACTACGATCCTGCCTATACTTTAAGAGAAGGCGGATGCCTGGCTGACATCATCCCTACACTGATCGAAGTGATGGGCAAAGAGCAGCCTGCAGAAATGACAGGAAAATCCCTGCTTATCAAAAAATAAGAAAAAGTGTCACCTGGGACCTGAAAACAGGAAACTATCATAAAGAATGACAGAAAAAAGCTGTAAGGACAAAAAAATCCTTACAGCTTTTTTTGTGCGGTAAGAAAGAAACTTTCTTACCGCACAAAAAAAGACGCTCCGCTGTGGATGCGCACTCACACGAAAAGTAATTATTGCCTGACGGCAATCGTGCTCGGCGCAAGTGTGCGCTGCAGCGCACACTTTTGTACGAAATAGCTTGACAGGCAGAAGAAAAGGGACTATTCTGAGTGTATCAATACAAATAGTACACTCAGAACAGTCTGAGATTTCTGAAAGTATGTGAGGTATTATGATATTTATCGATTACAAAGACACAAGACCTATTTATGAGCAGATTGCAGACAAATTCCAGAATCTGATATTAAAAGGCGTTTTAGAGCCAAATACCAAAATGCCTTCCGTGCGCAGTCTTGCCATGGAATTGTCCATTAACCCCAATACGATACAGAGAGCATACAGTGAACTGGAGCGGAGGGGATTTCTCTATACGGTGAAGGGAAGAGGAAATTTTGTGGCTTACGACGACAGCCTGTTGGATTTTCGGAAAAAAGAATTGTTAGAAAGGATACGGGAACTGATAAAAGAGGCAAAGGAGCTTGGAATTTCGGAAAAAGAGCTGCTTTCAATTTTGGGAAACGAGGGGAATCATGATTGAAGTAAGACATTTGAGCAAAAGTTTTGAGGGAATAAAAGCAGTAAGAAATGTAAGCGTGATCATCAAAGAAGGTGCGGTATTTGGCCTGATCGGCACAAACGGCGCAGGGAAAAGCACTTTTCTTCGGATGATGACAGGAGTTCTCAAGCCGGATGAGGGTATCGTACTGGTAGACCGCATGCCTGTTTTCGACAATCTTTATGCAAAAGAGAGAATTTTCTTCATTGCGGATGAGCCATATTTTTTTACGGGAGCCTGTGCAAGAGACATGGAACGCTTTTACCGAACGGTTTTTCCGGAGTTTGACAGAGAAAGATTTTATCTTTATCTTTCCAATTTCGGAATTGAAAGCCGTCGCAGGATCAGTACCTTTTCCAAAGGAACCAAAAAGCAGCTGGCCATTTTGCTGGGAATCTGTTCCGGCGCAAAGTATCTTTGCTGTGATGAGACGTTTGACGGTCTGGATCCGGTCATGCGTCAGGTTATAAAAAGCCTGTTTGCAAAAGAAATGGAAGAACGTGATTTTACGCCTGTGATCGCCTCTCACAATTTAAGAGAGCTGGAAGATATCTGCGATCATGTAGGGCTTCTTCACCAGGGGGGGATGATTCTCTCCAAAGATTTGGAAGATATGAAGTGCAGCATCCAGAAAGTTCAGACCGTTTTTTCCTCTCAGGCAAAGGAAAGGGAACTGCTAAGTCAGCTGGACATTGTGAAAGAGGAGAGAAGAGGAACCTTGCTGACTCTTACAGTCAGAGGGACGAGAGAGGAGACGGAAGAAAAATTCCGGCAGTCGGGAGCTCTGTTTTACGAGGTGCTGCCATTGTCACTGGAGGAAATCTTTATCAGCGAGACGGAGGTGAACGGCTATGACGTTAAGAAACTTATCCTGGGCTGACTGGGTGGAAAATCTGAAGAGAAGAAACTGGACGGCTGTTTTGTGTATGGTTGCCTTTCTGCTTTCTGTGCCGGTTTATCAGGCAATGAAAATGACGGCGCTGATCAGAGAACAGCAGGTGTTGCCGGCAGCCTTTCAGGAAGCGGACTTTATAGTCTCTATTCAGAGAGAGTACATGATAAACATCAGCTTTTCCATGAATTTCTTTGTGCTCTCGGTTCTGTTTGGCCTGCTGTTTGCCATCCAGGGCTTCAGCTGGCTTTACAGCAGAAAAAAGACGGATTTTTATATGAGTCTGCCGGTTTCCAATAAGAGACGGTTTCTTTTACTATATTTAAGCGGTGTCTTTTATTATATGGCAGGGTATATCGCGGCGCTGCTGTTATCCTGGTTTCTGGGCTCTTTGCTGGGAGTGATGAGCTTAGAGGCCGTAGGATTTTCACTGATCGGGCTGGCAGCCAATACCGTCCTGTTTCTGGCCATTTATCATACTGCGCTGTTTGCGGTATTCTTAGCGGGAAATATGAGGGGAGCTATTTTGGGCTGTCTGTTCTTTCTGTTTTATGAAAAGGGCATACAGGTCATAAGCGAGGGATACCGGAATATTTATTTCAGGACTTATGTGGATCTGGGGGATCGCCATTCTTTTTTGCTGTCTCCGTTTTTTAACGGGCTGATGATGAATCAGTCGGTATCGCTTTTTAAAAATACGGATGCAGCCATCGATGCGTTTTCCTGTTTTGAGGGGATTTTCAAGCCGCTGCTGCTGCTTTTGGTATTTGTGGTTTTGTCTGCCGGACTCGTCTATCTGGCATGGCGCAAAAGACCCACGGAATCCTATGGACATGCCATCGCAGTGCGAGGGCTTCGCACACCTTTTAAGTTTTTTGTGCTGATTCCGGTATCGCTGTTTGCGGGCCTTTTGTGCGGTTACGCCTCCTCTGACAATCCGGGCTTTATTATTTTCGGGATTCTGTGCGGTATCCTGGGCGGACACTGTATTTTTCAGATCCTTTACGAAAGTGATCTGAGGGCTGCCTGGAAGAAAAAATGGCATATACCGGCAATTGCCGTTGTCTCACTTTCTGTTTTCGCCTCCTTCTATTTTGATCTGACAGGGTTTGACCGTTATGTGCCAAGTCTGGAGGAAGCGGAGAGTGTCTCCGTATCTCTTGCCTATGAAAACAGCACGCTTTTTCCCTGGTATGAGGACATTGGAGAAGATAGCATGACTTACAGTTCATCCAGGGAAAGAATGATTTCGCAGATGAATTCACCGGAGGAGGAAACCATACAGGCGGCAGGCAGGATGCTGACCTGGAATCACGAACATTATGAGGAATTGGAAGAAACTTCATCGGACAGACCGATTTCAAACTGGGTGATCCGTTACCGGCTGAAAAACGGAAAAGAGATAAGCCGCACGATTGCAGTGGATAACAGTCAGGTGGAGGATGCCATAAGTGTGATTATGAATGACGAGCGTTTCCACAGAACCCGTTATCAGATTTATGCGCCGGAATTTGAAGAGCATCTGGATGAGATGGAATGTTTTTATTTCAATGGAACGGAAAGAAACTTTTATACCGGTGACAAAGATGAGCTTTTGAAAGTATATCAGGAAGAGTTTAAACAGTATGACTATTCGCTGTTAAAGGAAAAACATCCTGTGGGAATTTTGAAATTTACCATTGCCTGCGGAAAAGAGATGGAAAATGAATACGAGTGGAATTTCCCCGTATATGACAGTTTTGCCGGCACACTTGCCCTTCTGGAAAAAGACGGCGCGGTGAAAAGAGAAGAGGTCGGAAACTTTTTAGAGACAGAAGAAATTGCATCCCTGTGGCTGATCAATTATGTCCGTGAGGGGGAAAACGGGGAGATACAGTGGCTGGAAGAGCCGGTTCGATTGCTGTTCACCGATAAAAAAGATATAGAAAGGATTCTTCCTGCGCTATATCCCGGCGAGCTGTATCATTCCGTGGACAGCGATTTGTGCAATCCCTATGATTTCTATTTTGATGTGGAAATCAATTATGAAAACGATGTGCTCAGAGAAAAGGATACGTCTGCTTACTTCGTAGTCTTTTGGGAAAAACTGCCGGAAGACATTCAAAAAAGAATGAAACCCTCTGATTGAGTATAAACTTTTTGATTTTGCTCCATACTGAAGAACAAAGGAGCGTGCAAAATTTTTGACTTGCTCATTTTGCACCTTCTGTTTTGTCTGCGGCGCGAAACCTTCCCGCCTGGGAAGGTTTTTCGCCCGGTTTGGTTGTTCAGGAAGGAGAAAAATATGCAGGACTATTTTAAAATCACAGACGTACATGCCAGAGAAATACTGGATTCCAGAGGAAATCCCACGGTAGAAGCGGAAGTTACCATACAGAGAAGAAATGATAAAAGACAGGTGACAGGGCGGGCAGCCGTTCCCTCAGGGGCATCCACAGGACAATTTGAAGCGGTGGAATTAAGGGATGGGCAGATTCGCTATTTCGGTCTCGGAGTGGAGAAGGCGGTAAATAACGTCAACAGAAAGCTTAAGGATGCACTGCTTGGTAAAAATGCCCTCTGTCAGCTGGAAATCGACAGAATCCTCATTGATGCAGACGGAACAGAGAATAAAAGCAATCTGGGAGCCAACGCTACACTTGGGGTTTCCATGGCGGCGGCAAGAGCGTGCGCCGAGATGCTTTCCCTGCCGCTTTATCAGTATCTTGGGGGAATTCACGCCAGAAAACTGCCGGTGCCTATGATGAATATTTTAAACGGCGGAAAACATGCGGACAATACGGTGGACTTTCAGGAGTTTATGATTATGCCTGTGACGGGAAACAGTTTTAGAGAGGCGCTGTGTATCTGCGCGGAAATCTATCACAACCTGAAAAAAATCTGCCAGAAAAGAGGCCTTTCCACCGGTGTGGGCGACGAAGGAGGGTTTGCGCCGGATTTGCCGGATACCCGCGCGGTTCTTTCCCTGATCATGGAAGCGGTGAAGGCCAGCGGCTATAAGCCCGGGGAGGAAGTAAAGATCGCTCTGGATGCCGCGGCCAGTGAATTGTACGACAAAGAGAGCAAAACCTACTTCTTTCCGGGAGAAAGCAAGATGAACGGCAGAGAAATCCGGCGAACCGCAGAGGAAATGGTGGATTATTACGAAGAGCTGGTGCGCCAGTTCCCCATTATTTCCATAGAAGACGGCTTGTACGAAGATGACTGGGACGGCTGGCAGCTTCTGACAAAGAAGCTTGGAAAGAGCATACAGCTTGTGGGGGACGATCTGTTCGTCACCAACACCAAAAGACTGGATCTTGGCATTAAGCTGGAGGCAGCCAATGCTATTCTTGTGAAGGTAAATCAGATCGGAACGCTGACGGAAGCATTCGCAGCCATCCGTATGGCCCAGGAAAACGGCTATAAGGCGGTTATCTCCCATCGCTCCGGCGAAACCGAAGATACGATCATTGCGGATATCGCCGTGGCAGTCAATGCAGGACAGATAAAAACAGGTGCCCCCTGCCGTACGGACAGAGTTGCCAAATATAATCAGCTTCTGCGGATTGAAGAGGAGCTTGGAAAGACAGCAAGCTTTGGAAATCCTTTTGAAAAGATATAAGGAAGCGGAAAACAGGGCCCGATGGGGCAGAAAATAGAAGAAAAAGGATGTCTGGAAAACAGGTCTTTTTCTGTCACGAAAGTTTGACAGAAGGGAAAAGACCCGGGGGATTCAGAGGTCCTTTTTTCTTTGTGTGGAAAACAAATTTTCCGAAAGAGGAGGAAAGCCGATAAATTTTATAGTGTGATTATCTGTTCTTTTTTTTGCACAATTGCATATGATTTGGCAGAAGAGCCGCAGAAAGGAAAGAGTGAAAAAAACCTTATTTTACGGGAAAATCGGCAATATTTCCGCTGAAGAACAAGGTTTTTGTCGAAATAGCGAATTATGCTTGTAAATTTCTAAAAGAGTATTTTGTTAAAGTTGTAGTTGACTAAAGTATAAAAATGTGATAAATTAACTGTATTTCCGGGGAGAACAAATGACTTTCCACTGGAAAATACAAACCGCGTCATATACGCGGCTTTTTACAGAAAGAAAAGGAGTGAAAGTGATTGGGAAAATATGTAGTAAAAAGAATTTTTCTGGCAGTCGTTACGATGTTTATCGTATGTGCGATTACATTCTTTGCTATGAATGCCATTCCCGGAGGCCCGTTTGACGGAGAAAAAGCAGTGTCCCCGGAGGTTAAGGCGGCACTGGAGCAGAGATATAATCTGGATAAGCCGGTACCGGAACAGTTTGTACTGTATCTGAAAAATATTTTACATGGTGATTTTGGTATTTCTCTGAAGACGGGAAGAGATATTAAGACAACGATTTTTGAATCTTTTTCCATTTCAGCTAAACTCGGCGGTATGGCCGTAGTGGTAGCTCTGATATTGGGATTGTTCTTCGGAAGTATTGCAGCATTGACAAGAAATAAACTTCCGGACAGACTGATCGTATTTTTCTCCACGCTGTTTGCGTCGCTGCCAAGCTTTGTGTTTGCAACCCTTTTGCTGATGGTGTTCTGTGTACAGCTGGGGTGGGTACCGGTCTGGTCGGTAGATAATCAGAATTATGTACTGCCTGTCATAGCTCTTGCAGCCTACCCGATGGCATACATTACACGTCTTACCAAAACAAGTATGTTGGATGCGCTGGGGCAGGATTATGTAAGAACAGCAAGAGCAAAAGGCGTAGCTCAGTGGAAGGTTATTTTTAAACATACCTTGAGAAATGCCCTGATTCCGGTAATTACATACGTAGGTCCGATGACGGCATCCATTCTGACAGGTTCTCTGGTAGTGGAAAAAATTTTTACCATCGGAGGTCTGGGCGCAAAGTTTGTCGATGGTATTACGAACAGAGACTATACGCTTATTATGGGTACCACCATTTTCCTGGCAGTTCTCATGATCAGCGTAAACCTGATAACGGATATCGTGTACAAGATTGTAGACCCGAGAATTAAACTGGATTAAGACGGAGGCATACGGAATGGATAACATGAATAAAGATATCAACAGCATGCCTAAGAAGTCACTTTTCAGCATGCAGATTGATTTGAAAAAATTTGAAAAAGCTACAGACGAGGAAAAGAAACAGCAGGATGTTATGAGCGAATCCGTTTCCTTTTTTAAAGACGGAATGCGCAAACTTTCCAGAAATCCTCTTGCAATGGGAAGTCTTGTGGTGCTGATTCTTATTATAGCCGCGATCTTTATCGTGCCTCATGTAGTGCCCTACTCCTACTCACAGATCATAACAGTAAACGGAAAGCGTGACAAATCCGCTGCCAATATGGCGCCGTTTGAGTATTCCGATCTGGAACAGGAATACATGGCAGAGGGCGGAAAAGTATTCCCTCATATTATGGGAACAGATGAAATGGGACGCGACTATTTCGTACGTGTTGTTTACGGTACGAGAGTGTCCTTAAGCGTAGGTTTCTTTGCGGCGATGATCGTATTGATCATTGGTGTTCTATACGGCAGTATATCGGGTTATTTCGGCGGAAAAGTCGACTTGGTTATGATGCGTATTGTAGATATCATATATTCCCTGCCGGATATGCTTATGGTTGTGCTTTTATCCGTGGTACTGCGTGAAATTCTGAATGTGGATTCCATCCCCATGCTTCAGAAGATCGGTACGAATATGATCTCTCTTTTCATCGTATTCGGACTTCTCTACTGGACCGGTATGGCAAGACTTGTCCGCGGTCAGATTTTGACAATCAAGCAGAATGAATATGTGCTGGCTGCAAAGGTCAGCGGAGCAAAATCAGGAAGAATTATCCGTAAACACATACTTCCCAACTGTGTCAGCGTTATCATTATCTCCGCTGCACTGCAGATTCCTTCCGCTATCTTTACAGAATCCTTCTTAAGCTTCATCGGTATGGGCGTGCAGGCACCGATGCCTTCCCTTGGTTCCCTTGCCAATGCAGCGAGAGCAGGTATCAGCGTATATCCCTATAAGCTGGTTTTCCCGGCAGTTATGATCTGTCTGATCACTCTGGCGTTCAATCTTCTTGGCGATGGACTCAGAGATGCATTTGACCCGAAATTAAGGAGGTAAGATTATGAGCGAAACAATTCTTTCAGTCAAAAATTTGCATACCTCCTTTACAACCGATAAAGGCGAGGTATTGGCTGTCAACGGTGTGAATTTCAACCTTGATAAAGGTAAAATTCTTGGCATCGTAGGCGAATCCGGATCCGGAAAATCCGTGACTGCATATTCTATCCTGCAGATTCTGGAGAAAAACGGACGGATTACAGAAGGACAGATTCTCTATAAAGGAGAAGACATTACAAAATATACAGAAAAACAGCTCCGTTCTTTTCGCGGAAAATGCTGTTCTATCATATTTCAGGATCCCATGACCAGCTTAAATCCGGTATTTACAGTTGGAAATCAGCTAAAAGAAGCTATTGAGCTTCACACCGGAAGAAAGGGCAAAGATGCGGAAGCCAGAGCGGTGGAGATGCTGAATCTGGTTGGTGTCAACGAGCCTGAAAAGAGGGTAAAGCAGTATCCTTATGAACTTTCCGGCGGTATGAGACAGCGTGTTATGATTGCTATGGCGCTGGCCTGTGAACCGGATATCCTGATAGCAGATGAGCCTACAACAGCGCTGGATGTTACCATCCAGGCACAGATTCTGGAACTGATGCAGGAACTGCAGAAAAAACTGGGAATGGCTATTATCATGGTAACCCATGACCTTGGCGTTATCGCAGATATGTGCGATGAGATTATTGTTATGTACGGCGGACGTGTATGTGAACGCGGAACTGCAGAAGATATTTTCTATCGTCCCGCGCATGAATATACAAAAGGACTTTTGCAGTCAATTCCCAATGTGGATACCATTGGTGAAAAACTCAAGCCGATTCCGGGAACACCGATCAATCTGCTTAACATGCCGAAAGGATGTGCTTTTTGCCCCCGCTGTGAAAATGCCATGAAAATCTGCATCGAACAGGTTCCGCCTGAAATGCAGATGCCTGATGGACATTTCGCATCATGCTGGCTGAATGTGAAGGCTGAAATGGAAGCTCAACAAGGAGGCGGAAAGAATGAGTAAGGAAATTATAACAAACAATGCCCCTTTGCTGGAGGTAAAAGATTTAAAACAGTATTTCCCTATTAAAACGGGACTGTTTCAGAAGACTCCGCTAAAAGCGGTGGATGGTGTGTCATTTTCCATCAATCCGGGGGAAACCCTGGGACTGGTAGGAGAATCCGGCTGCGGAAAGACTACCGTAGGCAGATCCATCCTGCGTCTGTATAACCCGACAGGGGGAGAGGTATTCTTCAAGGGAGAAAAGGTGGATGCAAAAAGCATCGGACATATGCGTAAAGAAATGCAGATGGTATTCCAGGATCCCTATTCATCCTTAAACCCGAGAATGACGGTTGAGGATATTATCGGAGAACCTCTTGATGTGCATAAACTTTATCAGAACAAGAAAGAAAGACGTGAAAAGATCCTCGACCTGATGGAACTGGTAGGGCTTAATGCAGAACATGCCACACGCTATGCACATGAATTTTCAGGTGGACAGAGACAGCGTATCGGTATTGCCAGAGCGCTGGCAACCAATCCTAAATTTATCGTGTGTGACGAGGCGGTAAGTGCACTGGATGTTTCCATTCAGGCACAGGTTGTCAATATGTTTGAAGAACTTCAGGAAAAACTGGGCGTAGCATATCTGTTTATCGCTCATGACCTTCTTGTCGTACATCATATTTCTGACCGCATTGCGGTTATGTATCTGGGACGTGTAGTGGAAATTGCTGATGCAGATGAGCTCAACAATAATCCGGTACATCCTTACACACAGTCACTGTTGAGTGCGGTTCCCTATCCGGATCCGATCAAAGCAAAACAGAGACAGAGAATCGTTCTCGAGGGCGATGTACCAAGCCCTCTGCACATGCCGGAAGGATGTGCATTCCGTACCCGCTGCAGATACGCAACGGAAAGATGCGCAAAAGAATGCCCTAGCTTGACCGACAGAGGAAACGGACATCAGGTAGCATGCTGGAACAAATAGACCGGCATTGGCTATCCGTAACATTGTGTTGGTTTACAACGATCTTTTTTCCTGTTTTCCGTAAGAAATGAGATCTTGTATAAATTTTATCCAAAGGGAGGAAATGATTATGAAAAGAAAGTATTTGGCTGTATTACTGACTGTTTCCATGACAGCAGGAATGCTGGCAGGATGCGGCGGCTCTACAGAAGCACCTGCTGAAAGTGCTGCAGTATCTACCGAAACAGAAGCAGCCACAACAACCGAAACAACGGACAGCGCTGCAGCTGAGACAGAAGCAGCAGCAAGCACAGAGCACGGTCCGTCCAGCGAAGCAGCTCCGGCATGGGAAGATTACGATGCGAGAATTGCTGCGATCAAGACAGAGACAGACCTTGTAAAACGTGAAGCTCTGATGCACGAGGCAGAAGACGAACTGATGGATACAGGAGCAATCGTTCCGCTTTACTATTACAACGACGTTTATCTTCAGAGCACAGATGTAACAGGTATCTACGGAAACCAGTACGGATACAAATATTTTGCATTTGCACAGGCTCCCAACAATACACTGGCTTTACAGATTGCATCCGAACCTGACAAACTGGATCCCGCATTGAACTCTACCGTAGACGGCGCTTGCCTTGCTATTCTGGCATTCTCCGGTCTGTATGCTTACGATGAAAACGGTGAACTGGTACCGGATCTGGCAGAAAGCTCTGAAATGAGTGAAGACGGCATGACATATACTTTCACAATGAAAGATGGTCTGAAATGGTCTGACGGAACAGATCTGACAGCAAAAGACGTAGAATACAGCTGGCAGAGACTTGCTAACCCGGATACAGGTGCTGACTACTCTTATCTGGCAGACATCATCGCAAGAAAAGATGACGGCACACTGGATATCGCAGCTTCTGAAGATGGAAAGACATTTACCGTTAACCTGACAGCACCTTGTGCATACTTCCTTGACCTGTGCGCATTCCCGGCATTCTATCCGGTTCCTCAGGCAAGTGTAGAAGGCGCTGAAGGATACGCTGAGAACCCTGGTGCATGGTGTACAGAAGCAGGATTCGTTTCCTCCGGTCCGTTCGTATGTACAGAGTGGAATCACAACGAATCTATGACATATGAACCCAACCCTAACTATCACGATGCAGATAAAGTATCTCTGACAAGCATTCAGTTTATGTTAAGTGCTGATGATACAGCAGTTTACAACGCATTTAAAGATGGTTCCTTACAGTTCATTGATACTATCGCAACAGATATTATGGAAACTGTAAAGACAACTCCTGAATATCACAAGATGTCTACACTGGGAACCTACTATGCAGGCTTCAACGTAAACAGCGAACTGTTCGCAGGCAAAACTGTAGAACAGGCTGCAAACATGAGAAAAGCATTCAGCCTGTTAATCGACAGACAGTATATCGTTGATACAATCGCTCAGGCTGATCAGGAAATCGCAAATACATTCATTCCTACAGGAATGTCTGACGGCAACGGCGGAGAATTCCGTGTAAACGATGATGCTTACACATATCCGGATGAAGAAAATGTAGGTTATTTCGATCCTGTATATTCTGAAGAAAACGTTCAGCAGGCAAGAGAACTGCTTGAAAGCGCAGGATACAAATTTGATGAAAGTGGTATGCTTTCCGCAGAAACTCCGATCAACATGACTTATCTGACAAACGATGCAGAAGGAAATGTTAAGATTGGTGAAGCTATCCAGCAGGATTTCGCAGCAATCGGTATTAACCTGACAGTAGAAACAAGAGAGTGGAGCGTATTCCTTAACGAAAGAAAAGAAGGTAAATTCGACTTCTGCCGTGAAGGATGGCTGGCTGACTACAACGATCCGATCAACATGCTTGAAATGTGGGAAACAAATTCCGGTAACAACGACATGCAGTTCGGTAGATAAAAGCAGATTTCAGAATAGATTCTGACTGGCAAACACCCTGGTACCAAAGTGCCAGGGTGTTTTTTTGTAGTGCGCCTGGCGGCGCACGTTTCTAACGGGTGAAAGTCGTGTGTTCTGCAAGCTGTTATCAGCTTGCCAGTGAAAGTCTGGTCAAGGTAATCGCCAGTGAGCCT
>CALWLY010000031.1 GCA_944381635.1 uncultured Lachnospiraceae bacterium
TGTTTAGCCCGGCATTTGGTTTATTGGGAAAGAAAAGAGGGGCATCGCACTAATCACTTAGTGCGACAGCCCCTTTTCTATATTTTTGCTTTTTAAGTCGGTTCTTTCTTATTTGCGAACCAGATGTCTCGGCAGACCATTTACGAACAGAGGTGTCAGTTCGCCCATGATCAGCGGACGAGCGTATTTCTCATATCCATCGTTTAAGTTGCAGCCGTCTTCTGTGATCCATTCAGCCGGAACCGGTCTTTCAACGTTAGCGATTGCGTGGATATCGTAAGCGCTTGTACCACACTGGTAAGGAGCGTCACCGTTTCTGTCCAGAGTGATCATCATACCTGTTTTGCCTTCTTCAGCTGCCAGAACTGCATCGTATCCTACCTGGAATGCTTCATTGATATCTGTCAGGGAAGCTAAGTGTGTAGCTGCTCTCTGCAGTGTGGAGAATTCGATAGCACGAGTCTTTAATCCTGTTTCAGCTGCTACCAGGTTAGCCAGGTAAGAAGCTGTTCCGGATAACTGTTTGTGTCCGAAAGCATCTACTGCTTTGTCTCCGCTGCCAAGTTCGCATACGAAACGTCCGTCAGCAAGGTGAACACCTTCAGAAACTGCGATAACTACAGAAGATTTTGTAGCTGCCAGTTCTTTTACTTTTGCCATGAAAGCGTCGATATCGAAATCTTTTTCAGGCAGGTAGATAGCGTCAGCGCCGGAGCAGTCATCTCCTTTTGCTAAAGCAGCAGCTGCTGTCAGCCATCCTGCGTGACGTCCCATAATTTCAACAATACATACGGTAGGTTTTTTAGCACCGAAAGATTCGTTGTCACGGATGATTTCTTTCATGGATGTTGCGATATATTTTGCTGCAGAACCATATCCAGGGCAGTGGTCTGTGATCGGCAGATCGTTGTCGATTGTTTTGGGAACGCCCATGAATCTCTGCGGTTTGTTGTGAGCTGCTGCATAGTCGGACAGCATTTTTACAGTGTCCATGGAGTCGTTGCCGCCTGCATAGAATAAGCATTCGATGTCATGTTTTTCCATGATTTCGAAAACTTTTTCGTATACATCTTCGTGTCCTTCGATTTTAGGCATTTTGAAACGGCAGGAGCCTAAGAATGCGGAAGGTGTTCTTTTTAATAATTCGATTCCTGTCTCGTCATCCAGGTATTCGCCCAGGTCGATCATTTTATCATCCAGAAATCCTTCGATACCATGAACCATACCATAGATTTTCTTTACGCCAAGTTTTTTTGCAGCTGCGAATACACCAGCTACGGAAGAGTTAATTACGGCTGTCGGTCCGCCGGACTGTCCAACTACAATGTTTCCTCTCATTTTGAACATCTCCTTTATTAATCTGTTTGTTATTATTTTGATGAAAAGTGTCCGCAGTGCGCGACAACTCCTCATATCGTAAAAAGTATAGCAGATTTGCCTCTCTATGACAAGCCGGATTTTCGCAAAAGCGCATACAGGAACTGCTGATATGCAAACTTCTCTTATTTTTCGTTTGTATTTCTGATTCTGTCGGGTTATACTTAAAATGTATGCCCTGCGGGGACTTCAAAATCAGAGGATATGAGGGAGTTTTTAAGTTATGAAAACCAAAACGGCAAACAATCAAATTACGGAGGGAGTAATTTGGAAGCAGCTGCTTCTTTTTTTCTTCCCTATTTTATTCGGCACGTTCTTTCAACAGCTTTATAATACCACCGATGCTGTTATCGTAGGAAACTTTGTAGGCAAAGAGGCTCTCGCCTCCGTTGGAGGTCCTGCCGCTACCATTATCAACCTTCTGGTGGGATTTTTTACCGGTCTTGCCTCCGGTGCGACAGTAATCATCGCCCAGTTTTACGGTGCAGGCAAGGATGAGGAGGTCAGTCACTCCGTACATACTTCCATTGCGCTGGCCATTGCCGGCGGCGCCATTCTGACTGTGGTGGGCATTCTGATTTCCCCCACCGCTTTGAGATGGATGAACACCCCGGATGATATCATGCAGCCTTCCATCACCTACATGACAATCTATTTTATCGGAACGATTCCTTCCCTTATTTATAATATAGCAGCCGGTATTCTTCGAGCAGTGGGGGATTCCAAACGTCCTCTTTATTTCCTCATTGCTTCCTGTTTTATCAATATTGTTCTGGACCTGTTTTTCGTGGTTGTCCTGAGGATGGGAGTAGCCGGAGTGGCCATAGCCACCATCATTTCCCAGACGATCAGCGCTGCCATGACAATCATCGCCCTTGTGCGCACCAAAGACTCCTATCAGCTTCGTTTTAAGGAGATACGTTTCACAAAGCATATTTTTATAAGCATTGTACGGATCGGGCTGCCTGCGGGTATTCAGTCCTCCATGTACTCGATTTCCAACCTGATCATTCAGACAAGCATCAACGGTTTCGGCACAGATACCATCGCTGCATGGACGGCTTACAGCAAAATTGACGGTATTTTCTGGATGATCATGGGAGCATTCGGCGTTGCCATCACCACCTTCGCCGGACAGAATTTCGGCGCTGGAAAAATCAAGCGAGTTCACCGAAGTGTGGCGGTATGCCTTGGAATGTCGGCTTTTACAAGCGTTCTCTTAAGCTTTATTGTAATACAGTTCGGCAGTGTAATTTTACAGCTGTTTACCAACGATCCCGCGGTCATTGAGATTTGTATGGGGATGATCCAGATAGTGGCTCCCACTTACATAACTTACATCTGCATCGAAATTTTAGGCGGTGCGGTTCGAGGCTGCGGAGACGCTTTTATCCCTATGGTCATCACCGGTGTCGGTGTATGCCTGCTGCGTATTGTATGGATTTTCGTGGCAGTTCCCCTGCATCATGAAATCTCTACGGTAGTTTTGAGCTACCCCATCACCTGGGCCGTTACTTCCATCGCTTTTATCATTTACTATAAAAAGGGGAAATGGTCCCAGCGCAATGCGTTGGACAATGCGCCGGATCATCAGAGCACAAAAACCGCATAAGCATAAAAAAGGTTGTTGTAAAATCCAAAAACTTACAACAACCTTTTTTTCATCCTTTTTTATTTGGTATAGTTATCAAAGTAACCCTGAACAAGAATGATCGGTGTTCCTTTGTCACCGCTTCCGCTTGTCAGGTCTGCCAGAGATCCGATCAGGTCTGTCAGTCTTCTGGGTGTAGTTCCCTGAGTAACCATAGTTCCTACCAGACTTGCAGCTTTCTCATCTTTTTCTTTGATATAGTTTGAGATAGCAGCTTTCAGCTCTTCGCCTTTAAGATCTGCGAAATCATTGTCCGCCAGATATTTTAACTTCACTTCGTTGGGAGTTCCCTCCAGTCCCTTTGTATAGGCAGGAGATACTACCGGATCAGCCAGCTCCCAGATTTTTCCAACCGGATCTTTGAAAGCGCCGTCGCCGTAAATCATGACTTCAATGTTCTTTCCTGTCTTCTCAATCAGCTTAGCCTGAATGGAATCTACCATTTCCTGGCAATGGATGGGGAACAGTTTTACAGTTTCCTCGGTTGCCTTATTGGAACCAAGCAGACCGTATCTGTCATTGTATCCGCTTCCGTCAATGCTTTCTGTCATAATATCATCCAGTGTGTATACTTTTTCTGCGCCCGCTGCTTTTAAGATGCGTTTTGTTCTCTGGCGAGTGTGAATATCGCAAGCCAGAACACTCTTTGTATAGGAAAGGATTGCTTTGGGGTTGTTTGCGAAAATAATTTCCACCTCTGCGCCGGCTTCTGAAATGAGCTGTTTGTAGTATTCCACATAGTCCACGCCTGTGAAGACATGTTTTTTGTAGCCGAAAAGCTCACGGTATTTTTCTTCTGTCAGCACATCGCTCCAGGGATTTACTCCTTTTTCATCCATCTCATCCAGATCGATCAGGTGATTTCCCACTTCATCGGAAGGATAGCTTAACATCAAAACTACTTTTTTGCAGCCTTTGGCAATTCCTCTTAAGCAGATGGAAAAACGATTGCGGCTTAAGATCGGGAACAGAATTCCCACGGTGTCATCTCCGAATTTGCCTGCCACATCTTTTGCAATCTGATCGATATGTGCATAATTTCCCTGTGCTCTTGCCACTACTGCCTCTGTCACTGCAACAACATCCTTGTCGTGCAGTTCAAATCCTTCGCTTTCAGAAGCTTTCAGTACGCTGTCCACAACTATGGAAGCTAAGTCGTCTCCCTGACGGATAATCGGGGCTCTCAAACCTCTTGATACGGTGCCTACCATTCTATCCATTTGTATTTCCTCCGTTTTTTAGTTTTTTCCAGATACTTTTTAAATTCGCGTATCAGAAAATAAGTCATTTCCGAATACCTGCGGATTACTCCACCCAGTATATTCTTGTATCCTTATAATATTATAAGGTTTCCTTTTCACCTTGGCAATAATTTTCTCTTCTCTTTAGTGCTTAAACGTGCTACTATAACAGAAAGGAAAGTCGAAGTAAAAGAGGAGGGTATCTTTATGAACCAAAAAAGGAGTCAATGGGCAAGCAACATCGGCTTCATCCTGGCTGCAGCAGGAAGTGCCATAGGATTGGGAAATATCTGGAAATTTTCCGGAAAGGTAGCCGCTTACGGAGGCGGTGCCTTCATTCTTTGCTACATCATCATTGTTTTTCTCATCGGACTTCCTGTCATGCTGACAGAACTGTCCATCGGCAGACGCACACAGAAAAACGTGGTGGGAGCCTTTCATACGCTGAACCCGAAATGGACCTTTTGCGGAGTCATCGGCGTTATCACCCTTTTTGTTATTTTATCCTATTACGCAATCGTTGGCGGCTGGGTATTAAAATACATCTGGGTTTATTTGAGCGGTGCCGACTTTGGAACAGGCCAGGCGGCCTATGAAAATTATTTTACCGGTTTTATTGCAAAACCTGTGGAACCGCTTATCTGGGGCGCCGTTTTTCTCATCCTGTGTATCTACGTCGTTGTCCGCGGGGTGTCTCAGGGAATCGAACGGGTCAGCAAGTTTCTCATGCCGTGTCTGTTTCTGCTCCTGATTGCCTGTGTCATCCGTGCTGTCACCCTTCCTGGAGCCATGGAAGGCGTAAGTTATCTGTTTTCTATCCATCCGGAAGATATCGGCATGAACACTTTTGTAGGAGCCCTCGGGCAGGCCTTTTTCTCCCTTTCTGTGGGAATGGGCATTATGATCACTTACGGTTCCTACGTTCCCAAAAAAGAAAATCTGGTAAAGAGCGCTGCCTGGATTTGCTGTCTGGACACACTGGTTGCCATCCTGGCCGCAGTTGCCATCGTCCCGGTGGTCTTTGTAACTATGGGTTCTGATAAGCTTGGCATGGGAGGAAGCTTTGCCTTCATCGCTCTCCCTGAAGTTTTCGCGCAGATGCCCGGCGGGCGCTGGTTTGGCTGCTTCTTTTTCCTTCTGCTCTTCCTGGCAGCTCTCACAAGTGCGATCAGCATTCTGGAAAGCTGTGTCTCTTTTCTGACGGAAGAATTCCATCTTAGCCGCCTGAAAGCCACTCTTATTCTGGCAATTCCCATGACAGTTTTAAGCGCCGGCTATTCTCTGTCTCAGTCAAGTGCACGGGGAATCAACCTTCCCTGGTTTGACTTTGCCAATGGTTTACAGATGCTTCCCATGAACGCTGTTATGGAAAAATTCACCGACAACCTGATGATACCTCTGGGCGGTCTCTTCTTCTGCATCTTTGTAGGATGGATATGGGGTACTAAAAATGCCGCCGCAGAAATCGAGAGCGAGAGAAATACGTTCCGTCTGAAAAAGGTCTGGTCCTTTATCGTCCGCTTTCTCGCCCCGGTCTTCATTTTACTGATCTTGTATTTTACCATTGGTCTTGGACAGGGATTGTCCTGACAGAATGACGTGGGTAAGGGCATGTACTTGTATTGATCGCGGCTGCCGTCAGGCAATCGTTACTTTGCCGCCCTGATAAATAAATCCCCCCGGCAGCGAAAAAATTATGCTGCCGGGGGATTTTATTCACTCTTTAATAGCCGGCAAATCCTGTCAGCTTCGCAATTATTCTCCTCTAACTTCCGCTGTTTTCTCCTAACAACAGCATTTCTCTCACTTCATCGTACTCATCCGGCAGCACCTGCGACAGTAAGCCGGACACTTTTACACGAAACACGGTTCCGTCCTCATATTCTACCGCCAGCACCATGTACTGGGGATCCGTGATCTCCTCTTCATCCGTTTCGGATTCCCAGCTGAAAACTCCGTACTTATCCAGCGCCTCCGCTATCTTTTGTCCGTCCGCATAATATCCGCCCTGTGTCTGATAAAGATTATCAAAGAGATACGCATCCGACGTTTGATACCGTTTTCTATCCAGCAGATCATAATATACACATTCCGTACTTGTATTCTTGTTTTCCATAAAAGCAATGGCATATACATTCTCTGTAAAATCAGACATACGGTTTTCTATGTCGTCTTCAAGGAGATAACTCACATCAAACAGGCCGCCTTTGCGATCCGGTTCGTATTCTTCCAGAAGTAAAGGTATGTTGAGCGTGTCCACATCTTCTTCCGTGATGACGAAATCTTCAATAAACTGTTCAAGATCGATTCCGCGGTACTGTTCTTTTGTAAGTCCTGCCGCCTGAATCAGTTCTTCCGGAGTAATCAGTCTCTGTTCTGAATCCATCTCTTCCCTGTCTTCTCTCACATAGATGCCCGGTTTCTTATCCAAACTCCAAAGAAACCACTCCTTGTTAAAAGTTTCTTCTGTAGTAATCTCTATTGCAGTAAGCCCTGCTTTATCCGGCTCTTCTCTGTGGAAAGGAATATAAATATATGCTATTTTGTATTGTGCTTCATCTGTAATAACTGAATAATGTCCTCTCAATTCCCGCCAGATTGTTTTTCCGTATTCACTTTTTTCATGAGAACTTGCATTTCCTTTCCAGCTTTTACATTGGCCTTGAAAAAAATCTATGAAGTCCTCTGCCTGTTCCGTTAAGTTTAACGTACTGTCCCCGGCATATTGCGAAAATAACCCTGCCAGTGCTTTTGCATCTTCCTTTTCTGCGCACTCGATAATGTTTTCTATCATTTCATCAGCCAATTCTTTATCAGAGCGAAATTCATTGGATGATCCTCTCCTGAAAACGATGCATCCGCTCAGACTGCATACAAGGATGCAGCATACCGTAAGCAATAAAATCTTCCTCATGATATTTCTTCCCTCAAATATTCTCTAAACAGGTCTTGTTCCATATCCACTACCTCACTTCAAAATCGTAAAAACCAATCTGCCATCCTCATTATAAGCCAATTCATATCCTCCTGTCTATCTCGGCAGACTGCTGATAAAATACCTCTCCTCCACTGTCTCTTTTCCATCTGCTTCCTGTATTCCATTTCTCCATCACATTGCACAGAAAACCACTTTCTTACATTAAACTAACATTTTTATTCCTGATCGTATTGCGTTTCTTCTTCGTTAATCAAATTTCCCTCTTCGTCAAATTCATACGATGAAATACTTGTCACATTTCCATTTTCATCATAGCTTGTAACCAGTGTTACATTTCCGTTCGCATCATACTCGTAGGTTCTGTACCAGGACAATTCTCTATCTCCATGATACTGTGCCATATATATGGTGTTTCCATTTTCATCATGCTCATATTCGTTTACTAGCGTGTCTCCTTCAGCAAAAGTTTCAATTTCCTGAATCAGATTGCCAGCCTCATCATACCGGTACTCTACAGTCGTGTCAATTTCTTCTTCGGAAAGTCCACGGGTTTCTTTAATGACTCGGCCGGCTTCATCATATTCCCGCAAAGTTATTTCCTCTAAGTTGCCGTCTGGATCATATGATTCGATTTTCACTGCATTTCCATCTTCATCATATTGGTATTTGAGAATTCCTACGCGCCCGTCATAAACGTCATGCCATTCCTGAATCACTTTGCCCTGTTCGTCATATACAGCCTCTGCCCTTCCTATCTCATTGCCATTTCCATCATAGGCGATAACACCTTTTGGAGACCTGTCCGGATTGTAAGAGTACACATGATACCACAGCAAAGCGCCCCCTTCATCATAGACTGAACTTCTTCGAAGATTACCTGAAGAATCTATAACATCTCCGCTTTCTATCTCCTCTATTTTTTCCTGAAGTCTTTCATCTGCTGTCTGCTCCAGTCCTGCACGAAGAATTTCTTCTGCCAGTTCAAACTCTCCCTGGCGGATGCAGGCATCGGCGGCTCCCAGATAGCCCTCTGGATTTTGTCCATCCGATTCGATAGCTTTCTGATAATCTGCCAGCGCTGCTGCCAGGTTTTCTTCGGTTTCTCCCATTCCTATGTACGCCTGGCCTCGTCCAATGTATGCCAGAGCCTGATTCGGCTCTATTTCGATGGCTGCCGTGAAGGCTACCATCGCTTCCTCATAATTTCCTTCCGTCAGGTACTGCATACCAAGATCGTACTGTTTTTGCCATCTGGCTTCTTTTCCGCAGGCTGTCATAAAAATCATAGTCATGACGAACATGATCGTAACCCATGCTCTTCTTCTATTTTTTTTACTCATCAATATTTTTTCTCCATTTTATCCAATATTCTTTTCCTGGCACCTTTTGCAGTGGCGGCAATGAAAATTATCATTATAGTCGCTGCCGCACACAAAAAGATTCCGGATCCAATCAATAATAACCCTATACTCATTTGGCTCCTCTCTCAAATCTATATCCAGTTTCCATCCTTTAAATCCTGAATCAGATTGTCAAGCATCTGCATCTCCTGATCGCCAATCTGATCATCATAAAGTTCCTTGGCCCGATCATAATACTCTTTCATTTTCGTATAATCTCTTTCCAGATTTTCTTTTGACTGCTGTTTTTCCGCTTCCAGATAAGCCAGCCTTTTATAGCTCACATAAGAATCCGGATATTTCTCTCCCATAGAAATAAGCATCTGCTCTGCCTGATCGTATTCTCCAAGCGCCTGATATACAATGGCGATATTTTCCATCATCTGCCTGGTGGAATAGCCGTTCTCATACAGCAAAAGGAACTTATCCAGGGACTTTTGATAATAATCTTTTTGATTTGCTTCATCTGCCTCCGCTTTTCTTGCATAGGCATCTGCCAGACGCTCCGTCAGATTCATGACAGATTGTGAACCGGCTGCACGGCGCTCTTCCTGCTCCAGAAAAGCGATTTCCTCGTCCAGATAACTATCCCCCATTTCCCGATATATTTCATCGTATAAAATCACCGCGCGTCTTCGCAGATCATCATCTTTACTTGCGCTGATGGCCTTATCAAGATAATCCTGGGCTTGCTCAAATTCTTTCTTTGCAAAGGCAATCTCTCCCTGAACCATATAGATAGAATCTTTTCCCAATCCAAGGGAAACCGCCTCCTCCAAAGCCGCCTCGGCCTCGCCCATATTTCCCTGTTTCGCCTGAGAAATGGCATAATCCCGAAAATATGTGCTGTTACCAGAATCAAGTTTGATCGCTTCCTTCAGATTCAGCGACGCGTTGGAAAAGTCCTCCAACTCCATAAAAGAATGCGCTGCAATATAAAAAATATCTGCCAGGGCCTGCTCATCACTCTCATTTTCAATCTGATACATGGGATTTTGAACAATATCGGAAATATATTGGATGCTTCCCTCATAATCTCCCATTTTGAACAGACAAAGGGCTTCTTTTCCATATGCGTCTATCTGATGAGGAAGTGTATTTTCTGCAGTTTCCAGATATTCCTGTGCCATTTCAAAATTTCCTGCTTCTATCGCTTCGCCTGCAGCCTCTACGTTCCGGTTATAATACAGATTCAGTTCCCTGCCTCGTATCATCACACCGGCCGTCGTCAGCAAAATGCCGGATATCCCCAATGCTCCTGCCGCCAATTTGAGAATACGCCTTTTTGTCCGATAAGCTCTATATTCATCGTCCAGTTCGTAGATATGCTCAAACGCATACAGCAGTTCTCCCCCGTTCTGGTACCGTTTCTCCGGCTGCAGCTGCATCATCTTTTTCAGGATAACAAGAAATCCCTCTCCCAGTTCCAGATCATACTGCTCAATGGGGACGATTTTCCCGAAATCCTGACTGGGTTTTACACCAGTCAGGAGGTGATACAGCGTAGCGCCCAAACTGTAGATATCTGATCTTTCATCTACTCCTCGGCCAATTTCTTCTTCTATTGTTTTTGCGAAATGATCCTCTGTCCCACTTACCGCAAGGTTCTCCGTATCTCCTGTCACGGTAACCGTTCTATCCTCTTCCTCTGCATCCACCGCAACGGTAGCGTCTTCCTCCGGTGATACTTTCCTTGCTTTCTCTGCACGTATGCTCGCTGTGACTTTTTTTTGATAACTTTTTAAATTCTCATATTGTTCCGGCGGGGAATAACCTCCGCTGATTCCTGTAGATGTCTTCCTGCTGCTGTCAAAAGCAAGAGAGATATTAAAGTCAATCAGACATATATTTCCCTCCGGTGTCAGCATAATATTGGCCGGTTTAATATCGCTATGAATAATCGGCGGATTTTGCCGATGCAGATAATCCAAAGCTTCCGCCAGCTGATTTGCCCATTTTAAGACCTGTTTATAGGAAAACCGTTTTTCTTCCTTTAAGATGGTATCCAGGCTCTTTCCCGGTATGTAATCCATCACCGTATAAATTTCTCCATCCACATCCAGGAAGTCATAGACTCGCGGAAGGTATGTATGCTTAATCCGCTTTAAAATATCCGCTTCCGCACGGCTTTTCAATATCCCTTTTACATTTTCTTTAATCTGTTTGACCACTACATAAATTTTCAAACGTTCATGATATGCCTTATATACAACGCCTCCTCCGCCTGAACCTATTTGTTCCAATATCGTATAGGTATCACCTAATTTTGTATCTTTTGCCAACATCTGCTCATCTCCTGGTCGAAAAGTGTCCGATGCTCCTGCCTTCCTAAGCACTTTCTGCTTTTATTTCGCCTTTATGCGCAATCAAGCAGCTTTTTATTCTAAAACTGCCACAGACAAACTGCCTGACAGCAGGTTTGCCTGTGGCTCTTTGGAGAAGTTTCCTTCCGTTTTTCTTCTGATTTATTCCTCTTTTTCCCCGGCATTTTCCTGATCTACTCTCTCTGCCGCCCGGTCGTAAACTGACTGGAGAAGCATCAGCAATCCTTCCCGTTCCGGGTTCTGATAGCCCTCAAAAATCACGTCGTTGATGTCCTCGTGGTTAAAGACATAGGTAGCTTTTGTTCCCATGTAACCTTCCGGATAAGGAACGCCCAGGTAATCATAAACCTGATCCTTGTTTTCCGGCAAAGCCTGTAAGATTCCCATAATAATTGTTTTCTTGGTACCGCCTTTTAACAGTACCACGCTTCCAATGGGCAATAACTCCTTTATGTTTTTCATAAACTTTCTACCTCCATCTGTTTGTTTTCCCTGTTTTCATACTTTTTCGTTTATCCGCCCGGGGTCAAAACTTTCCTCTCTGCTTCGGATTTATCCGAAAAGGGTCCTTCCCATAGCGCCGATCATCATGACCGCTTTCTTGAATCCACCGGCTTCCTGGTATTCTTTGTTGTAGTCCGGATTATCTTCAAAATAGTCCACAACTCTGTCTACCCAGCCATCGCATGCATCTTTGATGCCGTTGCTGATATCATCCGCAGATATTCCTGTGGTATCTTCGGAAACCAGTCCGAAGGTAACTCCTTCGATCAAAGCTGCCAGACCTGAAATGGAGGAATCGATCATGAGGGCTCCGGTATCTCCCATGTCCCATTCTCCGTCCGCGTAATATTCCTGCCAGCTGCTGATAGATTCACCGATAAAGCTGAATGCCGTCTGGGCTAAAATCACTGTGGAACCTACTTTTCCGTAAATCCCCGACTTGTCAGGGTCAAAGAACAGTTCGTATCCGTCTCCTATTGTGTCTAACAAATCTCTTCCCATCTCCTGAAAGCTGTTCCACATCTCATCCACAGTCTTTCCGTCCACCGTAAGAGTATCGATCAGCGAGCCGATAAATCCCAGCGCATCGCCTGTAAGTCCTACGCCGCCCGCCCATTTTCCAAATTTCTCCCGGAAAGCATCTATCCCGGGGTTATCTTCAAATGCCTTTTCAAACATTTCATACATGGACTTCCAGACGTCGGAACTTGTATCCGCCAAATCCAGCCATTTTGCAAAGCCCACGGCGCCTTTTCCTTCGTCGCCCCAGAGTGTCTCGAAAAAGTATTCATAAAATTTATCCAGATAGTCTGCAATAGTTCCTATGAAAAATCCCCCGTCGACACCGCCTTTGCCGATCCATTTAAAGAAGCCTTCCAGAATATCTAAAATATTTGTCTGGTCGTATTCCTTCTGTTTTTCTTCCATTTCCTTGTCAATGGATGCCTCTTTTCTGGAAAAATCCCTGCAAAGGCTCTGTTCTGTATTTTCATAACGCTCACAGACATCATTTAACACGGTGATCATCTTTTTCAGCTTTTTTTCTTCACTGTCTATATCTTTTGCAACCTCAGAAAGCCTTCTGTCTATTCTCTCCCTGTAGGAAATCTGAAATCTCAGCTGATTCCGGATAGAGCGCACATCATCGGCCAGTTCGTTCAGCTGCCGTTTTATATCCTCCTGATCGTCTGCTTCTTTTCTCATTTTTTTCAGATAAACTGTAAATTCTGCTGCCATGCTCCTCACCTCATACTGTTTGTTGTTGTGCTCTATGCTCTTTTTTATTTACAAACCCAATGTACCACAGACAAGTGAGCAAATCTTTGATTCCCGATAAAACGACGGTCAAATCGGTCGGATGACCACCCTGCCTTCACAGAGCGATCTGAATCAATATACACGAAAAATTATCCGGCGCATTTTTTTTATAAACTTCCTCTTTGATGCTCCAAAGGCTCTCCCTGAGCCTTTTTTTCTTCCCGCACTCCATCATCTTCTGCTCAAAATTTACATATTTATAAATTCCGTCTGTACAAAGGCCAAACAACGTTGTCCGTTCTATCACTCCCTGCTGTATGGCACAGGAAAATTCCGGAAAGACGCCGGCTGCCCGCACAAGCTTTCCTTTATTTTCCCTCGCCTTTCCGGCGTCCGCCATCTCATCCTCCGACACCCAGTTTTCCCAGGTATCGTCTCTTGTCATCTGCAGAACTTTCTCTCTCCTGCCCCATCTGTTCTCCAGTTTGTAGCATCTGCTGTCGCCCGCCCAAAGAAGGGCATACTGTTTCCGGTTAATAAAAAGGGCTGTTACCGTTGAACCGCAGCGCTGATTTTTTTCTGTTTCCATCCATATTTTCCGACTGCTCTGCTCAAGCGAAAGCTTTAAGGATTCCAGCTGCTCTTCAAAGGAAAGCTCACTGTCCTTATTTTTCTCCCACCATTGCCGGCAGAAATCCGCCACTGTTCTGCTCGCCCTTGCTCCGTCCTCACATCCGCCGATCCCGTCTGCCACCAGAAACAGTCCCTTTGCATCCTGGCAGAACATCTCCAGAGCATCCTGATTTATCCCCTCACGCATTCCCGGATCTGTCAGTCCGGCATATCTTATTTTCATCCGCGCAATTCAACCTTCAATTTTACCTTTCCCAGTTTTATAATGCTTCCGCTGTTAAGCACCGTCTCCTGGATCACTTCGCGGTCATCCACGTAGGTTTTGTTTTTGGATCCAAGATCCTGTATTTTCATCTGTCCGTTTTCAACATGAATCTGACAGTGTCTGTGTGATACGGATTTGTCATAATCAATCAGAACCTGGCATCCATCCTGGCTTCCGCGGCCCACCACTACGATTCCCGAACTGATGGGGATATCAAAGCTCCTGCCGGGATGTGTCAGGTCTGTCAGAATCAGCCTCTGTGTGGGCGCCGAATTAGCCCAGAACACAGCTGTCTGGCCATCTCCCTCCGGTTCTCCCACAAACTCTGTGGCTTCCCTTTCACCCGAATTGTTATCGACAGCATCTTCATGATGTGCCTCCGGCGGAGCCGATTCAAAGCTGTCTTTCTTCTTTCCGGTTATTTTTATGATCACAATCACGAAAACTACCGCAAGAACTGCCACAACTACAGCAAGCAGAACAAGAATCCTGATATCCATGATTGGTTGTTTCTGAGATTCTTCCGGCTGCTCCTGGGTTGATGGCACAGTCTCCGGTACCGGCAAAGCGGTTTCTGTCTCTTTGGTTTCAGGCTCTGTCTCCACCGCGCCAAAAGGCATATTCACAACGGTGGAAAATTCCTGCGCTGTTCCATCCGCAGCCGTCACAGTCAGCTTCACACCTTTGGCTGTTCCGTCACAAATCTCATTGGGCGGAGTCACCGCAATGCGCATCACCTGATTTCCTTTTGCCACACTGTTTGCCACTTCCATAGTGTCCTGTATCTCATCAATGGTCCAGGAATCGGCATGAGTCATCCTTGAAAGAGCAAACATATTTTTCAAAGCCTCGCTGTTATCGGTGTTCTCATAAGTGCATCCGATGGTATAGATCGGATAGGGATGCTCTTCAAGAAGTTCATAAAGTTCTTCTTTCGTGTATCCCAGCGACTTATTGTCCACCCCGTCTGAGACAATGACAATCCTTTTGTATCCCGGTTCGGCTTTCTGGTTCCAGTCTGTCAGAAGTTCATAAAGTACATCTGTCAGATAAGTTTCCTGATCCGCATACTGCACACTGTCGATGACCTGCTTCAGCTGTGCAAAATCCCCGGATTTTTCCGCCAAATACGTAATCTGATCCGAAAAAGTCGCTATGGTAATCTGTTCCTGGGGCATACGGTTGGCTGCAAGATTTGTCATGATTTCCTTTATCATCGGACGGTATTTTTCCCTTACAGAAAGGGAATTGTCCCATAGAATCAGGGTATGCACCGGCGTCTGCTGCTCCTCGATCATGCCATAAGCAATCTCCGTACACTGCGTTGTTCCAATCTGGCACTCCACAGACTGCACTTCCCCCGGGTTCTGAACGTAGAGCACAATCTGATTGTTCTCCACCTCTGCATTCATCACTTCGCCTGCCTGAGCCACAGCCCCTGTACCTGCCATGACGGATATGAAAACGCACAAGGCAATCCATATTTTTTTTATCTGCATCTTCCTGTTGTCCTTCCTTAAATCTTCCTGTATTCTGCCTGTGTTTTCTGACATTTTATCTTCTTACCTATCTCCCGCCTCAAAACAATGAAAACGCCAATAGCACAAACTTCCCATGTTCCTATGGGAAGTTTGTGTCTGCTGGTTTTCTATCCTGTTTAATCAATCAGATTAGAAGATAACGCTGCTGCCGCTTCTTCGTTTGCGTTTTCTGCCTTCTCATACTGTTCTGCCATCTGCAGAAGGTCTGTTACATGCTCTTTAATCTTGTTGTTGATCTGAGTGATATCCTGCTGAAGTTCTGAAAACTTCTTTAAATATGCGCTGGATGCTTCACCTTCCCATGCGCTGCTCAGTCCCTGTACCAGGGAAAGCATTTCCTGTGTAAGATTGGAAACTTTCTGTCCTCTTCCTTCAAAATCTGTAGATGTTGATCTTAACTCTTCCGGTGTAACTTTTAATTGTCCCTGCATAATTAACTCCTTTTCTCAATCCATTTTTGTGGTTGCTTTCTTCTGTCATTCACTTATTAACTGTTTCTTGTATTTGCGGTTGATACGTTTGCTGCTTCTGCTTTGTCATAGCTTGTTGCTGTCTCTTCCAGACGCTGAATGTACTGGTTGATTCCCTTATAAAATGCCTCAAACTTTTCTGCATCCATCAAAAACTGTTTGTGAAATGCTTCCTTTGCTTCGCCTTCCCACATTCCGGAAAGTCTTGCCTCAGATTCTCTGAGTCCGCTGATTTCTGTGTTCAGATTTGAATTCAGCTGTCTTAATTCCTCTGCCTTGTTTCTTAATGTTTCTGTTGTTACTCTAATGAGTGCCATAGTGATTCCTCCTCAATCTTTTTTTTATGAATCTCGCTCATTGGCTATTCTGAGCGCTTCCATCTCTGCATTGTAGACAATTTTGGCAATCCGTTTAATGTCTCCTGCTATGTCTCTGAGTTGATTTGCACTCCTGCGGATATCATCTGCAAGAGCATCTTCTTTTCTTAAAAACTGTTTGGCATTGCTGCCTCTCCAGGCTCCTGACAGATCTGATATGGAGGATGAAAGCTTATTTCCTGCCCTTCCTTCCAGATTGTCGGCAATCGATTCCAGTTTGTCTGCCTGGTTAAGCGCCTGCTGAAAATGAAATCGAATTTCTGCTCTGCTGGCCATCTTTCCCTCCTTACTCTATCAGGTTGCTGGACATCTGCATGGCGCTCTCCTCCAGCGCCTGCTCGGTTCCCCGGTATGTCTTCGCAATTTTCTGTAAATCCACAGGATGCTCTCTCAACCGCTTCAAAATATCATTTATGGTTGTTTTCTGCTTCTTAAATGCCTCTCTGTGTGCATCTGCGGCTTCTCCGACCCAATAGCTTCTTGTTCTGTCCACCTTGTTTTGAATATCCTCAAAGATCTGTTCCATCTGGTCGGAAATATTTTTTACTTCCTCCGCCTTTTCATCCAGTATCTCCGGCGTTACCAGAATTTCCACACCGTCTCCATTCATCCCTCATCACTTCCTCTCTATATATGGATCGAAGCAATCCTGTCTCCGATTCTATCCTCGCATTTGTCGTATTCATCCCTTGCATGTTCCAGACAGGAAATAAGTTCTTCCAAAACATCGCAGATATCTTTAAACCTCTGACAATCCTTTCGGAACTGTCTGGAAAAAGCTTCTTTGGCAGGGCCCTTCCACATGGTTTCCAACTCATTGACTGTCTGCTCCATGGCTTTTTCCTTTTGCTGCAGCTGTCGGACTTTTACTTCCAAAGCCCGAATATCCACGTTCAGCGCTGCTGTATCCACTTCGATATGTGTTATACTCAAGTTTCTTCACCTCCCTGTGTTCCTCCCGTTACCTGCAAAATTCTCTCCCATCCAGGAACTGGCTTGAACTCGATCAGATCAAAGATGCTCCTCCCGTATTCCACCATTTCGTCAAACCAATTGTGTCCCTCCTCACACTCGGAACAGATCTTCTTTTCACAGTTTATGTAGTCCTGCTGAATCATTTCCAGCGCTCTTCTCATGCGAACCGCCTGAAACTCTTTCTGACAGAGCTCTCCCAGACATTTCCTTATCTCACTGTTGGGTTCATCCAGGTAGGAAAATTCATTTAAGATACCAAGGCACTGCTCCACCTCATCCCTGCATTCCCGCAGTCTTCGCGAGACAAGCTGTAAATCATCGATTGCCTCTGTGACTGCTTTAAGATTTACTTCAAACATGTCTCTCATCTCCTTGTGAGCCTATCATAGCAAATCCCCTGTGCCGTTTGCGTAATTTCTGACAAACAGCCGATTTTTCTGACGAACGACCATTTTTACAGCAAAATCAGCTTTTCTCCGTTTATCACCTTATATTGGCTAAGGGTCGCATCCCGGGAAAACACCTGGGCTTTGTCTTTGCTGCAAAGCACAAGTTCATCCGGCCGTCCTTTCAAATGACAGGATTCCTTCTGGCAGATCACTTCTGTGATTTCTGTAAGCAAAACACGTATGGGAATCTGCTCTTCCAGGCTGAAATTATACTGTCTCCCGATCGAGGAAACTTCGATATCCACCATAACCATGTCAATTTCCTCCGTTTTCCTTTATTCCAAGAATGTTTCTTATCGTTTTCTTCAGGTTCTCTCTCTCCGGTATACTGTCAAAAACCACTTCCGCCTCATCCTCACTCTGTTTCAGAATCCAGAAATTCAGGCCCCCCGGGCAAAAGAAAAATCTTCCCGCGGTCTTCTGCCCTTTCAGGTCCACAATCTCCCAGCCGGACTGACTCTTCATTTCCCTGGCCGCATGTAAAAGCGGCCGGGAAGACGTCTCTTTGCCGGCATAGCCTAATTTTTCGTATTCCTCCGCTGCCTGCGGCTCAAATTTTTTTATCAGTTCCCCCTCCTCATTGTCTATTAAGGGATTGGGAGGCAATGCTTCATCAAAAGCATTCCAGAGTCTGTCGTAATCCCATTTACATATCCGGATTTCCTCCCCGACCTCCTCTGTCATCATCACAGTTTCCCTGGATAAATACCAGATTTTCGGGGTCTGCGTCTGGGAATACCCCAACGCCAGCGCATAGTCTGCCAAAAGAAGCGGCTCCATAATTTCTTTTCTGCACTGGCTTGTAAGCTGAAGCTGCTCTTCTGTCATAATCCATCCGCTTTTAGCAAGCTGATAAAGCGCCTGCATCACTGCTTCCTCTTTCGTCTCTTCCGCCTCGGGCATGGAAAACGTATAGAACTTTTTTACTCCCGCCAAAAGCAAAAGCACCCACCATTCTGTTTTTTTCAGGTAATATCCCTTCTCTATCGATTCATACATTCCCATAATATTCCTTTATGCTTTGTTTGTAGCTTCTGGAGAGGGGAATCTCCATTCCTTCTGTCAGCTCCAGAAGATTTTTCGACGCCTTCACCGCACGCACCTTTTTCATGTTCACAATATAGCTTCTATGGCAGCGGCAAAAATATTCCGGAAGTTTTTCGCTCATATTTTCTATGGTGTCATAAAATCCGTACTCTTCTCTTTTGGTTCTGATGTAAACTTTTTTCTCTCTGGCTTCCACGTAGCAAATCTGCGAAAACGGTATGTACTGCTTACTGTCGCGGGTATCGATGACAAACGATTCCGGAATGCCGTCTTCCTCAAATTGCCTGGAAAACGTCTCCATCATTTCCTCCATCACCGTTTTTAAGTTCTCCTGCTGAATCGGCTTTAACAAAAGGGAGGAGGGCAGGATTCCCGGTCTTAAATACTGCATGGGAGATATCGTTTTATCTGCCACAACAAGCAGGAATGCCTGCTGGTAATGTTTCCGCAAAGGTTTCAGTCTCTCGATGGCCCCCGAAACGGTCACATCCCAGCTGATAATATCCAGGACCGGATCCTGCTTCAAATACTCTTCCAGATTCGAAAGCTTTTCAAACATCTGATAATTCCAGGCTTCCTCCGTCCATTTGGCTGCCTGCTCCCGCATTTTTGTCCGGATCAGTTCGCTCTCCGCTTTTTGCGATGCAAGTGATAAAAAAGTAATCATACAACCGTTTTTCCTTTTACAAGTGGTATTACAATCTTACGATAAGGCTCGTAATCCGTAGGCGGCACTGCTCCGATTCCCGGCTTCTGCGCCTCAGACTGCTCTTTGTATTTCACCCTGCTGAAATCAAAGATTCTCTGTGCGTCAAGATGCCCTCCGAAATGAATGCCCTGCTTTGTATGTACGAACTTATCGTATACTTCTCTTCCTGTCACTTCTGTTCTCTGACTCTGATTCATGCAGGCAAAGAAATAGATGTTGTGCAGAAATCCTTTCTCAAACAGGTTGCTCATAGCTCCATGCAGGTTATCTTTCGTTCCGGCCGCTCCGTGCATTTCTTTGGTAAAGCTTACAATGTCAGCGATAAAGATATAATAAGCCTTCTCTTCATGCAGCCTTCCGTAGATTTCCTCTTCTTCCATTCCAAGACGAACACATTCTTTCTTTATGCGGTTTCTTCTCTGGAACTGGGAATCTCTGGAACCGGCAAACTCCAGGATAAAGTTTTTGTACGCCTCGTAGCTGTTTAAGTAAGATGCATTCAGTTCTTCGGCTGTCCGCTGAAGTTCCTGTCCGCCGAACTCCACTACCACAAGCTCTCCGTCTTTTGCCTTTGCACTGTTCATCAAAGCCTTCATATAATTTGTCTTGCCGCTTCTTCCGCCTCCGGAAATGAGATAACAATAATTTTTGGAAAGATCCACGGAATAGATGTCCGCTGTCTCCATGTCGTATCCCACCGGAAGACTTCTGTCATCCGCAAGAAGTTCTCTGACTCTGTCAAGCTGCGAAAATTCCTGCCAAACAGGCTTTTCCGGAATTCTGGGAATCTGCCTTGCATGCTTTTTATTCCAGCTTTGGCCAAGAAGTTCACATTCTCTCTGAATTTTCTCATTGCGCTTGTAATCATCCCCGGCGCTGACAGACATAGCCGCCTGGAATTCCAGGGGACTGCCGTCCACCATAGCCAGACCTCTTCCGTGAATACCCGGTTCCGGCAGCGTGGAGGGCATTCCCGTATTCAGGGCGGTGCTGTACTGATAAATATCAGACATTTCCATGCAGATAACATTGTAGATGTTTTCATCCATCTGCCGGGACATTTCCTTCATTCCCCGTCCGGCTGCAGAAATCAAGAGATAAATTCCGTAAGTTGCCATCTCCCTGATCAGACTGTCCAGAATTTCATCATACTGGTTTTCGGTCTTTTCTCTGAAACCTGCAATGTTGTCAATGACAATCAGCACCACAGGACAGGTTACGCCGTGAGTCATTACATACTGGCTGTAGTTTCCGCCTCGGAACAGCTGTTTTCTTTCTTTGATCATGTTTTCCACCATATGGAAAAACTTTCCGATGGTGTCCAGATCACTTTCGTATAAAATACCGCCCACATGCGGCTCTCCTTCAAAAGGAGCAAGCGCTCTTCCTGAAAAATCCAGTCCGTAAATATTTAAATATTCCGGTGAATATTTGTGGATCAGGCTGTATACCACCGTCTGCAGAAATACACTCTTTCCGCTCATGGTTATTCCGCATACTGCATAATGTCCATGTTTGGAGAAGTTTATCTGCAGCGGTTTCTGAGACTGGTTTTCCGGGTCGTCCACAAGACCGATCACTGTCTTTAGCTCCCATTTCTCCGGATATTCCGGCCATACTGTTCCATCAAACAGGTCATCCCGGTATCCCTCCAGTTCATCCAGATACAGCTCTGTTGGTAAAAGAGGCAGCCACAGCTGCTGAGGCTTGCTGTATCCCTCTTCTCTTGCCACCTTGGCAAGATATTCCACAACCGCATCCAGCTGGGTCTTTTCCTTAAGCTCCGGAAGCTTTAAGCCCCTCTGACGGGAAAGCGTTTCTATTTTTCCTGCAATCTGCTCCTGACCTTCCTGCTCTGCAATTTCAAGGTAAAGCTGCACGAAATTCTGAATCGCCCGCTTGTTAAACTCATTGTCTGAAAAATCAAGACCATCCTCTTTCAGCATTTCAAACATGGTGTTTGCCAGAAAAACATCCTGGGATTCGCCCAGACTTTTGTAACCTTCCGAGTCAAAATTCCATTCTGTAATTCCTTCTTCGATATAGGAACAAAGTCTTTCGATCCATGCCAGCTTCTTTCTTTCGTTCTGTTTTCTCTTGCTGTGTCCGCCTATAAGCGCTGCCTTTCCCGTATCTGCAAGCATCACTGCCAGAACTTTTTTGCTGTTTTCGCTGCTCTCCTCATAGACGGCGCCGCTCCATCCTGACTGGAACAGCTCGTAAATTTCATCATTTCCCACCTGCAGATAACATCTTCCTGCCTGTGTCAGATAAGCCGCATCCGGTTTGTGCAGCATATCGGTACTGTCCTTTCTGTCCTGCACGCGAAGACAGAGTCGGAATTTGGAGTTACTCCAGATATTGTCATCCACCGTACCGCTGGGCTTCTGGGTAGCCAGGATCAAATGAACACCAAGGCTTCTTCCCACCTGAGCCACACTGACAAGTTCCTTCATAAAATCGCCTTCTTCGCGCTTTAACTCTGCAAACTCGTCAATGATAATGAACAGATGGGGAATGGGCACTTTTGTCTCCCCGTTTTTGTAAAGCATTGTGTAAGAGTTGATGTTATTTACACCGTTTTCATTAAAAATACGCTGTCTTCTTCTGTTTTCACTTTTGATGGAAACCATGGCTCTTCGAACCTGATTTCCCGACAGGTTGGAAATCTGTCCCAGCATATGAGGAAGCTTATTGAACAGGTTGGCCATACCTCCGCCCTTATAGTCGATGATGAAAAATCCGATATCATCCGGGCTGAAATTAAGCGCTAAAGACAGCATGTAAGTCTGAAGTGTCTCGGACTTTCCGGAACCTGTAGTTCCTGCCACCAGACCATGAGGACCGTGATATTTTTCGTGAATATCCAGATAACAGGGCGCTCCGCCTGCTTTCTGTCCCACCAGTGAGCGCATATTTTCATAGGTTCTGTTCTTTTTCCAGCGCTCCTGTACATGGAAATCCTTTAAGGAGGAAGCGCCGTACATATCGAAAAAGCTGATGGAGTTTGGAATATCTCCGCCCACTTCAATCTCCTGTACTGCAATATTGGACAGACGTCTTGCCAGATTTTCCAGCGCCTCCTCATTCATGGCGTCAAAGGAAATCTCTGTTTTTTCCCCGCTTCTCATATCGTAGATTCCGCGGAACTTTTCGTCGTTTTCAATTACATACTCGCAGCTGTTGGGCAAATCCTCATACTGCTCTGCCATCAGGATCACACTGATTCCCAAAGAAGCATCTTTCTGGAAAAGGTATTTGGCAATCGGTTCTCCCTCCAGCAAAGACTGGTCCTCCACAAATAAAATGAAATGCGGTTTCCATATCTTTTTCTGTGCCGAATAACCGCCTGCCTCCTCACTTCTGTAGCGAAGCACCTTTGCCAGTTCATAAAAAACATCGCTGGCCTCGTTGGCATTGGCCGCCACATATCTGAATTTTCTGTCTGCAGACCATGTGTGGGGCATCCATTTTGCAAAACTCCATTTGCTTTCCCTCTCCCCCTGGTCTTCCCGGAATACAAAGGCTGTTTTCACGTCGGTATAGCAGTTCTGCGTAGTAATCTGTGCAATCAGGTCATAAGCAACCCCATAGGCGCCTGCCTTATCTTCCCCTCCGACAATTCCGATTACATTTTCCTCAAACAGGTCCACACATATGGGAACATGGTGCATGGTCTGATAACTTTCCTGTATCATCTTTGGTTTATCAGACAAAGAATCGTTGATCAGCGTGAATTTTTCCTTCGGAATCTGAATCGGCGCCGAAAATTCCAGATCTCCGGTTCCCAGACGATAGGAAAGCATATCTCCATGGCTCCTGTTGCGGTTCCACAGACTTCCCTCTCTTTTTTCCCATCCCATACATTCCTCGGCAGACGGGTAAATCTTGAGAAGAGCTTTTATATTGTGCTCATATTTTTCCTTGATCTCATCTGTCTTTTTCAAAAGGTATTCACTGTATGCCTCAAACCTGTGATTTTCCTCTTTTTTTATCTTGTTTTTGTTATATCTGACATTGTTGAGAGCCCAGATCACACCAATCATCGCCGAACTGATGGATGTGATGATTCCCGTGTACATAAACAGGCTGGCCTGTGTTCCGGTTGCTCTCGCACCGAAAATTGCAAGCACACTGCTTAGCATCATGGGAATCGTCATTGTCATAGCAGGCCCTATCATCATAAGAAGCGGCATATCCCCGGGTTCCTTCGGCGGCGGCGGAGCCTCGATCTCTATGGGATCTTTCTCAATAACCTCCATAGTTCTTGGCGCCCTGTGATAGATTTCCCTTTCAAAAGGCTCGGGAATCTCTTCCTTCACCGGTTCGGCCTCTCCGTTCCAGGAACACAGCTTATCGGTTTTCACAAAAACCTGCTCCTCATTTCTGACCGCGAGCAAAGTTCCCAGGAATACCATATCCATTCCCCAGATATGAATCCGGTTCCCGAAATTTAATTTCTGGCTTCCCTGGACGCGAATATCGTTGACAAACACGCCGTTTTTGCTTATATCCTGCAGCACAGTCCCTGTTGCGTCCTGTCGCAAGACCGCGTGCTTTTTGGAAATGTACTGCTGCTCTTCGTACCGGTAGGAATAGTAAATATCCACATTCTCGCCGCTTCCCACCAGAATCTCTCCCGCCTCTTTCAACTCATACTTCTCATAATTTACAAAGGAAGTTTCCTTAAACTGCACAATGGCAGAAAGCATTTCCCCGCACTTTGACTCGATTCTGTAATTGGCAAGATTCAGAAGCGGACAGCCTTCCTCCCCGTTCTGATTTCCTGCAATGCGGTAAGCAGAAGACTCCAGAATTTTCCATTCCCGGTTCATCTCTTCCAGACACAGTTCTATGTTTTCCTGCAGGCGGAACAGATTTTTGTCGATGGTCAGTGTTGTCTCCGCATTGTGAATGGCAGGCAATACAAATTCCTTATACGCACTCTGGCTGTAAATTGACAGTACCACGCTCATACTGTTTTCCTCCTACTGGGTCCCTTGTATAAATTCAATCTGATATCTGGTGTTTCCCACGGCAAACTGATCTTTGGATCGAAGTTTAATGCCGTTTTGTGTGACAGCCACCTCTTTTTTGCCTCTCTTTAAGCTGACAGGCTCCCCTCCGGTACTTTTCACATAATTTTCTCCCTGATAGAAAAAAATCTGGCAGTAAATCTGGGACGGTTCCGCCGTTTTGGGAAGAACCGTCACCAACCCGAACTGATTGCCGATATAGGCCAGTTCCTGCCGGCGGAACATATAATTTTTCTGGGAAAGCTCTGTGATCTCCTTCAGCTGATACATCTGACTTTTACCGACCGTTCTGCCGCTGTCCTCCTTTTCGTACTCTACCCGAAAAGGTCTTCTTTGCTTTTCAAAACTTTCCGCATTTTTTTCTTCCATGGGATTGGCAAGAGCCCGGTCCAGGGCTTCTTCCCTCATTCTGCGTATGGCATTCTGTTTTTCTTCTTTTTTCTTCTTTCTTCTTTTAAAAGCGAAAACAGCACCGCCTATTATGGCTGCCAAAACGATAATTATTAAAATAATCTTTCCCATATTTTCCATCGTCTCATAAGGAATTCTGCTGTATTCTCCCTGCAGTTTTCAGGGGCAAAATCCCTGCTTCCATTATAACTAATCTGCTTTTTCCTGCTCAATGTGTGACTGAAAAGTGACAGATTTCAAACAATCGAGCACACATTTTTCAGGCATTTATTTCCCGGAGCGCTGTTTCTCCCTCTTCCCACATGCGGACACTGCCGTCTTCATACTCTGCAATAAGGCGCTCTTCCTCGTTGTACAAAGCTGTCACCGTGCTGTTTTCTTCCACGATCTCCAGCACGCCGTTCTGCAGACTCCATAACGTGTTGTCTGTGTCCAGAAACAGGAAATTCTGGGTATCCGTGCCTGCAAACAATTTCACATCCATGCTGGGTTTTATGCCTGCTCCGTTTTCGCTCCAGAGCCAGTCTGAAGGTGCATTTATTCCCATACCGTCCTGAGAATGAATGTATCCGTCGTTATCAAGCCACCAGAGATTATTTCCGGACAAGGATATCTGCACAGCATCCTGACCTACTCTTCTCCAGTTTAAAGAATTCTGTCGGTTTCCTTCCTCATAGTTTCTGGTGATTTCATAGACCGCCCCGTCCACAGAGAGCACGGCGATCCGGTTTGAAGAAGCAGCAAGATCCAACACATACGGAACCTGGCTTGCCCTCTCAAGCAAAAGATTTTCACCATATCCGCTCATCCACAGGCTTCCGTCGCTTTTCAGTGCAAATAACATTCCTGTCATGCCGGCCGCCTTCACTATGTTCTCACCATTTTCCACCTGATACCAGCCCTCCTGGGGATTCAGAGACTGGTATCCGCTTCCGCTCTGTCCCCAGCGGTTCTCTCCGCTAACCCAGAGCATTCCTCCGTCATCGATAACGTAAGTGGTTCTTCCGCCGCAGAATACTTTTGCCGGTACTCCCGCAAAGTTTCCGTCTGCAAAATCGGCAGTGGCCGCATCCACCATTCCCAGTCCCCTCTGTGTTCCCAGCTGGCCAAAGGTATTTTCTCCTCTGGTCAAGAGACTCTGATTTAAGATCAAAGCCTCCTGGTCTGTGCCTGCACTGTAAGAATGAGGTGTCTCATAGGAAAGCTTTATAGTCTCCTCCAGCTCATCGTAATAAGCATCATCGTCTGTAATCTCTATCAGATTCCAGATATAACGAGCCGCATCCGAAGAATTTCCTCCCTCTTTGGCAATGTCTTTTAAAGCGATGAGAATTTCCTCGGATTCCATAGCATCATCAATCTCTGTCAGCACGCCTGCGGCCTGCGTATACTCCTCCATACCTGCATATGCCCTGGCCAGTCCGATCCTTGCCGACTGTGCACTGGGATCCACATCGATGGCCTTCGCAAATGCCAGAGCCGCGCTTTCATAATCCAGATCCTGCAGATATCTCTCTCCCAGAGAAATCTGCCGCCAGGCGGCATTTTCACCTGCTCCCTGAAGGAGCAGATAGCCGCCTGTCACAGCAACTGCCGCAAGCACTGGAATTACAATGGGCAGTTTGTTTACTTTTATCTTTTTCATACACTTCTCCCCTCTCACGGCTCTGTTTTTTCCAACCGGCTTTCCTGCGGCGTGCAGGTTACGCTGAATGATCCCTGTGTCATAATAAGCGGTGCATCGTCGCTGTAAGCTTTGTCCGGGTTTGTAACATACACCACACCGTTTCCGGTAAAGATTCCGTTATCTCCGAGATCTACGCCTCCGTAAGTCTGATTATATTCGTTCAGATCCACCTGCGGTGCGGGAATAAGGATCAGGTTCGGCGTTGTCAGATAAAGCGTCTCTTCCCTCTGGCTTCCTTCCTGAACCCAGTCGGAGATACTTACGCTTCCAAGAGCCAGATTGCCATCCGGAAGCATCACACCATTCGATGCATTAAGGATAAGGCTTCCCATTCTATACCGATTTGAAGGAATACTGTTTCCCACAGCGAGCTGTTGTTCGCATACCAGCTGGCTTCCGTCGGAAAGCTGCAGTGTAATATCGTAAAGTCCCGGCGCCAACTGCGGATTCATGGTAACTGCAAGGCTTGTATCTTCCTGCTCACTGATAACCGCTGTCTGGTCTCCGATGTTTACCTGTGTAACTTCCGTCAAATTTCCACCACCGATATTAAATGTAAATACATCCCCATTTTCCTGGTAGTTTACCATCTGTTCTGTTGTGACCACATTCGGGTAAATGCTCTCATAATAAACAAGACTCCGGGTATCTTCCTCCCCTTCTCTGTAAGTTCTGCGCACGCTTGTATCATAGGCTGTGTCACGGACAAAGACATATCTGGGAGTCTCTTCGGTATTTTCCGCCACTGTATAATGCAAAATAATCTGGTTGCCGAGAATTCCCTGCAGGCTGTTGTAAACACTGGATAGCTCTGTGGAAGAATCGGCACGAATATACTGTCCGCCGGTCATGTCGGCAATTTCCTGCAAAAGCGCGTCGTTGACGTCACCGAAACCAATCGTATAGATTACAATTCCCTCATCTGCCGCACGCTGTACCATCGCCGTATCTATGGAGCTTTGTCCGTCTGTCATGACAACCATATATCTGGTGCCGCCTGCATCCAAAAGGGCCTCTGTTCCGCTTTCAATACCTGCTGTGATATTGGTTCCGCCGCCGTCTCCCATGTCGCGCACCACCGACATAAGAGAAACTTTGTCTGTGGTAACTTCAGAAAGAATTTCTGCTGTATCGGAAAATCCTACAATGGCCATCTGGCTTCCTGTGCGCAAAGATTGTATGAAATCTTCCAATGCGATCTTGGAATCCGAAAGAGGCTGTCCGGACATACTTCCGCTCAAATCCATGACGCAGCAAATGCTGATATCCCCTGTTTCCGGAACTTCCACCGTATAATCCACCTGATGATGCGTATCTTTTACGATAACATTTTGTTTTTCCACGATATCCTGGATCACTTCCTGCTGACCTGAGATGGATACCTGAATCTGCGGATACGCGCTGTCGTCCACCTGGGTGACATAAATATCATGGCTCCTATATTTTTGATCGCTTATGATCCTTGCAGCAAAATCATTGGTCAAAGGCGTGTTTGTGATACTTATCAGCTCCGGGAACACGCTGGAAAGCATGGACTTTAATGCATCGGAAAACGCTGCGGAATCCCCTATAACACTGCTTTCTCCCTGGGAAGCCTGCTGCACCATCTTAAGCGCACTGACCATCTTTTCGTTGCCTGAAAACTGCACTGCAGGAGAATCTGCTGCCGTCTGCAGTGTTTCCATAGCAGCATCGTAATCCTGAATAGCGAAGTAGAGTCTTGCCCGCACGATTTTTGCTTCCAGGGTAGGAATGTCTGCGATAGCATTCAGAGCACGATAGGCATAGACACAATCCGCCTGTTTTCTATATTCTTCCGCTTCCTGGAACAGCTGCTCCATCTCATGCTCAAGCTCTGCTCTCTCCTCTTCTGCAGCGCTTTCAAGCTGAAGCTGCACACTTTCAAGCTCCTGACTGATTTCCTCATATTTTTTTTCAAACTCTTCCTTCTCCTTTTCGGCAGAAGAAGAGGAATCATAATTTCCTTCCTCCCAGGAGGTAAATGCCTGATCTGAAATTTCAGCCCTCGCATATGTACTGTCAGCCACTATTTCCGCCAGCAGCAGCCTGTTTTTTGCAGAAGCATTTTCGCTCACCCGGTTGCTTGCCATCCGTATGGCTTCCTCCCAGAACTGACTGTAAATCAGCTCGTCAATCTGCAAAAGCTCCGCCTGTTCTGCCCCGTAGAGAGACTCATACTCCTCATAAAGATTGCCTATGCCGTTTTCGGTATAAACTCCCCTGCCGGAAGACTCAGCCTGGTAGAAAACCTCCCAGTTATATTCCTGCTTTTTGGACAGATCCAGTCTCTCAACAATCAGCTCCGCACACTCTGCTGCCTGTTGGTCATCCTGAAAACTTAGAGTTTCCAGAGAAGACACCAGTTTATCCTCCTGGCCGGCCTCTCTGCGCAAAAGATCCAGCTTTAATTTGGAAATTGTGCTGTTTCCACGCATAGCTTCCATAAGGCTCTGTGCTGCAAGCAATTCCTCCTGTACAACATCAGTGTCTTCTACTCTGCCCAGATGCGCATTGGCAAGATCCGGCTCCAGATCCTCCAAATATCTTGCTGCCAGATAAACTTCCTTTTTACTCTGCGCACGCTCCTGCAAAGTGCCTGCCAGAGTGCATGATGACACCACGATACATAAAGCCGCCGTTATCAGCAGACTTATCCATAAAATACGGCTGCCATATTTCTTCACGATCAGAAAAATCCCCAAAGCGGCACCGATGATTCCTACCGCAAATAAAATCAATACAAAAGCAATCATTTTCCCTCTTCTCCTTTACTCAGAAGATTTGCACCGCACTTTTTACAGAAACGCTGTCCTTCTTTATAGACTGCACCGCACTTAGGACACAAATTCTGCTCACTCGGCTCTCTCTGTTCACTCTGTCGTTTTGCCTCGTCTGGTTTAGCCTCCTGTGCTGTGAACTTTTCTTTCGCTTCATCAACCTTTTTCGTGTCGATTGCTTTCTCTATTTCAGCAGCCTTTCCGTTGTTCACTGCGTTCTCTGCTTCAGCAGTTTTTCCGCTTTCTGCTGCTTTCTCTGTCTTAATGGCTTTTTCACTTTGTACTTCTTTCTCGGGTTTCACAACTTCTGATTCTTCACTTACTTTCTTCTCCGATTTCTCCAAAGCATGTTCTCTATCCGCCTCGAAAGCAGCCACTGTCTCTGTGACCTCTGTCAAGTCTTCTGTCAAGCCTTCGCTTACTGTTTTTTCTGAAGCAGCAGGTGCCTCTTCCGGTTTAGCCGGCTGAATAAGCTCCTGCTGGGGCTTTCTGACTGAAATCTTTGTTTTCTTTTCCGCCTTCTTTTCTGTTTTCTTTCCGCTGGCTTTTTTCATTCCTCTTACCAGCAAACATATGGTAACAATCCATAAAACAATCGCTGCAAGCAAAGCATACCAGCGGCTTATGATAAACAGTCCGCCCCATTTTGTTGCAAACAGATATACTCTCACGCCTCCTACCAGAGAAAACGCAACTGCCGCATATAAGGTGGCAAGAAGCGCCAATACTCCGGAAAACACAGTTCCCTTTTTCATCTTTCTCCCTCCGCAAATAAAAATATGCCCGCCGACTCATTGGGACAGCCGGCAGGCACATGGGTATTACTCTAATTTTGTTCCGCAGTTCCCACAGAATGCAGAATCTTCTTCCACCTTTTCTCCGCAATTCGGACATATCTTTCCTTCTTCTTCTGTCTGCTCCGGTTCATTTATCATCTGTGTTCCACAGGAATTGCAGAATTTTGCAGTTCTCGGAACCTCTGCCCCACAATTAGGACAAATGCTTATATTTTTGACGATTTGAATTTTTTCCCGGTTTTCATCAATCACAGCTTTCAGTTCCAAAAGTGCGGCTTTCTTTTCTTCAAAGAAGGGATTTTCCTTTAAGAGATCGTTTTCCATCATATATTTTCCAATCTCAATGTAGATCTCCTGCATCTTTTTTTCTGTGTTGCTGATTTCCAGATTCAGTTTTGTCACTTCAGCAAGTTCCTTGCTCTTGCTGACTGCGGTCTGTGTTAATTGATTAAATTTATCTCCCCAGCCCATTTTTCATTCCTCCTTCGTATCTTTTTATTCAGTCTTCACAAACATTAAATCATCAGAGATTTTTTGTATGCCAGATAAGCAAAAAATCCAAACAGCAGTGCATAAAGCAATGTTGCAATGCTAAGGTACTGGACTCTGACCAGGGTAAGCACGATGTTCAGCAAATAGTTGATCGTATAAATACCAAATCCTGCTGCCACCATCTTAAAATTACATTTGCCAAGGCTTAACACCACTCCTGTCCAAAACAGCATGTAAATGATGGAACTTAAAACGCCAAGGGAAATAATATTTCCAAGTATGCTCAGCACCGCGCACACCAGCATCACAGCTTCGCTGAGCGGAAGCAGTACTCTGAATAATCTGTGCTGTGAGAAATATTCTCCCAGCGTACGACAAACCTGTTCAAATTTCATCTGTCTTTTCTCCTTTTCCTTTTGTATATGCTTTTTCGAATCCGACTTTAAAAGTTATTATCAATCGTATTCATCATTTAAGCGATTTAAAATTTTTTTTGACCAGATATGAAATGCAATCAGAGAAATCAGAAACAAAATCCCTATTACAATCAATCCGGCAATTCCTACATAAAACAGTAATCCGCTATGATCCATATTTTTTTCCTCACCTTGTATAGCCTGCCTGCACAATCTGCTCTGCAAGCTCTTTCAGACGCAGCACTTCCGTATCCGCGGTTCCCGCAGCTTCCGCTGCTGCATATGCTTCCACCGTCTGGTCGTAATAGTTCCAAAATTCTGTATAGTCTCTTTGTTCCACAGGTTTTTCATCCTGCATGTCCGCCTGAAGAAAGGCAAGTCTTAAATATCCGCGATAATCATTGGGATAGTCCGCAATCAAATCTGCCAGTGTCTGTTCAGCCTGCTCATACTGTCCCAGATACTGCTGAGCCATAGCAAAATTCTGACGTACCGCTATCGTCTGATATCCGCTGTCCATAAGACTCTGGTAACAGGAAAGCGCCTGCTGCCAGCCTTCCTCCTGTCGTTCCGGATACGCTTGCGCCAATCCCATCCAGGCATCTGCAAGTCTCTCTGCCAAAACAGCATTTCTGCTGCCATCCAGTCTGGAACATGCGGTCTGAAGTTGTGTGATTTCTTCTTCCAAATAGTCTGCGCCCAGTTTTTCACAGACATCGACAAGCATCATATAACTTCTGAGCAGAAGATTTTCATCTTCCGTCAGCGAAACCACCTGCTTTAACATGGAAAGGGCACCCTGTGTATCGCCGGAGAGATCCGCAATTTCAGCGGAAGCAAGCAAAACGTCTGCCTGGTTCGGCTGCATGGAGTTTAGCGTATCAAGCGTCTCTTTTGCCTGCTGCATATCTCCTGTCTTTGCGTAACATACAGCAAGATCTCGCACATAGTCTGTCACATCCGGACACAACGCAGCTGCCGTCTGATAGTTTCTCAGCGCTTCTGCATATTCTCCCAGATAAAAATGGGAGGATGCTGTAATATAGGAAATATTTGCGAACAGCTGCTCCGCTCTCTCATCATTTCCAATTTCTATGTTCTCAGCTTCCTGCATCAGATCGATGCATTCCTGATACTGTCCCTGTCTGTATAAAAGTGCTGCAAGCGCCGAGTAGGCTTCCAATCGCTCCGGCTCCTGCATAATCGCCTCGGAAAGAACAAGATAGCTTTCCTCATAATTTAATTCCTCACCAAGACGTTCCCCTTCTTCCACAAGCTGCATATAGGCGCTGTCCTGTCCCGTCTGCATCTGTCTCCATCCAATCCAGGTGAGAGCCAGACAAAAGACTGCTGCCAAAGCAAGGAATGTTTCCGTCAGCTGATACGTGCGGCGATATTTTTTGTACTGAGCATCGCTCTTTTTTAAATCCTGCAATGCTTCCAGCATGCTTGCCGCACTCTGAAAACGCTTCTTTGGCTGCTGCTGCATAGCCCGCTCCAAAATGCTGGCAAAAGCATCCCCCAGCCGTATATCATAGCGTTCAAGTGGAATAACCTCGTCAAGAGAAAGAGCAGGCCGGTAACCTGTCAGCATAAAATAAGCGGTGGCGCCAATCCCATAGACATCCGTTCTAAGGGTAACCGTTCCGTAGGACTTTGCCCTTGTAGCAAGCGTCACAAGCCGGGGAACAGTTTCCCACTGAATGGTCTGTGTGGCATCATCCACCAGAACGGTTTCATCCGAATCTGAAACCTGCTGCAGGCTTTTCTCAAGCTTTCCAATGTCAACATTGTACTGTTCCGGCGCCGCATAGCCCTCGCTGGTTCCGATAGCCCTCATCTCGGCGCTCTGATAGATCAGGGATGTATTAAAATCAATCAGACAGATATCTCCCTGTTCTGTGATCATGATGTTTTTGGGCTTAATATCGCAGTGAATAATCGGCGGCGTCTGACTGTGCAGATATTCCACCGCTTCACAGAGCTGTCTGGTCCACTTCAATGCCGTTTTCTGATCAACGGCCCCCTTTTTCTTCACGTATTTTTCCAGGTCACAGCCAGGAATAAAATCCATCACCGTGTACAAATACCCGTCATGTCCGTCTATAATGTCATAAATTCGCGGCAGATATCTGTGCTTTAACGTTTTCAGGATATCCGCTTCACTTCTCTGGTTGAGACGATGTTCCAATCCCTGCCTGACGCGTTTGATGACAACGTCTACTCCCAGATTCACCTTTCGTGCCCGAAAGATGACACCCATGCCTCCTTCGTCCAGCGGCACAATATCTGTATAATCCTCCCCTATCGGAAGTTCAAACTGCTTCATGTTCTTCTCCAAGCCATCTTTTGTTCTTCATGTCCATATGATTTACTGTTTTTTATTATATAAATCTTTTATCTGTCGCTCAATATGTGACAGGAATGTGACGCTTTTTGACATTTTTGTACCATATTTTTTTCTACCACACCAAAAACTCCCTGCAGGAGGGATAAGTTTTCTTCTTTCACTTATCCTTCCCACAGGGAGTCCGACTCTCGGGAAAACATTCCCTTTTATTCACTCATCCTTCTCTTTTCAATTGGCTTTCTGTCCTTTTCTCGGAGCATCCTTCAGATGAATGATATTTTCTCCTTCTTCTCTGCCCGCCAGCTGTATTTCTCGTTCCAGATCATTCCTATATTTTTGAATAATTTCCAATGTCTTTTCCTTGGAATACAACATAGGTGAATCCACCAGCGACTGGTAGTATTCGGTAAAAGCCGCCAACATAGTAGGCTCGTCAATAATAATATAGTGATACTGATTATCTGCAGGGTCAAAACCACCGAATTCGAATCCGCCCCCTACACGCAGGGAGTGCACAATATCAATAGGAAACCGAAACATAAGCGGTGTAGCAATGCGGAAAATCCCCTTATCCTGCTCACACGCCCGATACAGTTCTTCCACTAAAAACAGTCTGTCTGAAAGGTTAAACGCTTCCGCCAAATGCTCCGGAAGTTCAATCAGCCTTCCTGTTTTTACAAAGGATTCCAGACCGCTTTCTGTAAACATACAGATAAAATTGTGGAATTCTTTCAACTGATTGGACCGTTTTAATACAAGCTCCATCAAAGCTTCTCTGTCCGGTATTCCTGTCCTGGTATATTTTTCCACAAGTCTTTGATCAAAAAAGCACACCATACACGGCTGATTTTCCAGCCAATAAGTCTTGAACCCACCCTCTGTGGTCCTCATATAATAATGAAGAATTTCCATGGAATTATGAAAACTTGTAATCATCTGCGTCGAAATATGCTTTGTGCGCTCAAACATTTTTTTCAGATACTCTATCAAAGATTTCTCTCTGCACAAAACCGCGCTGCAGCAATCGTCAGAAATTAAAAGCGCCGCCTGTGAAAAAATAATATAATAAGGAAATGCTGTATGGGTCAAATCTTCGCTTGCCCCGCTGCTGTAATAATATCCTACCTGATAGTTCAGACGGTGGGTACTGAAAAACGGAAGAATATTCGCAAGCGCTTTCAGATTTTCTACGGACTGGGTCTGACCGGACTGATTTTTATAAAGACGAGTCAGATGACTGATTTTTAACAGCTTCGCTTCCGGGCTCATATAAATCACATTAAAAATGCTGTGAAACATCTCATTTTCTGCCGGTGCGTGAATCAGGACGCTTCGTCCAAAAGGAAAACTGTTTTTCTTCTCCATCTCTTCTTTTAAAAGTTCCTTCAGCAATTCTTCCACTTCATAAGGTGTGCGGTATAAAAGCAACTGCTCCTTGCCATCACTTTTTTCACTTTGAACCGGCACCGCCACATTATCGGCGCTGATAAAGGAAATGTTCTTCATCATTCTGTCAATATACTGATTCTGCATATAAGTTCCCATTCCCGATTGATCCGATTCAAACAAATCCCATATTTCCCGCACTTCTCCCATGGAAAAAGGCAGTGCAGATACCAGAGAGGTCACCAAATGCCGCGACGGTGTTCTGTCTCCGGACAGTACTTTCTGCAAAGTTGTCCGGTTAATGTTTGATTCCTTCGCCGCCTGATAAATGCTGATCTGGTTCTTCTCAAACCAGTTTCTCAAATATTTTCCAATATCACTCATTTTTCCTCTCCATCTCTTTTTCTGCTCTGACAGGTATTTCACTGCCCTAAAAATTTTATGAATTTTTATTCAAGTATAAAGGATTTTTTCGATTGTCTCAATATGTGGCTCGCGGATATAAAATTCGTCACACTTATGTCACACCTGTATTTATCAGCCTTCCAGGAGCAAACCTCTGTTAATAAGCAAGGAGCAATTTCTCAATATCTTTGTTAAAATTCCCTTTCCAGGTATGAAAAAACTCCAAACTGAAGTAATTTTCTTACCTCAGCTTGGAGCTTTAATCAAACTTTATTTCTAAAGTTTCCTTTAATTTAGATTTTGGAAAAACAAAACATATTTTCCAATCTTATTTTTCTTCTTTTTTACGTTTGAGACCAAAGGCTGCCAGAGCTGCAACTGCTGTTCCTGCAAGTGCTGTCCATACTCCTACCGGTGTATTATCTGCAGTATCTGCACTCTTACGTTCTCCAAGAACGCCAGCTTCTGCCGCAGGCTGCTCTACTCTTTCTCCGAGAACGCCAGCTTCAGGTGCTGCAGGAGCGTCTACTCTTGCACCCAGAACTGCTGCTGTAGCAGCTGTTCCGCCTGTTGTTGTTGTGCCGCCGCCTGTTGTTCCTTCATCACCGTCATCTGTATCGTCTGTGCCTTCATCGCCAGGGTTAGGATCAGGATTTTCTGCTGCCGGTCTTACTTCCACATAGATCCAACCATCGTTGATTGCAAAATCTCCTACATATACGAGTTCATATCCTTCCGGAATGTCTGTCAGCTGACTGGAGTTTACGTTGTTTGCATC
>CALWLY010000032.1 GCA_944381635.1 uncultured Lachnospiraceae bacterium
ACCACCTTTTACGATGGTTTATTTCTTATGCCCTATTGTTCTTGGGTAACCTCTACTTCTTTGTTTCAAACTTTTTCTCCTTCCTGACCCTGAAAAAAATTTCCCCCTGCAGATTTTTCACTTTTACACACTGCTGTAACGCTGTCTTATTATAACAATTTGCCGGAAAGGATGCAACCGGTCCTTTCCGGCTGACGTTCAAACCATTGGGGAGCCTTTTGCGCCGATGGGGAAATACGGGTTGTCAGAGCTAAGGCTTTCCGTTATTCTTTTTATGGAAAGCAAAACCTGCTTCCGCAAAAAAACAGGGAATACGACATCCGGAAAGAAACCTTTTCACCCGGCGTCTGCCCCAAAGGAAACCATTATGATGAACATAGCTATTTTTGAAGAGGATGCCTGTGTAAACCGAAAAATTCTGGAAAAGCTGACGGAACTTTTTGGCGAAAAAAGAGAAGAAATCCGTTTTTTCTGTTTTCTCAATCTGACAGACACTCTAAGCGCCATGAAAGAAAATTCCTTTTCTTTTGTGTTTTTCTCGCTGTCAGCCTTCGGAAACAACCCTTTTCTTTTCGACCGGATTTCACTGGCCTGCGAACAGACCAAATTCATACTGCTTACCGCTTCACCCAGGCAGCTGGAGATGGCTCTGCGCTGTTCCTACTACCATCTGGTGCGGCTTGATTTTCTGGAACAGGATCTGGCTGTAAGCGTCAGCAAAATAAAAAGAGAAATAAGCCGGCCCCTGCGCTCCTTTCTCTTTGCCACCTCCTCGGGACGCATTCAGGCAAAAATCCGGGACATTTTGTTTGTGGAAAGCAACCGCCATACGATCACCGTTCACACGGTCAGCCGCTGCTTCACGGTAACCCAGACACTTTCTGAGCTGGCAGGGCATCTTCTTTCCTGCGGCTTTGTACAGAGCCACAAAAGTTATCTGGTAAACCTGTATCACATCGAAGAAATACGAAAAGATACTATTTTGCTGGATAACGGAGAGGTCATTCTTTTAAGCCGTTATCGAAGCGCGGAGGTTCACCAGCGCATGGAACATTATCTGCGAAAGATGGAATGGATCGACTAATCTTCTTTCCCGCATCCGCCGCAGACCATTTATATGCAACTAAAAAACAGTAAAAGGAGAAAAGCCTATGATACAGGTAGAACATCTTACCAGAAACTTTGAATATTACACAAAAGCAACCGGTCTGAAAGGTTCCGTAAAAAATCTGTTCCACCGCGAAAAGCTGATCAAAGAAGCCGTAAAAGACGTATCGTTTTGTGTGGAAAAAGGAGAAATCATCGGCCTGTTAGGTCCTAACGGAGCCGGAAAAACCACCACCCTGAAAATGCTTTCCGGTATTCTTTTTCCCTCTTCCGGCTCTGCCCGGGTTGACGGCTTTATTCCCTGGGAGAGAAAAGATGAATTTAAAAGAAAGTTTTCCATTGTTATGGGCCAGAAAAATCAGCTTTGGTGGGATTTGCCTGCCTGTGACAGTTTTTATCTGAATAAATGTATCTTTGACATCAGCGACGGAGAATATCGGCGCACCATCTCTGAACTGTCAGAGCTTCTGGACGTGAAAGATCTCTTAAATGTGCAGGTCCGCCGCCTTTCCCTTGGAGAACGGATGAAAATGGAAATTCTTGCCGCTCTGATACACCGCCCCGAAATCCTGTTTCTGGATGAACCTACCATTGGACTTGACCTGATTTCTCAGCAGAAGATCCGGGAGTTCCTTCGTTCTTACAGAGAAGAGCACCACACTACTATCATTCTGACCAGTCATTATATGAAAGATATCGAGGAACTTTGTCCCCGAACCGTCATCATCAACCATGGACAGGTTGTTTACGACGGCGGTCTTCTTGAAATGAACCGGGTAATGGGGGATAAAAAAAGACTGACCATCAAAACCTCAGCTCCCATTGATCCCTCCTGTCTGGCTCCCTTTGGAACCGTCTGCAGTCTTAACGGCTGTCAGGCCACTCTGGAAATAGCCAGAAATAATCTGACCCAGGTTTCCTCCCGGCTTCTTTCTCTTCTGCCGGTGGAAGATTTCACGGTAACAGACATTCCAATCGAAGAGAGTGTGGCTCTTTTCTATCAGAACAGGTAGCGTCAGTGTACAGGGGGCAATACGGTCAAAAATGACTGAATTTGCGTCTCTGCTGCGTTACTTTCACTCCGCGTACGTCCAGTACGCGTCGTTCAAGTGCCTTGCAGAGGCACAAATCAGTTTATTTTTGGCTCTGCGACCTCAGCCCTCGAAAATTCGTCTGTTTTCAAGGCAGACGATGGAAGCGTACTGGACGTACGCTGACTGAGGATAACGTAGAAAACAGGCAAATTTACAGGGCTGAGGCGTATTGTCCCCCTGTACACTGACGCTAGGAGGTTTTTATGAATAAATATCGCTGTATTTTCCAGATGGGACTGGAATATGCGCTGGAGTATCGTTTTGATTTTCTCTTCAGCATGATAAGCTGCATCTTTCCCATCATTATTCAGTTTTTTTTATGGAGCGCCATCTATCTGCAGCCGGGCGCTTCCATTGACAACGGTTACACCTATGAACAGATGATACTCTACACCTTGACTGCCGGTTTTGTCAGCAAACTGGTCATCGGCGGTTTTGAATATGAAATCAACGAGGATATTAAAAACGGAGGGCTGAATAAATATCTGATTCGCCCTGTCCATTATATGCGCTATTACTTCTTTTCTTTTCTGGGAAAAAAAGTACCCTCAGCCGTCATCCTTTTAAGCGCAGTCGCCATCACAACAGGAGTCGCCGGTATTGCATTAAAAACTGCCATATCTCCTGTGCATATACTGTTTTTTCTGGTATCTTTGGTGCTGGCTCTCATTTTAAATTTCTGTCTGATGTTCTGTATTGCCATGTACAGCTTCTGGGTGACGGATGTGTCCAAGCTGTTTGGAACTATCAGCATTGTTCTTGTAGTCTTAAGCGGTGGAGTCTTTCCCATGGATCTGTTCGGCAATGTTGTCCGCACGGTTTCTCATATTCTTCCCTTTTGCTATACGACCCAGTTTCCCACAGATATCCTCACCGGAAGGCTTTCCCAGAACGCTATCGTCTCCGGAATTGCCATCCAGCTGCTCTGGATCGTCCTTCTTGTCTTCATCGGCTCTCTGCTGTGGAAGAAAGGACTGAAACGTTTTATATCCGCAGGAGGATGACTCACATAAATTGCTGATTCAGAAAGGAAAACCTATCATGAACGTCAAAACCTATTTTTCCAAATTGCTGCACAGATTTACCCGGTATTTCCGTCTTCTGTTCCTGTTTGCAAAATTTTCGCTGATGGCACAGGCTGAATACCGTCTTAACTTTTTTTCCGGGGTCACTGTGGAATGCGGTTACCTGCTGGTAAAGCTTTCCTATGTGGCGGTAGTCACTATGGCCGGTGTAAACATCGGAGGACTTTCTCCGGACGAAATCGTAATTTTTATCGGAACCTATATTCTAATGACCGGCATCTATATGGTAGTCTATCCCAGCTTTTCCTCCCTCTCCCAGAAAGTCCGGGAAGGAAGCCTGGATATGCTGATTGTCAAACCGGTTTCCCTGCAGTTTATGCTCTCTTTCCAGAACATTGATTTTTCCATGCTGATTCCTAATGCTGCTGCAGGAATTATTCTGATCGTGACAGGCTGGTACCAGGCCGGTCTTCCTGTCACCCTTGTATCCGTCAGCGGCTTTATCCTCTTCCTTTTAAGCGGTGTCTTTTTAACCTACAGCCTTTTTCTGCTCCCCCATCTGCTTTGCTTCTGGCTGGTCTCCAACCGGGGAATTGCAGAAATTACGGCGGCTGTCTGGGATTTTAACAATATGCCTCAGCTGATTTACGGAAAATGGATGCAGCGGCTCGGTACTTTTATACTCCCTGTTTTTATCATCACAAACTTTCCCGGCCTGTTTCTTTTGGACAGGCTGACCCCGTTTCTCCTTTTCTGGGGACTGGCGGCTCCTGTATTGTTTTTTATCCTGTGCCGTCTGGTCTTTTCCCGGGCTGTAAAGCACTATACCTCCGCCGGCGGCTGATTCGCTTTTCCTTTCATGTTTATGCATTATTTTTTTCATTTTATGCATAAAATACACGTTTTTAGTTTATTTATTTTAATTTTTGCATATTTTTTCACTTGCTTTTCTCCTGCATGTGATGTAAAATCTTGTTCATAGGTACAGGAAATACCTGTTTCTTACAAGCCAGCGGGCCGGCTGTAACCAATCACTTTATTTTATGCACCAAACCAAAACCCCCTCACAGCCGCTGCCTGATTTGGCCTTTCCAAAAGAAACGGCGGGTAGAAACCCTGAACTTTGTGATATGTAAAAATTCAGATAAAATAAAGGAGACTTATCATTATGAAAGAAAAAGTAGTTCTTGCCTATTCCGGCGGACTGGACACCACCGCTATCATCCCGTGGCTGAAAGAAAATTTTGATTACGAAGTAATCTGTGTCTGCATCGACTGCGGACAGGAGGAAGAGCTGGACGGTCTGGAAGAACGTGCCAAATTCTGCGGTGCAGAAAAGCTTTATATCCTTGACGTAATCGATGAATTCTGCGATGATTATATTGTACCCTGCGTACAGGCAAATGCTGTTTATGAAAACAAATACCTGTTGGGCACTTCTATGGCAAGACCACTGATTGCCAAAAAACTGGTTGAGATTGCAAGAAAAGAGGGCGCTGTTGCCATCTGCCACGGTGCTACCGGAAAAGGAAACGATCAGATCCGTTTCGAACTGGGCATCAAAGCGCTGGCTCCTGATATCAAGATTATCGCTGCATGGCGTAATGATAAGTGGAACATGGATTCCCGTGAATCTGAAATCGAATACTGCAAGGCACACGGAATCGACCTGCCGTTTTCCGCAGACTCCAGCTACAGCCGTGACCGGAACTTATGGCACATCAGTCATGAAGGTCTGGAACTTGAAGATCCGGCTAACGAACCTAACTACGATCATCTGCTGGTTCTTGGTACCACACCGGAAAAGGCTCCCGATGAAGGCGAGTATGTGACCATGGCTTTTGAAAAGGGAATTCCTGTCAGCATCAACGGCGAAAAGATGAAAGTTTCCGATATTATCCGTAAGCTGAACGCTCTGGGCGGAAAGCACGGCATCGGCATTGTAGACATTGTGGAAAACCGTGTAGTAGGCATGAAATCCCGCGGTGTATACGAGACCCCCGGCGGTACCATCCTGATGGAAGCTCATCAGCAGCTGGAGGAACTGATCCTTGACCGTGACACTTATGCAGTCAAAAAAGATATGGGCAACAAGATGGCTCAGATCGTTTACGAAGGCAAATGGTTCACACCTCTTCGCGAAGCAGTTCAGGCTTTCATTGAAAAAACACAGGAATATGTGACCGGCGAAGTTAAATTCAAACTTTACAAGGGAAATATCATCAAGGCCGGCACCACTTCCCCGTATTCTCTTTACAATGAAAGCATTGCATCCTTTACTACCGGAGATCTGTACGACCACCACGATGCAGAAGGCTTCATCAACCTGTTTGGTCTTTCTTTAAAAGTACGTGCCATGAAAATGCAGGAGGCAGAAAAAAGAAAAGAAAAATAGGAATTTTGTATGGATGTTATTTTCATTTTAGCTCTTTATGTTATAATAGTAAACACAGCAGGTTTCGCTGCCATGGGAATTGACAAAACGCGGGCACGCCGGAAAGAATTCCGGATTCCCGAATCCACTCTTTTCCTTCTGGCCATTATCGGCGGCAGTATCGGCTCCATAGCCGGAATGTATGTATTCCGCCATAAAACCAAACACTGGTATTTCGTGTATGGTATGCCTGCTATCCTGATTCTTCAGATACTGGCTGTGGTATATCTGATTTTCGGTACCTCTCTGGATTTTACGATTTTATAACGATAAGCTTAAAATGTATTTTGTTCCGGATCACTGCGGATTACCTGCTCTATACTGTTTTCGCAGTCCCGGCTAAAAATCCTGCCGAACAGCAGAGCTTTCCTCTTTGAGAACTCTCTGCTGACATGAATAAGGGAATACGCTCGCTCTCCTGCCCCAGGCCGGAGAAATTTGAGCCATTTCGTTTCCATGAATCTAAAACCCCGTCTTCTGAAGGCGGGGTTTATTATTGTTTAGGGGGTAATAATTATGCATTTGGCTGTCTGTGACGACAATATTGCTGACAGAAAACAGATGGAACGTCTTTTGGGAAGAGAATCCGACCGGCGTCTTAAGACTACCGGCGTTCTTTATGTGGACTCTTATGGAAGCAAAAATTCCATTCTTATGACACCGATTATCTATGACGCCATTTTTATCGACATGACAGAAGACTGCGACGGCGTAGAACTGGCCCATATGCTCCGGGCAGACGGAAATAATATCCCGCTTGTATTCTGCTGCGGAAAAGTCAATTACCGGGAAAGTCAAAATCTTCCCGAAAATGTTTACTTTCTGGACAAGCCCATCATCGTCCAGGAATTGTCGGAAATCATCGATGTTCTGGAAGATATCCGGGAACACAAGGTAAAACGTTTCGAATTTCGCACAGAAACCGAGACTTATTATCTGACGGAAGAGGATATCATGTACGCCTACGAGGACGGCAGATATATGCATATCCATCTAAAATCGGGAAAAGACACCGTGGCCGTAATCAGCCTGGATAATTTCTGCGCTAACTTAAACAGCTGTCAAAGCCTGATTCTGGTCAACTGTCACTATGTTCTGAACATGAACTACATCAAAGACGTAAGCACGTTCAAAGTTTCCATGAACGACGGTCATGACTTCAAAATCTCACTGGGTGAAAAGAAACTGATTCTCAAAGAAGTGGAACAATACAAAAAAAGGAAATAATAAAACAGGAAGTTAGAAAATAGTGTGCGTTTTGACGCACACTCGCGCCGAGCGCGATTGCCGTCAGGCAATATATACTTTTCGTGCGAGTGCGCATCCACAGCGGAGCGTCTTTTTGTGTAACAGGAAAGTTTCTTTCCTGTTACACAAAAAAATAAATCGCACTCGCGCTTTGGCGTGAGTACGATTTATTTTTCTCACCCTTATTTATATAACAGCGATGACCCCTCCATCGTTTGCGTACATGCTGCTGATTCCCGCTGTGTCTAAAATCATTACCTTTTTACAGTTAACTTTCTTTAAAACCATTTCCTTTAAGCTCTCCGCTCTTTTCAAAGCGTTGCAATGTGTGATCATCAGACATTTTTCTTCCGGATTTTTCACTTCTTTCGCAATAATATCCGCCATTTTCTGAAGGCCTTTTTTCATTCCAATCGTCTGACTTAACTGAATAATAGTTCCCTCCGGAGTAGCTCCCATCACAGGTTTAATGCTCAGTGTGGAAGCCACCAGAGCCTTTACGCCGCTGAGTCTTCCATTCTTTCGCAGTGTTTCCAGATTGTCCAGAATAAAATAAGTGTTCTCCTCATCCCGAAACTTTTTCAGTTTGGCGCAGATTTCTTCAAAAGGAAGGCCCTGCTCTTCCAATTCCATAGCTTTTAAAGCAATCTGTGTCTCTCCGCAGGAGGCAGATTTGGAATTGATAACGAAAATATTTTTCTCGCCGTATTTTTCCTGATACAGATTTTTCCCAAGAAGTGCGCTGTTATAGCTTCCGCTTAAATTAGCGGAAAGGGTCACTACATAAACATTTTCCGCCTGACCGGTATAAGCTTTCATGAATTTTTCCGGAGACGGGCAGGATGATTTGGGGCATACCGGACATGCGGCCACTTTCGCCAAAAAGTCTGCCTGATTGAAAGTTTCATCATCCAGCATATGAAAATCTCCCACTTCCAATCCCAGCGGCACAATCTCAAAACGCTCGTCCTTCTTATATTCTTCCGGCAGCTCACAGCAACTGTCCACAACAATTTTATAACGATATCCCATAGCTTTCCTAATTCCTTTCTTTTCACGATTCTTTTTTCAATCTTTTTTAATCCTTCTTATACTCTTTCTTTTCCCAATGCCTGGCCTGTTATCCTCCGGGCCTGATTCTTTCCGGAAAAGGTTTTGGCATTATTCTATTTGCAATGTAGTTTTCATTACCATGTATGATAACACATACTACCAATACTTGTAAAGTCTATTACTACCACAAATATGTATTTTCCTGACGAAGTAATTCCAGGATACCAAGCAACCGGCTTGGCTGTTGTTGGGACTGGCATTCCATGCCGGAATGTATTATACTGAAATAGCACCTGTGTGCAGAAAGAAACCCGCCGGATTTCTTCTGTACAGACGCACGTCACAATCATCCAAAGGAGCATTTATGATTTCTTTACATATCACTGAATTGAAAAATTTTATGGGAAAGCTGCTGGGAAGCGATTGCTTTGACTCCTTCCTGCTGGAAGAGGCAGTCATCGAAACTGCTGCCACCTATACCATCGACGGGCATGTGAACCGGGATTTTTATACCAATGAGGAGTGGGAAACGCCCTCCATCCGTCCTTACGACTTTGTCACCTGGTCTTCCATCCGTCCGATCTGCTTTGACATGATAAAAGGCAAACGGACGCCGTCCCGTTTTAAAATCGTCCTGCATCTTCGCCCGGAATATGTGGCCGGCGTGATTCAGAAGGCGCAAAAGGAAAGCGGCGGTGACTCTGAGAAAAAAGAGCTGTCTTTTACCGAAAAGGATGTGAAAGCTCTTGTGGTAACCTGCCGCTACGACTCTTCCGGGCTTTCGCTTGTCACAGGGACTTCTTTTCACACCTTCGTTCCTGATAAAACGTTAGAGCGCGCCTGGGACAAAACCATGCGTCAGTTCCTGGCCAAAAAAGAAATATCTTTTACAGAATAATTTTTTCACAGATTTCACTGCTTATACTAATCAGGCAATCACATAAAGGGTGCCGTAAACACAGATTCTCTGTTTTTACGGCACCCTCTTTTTCGAGAATGATCTTTATTTTTTCATCTTTGGCTCAAAAATCAGGGACGCCAGATAGCCAAAAATCAGGGCAGCGCTTGTTCCCACCGCTCCTGCCCGGAATCCCCCGGAAAACAGCCCCAGCAGGCCTTCTTCGTCCACTGCGGTCTTTACACCGTCCATCAGCACATGCCCGAAACCGAGCAGAGGGACACTTACTCCCGCACCTGCAAATTCCATGAGAGGCTGAAACAGCCCGAAAAAGCTTAACACTGCCCCTGAACACACAAGCAGCACCATAATCCTTCCGGGCATAAGTTTTGTCTTCTCCATGAGAATCTGCACAAGAGCGCATATAAGGCCGCCAACCAGAAATGCTTTCAGATAATCCATACGTGTCCATTCCTTTCCTGTCAACATGCCGTCCAAACAGAAGAATTCTTTGTGTCCGGATTTCTCTTCTCCGGTCTTCTTTTCTCCTGTCAGCAACCGTGTACAGCGGGCCGATATCCTGGGTCATGATTTCTGCCCCGTACGTTATTATCATTGTTTCCCTCTCCGCGGATCTTATTCTTTTTTCCTTTCTCATGTTTCGTTTTCCGTTTACAGCACACTGTAGCAGAAAGAAATCAGCACAGGCACCATAGCGGAACAGATTACCCCGTTTAACACAGACATCACCACAGTTTCCTCGTTGGTATAACGGATCATCATGGGAAGTGTCGTGTCCTCACTGGTGGCGCCTGCCGGTGCAATGCAGCTATAGTAATTTAAATGCCTTGCAATCCAGGGTATGGTGAAAAAAGAAAAGATTTCACGCATCAGATTGCTCAAAAAGGCGATACTTCCAAACGCGGCACCGGCCAGATTTCCGATGGATACCCCCGAAAGGCTGTACCATCCCAGACCGCAGGCAATAGCGGTTCCCACATTGACCGGTGTTTTTGTAAGAAAGCTGCACACTACCCCGCCAAGAAAAGAACCGACAATAATTCCCGCAGGGATCATCAGTATTTTCACATGATATTCTTTGATTTTTTCCAAAAGCCCGTGATGCATGCCAACGCTGATTCCCACCAGAAACATCAGAACATATAAAAGGTAATCCGTATGCTCTGCCAGAAAATCGATTGGCTGAATATTCAGCCCGAAAAGGCCATACATCATTCCAAGAATCAATGCCAATAATGCCAGAAAAACCATTTACCTGTCCCCTTTCCTGCCCGACTTCATAAAAATACGAGTCAGCACATAGACCAGAATCAGGGAAAACAGCGACGGAATGAAGAAAAATAAAAAGCTTGTCAATCCCATAGATGCGATTTCATTCCATATATTATCCATTTTTCCAATTTTCACGCCCATGAAAAAAATAAGCAATACCGTACATATAATCTGAGCTTTTTCGTTTCCTTTTTTCCATTTTTCCGGAAAAAAGCGGTTCCCTATGAGAACGCCAATGCACATAACAAGCAAAATATCCATTTAAACATTCTCCCTTTTCTTCTTCTAAACAAAAAAAGAGTCACCGTTCTGTCTGTATCGACATCCGGGTCACTCTTCCTTTTTCCGATTGGGGATATTGCAAAAACCCTTATTCGTATCTTTATTCTTTTATCAGTCTTCCTGAAATTTCCAGTACAATTTCCCGAATGCTCTTTCCTTCACAATCGACAGTCACATCCGCGTATCTCTCATAAAGAGGAACTCTCTCATCGTAGAGCTGCTGAAGAGTCTGTCCTTCCTTTAAGGCAACGCCTCTTTCCTTTAAATCTCCAAGGCGCTCTGCAATAGCTTCACAGGGCAGCTTCAGATAAACAATATTTCCGATTCGCTTTAAATGAGTCATAGCCTCTTTTCCGTAGATGACGCTTCCACCTGTGGCGATCACCGTGTGCTTTGCCTGCAGAGAGGCATTGATTCGATTTTCTGTGAGAAGAAAGCCTTCCAATCCCTTTTCGCTTATGATTTCATGAAGGAGTTTGCCGGTTTCTTCCTGTATGACCAGGTCCGAATCCAGAAATTGAAAACCAAGTTTTTTGGCAAGGACAACTCCCACTGTGCTCTTTCCTGCCCCCGGCATTCCGATCAAAACAACGTTTTTCATGTACGGCTCCTTATCCCACATAAGCAATGATTTCCACTTCACAAAGTACATCTTTGGGAAGCTGTTTTACTGCCACGCAGCTTCTTGCCGGTTTTGTCACAAAATATTTTTCGTAAACGCTGTTAAATGTTCCGAAATCTCCCATATCCGCAAGAAAGCAGGTTGTCTTCACCACTGCGTTAAAATCAGTGCCGGCCTCTTTTAAGATTTCACCGATATTTTTCATAACCTGCTCCGCCTGAGCCTGAATTCCTTCTGCTTCTACATTTCCGGTTGCCGGGTTGATGGGAATCTGTCCGGACGCAAATAAAAAGTCTCCTGCCACAATTCCCTGAGAATAAGGCCCGATTGCCGCCGGTGCCTTGTCCGTTGCAATTTTTTTCAACATGGATCATTCCTCCTGCTATTCTGTTTCTTTTATTTTTTCATCATTGAATTTCGTTTTTTATCTTATCATGAAATTTCCGCTTTGTCACGTTACTTTCCCGCATTACAGGCTTCTTGTTTCTGATTCCCCTGCTTTCCCGGCATTTTTTCGGCATGCTGTCCTTCTTTCCGGGGTTTCCTATTCGTTGAAAGCTACCGTCACATAAAACCCTCTCTCATTTTCCACAATGGCTGTCACGTCTCCTTCCAGGACGGTCAGCCTTTCTCTGAAAGGTATGTTTCCGGACATGGCTAAAGAAGGGTCTATCGTGTAATAGTAGTTGCTTGGAAGAACGCCTTCCGTCACGGTCACATGATCGCCCTCTTTTAAAAGTCCCTGTCTTTCCATTTTAAATTCCATTGTCCGCATTGTTTTTCCTCCCAAAATATCTGCACTTTTTAAACGGTTGGTTCCATCCCGCGGCGCTCCTTTGCCGCCAAACAGCAATTCCCTCTATCCCTGCACAAAGCAGTGATATTTCCGGTAATCGCTTTCCCGGCAGTTTACCTCCATATAAACGCCCTGTTCCCGGTACTCCATCTGATGAACCACTGCATTTTCTTTAAAATAAGAAACAATCGCTCCGTCCGTATACGGGATCATGAGATGACAGTCCACATAGGAAGCAAACAGCTTTTCTCTTATCATCTGCAAAAGTTCCTCCAGGCCGCAGCCCTGCTTGGCAGACATGTAAATTTTATCTCCCACTCTTTTGGGAAGCTCGCCCGCTTCCATAACACGGTCCGCCTTATTCATGATGTAGATACAGGGAATTCCCTCGGCTTTTAACTCCTTTAAAGTTTCCCTTGTGACATTCATCTGTTCTTTGTAATGAGGATCGGAAAAGTCAACGACATGCAAAAGCAGATCCGCCTGACACACTTCTTCCAGCGTTGAACGAAAGGCCTTTACCAGACTATGAGGAAGATTGCTGATAAAACCGACTGTGTCTGAAAGAAGAAAATCGCGGTTATCTCCAGGCTCAATTCTTCTCACGGTAGTATCCAGCGTTGCAAACAGCATGTCTTTTTCCAGCACTTCTTTCTCCTCTTCCTGTCCGAACCGGCGGAGCATAAGGTTTAAAAGTGTAGACTTCCCGGCATTGGTATAACCTACCAAAGCTGCTAAAGGAGTCTGTCCGTCTTTTCTCTTTTTTCTCTGAGTCTCCCGGTTTTTCTCCATCTCACCCAGCTCTTTGCGCAGCTCGCTCATGCGCTTTTCAATCCGTCTTCTGTCCAGTTCCAGCTTTTTCTCACCGGCGCCCTTGTTGGAAAATCCGCTTCCCGCTCCGGCGCCGCCGCTTCCTCCCTGCCGGCTCAGCGCATCGTTCATTCCCACAAGTCTGGGAAGCATGTACGCCAGGCTTGCGGATTCCACCTGAAGCTTTGCCTCTTTTGTCCTTGCTCTTCTGGAAAAGATTTCAAGAATCAGATTCGTCCTGTCAAGCACCGGCTTTCCGATTTCCCTCTGGAGATTTCTCTGCTGAGAGGGCGTTAAAGTGTTGTCAAAAATAACATAATCTGCCTCCACATGTTCCGCGGTCTCTCTCACCTCGTCCACCTTGCCGCTGCCGATATAAAATGCGCTGTTTGCAGCCGTCAAATTCTGTTTAAAGATTGCTTCCGTCTTTATGCTGCACGCCTCTGCCAAACTTTCCAGTTCCTCAAGGGAACGCTCAAAATCGGGATTTTCGTTGATATTCCCTCCTACCAGAACCGCTCTCAGCCACTCTCTTTGTTCTGTCTGTTCCATAAAAACCTCCCGTTCCTTCCTTTTGTGCAGCTTTTTCGCCGCATAAATCCAAGCCGTTTCCGAATCCGGTTTTGTCAGCGCTTTCCTGCTTTTCCCATTGTACCCCATCCCCCTGGGAATGGCAAGAAACGAAAAAACAAACTGTTTTTCCGCAAAATTTAAGGGCTCTTCCACAACCGAAAGAGTTATTTTGCACTATTTCGGTTTAGCCTCCCGAGCATAGTGCCGCAATAAACTTCTTCCAGGACTATAGAATCGCCCTTTTGTTTTCCCATTTTTATAGTATTTTAAAAAGTGTGCGCAAAAGTGTTCACTTTACAAAACGGTCCGCCTGTCTGCCTATTCCTTCAGATGCTCTATCACCACAGCATGAGCCACCCCCGGCACATTCTGGCCTTCATTAAAGCTTGTCTTGCTTAACAGGGCGCCTGTAGGAACAAACAAAACCCTTTTCCAGTTTCCCTGCTCCAGCTCCTTGAGAATGTAGGCGGATAACACGGCGGCGGAACAGCCGCATCCCGAACCTCCCGAGTGTGTGTCCTGGGTCTTGCAGTCAAAAATGGCAATTCCGCAGTCCATATGCTGCTTTTCAATATCTACTCCTTTATCCTTTAAAAGATCAAGAAGCGCCCTCTGTCCTACTTTTCCCAAATCTCCGGTTATGATTTTATCGTAATCTTCCGGCTTTCTGTCAAAATCCTTCAGGCTACGATAAATGGTGTCACAGGCCGCAGGAGCCATGCATGCTCCCATGTTTAAGCTGTCCCGGATGCCATAATCCACAACCTTTCCGGGTGTGATCCCTGTGATTACGGCTCTGGATCTGTTTCCCCTTGTATTGCTCAATATAAAAGCAGCGCTTCCCGTCACGGTCCAGGTGGAGGAAAGCGGTCTCTGGTTTCCATACGCAAGAGGGTACCGGAATTCTTTTTCTGCACTGGCAAAATGACTGGAGGTGACGCACCCCACTGTTCTGGCAAATCCTCCCGCTATCGCCATAGCGCCCAGACTGAGTGATAGCCCGCATGTAGAACATGCCCCGTAAAGCCCAAAGAGCGGCCTTTCATAACTCATCAGCCCAAAACTTGTGGCAATGCTTTGCCCAAGCAAATCTCCGGCAAACAGATAGCGGATATCTTCCGGTTTCATGCCTGCCTTCGTGGCCGCAAGATAAAAACTTTTCTTCTGCAGGGAACTTTCCGCCTCTTCCCATGTGTTTGCTCCAAACATATCGTCTTCACCGACCACATCAAAAAGTTTTCCAAGCGGTCCCTGGCCTTCTTTTTTCCCTACCACAGAAGCGCTTTCCCGAATAAAGACAGGAGTCGGAAATTTGATGCTCTGCTGTCCGCATTCAAAAATCCCCTGATTTTCAAATCCCAGTTTTTCTCTCACTTCTTCAATCTGTTTTTTCTCCATACTCGCTCCCATCTGCACACAGTGCCCTGCTATACGCCAGAAAGAACACCTGCTGCGTTCTGTTTCTCTTCGCCTGCACCAAGATGCTCAGCGTCGGTGTACAGGATCCAAAACGTTCCAAACCGTCTCGTTTCCGGTGCATCGATTCTATTTTCAGTATGGAGAAAAATCAGAAAAATATGCAATTTTTACCGTTTTATTTTCCAAAGCTTTCTTGCTTTTTCAATCAGAGAACGCCTTTTTCTGTTTTTGTGGTGTCAATCACTTCATCCACCGGTCCCACTATCGTCCCGTCAGGATTTCTGCGGACGCCCAGAACTCCGCCCTGTTCCTTTTCCTGCTCCAAAACTCCGCTCTCTTCGGACAGAACGCTTTGCCCGCTCTCATTCTGCATAACTGCCACCCCGTTTCCGGAAACAGGCAATGCTGCACAGGTATTTCCTACTGTCGTGTCAGCTGCCCCGACGATCACTACTGCTGCCACTGCTAAGCTCATAAAAATTTCAGATACTCTCATGATTACCTCTCTTTTTTCAAATAATCCCGTTCGTTTTTCTTTCCTTTATATTTTTTATACCACAGCGTACGTTACATTTTCCGTTACAAAACGCACAATTTAAAAAATTTTTTACGTTTTTGTATTGTGACAACGTGTACGCTTTGGCCCACAGCCGCACCGGAGCGCGGTTGCGTCAGCAACCATTTTCCGGGTAATCTCTGATTGCCTGAGCGCTGAGTGCGCATCCACAGCGGAGCGTCTTTTTTTATGCGACAGGAAATGAAATTTCCTGTCGCATAAAAAAGTTCCAAAAACCGCAGGGAACTCCCTGACATACGGCTTCTGGAACTTTTACAATGCCTTTATAAAGAATCGTTCTTATTTTTTGAGTTCAGGATTAAAGAATTCTTCTTACCCATCCTTCCGGTCCCTCAATTCTTCCCATCTGAATTCCGGTCAGGGTATCATAAAGTTTCTGGGTAATTTCACCCATCTTTTCCATTCCTGACGCAAAGCAGATTTCTTTGCCGTGATCCACTACTTTTCCTACAGGGCTGATAACCGCAGCTGTTCCGCAAAGTCCGCACTCTGCGAAATCACCAATCTCTGCCAGCGCTACTTTTCTTTCTTCCACTTCCAGTCCGAGGATATCCTTTGCCACTGTCACAATGGAACGTCTTGTAATGGAAGGCAGGATGCTGTCGGATTTAGGTACAACGATCTTGTGATCTTTGGTGATAAAGATGAAGTTTGCACCGCCTGTTTCTTCTACGTAGGTACGTGTAGCAGGATCAAGATACATGTTTTCGTCAAATCCATTCTGATGAGCAACCACATAAGGATGAAGACTCATGGCATAGTTAAGTCCTGCTTTGATATGTCCGGTTCCGTGAGGAGCTGCCCGGTCAAAATCACTGACGCAGATGGTAAGAGGATGCACACCGCCTTTAAAGTAAGGGCCTACCGGTGTTGTGAAAATGCGGAACTGATATTCTTCCGCCGGTTTTACGCCGATAACCGGTGAACTTGCAAACATGTACGGGCGGATGTAGAGTGTGGCACCGCTTCCGTAAGGCGGAACCCATGCGGCATTTGCCTTTATAACCTGATCCAGAGCGTCCAGAAATCTCTCTTTGGGGAATACGGGCATCTCCAATCTTCTGGCGCTGTCTTCCATACGCTCTGCGTTTAAATCCGGCCGGAAGGTTACGATATGTCCTTCCTCTGTCGTGTAAGCTTTCAGGCCCTCAAAACACTCCTGGCAGTACTGCAGAATACCTGCGCACTCATTCAGAGTGATGTTGGCATCTTCTGTCAGTCCTCCTTCGTCCCATGCTCCGTTTTTATAATTGGACACATAACGCTTATCGGTTGTGATATATCCAAAGCCAAGGTTTTCCCAATCAATATTTTTCTTTTCCATAACGCTCACTCCTAAACTTTAATGTATTACCTCGCTGCAACACATTATAGCACTATTCTTTATCAGATTAAAGTGTTTTTTTGTTTTTTCTCTCATATTTGAGGAATTGATAGGTGAGATCAAAATAATACTGTTCGTCGCTGTCCGCGGTAATCTCCCATTCCTCATCCTTTTCCAGATTTGGAAAATACGTATCTGCCGTATAGGAGTGATCGATCTTTGTCACATGTGCCACATCGCAGTAGGGAAGAAGCTGCTCATAAATACTGGCTCCGCCTATGATATAGATATCTTCGCTGTCATACTGCTTCAGCGTTTCCAGAAGTTCCTCCAGAGAATGCACTACCTGGGCGTCTTTCCTTGTATAAGAGGGGTTCCTGGAAAGCACGATGTTTTTTCTTCCCTCAAGAGGCTGGCCTCCCGGAAAAGTGTCAATCGTCTTTCTTCCAAATACCACGACTTTTCCCAAAGTCTCCTCCCGGAACATTCTGTGATCCGCCGGAATGCGAACCAACAGATTTCCTTTGTTTCCGATTGCCCAGTTTTCATCCACTGCCACTATCAAATTCATCTTTTTGTTCTCCTTATACTTTACAGAGCGCCCGATTCCTTATTTTTCGGCTCATCTCTGCCATTTATCACAAAGGGCATTGATCTGATCTGCAAATTTTGCAAGATCCTTATTTGCCATTCCCTCACACTTCTTAATAACTCCAAGCAAACGCTGACCGGCTGCAATAAGTCTTCCATAAACACCGCTGGGAGCAGACGCTGCCTTTTCCTTTTTCTCGACAGGCACAGGCTGTCCTTCGTATTCAAAGGTATTCGTGATCAGATTAAATCTTGTACCGCTGAAGGGCGCATAGGTTTCGAATCCATATTCCTCATGCAGGCAGTCCGCGAAGCTTTCGGTTACCTCGTCCTCGCCATGAACAATGAATACCCGTTCCGGTTTCCTGGTAAATCCGTTGATCCAGTCGATCAGTCCGTTCTTATCCGCGTGTCCGCTCATGCCTGTGAGCGTATGAATGCGGGCCCTTACGTCAACCGTTTCTCCAAACAGCCGCATCTCCTTTGCGCCGTCTACGATTGCGCGTCCCGGCGTTCCCACAGCCTGAAAGCCTACGAAAAGAATGGTACATTCCGGCCTCCACAGATTGTGCTTCAAATGATGACGGATACGTCCGGCGTCACACATGCCGGAGGCAGAGATGATAACTTTCGGCTCCTCATCAAAGTTGATCGCTTTGGACTCATCGCTTGTTATGGAAAGACGCAGTCCCTTAAAGCTGATAGGATTGATGCCCTGCCTTACCAGATTCATGGCTTCCTCATCAAAGCAGGCGTATTCATTCTTCTGGAAAACTCCGGTCGCTTCCACAGCAAGAGGACTATCTACATAGACCGGGAAATCCTCATGCCCTTCAACCAGACGCTCTTCTTTGATTTTACGAAGAAAATACAGCATTTCCTGCGTTCTGCCTACGGCAAAGGAAGGTATGACCACATTGCCGCCTTTATCGAAAGTTTCTTTTAACACCTTCGTCAGCTCTGCCACATAATCCGGCCGCTGTGCGGAATGAATCCGGTCGCCGTAGGTAGATTCCATAATGACATAGTCCGCTTCCTCTGTCTTTTTCGGGTCCCTGATAAGCGGTTGATTTATGTTTCCGATGTCTCCGGAAAATACCAGCTTTTTGCTTACATCCACCTCTGTCAGCCACACTTCAATGCTGGACGATCCCAGAAGATGGCCGATATCGGTAAACCTTATGGAAATCCCCTCGTCCACAGAAACCATTTTGTCGTAAGGACATGGGATAAACGAACGGATGGCTCCCTCTGCGTCTTCCATAGTATAAAGAGGTTCCGGCGGCTCTATTCCGGCATGACGTTTTGCCTTCCTGCTTTTCCACTCCGCCTCCTGCATCTGAATGTGCGCACAGTCACGCAGCATAATGCTGCACAGATCAGCCGTTGCCTCGGTGGAGAAAATTTTGCCGCGGAAACCTCTGGCATACAGCCAGGGAAGCATTCCGGAATGATCCACATGGGCATGTGTCAGAAACACATAGTCAATCTTGGATTCTGCAACCGGAATCGGAACGTTTTCATAAAGATCCTTTCCCTGTTCCATACCACAGTCCACCAGCATATGCTTTCCTGCAGCCTCCATATAATGACAGCTTCCCGTCACTTCATGAGCTGCTCCTATAAATGTAAGTTTCATAGTATCCCTCCCAGCCTGTCTCAGGTTTCCGGCCGACTCTGCCCTTTTTCCCCTCACATTTTCTGGCTTATGGCTGCCGGTTGTGATTTGCAGTTACCTTCTATCTATGTTTTTATTATACCATTTTTCCGCAGTATTTAGAACTCTTTTCCAATCACAATCGCGTATTTTCGCAGTCTTTTCTCCCTGCTTTTCCCCTTTGTTCTTAAAAAGTCTGCTTCTTTGTTTCCCCCTGCCTGCCGCAGGCAGATGCCACCATGGCAAGCTCTCCCTGATCGATGCAAAACTGCGGATCCCCTTTTGTTACTTTCTCAATACATTCCTCTAAATCCATCCATACAACGGTTTCCACTTCTTCCGTCTGCAGTCTCAAATCTTTTATGTCCACTTGTTTTTCATAAAGATACACCGCGCTGATTTCCCGGTTATGAAAGGGTTTCCCATGAAAAATCTCATGAAATTCACTGGAATGCAGACCGATATAACGCAGGTCTTCTTTTCGTGCACAAATTCCCAGTTCTTCTCCAAGTTCCCTTATGGCCGATTCCAGGTAATCGCAGCCTGCCGGCACATGTCCTGCCGAAGATAAATCCAGACAGCCCGGATACGCATCTTTTCCGGCGCTTCTTTTTTGAAGCAGTACTTTTTGTCTCCCGTTGTTTTCTTTATTTATAATCCACACGCTTGCGGTCCTGTGAAGTTCTCCGGTTCTGTGAACAATTTCCCGTTCCTGTGTCAGTCCGGTAGGATTTCCCTTCTCATCCACAATATCCAGCAGTTCCAGCGGTTTTCCATCAAGAACCGCCTCCTTTAAATAACTTCCGTGGTATTTTAATTTCAAAGAGAAAAAGGGAGCGTCCTCTTCCAGCAGCTGAAAAAAGATTTTATCCCCGGTCCAGAGATTCAATTTGGGAATGTCTTCTTTTTTCACCCATTTCAAAACGCCTTCCTCGCAGTCCTCCGTGGAAATGATTTCTCCCTCAAACCCGTCGGCTGTGTACAGGCACATGAACGTATTCTCTTCCGGCGCTTCTTCCACCACAAAGCTTACAAGTCCGCGGAAGCGATAATTAGTCAAGGTCAAACCTGTCTCCTCTTTCACTTCCCGCAGAAGACATTCCTCCGGGCTTTCCCCCGTCTCAAAATGTCCTCCCACACCGATCCATTTTTCTTTGTTTACATCCTTCTTTTTCCGAATGCGGTGCAGCATCAGGTAGCAGTCATCTTTTTCTATATAACAAAGTGTGGTCATTTCCGACTTTTTTCGCTCCATCTTCTGTCTCTTTCCTTTCTGTTTTCTGTCAGATGGCATTTCTATATTTAACACGGTAAATTCTCATCAGAGAGTCGTTGATCCTCTCCTCACTGACCGTTCCGTCCTTTACCGCTGCCAGCACTCCCTCGTAAGCCGTCTTAAAGTCCTCCGGCATAAGGATCATGTCCGCCCCGGCTCTCAGCGCCTTGACAGCCGCCATGTCTGAACTTTCATAATTGGAAATGGCGCCCATGTTCATGGCGTCTGTGATAACAATGCCGTTATATCCAAGCTGTTTTCGCAGTATATCCGTTATGATTTCTTTGCTCATGGATGCCGGTGTTGCGTCTCCGCCGGTCAGCTGAGGCGCGCTGATATGCCCTACCATGATCATATCCACTCCCGCTTCCATTCCGGACTGAAAAGGAAGAAACTCGGTGCTCTGCATCTGCTCCAACGTTCTGTTCGTCTCCGCGCTGCCATCATGGGTATCGGCAATCGTATCCCCATGACCCGGGAAATGCTTCAGGCAGGCGCTGATTCCTGTGGACTGCAGTCCCTGCACCGCAGAGGAAACCATATCTGCCGTAACCTGTGCATCCGAGCTGAACGCTCGCTTCCCGATAGCGGTGTTATCCGGATTTGTGAGCACATCCGCCACAGGGGCAAAATCCAGATTAAATCCGCAGTCTGCCAGATAATTTCCTATGGTCTCATTGGCCGTATAGGCCTGATTTACATCACCCGAAGCTCCGATATCTGCCATATTTCCCACATTTTCAAATCCCAGAGTATCCGCCACCCGAACTACACTTCCGCCCTCTTCATCCACCGCCAAAAACAGGGGATATTTGCTGTAAGAAGCAGTGTCGGCCAGCATGGTTGTAATCTGTTCCTTCGACTGAATATTCTGTTTAAAATAGATCACTCCTCCCACCGGATACTGCTCCAGCGCCGCCTTTGTCGTCTCTCCTGCCTGCACTGCCTTGCTTACACCGGTCAGAGCTTCCGGCGTGACTACAAAAAGCCCTGCCACCTTTTCCTCCAAAGTCATGGATTCCACACAGGCCCTGGCCATTTCTTCGATCTGCTGTGCGGAAAGCTCCTGTGATCCTTCCATAACCATTTCCTCAGCCATAGTTTCCTGCATCTGCGTCTCCTGATCATTATTTTCTTCCGTGCTTACGTTTTGCTCTGCAGATTGTAAGGTTCCCTCCGAAGCGTTCTGACTTTGAACCGCTTCCGTATTCTCTGTAGATTCCGATCCGAAATTTTCAGGCTCCTGTGTAGCTTTCACCAGAGTTTTTCCGCCTGCAAATACACCTGCACCCACAAGCACAAGAAGCACTGCTGCCACTGCATAGACAATTCTCTGATTTCTGCGCCTTCTTCTCCTTCGCTCAGCTTTTCGCCTATTGTTTTCTGCCATAATAAAGTCCTTTCCTTTCTCTGTGCACGCAGACTTTTATCGCCTGACATGCATCCCCCTCTGCCCCTACCTTCGGATATTCAGAGATCTGTTTTTATATTCCTGTTATTTTCCTACTATTCTGCTCTGCAAAATTGTATGCAAAAAGTATACTACAAAAAGCGTGCCTTGTCATTATCGGGCGCAAGCGCCGCAGTGCGATTTGTCGCTCGCGCCGAGCGCGAGTGCGCATCCTCAGCGGAGCGGCTTTTTCTTATTGCATATAAAAATCTCGCATTGCGAGATTTTCCGCCTGCGGCGGGTCGCACTGCGACCTATTTCCTTTCCGCCGCAGTGCGATTTATCGCTTTTTTTATACGACAGAAAATTTCATTTTCTGTCGTATAAAAAAAGCGGGCATCAATCTTTTTCGAATGATACCCGCTTTTAAACTATTGTTTCTAAATTATCCAAGGGTTAAATAACCTCCGTATACTTTTATCTTTCCATCTCTTTTTTTGTACTTAAGTACTTGTAACGGTGTTTATTTCTCTTCAGATTTCCTCGTTACTTTTTCGCATGTACTCGATGTTCTTTTTTTCTTTTCTTCTGTTTTTCACTCTTCTTTAAATTCTGATAATCTGTGACTATCTGTTTAAAGAACTCTATATGAAATTTTTTTAACTTGTACTTCGCTCTTTTCTATTTTCGCACTCTCTGCTACGGCTTCTTTTGGAAGGTAAAAAGCATTATCCTTTCGGAATTACTCTTTCCAAGTGAATTCACCACCCCGGGTTCCTCTTCATCTCTCTGCCTTTAAAATTCACCTTTCAGTTCCTCTTTCTCAGGCTGTCCAATTTCGGTTTCGTTCAGAAAGTCTACTCTTTAGAATCATAAGATTACGAAGGATGTTTCACTTACGTTTTCGGTGGTCTCTACCTCCTTTTCTTTTTTATTGATTCACCTATGTGAATTTCTTTTGTTTATGGCTTTATTATACTTACAATATTGGTATATGTCAATATATTTTTTGATATTTCTTTAATTTTTCTTTTATTTTCTATTTTTACCATTATTTTTTCATAATTATCAGATAATTACACCATGATACCAGGGTCAAAAGGTCAGAACCCACATGAGCTTGCTCATAAGTGGGTGAAAGACCTTGGGACCCGCCCGATATGAGCATAAAAATGGGATGTATATCCCACGATATGCGAATATTGGGGCGGATTGTGGAAGTGCGTAGCACATAGCAATCCGTAGGTATCCTGGTTGGGGGCTTTTGACCCCGGCATCACGCCATTATTATCTGAATATTCTGACGAGGCGAGCAGGAATGCGGAAAGAGGGCGCCGCAAAACCAGAAAAATATGCCGCACCCTGTTTTGTAAGCAGACATTGCTTTTAAACAAAATAGGATACGGCATATGTAAAATTTCTGATTTTACAGCACCCTCTTAATCACTGCAGAGCCAACTGCAGAAGCAAGAGCTTAAGCGCTGACTTTTCCCAGACCGATTTCCTGGGCGATGTTGAGCATATGATCGCCGATTCGTTCAAAGTCGGTGAGCATCTCTGTGTAGAGAACGCATGCTTCATCGGAGCAGTTTCCGCTCTGCATACGATCAATCATTCTGCTGCGATATTCTTCTGTCATATCGTCCATGCGCTGTTCCAGATCTTCGATCTGTTTTACATCCGGACTTCCCTTTTCAATCTTATCCAGAACGTCCATAGCTTCCAGGCTGACCATATGCATGGAACGGATTTCCTCGCGTTCCTCTTTGGAGAAAAAGATTCCTTTTTCTTCCATAAGTTTTGTATATTCACAGATGTTCATTGCGTGATCGCCGATTCGCTCCAGGTTTCCGCATACCTTAAAGAGAACACTCATTTCTTTCGCATCCTGCGTGTTGGTTTCTCTTACCATCATTTTGGAGATATGCTTGGAAATTTCTTTGTTGAGATAATCAATATAATCTTCTCTTTTGCTTACTTCTTCCAAGCGTTTTGTCTTTCCTTCAATTACAGCCTGGAAACTTTCATCGATATTTTCCTTTGCCATCTCAGACATACGCTGAATTTCCTGTCTGATCTCACTTGTGAAAATTGCAGAGAAACCAATCTGATTTTCTCTCTTAGGCTCTGTGGAACGGATATACTGCAGATGCATCTGTCCGTTATCTTCTTCTTTCTTATCAGGCAGGATTTTCTCTGCGATCTTGGCAAGATAGGTACCAAAGGGAAGAAGGATCAGTGTGGTAGCCACGTTAAACAGTGTATGCATATTTGCGATCTGAGCCGGTGCATTTCCGGGTGTCCAGCTTTCCACAAGGGATGTAAGCGGTGTCAGAAGACAAATTGTGGTAAAAATTGTAGTGCCGATGATGTTGAACAACAGATGGATCACCGTCGTTCTTTTTGCGTTCCGGTTTGTTCCGATGGAAGCCAGAACTGCTGTGATACAGGTACCGATGTTCTGTCCGAAAAGTACATAAACCGCACTTGATAAGCCAATCAGCCCGCTTCCTGCAAGAGCCTGCAAAATACCTACAGACGCAGAAGAAGACTGAATAATAGCTGTGAAAATCATACCAACTAAAATTCCCAGTACCGGGTTAGAGAATTTTGTCATCAGGCTGACAAATTCCGGCATCTCTCTTAAAGGCATCATGGCGCTGCTCATCATTTCCATACCGATAAAGAGAACGCCAAGTCCTGCGATGATCATTCCCACATGATGAACTTTCTGTTTTTTCACAAAAACAATCAGAACCACACCGAAGAATGCAAAGAGCGGAGCGATCGTTCCGATATCCAGTGCAATCAGCTGTCCGGTGATGGTAGTACCGATGTTGGCACCCATAATAATCCAGACTGCCTGTCTTAATGTCATCATACCAGAGTTTACAAATCCAACAACCATAACGGTAGTTGCGGATGAAGACTGGATCACTGCCGTAATTCCGGCACCTACCAGAATACCTAAAAAGCGGTTAGCTGTCAGTCTTTCCAGAATGCGTTTCATTCTGTTTCCTGCAGCAGCCTCCAGGCCGCTGCTCATCATCTGCATTCCGTAAAGGAATAAAGCCAGACCTCCCAGAAGGCTGAAAATAAGTGTTATACTCACGTCTTTTTCCTCCAAATAACTTCCTTGTTTGTTATTGTGTCAAAAAATTTCCTCTCCGGATCCGAAAAAATCCGGCAGATTCCGACCTCTTTCCTTTTTATCATTACATGAATTTAACATAAAAGGAAATCTTTCGACATTTCTTTATACAACGCTGTCAGTATACACATTTTCTTTACACCGTTTCAAGAGGTTCGGCAAATTATTAACGCAGACTTAACAAAATTTTACATAAACTTTACGTTTTCTTTCTGTGAACAGGACTCTTTATCAGCCAGCTATTCTTTCAGCATTTCTTCCAAGGTATGCCAGCTAAGTACCGCGCATTTGACTCTTGCCGGCATATGGGCAATGTCCTGAAGCACGGAAGCCTCTTCCAAAAGTTCCATCTCTTCCTCTCCGGCCTGTTTCTGTATCATTTTCCGAAAAATTTCGGATAGCCTCAGCGCCTCTTCCCGGCTCTTTCCGATCACAAGATCAAGCATCATGTCGGCAGACGCCTGAGAAACGGCACAGCCGCTGCCCTGAAAAGCTCCGTCCTTTATGACGCCGTTTTCCACCCTCAGTTTCAGCCGGATATCGTCTCCGCAGCTTGGATTCACGCCTTCCAGTTCTCTGTTTGCCTCCGCCAGATCATGTTTATGGCCCGGATGAAGATTGTGATCGTTCAAAATTTCATTGTAAAAAGTTCTACTGTTCATATCCCATTCTCCTTCTGACATTTCCCAGACTTTCCGCCAATGCATGAACTTCTCTTTCCGTATTATAGAAAGCAAGGCTCACCCTTGTGGCTGAAGGTATTTCCAGATATTCAAACAGCGGCTGTGCGCAGTGGTGTCCCGCACGCACTGCAATCCCGTCCGAATCCAGGATGGCTGACACATCATGGGGATGCACCCCCTCTATGGTGAAAGTCAAAATCCCGCAGTGTTCTTCCGGTTTGTCTGAGCCTAAAACAGAAATGCCCGGTATTTTTTTCAGTTCTTCCATAGCCAATGCTGTCAGTTTCTGTTCCTGTTTTTCAATCGCATCAAATCCTATGGAGTCAATATAACGAATCGCCGCTGCCAGTCCTGCTGCCCCTGCTGCGTTTACCGTCCCTGCCTCAAATTTATGAGGAAGCGGCGCAAACACTGCGCTCTCACGGTGTACCGATTGGATCATTTCACCGCCGGTTAAAAAGGGCGGCATTTTTTCAAGCAGTTCTTTCTTTCCGTAAAGTACTCCGATTCCTATGGGGCCATAGAGTTTATGCCCGGAAAAGGCCAGAAAGTCAACGTTCAGTTTCTGCACGTCAACAGGCATGTGGGCAACGCTCTGGGCTGCGTCCAGAATCACCACCGCTTCGTTTTCATGGGCTATCTTTACAATCTCTTCCACAGGAGTCTTTGTTCCAAGCACATTGGAGACGTGGGTGACGGCCACAATTTTTGTCCTTTCCCCGATCACTTCTTTCAGCTGCTTTCGGGAAATGCTTCCGTCCTTTTCACATTCCAGAAAGCGCAGTGTCGCCCCTGTTTTTGCGGCGGCCATCTGCCACGGAAGCAGGTTGCTGTGATGTTCCATGATGGTGACAACAATCTCATCGTCCTTTGAAAGACTGGATAAGCCATAGCTGTACGCGGCCAGATTCAGACTTTCCGTTGTATTTCTTGTGAAAATAATCTCTTCCGGAAAACGGGCATTTAAAAATTTCTGTACCGTCCTTCTGGCATCCTCATAACTGTCTGTGGCCTCCATTGCCAACTCGTAAAAACCTCTCAAAGGGTTCGCATTGAATTTCGTATAAAAATCCATCTCCGCTTTCAGGACACATTCCGGCTTCTGGGCGGTAGCCGCATTATCCAGGTATATCAAATTATCTCTGTTTAAAAGAGGAAAATCCTTCCTCCAGGAATTGCTTTTTTCAGTTTCTTTCATGATTGTTTCCTCATACTTAGCTTATCTTCCAGAAAGTTTTTCACTTTTTCTTCTGCCTTCTCATCCCCGATTTTTCTGCACAAAGCTTCTATTTTGCCTCTGGCCACTGCATTTTTTGCCTCTTCCTCGGAAAATCCGCGGGACGCCATATAAAACAGAAGCTCTTCCTCCAACTGACCGATGGTGGCTCCATGATTTCCCTGCACATCTTCCTCCCCGCACAAAATAAGGGGAATCGTCTGGTTGATCACATCGTCTCCCAACAGCAGAACGTTTTCCGTCTCATCCCCGCGGGCGCCTTTGGCACCTGTCTTAAAATCAATGGTTCCGCGGAAAAGTTTGCGGGCAGCATCTTCCAAAATTCCGTCTGCACGAATTTGGCTGACAGAATTTTCACCGATATGCTCCGCCACAAAATTGAAATCAAACAGCTGGCTTTCCTTTCCAAAATATCCCAGTTCCACATTCATGCCGGCATCCCGAAGCAGGGCTGTCCGGCATCCGGAATAAATCTGTCCGCCTCCAAGCTCAATCTGCAATACTTCCACGCTGGCTCCTTCCTCACAGCTTCCTCCGATATCGTTAAGATGCAGATATTCACTGCCCAGCATCTGAAGCTGCACGATACGGATTTTTGCATTTTTTCCCGCGTGAAAACGGGTTTGCACCGCAGCCAGTCCCCGGCCGTTTTTATCAGAGGAACAGTTCATAAAAACGGTGAGATCCGCATTTTCCGGAGCGTAAAGCTCCACACCGTTTACTCTGTAATCTTCCTTACCGTAAAGGAAATCCAGAAACACTTTCTGCTGTGTATGTTCTTCTTCCGGAGTGATTCTTACTATGGCATTGCCTGCTTTTTCCAGAAGCCGGCTCATGTCTTTTCCCATACCGGTGGCAGTCTGCGCTGTCTTTTCAGACCATTCTCCCGCTTCCTCAATGCGGATACCTTCCGCACTTTCTTCCGGCTTTAAGTTCGCTGCCCCGTTTTCAAAGCAGCTGCCTTTTCTTTTATGTTCCGCCTGACTCCAACGCAGCAGGAGCGCTCCTTCCGCCTTTTTTATTCCTTCCGTATCCGGAATGCTTTCGTTCATTTTCAGCCAGTTCCAGGTGGGAGCCGGCAGTCTGTTTATTTTCATCATCCATTCCTGATGCATGAGTTACCTCCTTTTCCTGCCCGTCTTCTCAGCCAATGCTTCCTACCATCTCAAGCTGAATCAGATTATTCATTTCCACCGCATATTCCAGGGGCAGTTCTCTGGAAACATTGTCGGCAAATCCCCGCACGATCATGGCTCTGGCCTCTTCCTCCGAAAGCCCTCTGGACATCAGATAAAAAACTGCCTCATCGCTGATTTTGCCAATCTTCGCTTCGTGGCCGATATCCGCATCCTTCGTCCGTATGTCCATGGCAGGAATCGTATCGGAACGGGAATGGCTGTCCAGCATCAAAGACTGGCAGGAAACCGCAGCTTTACTCTTTTTGGCTTCTTTTCCCACCACAACAGAACTTCGAAACGTGCTGACTCCGCCGTCTTTGGAAATGGATCTAGTATTGATATAAGAAGTAGTCTCCGGCGCACTGTGTACCATTTTAGCTCCGGTATCCAGATTCTGTCCGGCTCCTGCAAAAGTAATTCCGGTAAATTCTGCTCTGGCTCCCTTTCCTTTCAAAATGCTCATGGGATAAAGGTAAGAAACGTGAGAGCCAAAGGAACCGGATACCCACTCAATCTTTCCTCCCTCTTCCACTACAGCCCGCTTGGTGTTTAGGTTGTACATATTTTTGGACCAGTTTTCGATGGTGGAATAGCGCAGTCTGGCATTTTTTTTCACATACAGTTCCACGCATCCTGCATGCAGATTTGCAACGTTGTATTTCGGCGCGGAGCAGCCCTCAATAAAGTGCAGGTCGGCTCCTTCATCCACAATGATCAGCGTATGCTCAAACTGTCCGGCTCCCGGAGCGTTCAGTCTGAAATAGGACTGCAGCGGTATTTCCACAGTAACTCCCGGCGGAACGTAGACAAAAGAGCCGCCGGACCATACTGCGCCATGCAGGGCCGCAAATTTATGATCCCCTGGCTTTACCAGCTTCATGAAATGCTTCTTCACCATATCCGCATATTCTCCGGTCAATGCGCTCTCCATATCGGTATAGACCACTCCCTGGGCCGCAACTTCCTCTTTGAGATTATGATATACCAGCTCGGAGTCGTACTGAGCCCCTACGCCTGCCAGAGATTCCCGTTCCGCCTGAGGGATTCCAAGGCGCTCAAAGGTTTCTTTGATTTCCTCGGGTACCTCCGACCATTTGGTGCTCATCTTCGTATCCGGCCGCACATAGGTGGCTATGTGATCCATGTCAAGCCCCTCGATGGAGGGTCCCCAGTCCGGGACTTCCATCCTATTGTAAATCTGCAGAGATTCCAAGCGAAACAGCTGCATCCACTGAGGATCCTTTTTTTCTTTTGAAAGCTGCTGCACGATTTCCGGCGTCAGCCCTTCTTTCATGCGGTATCCATCTTTTTCTTCATTTTTTATATCATAGACACTGCGGTCAATATCATCCACATAGGTCTTTTCTTCCATAGCTTCCTCCTGTCCTTACTCCTTATGCTTTCAGGAATTCCTCAAAACCTTTTTCGTTAATTTCCTCCACCAGAGAGGCGTCTCCTGTTCTGACAATCTTTCCGTCCACCAAGATATGAGTGTAATCTACAGGGAGAGATTCCAGTATTCTGGTATTGTGGGTAATGATGATCAGCCCGCCTTTTTTCTCCTTCTGGTACTCCAAAACGCCTCTGGATACTGTGCGCACTGCATCCACATCCAGCCCCGAATCCGTCTCATCCAGTATTGCCAGAGAGGGATTGAGCATGAGAAGCTGTAAAATCTCCGCCTTCTTTTTCTCGCCTCCGGAAAAACCTGCGTTTAAGTCCCTTGCCCCATAAGATTCTTCCATCTGAAGAAGCTCCATGGCTTTGTTTAGCTCCTTCTTAAAATCCCAGAGCCGTATGCGGCTTCCCTGTCTTTGCTCCATAGCACTTTTGATAAAGGAAGAAAGCGTGATTCCCGGAACTTCCAACGGGTTCTGGAAAGACAGAAACATTCCTGCCTTTGCACGTTTGTCCGCACTTTCCCCGGTTATCTCCTTTCCTTCAAAAAATATGGAACCATCTGTCACTTTATATCTGGGGTTTCCCATAAGCGCATACCCAAGTGTGGATTTTCCGGCGCCGTTTGGCCCCATAAGCACATGAGTCTCCCCTCTTTTTACCTGTAAATCAACTCCATGTAAAATTTCCTTATCTTCCACAGATACTTTTAATCCTTCTGTCTGCAGTAATATCTCTGCCATATTTCCTCCTATCCGCCGCTGCGGGCTTTCCATTTCACACCTGTGTGTTCTGCGTGTCATCTGAAATTTCGCAGTAAACACGTATCGTGTGATTTTCTGTATTATTATCCTGTAATTCATATATGTTTAATAGGAATTATTTTCCCCTATTATAATACGTCCTTTCTGAAAATGCAAGTACGATTCCGGCATCATCCTTCTGCTAAATCAAAAATACGCAAAAGCCCGGATTTTGCTTCGTCTGTCCTGCCATGCTCCTGCACCGCTGACAAAATCGATCTGTCCGCTCTTTTGCGTATTGTCTGTGCGTCCTGACGCTTCCTTTGAATCGTCAGATTTACGTTCTGTTTTTAATTATAAAGCTTTTTTCAATGCCTGTTTCATAGGAATAAGACTTTCCTCTTTTTCCCTGCCGCTGTCTGCTGTGGGATTGATCAAAAAAATTCGCTCTGTCTGGGGAAGCTCATAACCTGAGTGCACGCTCTGCACCTGCCAGTCGCCTTTGATATCCAGCCAGCTTTCCACCTTAAGAGCCGGATATTTTACAAAAGGCGTCATCAGCACGCTCAGATTTGCAACCATCTGCACACAATTGAGCACCGTATTTCTGCATAGACTCCGATCTTCCTTCCATGTTTTCCATGGTTCTCCCTCTTTCAGGTAGGTTTCACAGTATGTCATATATTCCAGTACAGTTCTCTTAGCCTGTTCTTTTTCTCCTTTTTCAAGCAGCTCTGACACGGTATCATAAATTTCTTTTGTCTTCCAATATATTTGCCTGTCCGGGCGTCCTGCCGGAACAATTCCTTCAAAATATTTCTCCACACATTGAATCGTCTGGTTTACAAGATGACAATAGCCGTGAAGTAAAAAAACCGTAGTTTCATCCATAAGTAAAAATCCCTCTTCTTGGAAAAAAGAATGTTGCAGTGCAATTTCTCGTTTTTTGTACAGCAAAAAATGAGATTTTCTATTGTTCCTATTGCACAAAAAGAGTATACTCTACGCAAAATTTACTGTCAAGTTTGTTGTTTTAGTCTGATTGTACGCACATTGCGTACATTTTGCCTGTCTTTTTCCTTGTTATGGATACTCTCAGAAAGAATTTTTATCAGGAATCAAAAGCATTCCGATTCGTTTTCCTAAAAAAGCAGAGCGAATGGTATTCTTCCCCTGTCCGGTTTCGTCATCTGCTTTTCTGCGTTCTTTGCTACAGTTCCGCGGCTTCCTTAATTCGTCTGGTACATCCGACCCCAAGGGCTCCCGGTCCTACATGGCAGCCTACACTTAATGTGAGCGGATCCATGATCACCGGATATTCCGGATAGAGTTCTTCCAGCTGCTTTTTCCACTTTTTCGCTTCCGTGTCATCAACACCGGAATATGCCACTTCAAAATAGACTTCGTCCTGACTGCATCCCCAGTTCTGCTGGTATTCCTTTTTTAACGCATCAAACATCAATTCCTGTGCACTTTTTAAAGTGCGGGTCTTTTTATAAATGTCCAGCTTTCCGCCCTGTATTTTCATGACTGGCTTAATTTTCAGCAGACTGCCTATCGCAGCAACGGCGGGTGTGATTCTTCCACCTTTTTTTAAATATTTCAGGGTATCTACCATAATATAGACCACAGAATCCAGTGCAGCCTGATTCATTTTTTCCCGTATCTGCGCTGCATCCATGCCTTTTTTCGCCAGAACGCCGGCATCGTACACCATCTGCTTTAACGGCACCGAAATTCTTCCGCTGTCCACTACCTGAACTTTGCCGTTAAATTCCTGGGACAGCATCACAGCAGTCTCATAGGAACTGCTCAAGCCGCTGGACATGGGGAAATACACCAGTTCCTCGTATTCCTCCAGAAGTTTTTTCCATAAATCCAAAATGTCCCCTGCAGACGGCATAGAGGTGGATACTTCCTCTCCTGCCTGAAGTTTTTCATAAAACTGCTCTTTTGTAAGATCTTTTCCTTCCAAAAAAGTCTTTCCGCTTATCATAAACGGCATGGGAATGACATAAATTCCCTTTTCTGCCGCTTCCTTTTGTGTAATCCCGCTGTTACTGTCTGTAACAATCGCTGTTTTTTTCATACCCAAATCATCCTTTGCCGACTTTTATCCCCAATTTTCACTTAATAGCACAGGATACCGTATCACATCTGCTGTCTTATTGTCAAATGAAAGAACTATAAATGAAAGAACTATAAAATACACCCGGTTTCCAAAGGCACAAAAAAGGGTTTTGGCAGCCGCTTCTTGTGGCTTTCCAAAACCCTTCCTGTTGTCACACAGGCTTTTGTCCCTGAAAGAGATCATAATAGAAAATATACTGCTGTATCACGCCCTCAAATCCATGAAAGCTTTCAAAAGGAAAGCCCTGCGGATATTGCCTTTCCAGCACCTGGCGGATGTGGGTGTCTACAGGAAAAGCCTCCAGATGGTGCAAGGCAAAAAGACAGATACAATCTGCCACCTTTTCACCCACACCGTGCAACTTTAAAAGTTCCTCTCTGGCATGAGGATAATCCATCTTTCGAATCGCATCCAGGCTGATTTGCCCTTCTGCCACACTCTTTGCCGTTTTCACCAGATACTTGCTCCGATATCCCAGATTCAAAGCCCGCAGTTCTTCCTCGCTGGCCAAAGCGAGAGCTTCCGGTGAGGGAAAGGTATAAAAAATATGTCCTCCGGCATCTTCCTTTTTCTCCCCGTAAGTTTCACAAACCGCCCGGATACATTTCCGGATCCTCTTTATATTATTCTGCTGGGAAATAAGAAACGATACGATCATCTCCCACAAATCCTGATGCAGAATGCGAATGCCGCTGCCGAAAACGGCTGCTTTTTTGAGGTAATCGTCCTCTTTTGGAATTTTCCCGGCAAAAATTTTGTAATCGGTATCCAGGTCAAAATAATGTTTCCACTTCTGTTCATACTCCTGACTGCTGCAGTGAAAAAAGGTCTCCTGACCATTACTGGTGACTGTCAGGCAGTCATTTTGTGCCGGAATCAAATATACGCCTTCTTCCACTTTTTCCATGCGGAAACACTGTCCGGAATCGCAAATCTGCTCTATGGAAAAATAAGGTTCTCTTATTGTTATCATAAATTCCCTTTTGTTTTTCTTTTTATTCTTCTGTTTTTCTTCTCTGCTGTCAAAAAAGGTATCATTCTCCGTAAATTTCGGTTCTGATGTACTCTTTATTTTTCTCAAAATCCACCTGGAGAACAGCCATACCTCTGATGTTGGCATTTTCGTAGGTACCATCCAGCGGGATGCTTCCCTGTATCAAATCATACAGCAAAAATTTGGGAGCGGAAAAACTCAGGCGGAAGCATTCGCCTCTGGTAAGGTTTGTGGTCAGATTGCTCATCAGACCATTGATCAGTTCCTTGGGATTGCTGAGGATGGCCTTCGGCACTTTCCTGATCACCGCCTCCAGCACCTTTCTCTGTCTCTCCGTCCGGGCAAAATCCGTACCAATATAGCGGTTACGGGTATATGCCAGCGCCTGGGGACCATTTAAATGAATTATGCCGCTTAAGGAAGTGTCCAGATAATCTGTGCCTTCCGGACGTCCTGTAAGCATATTGTATTCCACCAGATATCCGTTTACATACTCCACTTCTTCGCTGGTAAGCTCCAGATCCACGCCGCCTACTGCATCCACCAGGTTGGCAAAGGCCTCAAAATTTACAAGCACGTACCGGTTTACTGTAATTCCCAGATTCTGTTCTATCGTATCCATTAAAAGTTCGGGACCTCCATAGGCATAGGCCGCATTCAGTCTGTTTCCATCATGCCCCGGAATTTCCACATACATATCTCTCAAAAGAGAAGTCATATGAATGCTGTTGGTCCTGTCGCTGATGGAAAGTAAGATCATGGCGTCCGAACGTCCGTCCTCCCCGTTTTCTCTGGAGTCATTTCCGATCAATAAAATATTGGTAACTCCGTCTTCCTTAAAAGGTTCATCGCTCAGTTCCGCTGTCTGTTCATAATTCAGCTTCCCATAAACTACGGTTACCACTGCATACCAGCCTGCAAGAAAGAGTGCCGCCAATATGAAAAGCACAAACAGCACCCGAGGCAATTTGGATTTTTTTCTTTTTGCCGCATCTTTTTCTTTTTTCATCTGTTTCTCCTATCCGGAACCAGTGTCAAAAGCTGATGGTCCCTTTTTCTTTCCTTATTTTAGCCGATACCAGCCAAATCGTCCACTCCTGACGGCAACTTTTCCAAAAATCCTTTTTGCTGCGTTTGAGGCTGGTTCTTTTCTCTGCTATAATCAGTCCACTATAAATCATATTTATATACCATACCAAATGCAGATTATATGATTTCAGTACAGTTCCTGATAATATTGGTAATGTCTAATTAGCTCCTCCTTATCAAGCCAAAAGTTTAATTTATATAAGTATACTTCCCCTAATTTCCATAATTTAACATATTTTCCATAGTACATATCTTTATTTTTCTTTTTCAAGATTATATTTGGAACCAATATAAAAGACAAAAAGGCTGAGCAAATTCATCTCAACCCCTATCCCTTCGTTCTTGCCCCCTGAATATTTTATTTAGAATGTGAAGGACGTAACTTGGATATATTTCAAGACCAAATGTATTTACAATTATTACTCGCACACTCTGCGAGAGACGTGACTTTTCAGATATAGTTATTGGTAGCGTCGACGTATTGTCCCCCTGTACACCGACGCTATTATTTCAAGATAACCAAAATCGTATTTTACATAAAGGGAAGAATTAGACCTACTCTCAAGGATAGAAAAGTATGTTCTAGATTTTCCCCAGTCGTTCTCAGAAATTTCATATTCATAGTAGTTAAATCTCTCTTCGATGAAAGATTTCTATTCGTCAATAATTTTTTCATTTCTTTTGTTTACTTTAATCTAAAGGAAATAGTCATTCCTGCGGTTTTAACAAGTGTCCATGCTCTTTTCATGATTTTGGATAAATTGTATTTTTTCATCATTATTTCCTTCAGTTTGTTTTCTTTTGTTAAAATTAGGGAATGTCAATGCAAAATCACTTTTTTTAGAGAAAATATCCTTGACTTTTTTTGGTGAAATGCTAATATATAATATATAGAAAATGAGAAGGAGGAAAATCAGATGCTGCAATATAAAATAGATGTAATTTCTGAACTGGCAAGAGTTGGAATAAATACGACAACTGCGAAAAATACTGGTATATTTGGACAGGCAACCATGAAAAAATTCAAAGAGGGCGATACGTCTATATCATTGGATAATTTGAATCGCCTTTGCGCTGTTTTGGAAATGCAGCCAAGAGATATAATAAAATATGTAGAAACGGAGAAAGATAGGGAAAAATATATCTCAAAAATTAGTGATAAAAATATTGGCAATCACAAATAATTGTGATAATATATAATTATCCAAAGGGAACAGAGGACAATAACCGGGCAAGCAGAGAAAGGAGAAACATATGGAAGACATGAGCGTATTCAAAAGTTATCTCAGACGGCTTTTACAGGATTTAAAAGACCTGAAAGAGGCAATAAAAAATGGGGAATATGAAAAGGCCGAGAAAATGACCGATAAGTTGATTGATGACACCCAAAAGGGTATTGAAGACAACTAAAAAAGTGTCTTCGACACTTCAGCCCCCTAACCCCCACTCATGGGGGAATTAGGGGTTTCTTTTTGTCTCTTCTT
>CALWLY010000033.1 GCA_944381635.1 uncultured Lachnospiraceae bacterium
AGGCTCACTGGCGATTACCTTGACCAGACTTTCACTGGCAAGCTGATAACAGCTTGCAGAACACACGACTTTCACCCTTAAGAAACGTGCGCCGCCAGGCGCACCAGTAAAACAGGCCGTGTCAAGAAATTATCCTTCCTTAACACGGCCTGTTTTTACAACAACAAATTTTAAGAATTTACTTTCTCTTTATCGATACTGTTTTTCAACATTAAATTAGAAAAGCAAAAAAATTTTTCATATTCTCCTTATTTTGTCAACTCATCGGTAAGTCTCAAAATTTCGGGTGCCAGTTTTTCACGCTGTTTTTTTGTGATACGCACATAAAGCGGATAGGCTGCGGCTATGCATGCAATGCCGATGACTCCCACGACAATTCCTAAGATAAACAGATTTTCTGCCCAGACCATGGTGCAGCACATGCCGACGCCTAAAAGCAAGGTGCCGATAATACCTGTAATCAGGGATGCGATGGTGCCGGGCTTTGTAACACTGGCGTCCAATTTGCGAAGCTGATCCATTTTGCTTTCTTCTTTTACAATATATTTATCCCGAATCCTTCGGATTTCCTCCTGCTGTTTCGCGGAGTAGGTATAGCTAAAGGTTTCTTTCTTATCTTCCACGATAATCTTCCCCTTTCCATTTTCTTTTTTATTCTTTCAAACATTTTTACTTCTGTCATCTCATGCCTGAGAGCTGCCGGGCTGAAGTTTTTTCAGTTTTTTCGTTGATGATATCATCATAAATGCGGCCATAGCCACTACAAAAATACATACTGCCGCACCGGTTGTTCCTGTCATGATTCGGCGAAATTCAGGCCCGTTTGTGTCAAATTCTGTCAACATGGCAGTTTCCAGCGCCAGCATGGACACCATGGCCGTTGCCAGGTTAATGGCTTTCGCCGCGGACAAGACCGGACTTCCCATTTTCCTGTATTTTACTAAATGGATCACTGCCATAATGGTCGTGTAAAAAGTATACAGTGCCATAACATAAATCAGATATCCCGCATACTGAAAACTACGGCAGGTTTTCCCGGAAACAATAATTTATACAGTATTTTTTGGAACTGTTTCATGCTCCGCCCTCCTGATTTTCACAGTAAAAACACTGCCCGCACCTACCTGGCTTTCCACAGAAATGTCGCCGCCCACGATAGTGATCACCCGTTTCACCAGCGCCAGGCCCAGTCCGTTTCCCTGTGTGGCGTGAGAAGTGTCTCCCTGGTAAAACTTTTCAAAGATGTGCTCTCCCACTTCCGGTGCTATGCCGCATCCGGTGTCTGAAATCTGCACGACGGCCATATCCCCTTCAGTTTTTAAACACAAAGAAACTGTGCCTTTTGGCTCCGTAAATTTAATCGCGTTGGAAAAGAGGTTGTTCCACACAAGGGTGAGAAGTTCCTCATCGTTTTCCACATAAATATCCTCTTCAAGATCCGTGACGATCTCAATCTCCTTATCCTCCCAGGCGTTTTCAAAGGAGAGAAGACACTCGCAAAGCTGTTCACCAAGATTGTAGTTCTGTTTCTGAGGATAAATCTGCTGATTTTCCAGTTTGTTCAGCTTGAGAATATTGGAGATCAGATCCGCCAACCTGCGGGACGCATCCGTCACTGTCCTGGCATACTCCAGCCGCTTTTCCTCCGGCAGATCCGGCTGTTGGAGCATAGTGCCATAATTTTGTATTACAGCAAGAGGCGTTTTCAGTTCATGGGATACATTGGAAATGAAATCTGTCCGAAGCATCTCGATTCCCGACAGTTCTTCCGCCATTTTATTAAAACAGTCAATGATCGTATCGAAACCATCCAGACTGTCCTTGTCATGAAGCGGTTCGATACGTACGGAAAAGTCTCCCTGCATGATTTTTTTCGATGCAAGCACAATTCGTTTCACAGGTCTCTCCACAGTAAGTTTTCTCTGCAGAGCATCCGCCGCGGTACACACCAGCGTCAAAAACAAAATGTTTCCAAAGGTCAGCTTCGCAGCCCGCTCAATAGCTTCTCTTTCCAGGAAAAGGTCCGGTAATTCCGTCATATTATGAAAAAACATAAGCATGCAGCAAGTGATGACGAAAGACATGATCAGAAAAAAGAGAAGGTATCTGCGAACGGAAAAAAGCACCTGCCTGACCTGCCGGGATTGATTTTTTTTCTTCATTTCAACACCGCCTTATAACCAAGTCCATGAACCGTGACAATAGAAAAATCCTCGCATCCGGAAAATTTGTTCCGCAGCTTCGTCATATATACATCCACGGTCCGAAGGCTGGAGGAAGTGTCATCCTCCCAGAATTCGTCCATGAGCTGGGATCGGGTGAAAGTCTTTTTCGGATAAGAGAGCAGTTTGTATAAAAGATTAAATTCCCGCACAGTCAGCGGAATTTCTTCCTCATGCAGATAGGCTGTATGCTCATCCGCATCCAGACGCAGAGAGCCTATCTCCAGTTTCCGGCTGCTTACAATCTTCGCCCTGCGAAGCAGTGCCCCGATATGCAAAAGGAGCTCCTCCAGATCAATGGGCTTGACCATATAGTCGTCAATTCCCGCCTTATATCCTTTCTGCTTGGCAGCAAAATCATCTCTTGCCGTCATAAACAAAATCGGAATATCCGGATTCTGTTCCCGGATTGTCCGTGCAAGTTCAAAACCGTCCACACCCGGCATCATAATATCGGAAACGATCATATCAAACAGATTGCCTCCATACATAGCGTCGTATGCCTCATTGACACTCAGGCATCCCACACTCTCGTATCCATTTTGATTCAAATAAGAGCAGACGACACGATTCAACTCCCGATCATCTTCTACTACCAATATTTTGAACATTTCCGTGCCCCCTTCTTTTTTTCTTAATAGTAACATAGAAATGTTAACGTTTTGTTTGCGTTTTTTGTTTTTTTAAAAAAAACAGGAAAAGAGCTGCTTCAAAATCAGAAAAAATTTGCCGCACCATATTCTGCCAGAAGCTGCTGCTTTTGAACAAAATATAGCACGGCAAACGTAAATTTTCTGATTTTGCGGCGCACTCTTTCTGATATTTTCACATCTTCTTTACAGCCATTTCCTGCCTGCTTTTAACTTCACTTTGCCGGGTACTATTTCAGACCTCTGATGGCCGGAATCAGGCAAAGCAAAAGAACGATGCCCACAATGCCCACAACAATTCCGGGAACCATCAGATTCCAGATCATTGTCATACACATACCTACTCCAAAGACAATTGCTCCAAACACACCCAAAAGCGTTGTGGCAACCGCTTTCCCGTTAAACACAATGGCAGGCTTTCCATCCATCTTGCGGCGAACAAGCGCCATTGCAAGCAATACCACCAGACCGATTACGCCCATCACAATTCCCTGCGTCATGGCGCCCCATTCAGGCAGAAGCGCCATGCACATGCCCAGTGCGAACAAAATGCCTCCGATCTTGCTCATAATCAGGGTTACAAAGTCTTTCTTTTTCATGATTCATTACCTCCAAAATACTATCTCTTTTTGTGATTCCTCACTTGTTGACCTTACTTTACAGCCGTTTTGTTTTGGAAATAATGAAGAATTGTTTCTGAATTGTTAAATTCAAAGTTAAAGTGTACCCATAAAAATGGACACTTGAAATTGTTAAACTCCGGATATGGGTACACTTTACAATTTTTCTCAAATAAAATTTACAGACCTAATTCCTGAATCCAGTCTTTCAGTTCATGTTCCGACAATCTGCCATTGAGCACTTTGCCCTGCAGCAATGTGGCGCTCGGGCAGCTTGGCTGAAGTTTTTCATTGGTTTTTCCCATTCCGCTGCCGCCGGAAGTTGCAAATGGTATGATTGTTTTTCCGGAAAAGTCATAGCTTTCCAGGAATGTATTGATGATCGTGGGTGCAACATACCACCAGATTGGAAATCCTAAAAAGATTTGATCATAGCTGTCCATGTTCTCCAGCTTTCCCGCAATGGCTGGACGGGATGCCGAATCCTTCATCTCAACAGAACTTCTGCTCTTCTTATCCATCCAGTCCAGATCTGCGTGAGTGTAGGGAACCTCCGGTTTGATCTCGTAAAGATCGGCTCCTGCAGCCTCTGCCAGCTTCTGCGCTGCTTTGGCAGTCACTCCGCTTGCTGAAAAATAAGCTACCAATGTTCTTTTTCCCATAAAATTATCCTCCTTTAAAATAAATCTTTAACGTCGATGTACAGAGGACAATATATGCCTCCCTGTACACCGATGCTATCATCTCCGTCTGTCAGAAAGCACACTCAGATTACCTGGTAGTTTTTCCATTTTCCGGATCTTTGTCTCCAGATAAAAATAACGGCACGAATACACCAGTCACAGACCATGACAACAGCGATTCCGATCACTCCCATGCCGCATGTAATTCCCAGAAAATAGGATAAAAGCAAACGTCCCACGATCGTTGAACCGATGGAAACATACATGGTGAATTTCACATCGCCTGCCGCCCGAAGTCCATTGCTGAGCGCTCCTGAAAACGGATAGGCAATCACGTTAAATACATTATGAATCAAAACCAGCCAGATAACCAGTCTTTTTGTTTCCGGTGACAGCAGATAGGCCTCCATAAAAACCGGGGTAAGAACAAAAACCAAAACATTCCATACCGCTGAAATGAGAAGCGTGATTTTTGTCAGCTTCTTAAAATAATATTCTGCTCCTTCTATATCCCGGTTTCCCATGCACTGTCCGATTACGGTGATAAACACAGGTCCCATGGCCACTCCCGCCAGAGCCGCCAAAGACCATATGCTCTGTGCCACACCGTTGGCCGCTATCTGATACGTTCCAAACAGAGCCACGATGCTGCTTAGAGCTACCTTTACCAACTGAAAAATACCGTTTTCTATTCCGTTTGGAACTGCAATCCTCAAAATTCTCTTCATCATGCCCGCATTCCACCGAAACAGCCAGCCGGTTCGATAAACTACTTCGTTTTTCTTCCGGAAACAGAGTACCGTGATGACTGCTGCCGAGAAAATCCTGGCAATCAGGGAGGGATAAGCCACACCTGCCACGCCTGCATGAAGTACAAACACACCGATCAGATTGCCGACGATGTTGATGATATTGGATGCCACGGACAGATACATCGTCACGCTGGTCTTTCCAATACTGCGATAAACCGCTGCTCCGGCATTGTAGATTGCCAGTGCCGGATAGGAATAGGCAGAAATTCTCAAATAAGTAATACATGCCTGCATGACGGAGTCTTCCACACTTCCAAACAGCAGACGAAGCATCCCCTCATTTCCAATCAGCACAAGAACCGCAGTCAGCACAGAAAAAAGAGTGGAAAACAGCAAAAGCTGACTGGCTGATTCCCCTGCAAGTTCTTTTTCGTTTCCTCCTATGTACTGGCTGAAAATCAACCGTTATCTTTCCCGTTAAAATAAGCACTGATTTCCGCCATTCTGGCAGCCTGATCCACATGGAACGGACATCTTTTATTGCAGTGTCCGCATTTGATACACTGATCCGCTTTTATTTCCAGTTTCTCATAATGTCCGCGAGCTAACTGATCCCCTGCTCTGGATAAATCATAATACTTGTTGATCAGCCCCACGTTCAGTCCTGCAGGACAGGGCTGGCAATGATTGCAGTATACACAAACCCCTTCTGCATCCTGGGGTGCGAAGGTTCCGATCACGGAATAATCTTTCTCCTCCTCAGAAGCTTTACAGAATCCAAGAATACGCTCCAGATCTTCTTTTCCTCGAATGCCGGGAAGAACTGTCAAAACTCCCGGTTTATCCAGTGCATACTGAATACACTGATACTCTGTCAGCGCTTTTCGGAAAGGAGATGTGCGCGCATTCAGGAGCTGACCGCCGCCAAAAGCCTTCATCACAGAAATACCAACACCCTCTTTTTCACAGCGGCGATACAGATTCATTCGCTCTGTTACGCTTCCTATTGCATAATCTACCTCTGTGCTGTCCTGATAATCGTAAGCCGGGTTGATACTGAACATCAGTATATCCAGAATGCCCCTGTCCAGTATCTGATTTACCAGCTCAGGCGTATGGGAAGACAGTCCGATATGCCGCACTACCCCCTGTTCTTTTAACTGCATAAGGTAATCTATCGTTCCGCTTTTTTCTGCCAGACACAAATCTGACATCTCGTCGATACAATGAATAAAGCCGAAATCAATGTAGTCTGTTTTCAGCATGGATAACTGCCAATCCACGGAACGTTTGACTTTATCCAGATCTGTGGTCCATCCGTATGTACCTGTCTCGTAGTTGGCACCAAAATGCAGCTGAAAATATACTTTATCCCTCACCCCCGCTATGGCTCTTCCGTATGCTGCAAACGGTTTTGCCTCTGAGGAAGCCATGTCAAAAAAGTTGATTCCGTTTTCTATGGCCATAGCCACGGTTTCTTCGATTTCTTTCTCGCCGGATGCCTGAATGGAACTGGTTCCCAGTCCGAGAATACTGATTTTTTCTGTTCCCTTCGGTAACTTTCTGTATTCCATAAAAACCCTCCTGTTCAATAGTGGACATATTTTTTTGTTTTTTCGTTTAAATATCTTTTTTCTAAGAGAAAAAGTGCAAGGCAAAATGCCCGCACTTTCCTTGCATTTTTATTATATTCCCGTCCTTTGCTTCCGACAAATACTTACTTTCTATATCTCACCTATGCCTGAAAGGCATTTTTGCTGCAATAAAAAAGTTCCTTTCCTATTGCAGCAAAAATGACGCTCCGCTGTGGATGCGCACTCGCACGCAAAGAACGATAAATCGCACTGGGGCGGAGAGGAAATAAATCGCTAAGCGACCCGCCGCAGGCGGAGAATCTCGCATTGCGAGATTCTTTTTACACTAAATTCCGGAAAACAACTCCCCTTCCATACACAGGATATCTCCAATGGGAATCTTATCTCCGTCTACCATCACAATATTTTGGGCATAGTCGTCAACTTTTTTTACAATTCCTGTAACGGTTACATACGCGCCGCCGGACTTTTTCTCATCGGGTTTGAAGTAGGTGATGCTGACCTGTGGGTTCTCGCCAAGTTTTTCCAGAAGTATCTGCACCTGCCTGTCCAGAACAGCCTTGCTCTCCTCATCCATTTCAATCTTTTCTTCTGTCAGCCGTGCAGTCTCTCTGATGGCCGCCTCATAACCTGTGAGAGCCGCAAAAGGGGAAAACTGGGCCGCTCTGTCCGCTGGCGACATATGCGCCCTGTCAGAGGAAACATGGTGGGGCATATTGATAATGTCGTCGTAAGAATTCTTCATGCCTTATGCCCTCCGATCTGCTGATTCCGCTCTTTGGCAGTGGCTCCTTCTTCCAGATTCATCCCTTTTAAAATGGCGTTTTTTCCAAATTTTTTCTTGATATCAAGCATTGCCCTCTGTATTTTCTTTTCCCGTTCCATTCTTGCGGCTTCCTCTTCTTTCTTCTTTTGCAGCGCCCCGTAATCGGTGAACAGATCCATCTGTTCAAACTTTTCTTCGCCGGTGCCTGCTGCCGCTTCCTCTGTCACATGGTTGGCCGTAACATTCAGCCGCCGTATGAGAAGATCTTTATCCACGATGCTGTCATACAGCTGTGACACCGCATGCAGAATCTGTTCCGTGGAAGAAGTATACGCTCCAAGGTTTATGGTTCCGTGGGCATGCTTGGGTATCTGCCGTCCATACCGGTCTGACGTGATTTCGCCGTGATAATGGCCTCTGCGGCCTGGGTCTCTCAGATTGTCAATATCGTATCCGACCGTAATGACAATCTGATCGGTGACAAGCCCTTTGTCTACCAGACCTAATACCAGAAGATCCGTCATTTCCTTCAGCACAAGCTTCGCTCGGTCAAAATCATACGGACAATGAAGAACCTGACCGGATCCCACACTGCTGCTATCCGGTTTGTACGCTTTGATATCCGCAATGGTACAAGGCTCCCATCCCCAGGCATGGTCGATCAGCAGCTCCGCATTTACCCCGAAAAGCTTATAAAGCAAATCTTCGTTGTGGTAATCGGTAGGCTTTCCCACAGAGCATCTTGCCACATCTCCCATAGTAAACATTCCGTTTTCTTCCAGCTTTTTTGAATAACCTCTTCCCACTCGCCAGAAATCCGTCAGAGGACGGTGCTCCCAGAGAATGCGCCGATAACTCATCTCATCCAGCTGCGCAATGCGAACCCCGTTTTTGTCTGCCGGAATATGCTTTGCCACAATGTCCATGGCAACCTTGGCAAGGTAAAGATTCGTGCCGATTCCGGCAGTGGCTGTGATACCGGTAGTCTCCAAAACATCCAGGATGATCTTCATGGCCAGCTGACGGGGTGTGAGCCGGTAAGTATCCAGATAATCGGTAACATCCATAAATACCTCATCGATGGAATATACATGAATGTCCTCAGGTGCGATATATTTCAGATAAATGTTGTAGATGCGGGTGCTGTATTCCATATAATAGGCCATGCGGGGCGGAGACACAATATAATCAATTGCCAGCTCCGGGGAAGCTTCAAGCTCTGAATAAACCCAGGAGGAGCCTGTAAATTTACGCCCCGGTGCATTCTGCAGGCGGTTCCTATTTGCCTCTTTCACCTTTTGAACCACTTCAAACAAACGGGGACGCCCCGGTATTCCGTAGCTTTTCAGAGAAGGAGAGACAGCAAGACAAATTGTCTTTTCCGTACGGCTTTTGTCTGCAACAACAAGATTGGTGTTCATCGGGTCAAGCCCGCGCTCTCTGCACTCGACCGAAGCATAAAAAGATTTCAGATCAATGGCGATATAAATCTTTTGCTTCATCCTCTGCCGCCTCCTTTCCTGACCATCCCAAAACCGATTTTGTTCCCGACTGTGACTTTCTTCGGTTCTGTTTTTTCTGTTTCTATCCGCCCCTCTGCTGCCTTCAGACCGCTTTGCCTACGCTTCTTTTCTCAATATCTTTTCCATAGGTTTTCCCTTTGCCAGTTCATCCACCAGCTTGTCCAGATAGCGAATTTCCTGCATCAGAAGGTCTTCAATATTTTCCACCCGTATTCCGCAGACAACGCCTGTGATCTGTTTCCTGTTGGGATTGGGTGAAGGCGCCTGGCGGAAGAAATCTCCATAGGTGACAGATTCCTCCTGAAGTCTTTTCAGCTCTTCCCGTCTGTATCCGGTAAGCCAGCAGGTCACTTCGGCGACTTCATCCGCTGTACGTCCCTTTTTTTCTGCTTTGGCAACAAGCAGAGAATAAATCTTTGCAAAATCCATATTAAATACTTTATCGTTTGTCATTGCACCCTCCAACCGTCATGCAGTTTCTGCACGCTTTTTCTCTTTGCTGTGTTTCAAATCTGTTTTACGCTTTTGCCTGCTCCATGGCAGCTTCCTGATCCGAAATCCGCTTTTCTGTCAGCATTTCCCCCTTACCATGAAAATATGCACTCTGCCTTCCCGGAGCATCGAAGAGCCAAACATTTGTTCGTTTTCGTTATTTTATCACAGGAATCATTGGCTGTCAATCCGGGCATCCTTTGCTTTCAAAGTTTCTGTAAAGTAATCATTCCTTTGCTGCAAATTCACCCCTTGGTTCCCCAAGCCTTATTCGGTACAGCATGGCCTGCGATTTGCAGGGATTTTGACCTGCCCGTTTCCTGGGCAAGTTTTGTAACACTCACTATATCGGGAGGAACCATCGTATCAAGTTTATTATCCGCAAAAATGATACGGCGTTTTGGAACGGGATGTGTCACAGCATTCAGTACCGTCATGACGGCAGTTGCATTATTAGGGTTCTCCTGCTCAAATAACTTCTTTTTCCTTTGGTTCATGGCAATTCCTCTGGGACTTGGTGCAGGGGCAATAGACACTGCCCTAAATAACTTTGTGGCACTGCATTATAAGGCATCTCACATGAATTTTCTGCATTGTTTCTACGGTATCGGCGTGTCACTCAGTCCTTTTTTAATGTCGCTTGCCCTTTCTGAAAATGCCAAAATTGTATATAGTTGGGTTGATATTTATCGGTTCCTGTTCCATCGAATATACTTGTGGAAATTGGGGCAGCACATTTCTTGTGGATGCAAAAGGATTTTCAGTAGATACTGCGGCGAGTATCGTTATATTCTACTATGTCGGAATGGCTCTCGGACGATTTTTATCAGAAATCCTTGCAAATAAATACACAAGTTGGCAGATTGTGATCGCAGGACAGGGAATCATACTTGTTGCGATATTCTTATTGTTCTTGCCTATGCCTTCTATTGTTTCCGGTATTGCTTTGTTTTTTATAGGTCTCGGAAATGGTCCTATTTTCCCGAATATGATTCACCTCACACCGGTAAATTTTGGAAAAACTCTGTCTCAATCCGTTATGGGGTTACAAATGGCCATATCGTATATCGGGATTTTATCTGCTCCGGCATTGTTCGGATTACTTGCGCAATACATCGGTGTTGCATTTTTCCCCTGCTATTTGGCAATTTTATATATTGCCATGATAAGCGGTGTAATCGCACTAAACAGAACAACAGGTAAATGTAAATCCGGCGGGCAGTGCGTGTAATCTATAGTATTTTTGCTATATGATTACACGCATTTTTTAGTTGTCCACCTGCAGGGGCGAGGAAATCAACGACAGAAATCTGAGAATATCTTCCGAGGCATTTTTTGCATACAGCAGACCGTAGGGAATGGGGTGATTCCATTCCACGGGAATCGTCACCAGAGACGGATGCACATCTTTCCAGCATTCCAGGGTAAGCATAACGTTCTGCGTCTGAGCACAGCGGTTAAAAACTTCAATGTCGTAAAACTGCGGGATGTCCTCGATCCGGATTTCCGGATGCTTTTCCAGTTCCTCTCTGATTCCATCCACAGACTTGGAATCGCCGCGTTTTACCATCATGATCGTCTGTCCATACAGATCTTCTATGGTAAGAGAGGTTTTCTCTGCCAGCGGATGTTCTCTCGAAACGGCGCAGCAATGGCTGTATGTTCCAAGCTGATAAAAGCTGCACAAATTCATCCATTCCACAGAATCACAGGCTCCCACAAGAAAATCATACTTTTCACCTAATGCCCCAATCTCGTTCAAAATTCCCCTGTGGTCGTCTTCAAAGGGAACGATGTGCAGCTTGTAGCCGGGAAACTCTTGATTCACCTGATACCAGAGATCCATAAACGGCTTGCAGGGATTTAACAGGGAGCTTCCGATACAGAAAGTGGTCTCCACAGCTGCCGCCTGCAGCCTTGCCTCTTCGATGGCTTTCGCAGAATAGTCAAACAGAAATTTTGCATGCCGGTAAATAACCTGTCCCGCCGCAGTCAGCCGGATTCCCTGATTGGTTCGGTCAAACAATTTCAATTCCAGGTGTTTTTCCAGGGCATTGATCTGTTTCATCACAGACGGCGGCGAAAGATACAGCCGTTCTGCCGCCTTATTAAAACTGCCGCAGTCTGCCACGCACACAAAAGCTTTCAGTTGCTGGTTGTACAAGTTGGTTTCCTCCCTTTTTCCGTATTGCCTTTTAGTTAATACAATATTACAACATCGATTCTTCTCCGTCAAGCCGGATGGAAATATAATGAAGACAGTAAGAAAGCTTTCCGACATCCTATAAATACTTAATATCAACTTACACTAGAAGAGTTTAAGGAGGAATTCAAAATGGCTTATCAGTTTTTTAATCCTACCCGTGTTCTTTTCGACACAGGACAATTAAACAATCTTCACGCACAGACCATGCCGGGGAAAAAGGCAATGGTCGTAATCTCAAACGGCAAATCCACCAGAGAAAGCGGCGCGCTGGAGCGCACACTCTCCCAGCTTTCCATGGCGGGCGTTGAAACCGTTCTGTTCGATAAGGTCGGAGCAAATCCGCTGAAATCCGTTGTGGAAGAAGGCGCTCATTTTGCCAAAGAAAATGGCTGTGATTTTGTTGTGGCTCTGGGAGGCGGCTCCGTCATGGACGCGGCCAAAGTTATGGCAATGTATGCGCTTCAACCCGGTGATCTTTGGGATTATGTGGCCGGTTCCACCGGAAAAATGAAACCGCTGGTAAATCCTACCCTGCCTGTCATCGCAATCACTACTACCGCCGGCACCGGTTCGGAAGTAGACCAGTGGGGTGTCATCACAAATCCCGAAACCAATGAAAAAATCGGCTGCGGAGGTCAGGACAGCCTTTTCCCCGTGATTGCCGTTGTGGATCCGGAGCTTATGGCTACCGTTCCTCCCAAATTTACCGCTTACCAGGGATTTGATGCGCTCTTTCACTCCACCGAAGGTTACATTTCCAAGGCAAACAGCCTGATGAGCGACATGGTACAGCTGGCCGCCATTGAAAATATCGGAAAATACCTGGCTCGTGCGGTAAAAGACGGCAGTGACATGGAAGCCAGAGAACATGTTGCCTTTGCAAACACCATGTCCGGTTATTCTATGGTAGTAGGCGCCTGCACAAGCGAACACGCTATGGAGCACGCCATGAGCGCTTATCATCAGCAGCTTCCTCACGGAGCCGGACTGATCATGATTTCCAAAGAATATTACACCCATTTTATCAAGAAACATTGCTGCGACGAGCGTTTTGTCCGCATGGCAAAAGCTTTGGGAAAACAGGATGCAAAAGAACCCATGGATTTCGTGACAGCGCTGACCGAGCTTCAGGAAGCCTGCGGTGTTTCTGATCTTAAAATGTCCGATTACGGTATTCAGAAAGAGGAATGCATGACTCTGGCTAAAAATGCCCGGGCCACCATGGGCGGTCTGTTCGGCGCTGACCCTGTCCCCATGACCGATGAAGAGTGCGCTGCTATCTTCGAAAAATCTTACCGTTAGCATCAGGAGGTAATTACCATGGCGCAGTTGATTGCTTATTTTTCCAGAGCGGATGAAAACTATTTCAGCGGTGCCCTGCGTACTGTCCCTGTAGGGAATACGGAAATTGCCGCTAACATACTACAGGAACTGACGGGTGCAGAACTTTTTAAAATAGATCCGCTCCTCCCCTATTCCAAAAGCTATAACGAATGTATTGCCCAGGCACAAGAAGATCAGAAGAGAAATGCAAGACCGGAATTAAAAAAATATCCTCAGAGTCTGGAAGACTATGACGTCATTTATCTGGGCTATCCCAACTACTGGGGCACCATGCCCATGCCGGTCTTCACCTTTTTAGAGCACTTTGATTTTACCGGAAAAACCATTTATCCTTTCTGTACCCACGAAGGCAGCGGCATGGGGCACAGCGAGCAGGATATCCGCCGGCTCTGCCCCGGTGCAAAGGTCGAGAAAGGATTGGCTATTCACGGAGGCAGCGTAAAGAACGCAAAAAATGCCCTCAGCACCTGGGCTGCTCATTAAAAATACCGAAGCGGTTCGAAAGTTTCCCACATTTTGCGGGAGTGCGCATCCACAGCGGAGCGTCTTTTGTTATACGGTAGGAAATGAAATTTCTTACCGTATAACAAATTTGCCCCGATATTTCATATTTTTATTTATTCATATTTTTTATTTGTGAAGGAGGAATTTTATCATGAAACCAGAAGAAGTAAGTGTTTTCCCGGCAGGAGGAAAAAATGAAGCATTCGCAAAATATTTTGTAGGACAGAGCTATCTGAATATGCTCACTACCGAAGGTGTTCCGATCGGCAATGTTACCTTTGAGCCAGGCTGCCGGAACAACTGGCATATTCATCACGCCAAATCCGGCGGCGGCCAGATTCTTCTGTGTACAGCCGGACGGGGCTACTACCAGGAATGGGGAAAAGAGGCCAGAGAGCTTCACCCTGGTGATGTAGTCGTAATTCCACCGGAAGTAAAACACTGGCACGGCGCTGCTGCTGACAGCTGGTTTGCTCACCTTGCTGTAGAAGTTCCCGGTGAAGAAACTTCCAATGAGTGGTGCGAACCTGTTTCCGACGAAGAATACGGCAAATTGAAATAAAAATAAAAGAAAAACAAGATTGCAAAATAATTCGGGGGCGATCCTTACAGGATCAGCCCCCTTTAAATTTAAAGCTTTCTTTTTTTACATTAACTTGCAGAACAGCGCTTTGAAGTCTTCGATGCTTGCTTCTTTCGGATTTCCGGGTGCGCAGGCATCTGCTGCTGCTGACTGAGCCAAAAAGTCCAGATCTTCTTCTTTTAAAGCCTCCAGTTTTGCAGGGATTCCCACATCCATGGACAGCTGGCGAACCGCATCGATTGCAGCCTTGCGATAAGCAGCCTGATCCATACCGGTTGTATCAACACCCATAGCTTCCGCAATGTTTTTGTATTTTTCTCCGGTAGCTTCCTGGTTAAATTCCATAACGATAGGAAGCATCATGGCACAGGCTACGCCATGAGGGGTGTCATAAACAGCGCCCAGAGTGTGAGCCATAGAATGAGCGATTCCCAGACCAACGTTGGAGAATGCCATACCGGTAACGAACTGTCCCAGTGCCATGCCTTCACGTCCCTCCGGATCGTTTTCCACTGCACCGCGCAGGCTCTTTGAAATAAGACGAATAGCTTCCAGATTCAGGCAGTCAGCCAGCTGCCATGCCGCCTTTGTTGTGTAGCCTTCAATGGCATGTGTCAGGGCATCCATACCGGTGGAAGCGGTGAGACCTTTGGGCATAGAAGCCATCATATCCGGATCCACGATAGCAACATCGGGAATGTCATTGGTGTCTACGCAGACAAATTTGCGTTTTTTCTCCACGTCTGTGATAACATAGTTGATCGTAGCCTCTGCAGCTGTTCCGGCTGTAGTGGGAACTGCAATGGTAAATACCGTACGGTTTTTGGTGGGAGCCACCCCTTCCAGAGACCGAACATCTTCGAATTCAGGATTGTTAATGATAATACCGATTGCTTTTCCGGTATCCATGGATGAGCCGCCTCCGATTGTGATCATATAGTCAGCGCCGGATTTTTTGTAAGCTTCCACACCTGATTTTACATTTTCGATAGTAGGGTTCGGTTTGATGTCCGAATAAATCTCATAGGCCATATTTTGGGCATCCAGAAGATCGGTGACTTTTGCCGTAACGCCAAATTTTACCAGATCCGGGTCAGAAGCAATAAATGCCTTTTTCAGACCCTTTGACGAAATGATACCGGGAATCTCCTGGATAGCTCCTTTTCCGTGATAGGAAATGCCGTTGAGCACAAAACGATTGACTGCCATAATAAAAATACCTCCTTAAATTGAATATGAATCTTTTGAAAAAACGCAGATAAGTAAACATACCCCATCCCTTTTGCTGCCTTTTTTCATTTTCATGTTCTTATTATAATAATTTTCTGCTCAGTTTTCCATTAAATTTCTGTAAATTTCCAGTATCATTTCCATTTTTTTATTTTCTGACAAATCAAAGAACGCCGCTGCCTAAAATCAGGGATTCCTTATTCGAACTGGCTGTAATAAAGAGCCGCGTATGCGCCGTTTTTTGCAAGCAGTTCTTTGTGGTTGCCCTGTTCCATAATATTTCCGTGTTCCATAAACAGAATGATGTCTGCGTCCCGGATGGTGGAAAGTCACCCTGAATGGCGCACACTTTTTTACTGTCAGATAACCTTTATCTCTTTCATAAACACTTCATCTCTTGCCGCTGTCACCTGTACTTTCAGCCTGGAAATCGTTTCGTCAGAGTCATCGATCAGCGGATTCTGCAGTGCAAACGGATCCTGCAGCTGGCAGATTTTCCGGTTTCCGATACAGGTACCCTGAAACAAGGGATATTGCCCTCCGCTGGCAAACTCAGCCAGAATGCGGAAACTCTCCACACGCTGTCCCCTGGCGATATCTTCCCGCAAAATCACGTATTTCAGCTTCTTAAGCGGCACGGGACTTTTAAGAGTAATGGTGTATACCGGCTGAGTGGCCGGCTGCATGTCCATTTTCTCCACAACCGCTTCCCGCTGGCTGCCGAATTCCTTTTTCAGGAATTCTCCCAGTTCTTTCAGCCGCTTTACATCCCTTTCGTCTATCAGCCCGTCCGTATTGGGCGGCAGGTTTAAGTGAAAGCAGGCGTTGGCTCCCACGCTGGTCAGATAAGTCTGAAACAGGCGCTGCAGGGAATGGGGCTCCTCCTTTTCATGCCAGAACCAGCCCGGACGAATAGACATATCGATCTCGGAAGGCGTAAATACCAGTCCTTTGGAGTAAAGAATGTTCGGCATAGTTCCCAGCTCCTGATCGGTATTGTACATGTAAGCCAGACTGCCCTCACCGGCCATAGGTCCCGGACCTGTCTGCACCTGTCCATAATGACAAAGCTCGGAAGGCACTACCGCCCATTCCGAATGACGGGCCACTCCCGCCTCGTTCCCGCACCAGCGGATATCCGGTCCGTAATCATTAAAGATTACGGCGTTTGGCTGATATTTGTGGATCAGATCAAAGTATCTTGGAAAATCATATTCCTGTTTTTTTCCATTGGGTCCTTCCCCGCAGGCATTGTCAAACCACACATAAAAAATTTCCCCGTACTCTGTCAGAAGCTCTGTCAGCTGATTGCAGAAATAATCGTTATACTCCGGCGTCCCGTAATATTTTGAATTTCTGTCCCAGGGGGAAAGATAGAACCCGAATTTAATACCGCCTCTTTTGCACGCCTGCGCTGCCTCTTTCACCACATCCTTCTGACAGGGACTGTTTTTTACAGAATGTTCCGTGTACCTGGACGGCCACAGGCAAAAGCCGTCATGGTGCTTGGCGGTGAGGACCATTCCTTTCATACCTGCTGCCTTAATCGCCTCCACCCACTGGTCACAATCCAGTTTTCGGGGATTGAAAATCTTCTCATCTTCCGTTCCTTCTCCCCACTCTCTGTCCGTAAATGTATTCGGACCAAAATGAACAAATGCGTAGAACTCCATCTCAAACCAGTCCAGCTGTTTCCCGGATGGTTTCACATGAGCCGCTTCCTTTAAAAAATCAATCATGCTGTTTTCCTTTCTGCTTTTAGCAATCCTTTTCGTTCCATACACCTTCATGAAGAAAGGCTCTCTTTTACACATTGGACAAAAGCTTTCAGCGCCGGATTCCCCTGCAATGATTTATAGTAAACCCCGAATGAAGCCGTCTTGTCCTCCGCCAACGGAATTTTGGAGATCTCAGGAGTTTGGGGAACAAGTATATCCGGCAAAACCGATACTCCGTACCCGGCTGTGACCAGAACCGTAATGGCCTCTGCCGATTCGCAGAAATAAAATTCGGAAGGCAGTTTTCCGCCCATAAGCTCTCCCTGCATCTGTGCCACCGGATGGGATGCCTTGGCGTTTGATGGGAGAAACAAAACCAGCTTCTCCTCTTTCAAATCCTTCAGTGACACCTGTGACTGTCTGGAAAGCGGATGATCGGCGGAGCAGACACACACCATGGGCACCTTTATAATTTCCTTATAAATGGCAGAATTTTTAGAACCGAAAGATTCCTTAAAGCCCACCACAACATCCAGATCGCCTTCCTCCAGCATCCGGTAAATATAGCGAAACGGAATCACCTGCAGCCGGGGATGCAGACCGGGAAGCTTTGTGCGAAGCTTTTCCAGCGTATCCGCCAGCGCAAACATGCTGGGAAAATTGTCACAGCCCACTGACAATATATCAATCTCTTTGTACTGGGCGCTCTCAAACCGTTTCTTTGCCCGCTCTGAAATAGCTACCATCTGTCTTGCATCATTAAGAAAGGTTCTCCCCTCCTCGGTCAGCCTGACGGACCGGGTGGTACGTATAAAAAGTTTTACATTCAGCTCCTTTTCCAAAGCCTGAATCTGCTGGCTCACCGCCGGATGGGTGACGTGGAGCTGCTCGGCGGCTTTTGCAAAATTTAAATGTTCGGCAACCGCCAGAAAACAGGAAAGCTGAAAAATATTCACAAAGTTTTCCTCCTTTTGATTAGTAAGGATTTCTTACTAATAGTAACATATTCTAAATTCACTTTCAACGAAGAATCCTTATAATGATAAGCGGATAGACAATCAGAAATTAACTTCTTTTCCCAAAAGAACGGAAAAGGGACTATAAAAAAGATTGGAGGAACTTCTATGATCAAAACACTACTGGCGCAGGTAAAAGAGTATAAAACTGCTTCAATTCTTGCGCCGCTTTTTACCGGTCTTGAAGTGCTGATGGAAGTGCTGATTCCTTTTGTGACGGCCTCCATCATCGACAAAGGTATTGAAACCGGAAATATCAGTCAGGTCTACCTTTACGGAAGCCTTATGCTTGTTATGGCATTTTTAAGCCTTCTGTTCGGTATTCTGGCAGGCCGCTATGCCGCCAAGGCGTCGTCCGGTCTTGCCTGCAACCTTCGGGACAGCATTTATGAAAAAATACAGACCTTTTCCTTTTCCAACATTGACAAATACAGCACAGCAGGTCTTGTTACCCGTATGACTACCGATGTGACAAATATGCAGAACGCTTATCAGATGATCCTGCGGATTGCTGTCCGGGCACCTCTGATGCTGATCTGCAGCATGGTCATGTGCTTTTTTATCAGTGTGAAACTAAGCAGCATCTTTCTGGTGGCCATTCTGATCCTGTCCGCCGCCCTGATTTTCATCATGCTGCGCACTACGAAAGTCTTTCAGGAGGTATTCCGAAAATATGACGATTTAAATGCCAGCGTTCAGGAAAATGTATCTGCCATCCGTGTTGTGAAAGCCTTCGTGCGGGAAGATCACGAAAACCGTAAATTCCAAAAGGCGGCGGAAAATCTTTACGCACTGTTTGTAAAAGCCGAAAGCAATCTGGCCCTGAATAATCCGGTCATGATGTTTGTGGTTTATGGCTGCATTCTGGCTCTCTCCTGGTTTGGCGCTCAATTTATTGTTGCCGGGAACTTAAGCACCGGAAATCTTACCTCACTGTTCAGCTATGTGATGAATGTGCTGATGTCGCTGATGATGCTTTCCATGGTATTTGTTATGATCACCATGAGCGCCGCCAGCGGAAAACGTATCACGGAAGTGCTGAACGAAATTCCTGACATGACTGCTCCCAAAGAGCCGGAAGTTCAGGTTGCAAACGGTGACATCGATTTTCATCACGTTACTTTTTCCTACAAGCATGGAAACGGTGAAAAGACCCTGTCGGATATCAATCTGCACATTCACTCCGGTGAGACCATCGGCATCATCGGCGGAACCGGCTGCGGAAAATCCAGCCTTGTAAGCCTGATCAGCCGCCTGTACGACGTGGACGAAGGCAGCGTATGCGTAGGCGGAAAAGATGTCCGCTTTTATGATCCGGAAGCGCTTCGCAATCAGGTGGCTGTAGTCCTGCAAAAGAATGTGCTTTTTTCCGGAACCATCCTGGATAACCTGCGCTGGGGCAAAGAAAATGCTTCCGAAGAAGAATGTTCCGAGGCCTGCCGCCTTGCCTGCGCCGACGAATTCATCCAGCGTTTTCCCGACAAATACAACACCTGGATCGAACAGGGCGGCAGCAATGTTTCCGGCGGGCAGAAGCAGCGCCTGTGCATTGCGAGGGCTTTGTTAAAGAAACCAAAAGTTCTGATCCTGGACGATTCCACCAGCGCCGTGGACACTGCCACCGACAGTAAGATCCGGGAATCTTTTGCAAAAAAAATACCCGGCACCACAAAACTGATCGTAGCCCAGAGAATTTCCAGCGTTCAGGATGCTGACCGGATTCTGGTATTGGATAACGGAAGGGTAAACGGTTTTGACACCCATGAAAATCTTCTGAAAGAAAATCAGATTTACCGCGAAATCTATGAGGCACAGACACAGGGAGGCGGCGATTTTGACCAGCCTGCTCCTGAAGAAAAGGACGGTGTTCGGTAATGAAAGCTGAAAACAGAGAAAAAATGAATATGCGGCAGCAGATTTCCGCCATGAAACGGGTTCTCGGCTATATGTTCCGAGACTATAAATTCCCGTTTTTTGTGGTTGTTGTATGCATCCTTGGCTCCGCACTGGCAACTCTGCGCGGCACCCTTTTTATGCAGAGCCTGATTGACGATTACATTATCCCTCTCACACAGACAAATGCCCCTGACTTTTCGCAGTTGGCTGCTGCTCTTGCATCTGTGGCTGTCACCTACGGAATCGGAATTGTCTGTGCATACGGATACAACCGTATCATGGTCAATATAAGTCAGGGTACCATGCGCAATCTTCGTGTGGAATTGTTTCATCACATGGAATCTTTGCCTATCCGCTATTTTGACACCCACGCACACGGAGACATTATGTCCATTTACACAAACGACGTAGACACTCTGCGGCAGCTGATCAGCCAGAGTATCCCGCAGATCATCAACTCCTGCGTGACAATTCTGACTTCTTTTATCAGTATGCTGATACTGGACATTCCTCTCACCCTTTTAACTCTGGCCATGGTGGGCGTCATGGGATTTGTGACTTCAAAAATTGCGGCAAAATCCGCTGTCTATTTTGCCAGACAGCAAAAGGATCTGGGAGTTGTCAACGGCTACATTGAGGAAATGATGGATGGGCAGAAAGTTGTGAAAGTATTCTGCCACGAAGAAAAGAGTTTAGAACAATTCCGCGAATTGAACGAAAAGCTGCGAGAAAGTGCTGACAGGGCAAATACCTTTTCCAATATCACCATGCCTGTCAACGGAAATCTTGGCAATATCAGCTATGTGCTGTGCGCTGTGATCGGAGCTGTTTTTGCCCTGAACGGCTACTGGGGACTGACTCTGGGAACGCTGGTGTCTTTCCTGACATTAAATAAAAACTCCACACAGCCGGTAGGTCAGATCAGCCAGCAGATGAACAGCATTGTCATGGCAATGGCAGGTGCTCAGCGTATTTTCGACCTGATGGATGAACAGCCTGAAACAGACAACGGCTACGTGGAACTGGTCAACGCCACAAAAAAAACAGACGGAAGTCTTACGGAAACAGAAGAAAGAACCGGAATATGGGCATGGAAACACCCCCACAAAGCAGACGGAACCGTTACTTATACCAGACTGCAGGGAGACGTAACTTTCCACGATGTGGATTTTGGATACGAGGAAAACAAAATCGTCCTGCATCATATCAAGCTCTACGCAACTCCTGGACAGAAAATTGCCTTTGTGGGCAGTACCGGCGCCGGAAAAACTACTATCACCAATCTGATCAACCGGTTCTATGATATCGCAGACGGCAAAATCCGTTACGACGGCATCAATATCAACAAAATCAAAAAGGCAGATCTGCGCCGTTCCCTTGGCATGGTTCTTCAGGACACCCATCTGTTTACCGGTACCGTTATGGACAATATCCGCTATGGACGTCTGGATGCTTCCGATGAAGAATGCATTGCCGCTGCCAGACTGGCAAATGCTGACGGCTTTATACGCCGCCTCCCCGACGGCTATCAGACCGTGCTGACCGGCGACGGTGCCAACTTAAGCCAGGGGCAGCGTCAGCTGATTGCCATTGCCAGAGCCGCTGTCGCTGATCCTCCGGTTCTGATCCTGGATGAAGCCACCTCTTCCATCGACACCAGAACAGAAGCCCTGGTGCAGGAAGGCATGGACCGGCTCATGAAAGGCCGCACCACCTTTGTCATCGCCCACCGGCTCAGCACTGTCAAAAACTCCGACTGTATTATGGTTCTTGAGCAGGGCTGCATTATTGAGCGTGGCACTCATGATCAGCTTCTTGCTGAAAAGGGAAGGTATTATCAGCTCTATACCGGAAACGCCATCGGGACATAGAAGCCTTTTGTTTTTGAACCTCTCACTTTGCTTCTACTCAATTTTATTTCTGAATTTCATTTTCAGCTGCTGTACTGCGTCCAGCTTTTCTACAGCCCTGGCCCCCATCTGTGCAGAGAAAGCAATCACCAATGCATCCACGATGGCGGCCGGGGCACTCATCGAATGGTATTCATTCTCCTCGCCACGGTAAACAAACAGATGGATATCCGCTTTCTGTCTGTCTTCCGGATAAAGCCGTCCTGTAAACAAAATTGTGGTAAACCCAATCTGCTTTCCGTAGTCCAGGATTACCTGTCCCTCTGAGGACACCTTGGAAAAGCCAAACAAAATCACAAGATCCTCTTTTTCAACAGGGATCAGCCCTTCCAGCATTTCAGTACCCGCAGAAGGAATACTGTGAACATCCACACCGATCCTGCGCAGCCGAAATTCCAAAAGCTGCGCCATGGAACGTGAAGCATTTTTAGCATGAATAAAAATTCTTCGTGCAGTCAGCATGGCCCCTACCGCCCGATCGAATTCCTTTTGATCCAATAATTCCAGTGTCTTTTGCAGATTGTACTGCTGTTGCTGCATACAATGACGCAGCAGCTCCCCATTACCCGAAATCAAAGTATTGGTTAATTTTTGCGCCGGTCCGCTTTGAACCGTCTGTTCCATCACAATCTGCTTGAAATGCTTGAAATCTGTGCAGCCGACGTGACGGGCGAAACGGGATATCGTAGCTTCAGAAATGTTTAACACATCCGATAGTTGTCCAATAGTCATATACAAAAATTCATTCTGATGGCTGGACATATATTCCAGGATCATTTTTTCTGCAGGTGTAAGTTTTTCCGGTTCTTTGGGGAATGAAACATACATAAGCGGCTCCTTTACAACATTGATAGCAATTCCCTGTGAATGGCATTATTTGATGCAAGTATATCACATGCAGACAAACCGAGAGAAACTTTTTTTCCGGCAAAGTCCGTTATTTTTCCTCCGGCCTCTTCCACCAGAAGTTTTCCCGCCGCATAATCCCAGGGTTTAAGGCTATGTTCCAGATAACAGTCCAAACGGCCGCAGGCTACATAGCACAATTCCACAGACGCTGCCCCGATGCGCCGTATGTCATGACAGCGATCGTAAATTGTTCTCATTCTTTGAAAAGTCAGATCAGTCCTCTCCCGATGTCCCGGATTTGTTCCCACAGAACAAAGGCTGTCTGATACAGCAGACGAATCACTTACATGAATCGCTTCTCCATTACAAAAAGCGCCTTTTCCAAGGCGTGCATGAAACAGTTCATCCGCAAAAGGATCGTAGATTATTCCCGCCAGAACAGTATCTCCCTGTGCCAGCGCTAAAGATATGGCACTGTGTCTGAAATTATGAATAAGGTTGGTTGTTCCGTCTACCGGATCTAAAATCCATACCGGATTTTCCCCGTTTACGCAAACATTATCCTGCTCTTCTCCTACAAACTGAATGGAAGGATCCAAATTGAAAAGAGCGGTTTTAATTTGTGCCTGAACCCGGATATCCGCCTCCGTGACAAAATCCGTCTTTCCCTTCTTCTTTATTCTTTCTGCCATTTCCCGACAGGATAACAGCCTGCCCGCATTTCGGACAATGCTGACAGCCTGTTTCATTAACCATTCTGTATCCTTCATGCGCTCTTCTCCTTGGCTGCCAGGACAGCCTGTGATTCACCTTCGCCTCCCAGCAGAACGGACACGTAATCTCCTCCAAGTGCATGAATTTCCTTGAGACCACGCTTTAAAATTCCGGCAGTCTTTACCTTCCTCGATGCTTCCGGATGAACCATGATCCGGTAATGTCCGGCGCTCATCTCTTTTTGCAGTTCTGCAAAGCTGCTGCAATCTTTTTCAAAATCCGTTCGAATGCAGCCATACTGGACTGCCTGATGAGTATCGCTTCCGGCTACTACCGGAATTTGAAGCATCTTTCCCAGCTCATAGGTTTTTTGTTCGGTCCCCTCACGGTCTGCCGCAACGTCCTTGCCATTCAAATCCAGAAAATCAAAATGTGTCAGCAATTCACGGGGAAGTTCCGGTATATGACTGCCGTCCCGAAAAGGATGCGCCGCTCCCACCAGTACCGGATATTCTTCAAACAGTCCGGCGAGTTTTTCAAACGGCAGAAAATGTTCTTTCGCTTTGAAAGGTTCCAGACGGCGGTTTAATTCCCGTATCGCTTCCATAGGTCCAATGCTCAAAACATGTCCTCCTTCAGCGATATCTGTCTCCATGCCGGGAAATACTTTCAGTCCGTCAAACACAAAGGCATCCCCTTCCTTTGCTCCACGCCGGGCGATATATCCGTAAACCTGATCAAATCCCTGTGTATTAAAGTGTTCTGTCAGACAAATAGCATCCAAACCTGAATCTTTTGCCTCACGCAGAAGCCAGTCTGTATATTCAGCGGAAAAAGGCAGATATTTTGCCAGCTTTCCATGGGTATGAAAATCGATGTACATGTTTCACTCCTTCGGTCTTAAATCAACGTTGAAATCAAAATTGTCACTGCCACCCAAAGAAAGGAAACGGCCAGAAACAATAAATCGTTATTTGATACTTTCAGGGCAGACAGCTTGATTTTCTTTACTTTCTTATCAATGGCAGCGTAACGATATCCCTTAATCTCCAATACTTCCACAGTTGTCCTGGAGCGCTTTGCCGTATTGAGCATCAGCGGGTAGAAAGAATGGATAATTATCTTAATCTGATAAATCAAATATTTGATCTTACCTGTCAGCTTTTCATGTTCCGGCGGATTGCCTCTTAAACGATAAGATAACAGCACATTCTGAAATTCTTCCATCAGCAGCGGAAGCATTCTATAAGCATAGGATATGGAAAAAGAGAGCCGTTCCGGGCATCCGTACCATAAAAGTCCGTTTGCCAGCTTATCCGGATCCAATCCGGAAAAAATTGTAACCGACGCCAGAGAAACCGTGGCAACCTTTAAGGTCAGAATCAAAAGAGGCGCTACAGCGGAAGCATTTCCTCCAAAGAGTAAGGTGACAATGAGAAGGTAACCCGTCTGCGAAAAGACCCCCAGCGAAAACAGAAACAATACCAGACCTGCCACGCGGGCCATTCTGGTTGTGATGGCTACCAACAGAAAACATCCTATTAAAAATGGGACATCATTGACAAACCACGGCACTAATCCGAAAAAGAGATACCATACCAGCAAAATTCTGGGATCCATACCGGCAATAACCGTGTCATCATTTCCATAGGCATTCTTTAATACCTGATTGCGCAGGAAATCAATGGATAACTTATCCAAAATATTCTCTGAAAGTTTATCAACTGTTTTCATTCGCATTTGTCCTCCTTTCAAACTGATTCAGGAAATCATCGATGGTATAGCAGAGTGCTTCCGGACAGAGTGCTTTTCCCATGGAAAAAATCTCCGGAGGGCGAATTCCTGCTTTTTTCACAACCTCCTGATTGCTGAAAATCTCGTCCCTGCCGCCATCTGCAGCAACTTTTCCTTCCGACAAAACAATAATCCGATCGGCCCATTCACAGACAAGCTGCATATCATGGGTTGCAATCACCACTGTCTCTGTAATGGATTTCATCTCTTCCAGCGTACGAATAATTTCTTTTCTGGTAGCAATATCCAGATTGGCAGTAGGCTCATCCAACAATAAAATTTCAGGATTTAAAGCAATTCCGATTGCAAGGCTCGCACGACGCATCTGACCTCCCGATAAAAGCCTTCCATCACGTTCTCCAAGCTCTGTCAGTCTGAAACGTTGCAGCAATTCCTGCGTCCGTCTGCCGCTTTCCGGAATGCCCCGCACCTCCATGGCATAGGCAATATCTCCGGCTATGGAGTCCTTAATGAACATGTCCTCCGGGTTCTGATACACCATGGAAATTTTTCTGGATAAAACTTCCGTTTTCAGTGAACGAATACTGTGCCCGTTCACCAGAACCTCTCCGGAGGCAGGTTTTAACAATCCTACCAGCATTTTCATCAGCGTAGACTTTCCTGCTCCATTGGAACCGATCAGTGCAATGTTATCTCCCTTTCGTATTTTCAGATCAAGTCCTGAAAATACTACATGGGGATTTCCTTTCACACTGCGGTATGCAATGCCCACATCGCAAAACTCTGCCACAACCTCCCGCTGATCATCGTGAACGCCCGCGGCAACTGCTCTCCTGCCGGGTTTGGGAACAAAAAAGGCTTTTCCCTCCTCCACTGTCGTGGGTAAAGAAATATTTTCGGCAAGCTGTTCCTTCTCCTGCATCCGGTGCGCTGCAATCGTCACCTGAGGCGGAAAAATATTGCAGGCCTGCAGTTCTTCCACACGGCGCAAAGATGCATCAGCAGGCAACGTCCATTGAATTTTGCCATCCTTCATCAAAGTAACATGCTTGCAGTAATCTGCTATATATTCTGTATGGTGTTCGATCACAATAATGGTTTTTCCGTGTTTCTCATTTAACTCCTTCAGTACTCCATAAATTCTGTCCGCATGCATAGGATCCAGCTGTGCAATAGGTTCATCCAGAATCAACACCTCAGGCTGGAGAGAAACTGCTCCTGCCAATGCCAGCAAATGGGTCTGACCTCCTGAGAGCTGCCAGATATAATCGTTTTCCCTTCCCATCAGACCGCACTGTTCCAACGCTTTTTTCCCACGCTCCAGATAATCCGGCATTGCATAATTTAAGCAGGCATAGGACGCATCGTCCAAAACAGTAGGCCGAATAATTTGGTTTTCAAAATCCTGATAAACATATCCTACCTTTTGCGCCAGTACGCCAACATCCGTCTGTTTTGTATCCAGTCCGCAGGCAAGAACAGTTCCCTCAAAATCACCGCTGATAAACTGGGGAATCAGCCCGTTAAGCGTTTTACAAAGAGTAGACTTTCCGCAGCCGTTGTTTCCAACGATTGCCAGAAAGTCCCCTTTTTCAATCTGAATCGAAACATCTTTCAAAGTTGGCTCTGATGCGCCCGGATAGGAATAGGTCAAATGATCTATTTCTATTACATTCATAAACTTTACGCTTTCTTTTCCACAGATATTTTTGATGCCTGCATTCTCATGACCCATACTACAGCCACAACAACCACAGCAGCGACTACCATTCCTATAGCTAAAGCCGTTGAGCTTTCTGCCCATTCAGCTTCCCAGTCAATGATAGATAAACCGCTTTCCGCCATAAATTCAGCTCCAACAGCCACAATAAATGCAGCAATGCAGCCCAAAATAGCTTTCAGACCAATTTTTCCAAGGAAAGTTTTCTCCGTGCGAGGCTGCATACCTAACAGCGGCTCAATCTTTCCATAAAGCTTAGGTACCAGATAAAGGGTAGGAAGCAGGCAAAACAGAATGCCTGAAAACAGCAGATCGTTAAGGAAAGCAAATCCTTCTGTGGAAAAAACACTCTCCGGCAAACCTGCCACAGCCTCGAAGTCCTGAACGGCAAACTGTACTTTGAGTATATCTACAACCGTACCAAGGAAAAGCTGTATAGCGGCTCCGCCGAAAGCAGCTATGCCTACCATGGTACGATTTTTCGGATTACGTACCATGCGGCCGGCAATATAAATGCCAATAGTCACAGTAATGAATTTTTCCAGCTCGCCCAAACCGCCAAACTGTCCCAGCATGATTTCGCTGAATACCAGTTCACCGGTAGCAGCCCCCAATGCAGCAGACATAGGGTCAAACAGCATTGCCAGTGTAAGCGGAATAAAAAGGAAATACTCTACAGAAAATTCCACAATTCCCACCTGAAACTTTGGAATCAGCTCTGTAAACAAAGTTGCCAGTCCGTAAAGTGCCATGGTCAGCACAAATACCATCAGCTTTTGTGATTGCGTCGATGACTGTTTTTGAGTCGTTGTCATATCATGATCCTCCTAAATGATTGTCTCTTATTTTTTTGTACAATCTCATTATAGAAACGCAATGTAAATTCCTCTATCAGCTCAAAGTAAAATGTGTGATAAATTTTCATAAATATAACCAATGAAAATTTATCACACATTTTTTCTGTTCTGGTATTCCTGCCACTTTCATGGCGCGCAAAACCTTATCCCGGTTCGTTCTCCCGATTTATCGTTCTTGTGGAAACCACAATTTTCTTTTTTTCAGTAACTTTCTATGCAACATCCTTTTATACAAATAAACTCATCTGCTCATATCCTTTTTCCTCCGGAAATTCTTTCAGATAAGCAAAAATATCTTCCGCTTTATATAAAATCCCGGCTCGCTGACAGGTATCTTCAAATCTTTGCGTAAGCATTCGGTGATTGGGGCTTAAAACTTCATAGGCATACCCATATCTGCTCTGGTATTCCTTTTTCAATCCCGGGAAATGTCTGTCCAACGCCTGGTAAAAATATTCTCTGTTGCCTTCCCGCAGAGTAACGCCCATTCCCATGTTGAGAATTCCTTTCACTCCTGCCTCCAGACAGTCATTTAATATGCCGTCCAGATTCTCCCGCGTATCGTTGATAAAGGGAAGCAGCGGTGTCAGCCAGACAATCGTCGGGATTCCCGCCTCCCTCATGGCTTTTAAAACCTTAACCCGGCTGCTTGTAACACAGACATGAGGTTCCACAATACGGCAAAGACTGTCATCGTATGTGGTCAGTGTCATCTGTACAACCGCTTTGGACTTTTCGTTAATGCTGCGCAAAAGCTCCAGATCCCGCAAAATACGGTCCGACTTGGTCTGTACCGCTATTCCAAACCCGTACTGCTCTATTAGTTCCATACATCGTCTGGTCAGCATCAGATTTTCCTCGCAGTGCATATAAGGATCGCACATAGCGCCGGTTCCGATCATACATTTTTTTCGTTTGGACCGAAGCTTTTGTTCCAGCAGTACCGGTGCATTCTGCTTAACTTCAATGTCCTCAAAAGCATGTTCAAAACCATAGCACTTGCTGCGGCTGTCACAATAAATACAGCCATGCGTGCATCCGCGATAAAGATTCATTCCGTTGCCTGCTGACAAAATTCCCTTTGCATCCACAAAATGCACTGTTTGCTTCCCCTCTTTCTCGCTGTTTTATAATCAAACGCCATCTGACGACCTCCTTCTTTTTCTGGGTTTCTTTGTCTTCGGCTCCGGAAGTTCCGGATACATCTCTCTTACCATCCGGCACAAGTTCTCCCTGTCTTCCAAAATGGTGCAGGGAAGCAAGGCTGTTGGAGTATTCTCCCATACCTCTTCCCGACAGTCCGGCATGAACCTTCTGGAAGCAGGTGTGTCTTTTACGGCAAACCCGTCTCCGTATATTCCTCCGATCAGCTTCTCCCGATAATAAAACAGCCAGCCTCCCATCATAGGAATGTATCGGATCTCTCCCAGCGGTGCCAGCTGTTCCGCCACATAAAGCGCCAACTCCTTTTGAGCCATGATTCTCCCTCCCCTGTCTTATCTTTCTTTATTTACATTGTTTTCCTTTCGGTAAATAGCTGCAATTCTTTCTGCTGTTTTCAAAAGTCTTTCCCTTACTGTATCCGGCTCCAGCACCTCTGCCTTTTCCCCGAAAGTAAGCAGCCATCCCAGCAAAGAATCCTCATCGCTATAATCCATCTCGAACAGCAGGCGTCCATCTTTCTGCTCTTGAAAACAATAAGGACCAAATTCTTCCACCAGCCTCCATTTTGCATCCGATTCAAAAAGTGCTTTTACCCGGATATTCGCCGGGAAAATCCTCTCATTGGAAAGATCCGGCATTGGTATCTGCCTGGGAACAAAAGTTTCTTCCGTTTTTTTCAGACACTCCATCCGGTTCAGTTTGAACATACGGAAATCCTCTCTTTTCAGGCACCAGCCCCACACATACCAGCTGGACCATTTAAAAATCAGATAATAAGGCTCTATCCTGCGGATACTGTCACCGCCGGGGGCATAGTATTGAAAGGTCAACAGTTTTCTTTCCTCTGCCGCATCCTGAATCAGAGATATTTTCGGAGCTAAAGATTCTTTATACCAGGAAGACAAATCAATCAGGATACTGTCCCGGCCGCTGACAAAGTTGGCCGCACCCGGTTTCAGCTTTTCCATCAACTGCCCGTAATACCTGCTGCCGCTGACGCTGTCCAGGCTTCGCAAACCAGCCAGGATCATCTGCATATCCTTTGAAGTAAGAAGCGTCCGGTCCATACGATAACCTTCCATTATGCGGATACCGCCTCCTGCTCCCTGAATGGTGCAGATTGGTATCCCGGCTCTGCACAATGCTTCGATATCCCGATTTATTGTTCTTCTGGAAACCTCGAATTTCTCCGCAAGTTCCGGCGCCGTAATCTTTTCCTGCTGCAAAAGAACGGATAGTATGCCAATCAACCGATCTGTTTTCATCTGAATTTCCTGCCTTTATTTTAACAAATAAAATACGACAATAGTATGTCATGTTTATCTTATCATTTTTTTATATGACAGGAAATAAAATTTACCGTCGTATAAAAAAGGCTTTCTGTTTAAATATGAAAACGCTGTAATTTTCATCTTTTATCTTACCCAAAGATGAAAGTCACAGCGTTTTCTATCATACTTACTTTACATTTTCCTGTTCCAGGACATTTCCCAGAAGTTTAATTCATATCGGGAACATGCCACAAAAATATCTGTCAAATGCTGCAGCTGACTCTGTGTGTAGTTCTCAGTCAGGCGGTTCAGCGTCTCAAGCAGCACCACGTTTTCTTCCGCGTACTCCTCGGAAGCGTATCCCTGTATCCATGGGCCATAAAAGGGATCATTGACCGAGGCCGGATTATTCTGAATGATTTTTCTGGCAATCACTTCATAGCTGTAGGCACAGGAAAGGATAGCTGCAAGAATTTCTGCTTCTCCTTCCTCGTAGGCAACACGAAGCATATAGGATGTGTAGGAAAGATTGTCCAGAGAGCGGGGTGTGGCGTCCACTTCCTCCTGTGTGACACCAAATTTTCCCATATAACCGCTGTGTATGTTCAGTTCTCCGTTCATAACGTCGATGTACTTTGAAAACAGTTTTGCAATTTCGATACTTTTTGCCTTCGCAACGCCAACCGCAAAGGTTTTTGCATAATCTTCCAGATACAAATAGTCCTGAATGATATAAAAACGGAATTTTTCTTTATCAAGAGTACCGTCCTGAATCCCTTTCACAAAAGGATGTTCGTTGTAGACCTCCCAAATTTCTGCCGCTGCATTTAATAATCTGTCTGCTGTATTCATACGTCTGCCTCCTTCGCAAATTCTCCCTGTAAAGCAAAGGCATGGTTCATCGGACCGCTGCCTTTTCCCAAATCCAGCATCGCAGCAAGTGCGCCGGAAATATACTCTTTTGCTCTCTGTACTGCTGTCTCCAGATCATAGCCTTTTGCCAGATTGGAAGCGATGGCAGAAGAAAGAGTACAGCCGGTTCCATGGGTATTGGGATTGTTGATACGCTTTCCGTAAAACCACTTGAGTTTTCCGTCTGCGTAGAGCAGATCATTGGCATCGTTGACGCTGTGACCGCCCTTAAGCAAAACTGCGCATCCATAAGTATCTCCGATTTTTTTTGCGGCAATGGTCATTTCTTCCTCATTTTGAATCTTCATTCCCGAAAGTACCTCCGCTTCCGGAATGTTAGGTGTAACCACTGCAGCCAGCGGCAGCAATTCCTTCTTTAAGGTTACAACCGCATCGGATTCCATCAAACTGGAACCGGAAGTAGCAACCATCACAGGATCCACCACTATATTTTCCGCCTGATACTGACAAAGACTTTCGGCAATCGTTTCTATCAGCGCAGAGCTGGAAACCATGCCGATTTTCACCGCATCCGGTCGAATGTCTGTAAAAATCATGTCGATTTGCTGTTTCAGGAAATCGGGAGTTGCCTCCATGATTCCGGTTACGCCGGTGGTATTCTGTGCAGTCAGCGCGGTAATCGCACTCATGGCATAGATCCCATTCATGGTCATCGTTTTCAGATCGGCCTGAATACCGGCGCCTCCGCTGCAGTCACTGCCAGCGATTGATAATGCTGTTTTCATATGTTTGTCTCCTTTCGTTTTCAGCACTATTTTTATTGAGCGACAGAAAGTGGTGCCCCCGGTCTGCCGCTTGAAGCCATCGGCTTAAGTTGCCGACGCAAACTTCCAAAAAGAATCGGTATGTAAAAAATCCGGAAGATAACAGTCGCACATTTGGCGAAGTTCTTCCTGTCGGCTTTCGCTTTTATCGAATACGGAAACTATGTGAAAACCGTCGTTTTTCGCCGTTTCAACAGCATGGTACGCGTCTTCAAAAATGACAGTATTGCTGCGGTCCGTGTTCAGAAATTCCATGGCTTTGCGGTAGATGACCGGTTCATCTTTGCCATGCCCTACTTCACCGCAAGTGAATACTTCCAAAAACAGTTCATCCATACCGCATCGTTTCAGGGCAGCCTCAATCTGGTAACGATCCGTTGCTGTGGCAACGCACAGGGAAACTCCCGCCTGCCTTAATTCCTTTAAAAAACTGATCACACCAGGTTTTGGCTGAACCTCATGGATATAAAAATGTTCGATTCTCTGATTGATGCTGCGAACAATTTCTTCCGCAGACAACGCAATGTCATACTCATCCTTAAAATAACAGGCAGCCTGATACAGGCTCATGGTTTTAATTTTTTCACCTATAAAAGCCCCCGGCTCTTTGCCTATGGAGCGAAGATAATCTTCTCCCAGCGTATCCCAAATAAACATGGAATCAAACAGCGTGCCGTCGAAGTCAAAAATAGCTCCTTTTATTTTCATGCCTTCACCATCTCTTCCGACAATTTCCGAAGCTGCCGGCATTCCTCTTCAATATCTTCTGCGGCAAAGATGGCGCTGACCAGCGCCACACCATCCACGCCGGTGCCGGAAAGCTGCATGATGTTGGATTTGCTGATTCCGCCGATCGCCACAACCGGAATATCGACAGCGTGGCAAATACTTTTAAGCACATCATGGGAAAGAACGTCCGCATCTGCTTTTGTGGAGGTAGAAAACACTGCCCCAACGCCCAGACAGTCCGCGCCGTTTTTCACCGCTTCCAGCGCTTCTTCCACAGAGTGAACCGAAACGCCGATCATCATATCTTCTCCTACCCGCTTGCGCACCTGAGAAGCTTCCATATCTTCCTGTCCCACATGGATTCCGTCTGCTTTGCATTTGATCGCCACATCCACATTGTCATTGATGAAAAAAGGAACGCCGTATCGCTTGCATAACGAACCGATTTCCATGGCTTCCTCAAGAAACTTTGCATCATCGAGTTCCTTTTCCCTTAACTGAACGCAGGTCGCACCGCCTTTCAAAGCGGATTCCACCTGCTCATACAGACTTTGCTTTCCCACCCAGGCTCTGTCTGTCACCGCATAAAGCAGCATATGTTTTTTATCGCATTTCATAGTTTGCACCTTTCTCCAACTGTTCGGGGCTGAGATGATAAATCGCATCAATAATATAGTTTCTGTACGTGGAATTGCCGTCCAAAGGAGTAAGCCTTTCATGGGCAATCTCACCGGCAAGCCCCATAGCGCACACAGCGGCTGCCGCTGCTTCCAGAGGATGATCCGGATTGGCGGTAACAAAAGCGGCGGTCATCGCGGACAGCTGACAGCCGGTGCCGGTAATGGAGGACATCATCGGATGACCATTGCGTATACAGTAGGCTTTTTCCTTATCCGCAACAATGTCAATGGCGCCGGTAATGGCCACTACAGCCCCGGTTTTTTCGGCAAAGGCTTTTGCAAAAGCAACCACCTCATCCAGATTTTCCTCGGTTGCCTTATCTGCCACGTCTGCATCCACGCCTTTCGTGGTACCGCTGCCTGATGCAAGCGTTTTGATCTCCGAAATATTGCCCCGAATGACAGCGAACTTTACTTCCTCCAGCAATTGATAAGCGGTTTCTGTCCGCAGCCTGGATGCACCGGCTCCTACCGGATCCAGGATTACCGGATGATTCAGCGCATTGGCTTTTTTCCCGGCAAGCAGCATAGAAGCAATGGTCCGGCTGTTGAGAGTGCCGATATTGATGTTCAAGCCGGAACAGATCGTGGTGATTTCTTCCACTTCCTCCTTATCATCCGCCATGATCGGCGACGCCCCGCAGGCAAGTACAATATTGGCACAATCGTTGACCGTAACATAATTTGTTATGTTATGAATCAAAGGACAGGTTTTTCTGACGTTTTCCAAAATAGCAGCAAACATAACCGCACCTCCCTTATCGGTTTAAACTTTCCTGCATTCTGTGCAGGATATTGGATTTTTTCAAGCTGTAAATGATCACGGCCGAAATGATAGCTCCCGCCGCTGTAGAAATCAAAAACGGAACGATATAGGCATAAAAGGCAATCCCTGCAGCACTTTGTCCCATCAGAAAAATAGCTACAGGATAAGCACACAATCCGCCCAGAACGGAAGTACCAAACACCTCACCGATTAAAGTTGCCAGAATATTTTTTGTTTTCCAATAGACAAGTCCGCACAGCAAAGCGCCAAACATACTTCCCGGAAAAGCCATCAGGCTTCCCAATCCCAGCAAATTGCGGAACAGGGACGCCCCAAAAGCGGCTGCCAGACCGTATCCCGGACCAAGCAATACCGCGCAGAGAATGTTCACCATATGCTGCACCGGAGAGCATTTGCTGCCAAACACCGGAAAGGAAAATAAGCTGCCCACAACAGCGATTGCGCAAAACACACTTGTGAGTGCAATTTTTTTTGTATTTGTTCTTTTCATTGTTCTTCTCCTTTGAAATAAATCGGAAACGGCTGAATACAGCGACGCTTCCTGAAAATGGGTACAGTTTCCCCAGGAAACTGTATGGAAGGTCGGTCGAAGCTTACTGGCTTCCTCTCACGCCGGAACACGGCTTCCCATCGCTGTAATACAAGACTCAGGGCGCTCCCCCTCAGTCCGCCACAAAACGTGGATTCGTTTCCTCCTTTCTACTACAATGTATTTATGGTTAATATCCCTTACAGCCAGTAAGGAATTATCCATCTTGTTGCTTAAGCT
>CALWLY010000034.1 GCA_944381635.1 uncultured Lachnospiraceae bacterium
ACCATGATCTTCTGCTCTTTTTCATTGTCAAGGCCGTATGCCAGAGCTGCTGCTGTAGGCTCGTTGATGATACGTTTTACATCCAGGCCTGCAATTTTGCCGGCATCTTTTGTTGCCTGACGCTGAGCATCGTTGAAATATGCCGGTACTGTGATAACGGCTTCTGTTACTTTTTCTCCCAGATAGTTTTCTGCGTCTGCTTTCAGTTTCTGCAGAACCATAGCAGAAATTTCCTGAGGTGAATATTTCTTGTCATCGATTGCAACTTTGTAGTCGCTTCCCATATGTCTTTTGATAGAAGAAATTGTTTTTTCTGCGTTAGTTACTGCCTGACGTTTTGCAGGTTCACCAACCAGTCTTTCTCCTGTCTTTGTGAATGCTACAACGGAAGGTGTTGTTCTTGCGCCTTCTGCGTTAGCGATAACGGTAGGTTTACCGCCTTCCATAACTGCTACACAGCTGTTTGTTGTACCTAAGTCAATACCAATGATCTTACTCATAATTTTCTCCTCCTGCTTATAAAAAGCTTGTTTGAAAATATTTTTTGTTCCATATAAAATCTATGTCAGGATGAATTTCATCTACTGAACAACTGCTACCATACTGTGCCTTACCACGCTGTCTCTATAAGTGTATCCTTTCTGCAGCTCCTGCGCCACAATTCCGGATTCAAACTCCTCACTTTCCACCTGCATTACCGCGTTGTGGAAGTCCGGGTTAAACTCTGTTCCCACCGCTTCAATGGGCTTTACTCCAAGATTGTCAAGCTCGGTCATGAGCTGTTTGTAAATCATGTTCATGCCCTCGGCAAAAGGACTGTCCTTTTCTTCTTCGGGGACCGAAGCGAGTCCTCTTTCAAAGTTGTCTACCACCGGCAGGATCTTTTCGATCACACTTTTTGCTCCCGTCTCAAACATGGCTGATTTTTCTTTTTCCGTTCTCTTACGGAAGTTATCAAATTCTGCCATCTGACGTTTTACTCTGTCTTCCAGCTCGTCAATCTTCTGCTTGTAGGCTTCTTTTTCTTTATCTTTCTTTTTCTTCTTGAAAAATCCTTCTTTCGCAGGTTCTTCTTCTGAATTATCAGAAGCTTCCTCCTGCTCCTCCCCGTCCGCTTCCCATTCTTCTTCGAGAGCTTCCGGGTTCACATCGCTTTCCTCTTCTCCTGCGATAGGTTCAGCGCTGTTTTCCATTTCCTCTTCTCTCAAATTTTCTTTATCTGCCACTTTTGTCATCCTTCCTGTTATTTCTTATACAATGTATCCAACTGGTTCATCAGCGTCTTCAAGGTAGCTACAACCTTCTCATAATCCATTCGCTTCGGTCCGATAATTCCAATCGTTCCTTTCATGCCTTCACCAAGTTCATAGGTTGCGGTGACCACGCTGCAGTCTTTCATGCCTTCCACCGGAGCCTCATCTCCGATATACACCTGAATTCCGGTATTGTTCTCATCTGCCAGGGTTTCCTGCACCAGCTCGCCAAGCATCTGCTTTTCTTCGAAAGTCGTGATCAGCTCACTGGCTCTTTCCTTATTATCTGTCAGTTCCGGATAGCGGAAGATGTTGTTTGCTCCGCTGGTATAAATCTCCAGGTCTTCATCTGCCTTTATGGCTTCTGCCACCGCGTCAATCACATCTGCTATTACTTCACTGTGAATACCTGCCTGTTGTTTCATGGCAGATATCATTCCCAGGTTGATCTCTTCCATCGTAAGCCCGTTCAGGTGAGTGTTCAGCAGGATGTTCAGCTTCAGTATCGTTTCATCATCCAACGCATCTTCCACATTTATGACACTGTTTTTAATCACATTGCCTTCCACTACGATGACAGCCAGAAGCTGGCGGGCATCAATGCGGGAGAGCTGAATGAATTTCAGCTTGTTGCGGTGATACTGCGGCGATGAAATCATTGCCGCATAATTGGTGTTGGTGGCGAGCACTCTGGCCACTCTCTTTAAGAGAGTATCCATCTTCTCATCTTTTTCAAGGAGAAGTCCTTTTAACTCTTCCACTTCCCGTTCCTTCTCGGTAAGCATCGTATCCACATAAAAACGATAACCTTTATCGGAAGGAATTCTTCCGGCCGAGGTGTGAGGCTGGATAATATATCCAAGTTCTTCCAGATCTGACATCTCATTCCTTATCGTTGCGGAACTCAAATTCAAATCCGTATATTTGGAAATGGTCCTGCTTCCCACCGGTTCACCGGTTTCCAGATAATTCTGGATGATTGCATACAGAATTTTTTTCTTTCTCTCATCCAGTTCCATTTCCCTTCACCTCTTCCTTTCGTTATTAGCACTCAATCTATTGGAGTGCTAACATCTTCTGATGTTTAAGATAGCACTACTGCTTCCTATTGTCAACTGTCTTGGCAAAAAATATTTATAAATAAATTCTAAAAAAACCTGAAAGCCGTTTTGACTTTCAGGTTCTTTTTATTCAGGAAACGTTTCTGCTCTCCTTAGTTATCAGATTGCGTAGTTTCCGCTTATCTCTCCGTTGATCACGTAGTAAACAACGTTTTCTTCCGGTTTCACATAAAGCTCCACACTTTTGAAATCTTCTGCTGCTTTTCCAAGGTCATACTGCCATACATCTTTTGCAATTTTGACCAGATCTTCTGTTGTATAAGATTTTCCTGCGTACTGAACACATACCTGGGCTTTGACTTCCTCTTTTACTTCTGCCGGTGCTGCTGTCTTTTTGGCAGGTGCTTTTTTTGCAGGAGCTTTCGCTGTCTCTTTCTTTGCTGTTGTCTTGGCGGTTGTTTTTGCTGCAGTCTTCTTTGCAGGAGCTTTCTTTTCCTCTTTTACAGGCTCTGCTTTCACTGTTTCTGCAGGTGCTGCCTTCACTTCCTCTTTTGCAGGTGCTGCTTCCTTTACAGCCGCTTCGGTTGTCTTTGCTGCTGCTTTTGTCACTTTGGTCTCTGTTGTTTTGGTCTGTTTCATAAAATTCTCCTCCACATCTTTCCCTATGCCGTGTTTCGTTTCTGAATATCGATGAAAAATCGGCATAAATCCCTCGAGAATATCCGCCAGGATGTACGGCAGACATACTCATGAACAGTCATCCTTTCAAGAAAATTTCAAACTTCTCCTGAAATACCAGGTATCCTATGAAGCAAATCCCGTCAGTCAACTATACCTGAATCGTTACCAGTTTACTCCCAAAAACTTATCTTGTCAAATTTTCACCGGCAAAAGTACGATAAATTCGCTTCCTTTTCCCGGACAGCTTCTCAAAGTGATCTCTCCATTATAATATTCCACGATATGTTTTACGATAGAAAGTCCCAGACCGGTTCCTCCCATTTTTCTGCTTCGTCCTTTATCCACGCGATAAAAACGCTCAAATATCCTTGCCTGTTCTTCTTTTGAAATACCGCATCCGTCATCTCTTACGTAGATGCGCACATACTCCCCGTCCTTTTCCGCTTCCACCCAAACATTTCCTTCCGGATGATTGTATTTAATCCCGTTGCTTATAAGATTGGAAAGAAGCTCCCTCATCTGCTGAACACTGGCGTATAGTTCCACGTCCTCGCAGTCCTGATGCAGCTTCACTTTATATTCCGCCGCCATAGGTTCCATAGACTCAAACAGTTCTTTCACAAGAGCCGGTATTTTCACCATGGAAAAAGTGACTTCCGCTTCCTTTGCCTCCAGTCTGGAAATCATGAGAATATCATTGATTACGCTGGTCATATGTTCGGTTTCCTTTAAAATGCGATGAAGAAAATCTTTTCTGACTCCCTCATCCGGAATCAGATCCTGCTCTAAAAGTTCCGCATATCCCCGTATGGAAGTGATGGGGGTTTTCAGCTCATGGCTGGCGTTGCTGAAAAACTCCTGGCGGATTCTTTTCTCCTTCTCCAGTCTCTGCATATGAGCCCGTATCTCTTCAGCCATCCCTCTGGTAGTGTCTGCGATCACATTAAGCTCCGGATACTGATAATGTTTGAAATCAAAATGAAGCCCCTCAGACTTCACCTTTCCAAGCTCCTCGGATATTTCCAGAAGCGGGTGCGTGATCGTGTTGCTGAAGCGCACTGCGGCAAACCCGCTGATAAGAAATGTCAGACCGACTCCGCCTAAAAGAACCGGAAACACATCGCCCAGATAATCAAACATACCTGTATAGGGCACGGCCATCCGCAGAACATATTCGCCGTTCTGCGTCAGCTTTGCCACATACAAAAATTTCTTTTCCTGACTTTCCGAATATCTTCTGGCTGATCCGCTTCCTTTCTCAATGGTCTGAGCCACCTCTTCTCTTTCCAGATGATTTTCCATAGTTTCCGGATCTACACCGCTGTTGTCGGCTTCTACTTTCCCGTCCAGTCCAATCAGCGTAATCCTTGCCGTTTCCTCCATCACCTCACGCCCCAGCTCTTCCAGCTGCTCCTGAAGATTGCCTTCATAATCTAAAGAGTAATCCACTACGCTGATCGTCATTTCCATGGAAGAAATCGTATCCTCCAGGATATATCTTCCTATAAAATAATAAAAAATCAGACTGCTGACTCCTACAGCCAGCAGTACGATGCCCAAAAATCGAAAAATAACGGCTTTTTTCATGTCATTCTTCCTCCGGCTCCATAAAGCGATATCCCACACTGCGCACTGTGCGGATATACCGGCTTCCGGCCTCTCCCAGCTTCTGTCTCAGCGTCCGTATATGAATATCCAGTGTCCTTGTTTCAATATCCGCGCTGTAATCCCAGAGTCTGTCCAGAAGTTCTTCTCTGCTGACCACTCTGCTTCTATTTTCAATCAGATATAGAAGCAGGCTGTACTCTTTAAACGTGAGAGCAACCGGAGACGAATCCATAAAGACTTCTCTGGTATTTGTATCGATGGAAAGACTTCCGTACTTTTTTCGTCCCTTCTCTTTCTTTTCTTCTCCGCTCTCTCTGACGGTTCTGCGCAGCAGAGAACGTATTCTTGCCATCAGCTCCAAAATTCCGAACGGCTTTGTCATATAATCGTCAGCCCCGGTATCCAGCCCCGTCACCTTGTCATACTCTTTGTCTCTTGCCGTGAGCACCATCACAGGAAGGTGCTTTAAACTGTCAGTGCTTCGGATCCTGCTGATTGCCTCCAGTCCGTCAATTCCCGGAAGCATCAGGTCGAAGATCGCCATATCCGGAACTTTCACCTGCATCCGCTCCAGAGCCTCCTCAGCCGTCTCAAAGGCCTCCGCTTCATATCCATATCCTGTCAGCGCTACTTTTACCAGGTTTCTTATATTTTCATCATCTTCAATGATAAAGACCGTCTGTGCCATAAATCCTCCTATGCATCCGCAGCAGCCAAAACATCCTTGTCATTTTCTGCCGCAAACAAGACAAACGCCTTGCGGACTTTTGATCGTCATGAATTCCAAAAGAGCCGGATATGCCAGGGTCTGACGGTACTTCTTCCGCCAGAGCCTGACGCATATCCAGCTCTTTTATCATAACACAGCTTTGCTTTCACTTTCCACATATCCTGCAATATTTGTAGCGTGATCTGCCACGCGTTCCAGATTGCTGATAATATCCAGGAAAATCACGCCGCTTTCCGGTTCACATTTTCCTTTGGATAATCTGCGGATATGTTTTTCTCTGAGATCTTTTTCCAGAGAGTCCACGTTCTTTTCATGAGCATCCACAGCGGCTGCCGCTTCCACATCGTCTGACTTTCTTGCCTGAACAGCCAGATGGAAAGCATCCATCGTTTCTTTCGCAATCGCTTCCAGATCCGAATGACCTTTTCCGGAGAAAGTCATTTTATCTTTGCGCATCTGCTCTGCCAGCTCTGCAATGTTCTCCGCATGGTCTCCCGCTCTTTCAATGTCGCTTACGGTGTAGAACAGATTTTTAATTTTTTCATGCTGATGCTCTGTGAGAGAAAGGTTGTCCACTTCCACCAGAAAAGCGGTCAGCATTTTTTCCATTTCATTGATCTGTTTTTCCTGCAGGAATACAAGATCTGTCTTTTCTTTATCCCCGTTAAGAGCGCCTTCCACAGCCAGCGCAACATTTTTCTCTGCAAGCTGAGCCATAGTGGAAACCTCTGTCTGAATTGCTTCCATAGCAATGGCAGGGTTGTTTAAAATACGTCTGTCCAGCTTTCTCTGCATTTCTGCAACCGGATCCTCCAACGCATCCTCTTTGTCGTCAGCACGCAGGATACGTCCCGATAATTTTACCAAACCGTCTGCAAAAGGAAGAAGGATGATAGTACATGTCACGTTGAATACCGTGTGGAAAATAGAAATATTCACGCTGTTTGCGGTGGAATTTCCCCATGCAGGATTGATAAGGAATACCACAAACATGACAACACCGAAAATAACTGCTCCGCACACATTAAACAAAAGATGAATAATGGAAGCTCTCTTGGCATTTCTTCCGGCTCCGCTGCTGGAAATCAGCGCAGTGACACAGGTTCCGATGTTCTGTCCAAGGGTAATGAAGACAGCGGATTTCCATGTTACGATACCGTTCATGGCCAGTGTCTGCAAAATACCTACGGATGCGGAAGAACTCTGAATGATTGCTGTTACCACGGCACCTGTAAGGATAGCAAGGATCGGATTTCTTCCCAGTACAACAAATGCCTGTGAGAAAATAGGTGCATCGCGGTACGGTTCAATGGAGCCTGACATAAAGGACAGACCGATAAACAGTACACTGAATCCTACCAGAATTTCCCCTACTTTATTTTTCTTTTCCGATTTGGAAAACAGAAGCAGAAAGGCTCCGATTCCCAACAAAAGCGGAGAAAAGAATTCCGGTTTCAAGATACTTCCCCATTCGCTCATGGACACGATCCATGCCGTGATGGTGGTACCGATGTTGGCACCCATGATAACTCCCACCGCCTGAGTCAGCGTCATCATTCCCGCATTTACAAAACCGACAACCATAACTGTTGTTGCGGAAGAGCTCTGAATAATCGCTGTTACGCCGGCGCCTACCAGAATAGCCAGCAAACGGTTTCTGGTGAGAAACTCCATAAGTTTCTGCATCTTACCGCCTGCAGAACGCTGAAGACCATCCGCCATAATATGCATGCCGTAAAGAAACATGCCCAGGCCGCCGATAAATTGAAACAAATTCCCCAAATCTTCCATACTCATTACAATTTCCTCTTATCTTTCCCGACAATCTGTGTTTCAGCCCATAAATTTGCTAGTTTATTCTAACAGTCTATTGTAAAGTCTTTCTGAGTTTTTTGTAAAATCTATGTAAAATCCATGTGAAGACTCTTCTGTCTACTTCGCCTCATAGTTCAGCCGCACTGTGATCATCGCTGTCTTTTCCCTGGAACTGGTATCAAAGGCTCCGTCGTAAGTATACTCTCCCGCCCCTGAATTCTTTGCGGTGATCTGAAAGACGCCAAGGCTGGCGGAAAGCAGCTTACCGGGTGTACTTCCCGTTCCCTCTGCCATAATATCGATTCTCTGCTTGGCATTTTCCGTAGCCTTCTGAATCAGATCCAGTTTCACTTCATCCAATGTGGTGCAGTAATATTCCGGCGCGTTGGACACAAGCTGAACCCCTGACTCTATCAGCTGCGTGATATCTCTGGAAATCTGTTCCACCTTGTCAATGTCTGTGGATGTGACAGTCAGACTCTGATACAGATCATACCCGTCCGGATAATCTCTGATATAATTGCCGTTCTGATCATATTCTGTGCGATAACGTCTGGAAATATCCACGGAACTAAATACCAGTTCATCCTCGGTCACACCGTTTTGAAGCAGATATTCTCTCACCACCTGAGCATCGTTTTTTATGATAGAATAAGCGGATGAGGTGGTGTCCCCATAGGCAGAAAAACTGCCTCTCCACACAATCAGGTCGGATTCAAAATCACAGCTGGCCGATCCGGTGGCAGTCAGTCCCCCGCCTCCGGATGTTTTCTTGTAATTTACCAAGCTTAGGGAAAATATCATCACACAGGCGATGGCCGCAGCCGCAGCAATCAGCGCTATGAGCACTCCTTTCCAGCTTCCGTTTCCCCCGTTTCGCTCTCCTCTTTCAGCTTTTCTGCTTTCCTCCATACGATTCCCTCCTTCGTTCAAAGATGCGTATACCTTCTCTTTCCCCTGGGCTGCCGCAAGCGGACATCCTTACTTAAAGTATACCAGTCCCCCCGGCAAATAAAAAGCATTTTGTGGAGTGGAATTCACAGAATCTTAAGAATGGATATTTTGAAGCGAAGCGTCTTTTTCTATACGATAGAAAATGAAGTTTCCTGTCGCATAAAAAAAGAGACCCTGCGGCTACCGTTTTGGTTTTCCGCAGAAGTCTCCTCCTATACTTTTATCTTTATTTATCGCTGCCTTTTAACAGAACGTTTTCCAGAAAAATGATACCTCTCAGCCACCGAAAATCCATGTTCTGCCAAGGAAGTAAGCGATGACGATAATACCTAATATAATGCGGTACCATCCGAACACTTTAAAGTCATGTTTCTTAATATAACCCATCAGGAAACGGATCACAATCATGGAAACCACAAATGCCACAACCATTCCCACCAGAAGGACCACAAGTTCCTGGCTGCTGAATGCAAAACCGAATTTTACGATTTTAAGAAGGCTGGCTCCGAACATGACCGGAATAGCAAGGAAAAAGGTAAATTCCGCTGCCACTGTTCTGCTCACGCCGATGAGAAGTCCGCCAACAATGGTCGCTCCTGAACGTGATGTTCCGGGAAGAACAGCCGCTATCAGCTGAAACAGTCCGATGATCATTGCCGTTTTGTATGTGATCTGGTCCAGAGTTTTTATCTTCGGCTTTTTTGACTTGTTTCGGTTTTCAATCACAATAAAGGCAATACCGAAGACGATCAGCATAATCGCCACAGTCCAGTAATTGTACAGAAGCGGGCTTACGATATCATCCAGCAAAACGCCATACAACGCCGCCGGCAGGCAGGCCGCTATAATTTTAAACCACATGGTAAACACATCCTTGCGGATGATGTTTTTGCTTTTAAAATCAAAAGGGAATATTTTGTTCCAGAATAATACAACGACTGCCAGAATAGCCCCCAGCTGAACTACCACCAGAAACATATCCCAGAATTCCTGACTCACATTCAGCTTCACGAATTCGTCCAGTAAAATCATATGCCCGGTGCTGCTGATAGGAAGCCACTCGGTAATACCTTCTACCAGACCAAAAAGGGCTGCTTTTAAAATTTCAGTCACTTTTTTCTCCTCCAATTATTGTTTTTGTTCCAAATAAGCCAGTAATTCTGCCTGACAGGCTTTTGCATCCTCATACCCTTCCTGGTATAAAGTCAGCAGTTTGTCCCTGTTTTTTTCGATTCGTCCTACGTTGCTCTTTTTCCTTGGTCTGATCACGAAAGCCTGGCCGTTGTCTGTCTGGGCTTTCAGATAATCCAACGTCTCATTATAGGAAATATGACGATTTTTCATCAGCTCATAAACTTTGGGATATTTCGCATAGCAAAGCTTCATCAGTTCAAGATGGGAAGAGGGCTTTCTGCGATACCCTTCTTCTTTTGTCAGCACGACCACGTTTTTCCGATTGCCGTCCAGAATAGAACGCATAATCGGTATGGAATCCGCAAGTCCGCCGTCCAGGTATTCTTCCCCGTTAATTTTCACATTCCGGGATACCAGCGGCAAAGACGCGGAGGCTCTCACCGCCTGAATATCTTTGTGCATATCCTTCAGGCGAAGGTACTCTGCCCTTCCTGTCCGTATATTTGTGACAACCGCATAGGCTTTTCCCTGATAAGCGTTGAATTTTTCATAGTCGTACAGGTTCAGCTTATTCGGAATATCATCATAACACATTTTTACTCCGAATAAATCCCCTGTTTTTATTAAATTATATATGCTGCAATAATTTTTATCATTCAGATAATCAACGGAAATTGCCAAAGCTCTGCCTCTTTGACCGGAGAGAAAGCTGCACAGATGGCAGGCACCCGCCGATACGCCGTAGCAGTTTGAAAATTCTATTCCCATATCCAGGAAAAAGTCCAGCACTCCCGCTGTATAAAGGCCCTTCATTCCTCCGCCTTCCAACACCAATCCTGCCTGATACATTTTTTGTCCTCCTGCAGACTCTTTGTCCGCCTTCTCTATACTGCTTTTGTTTTTGGCATTCTTTTATCTTAAACCGATTCTTTTACGCCGTAAACTTCTTTCACAAATTTCTCAAGCATAATGAGAGAACGCATTACCTTTTCTGTTTCAATACAATAGGCCATACGGAAATAGCCAGGACAGCCAAAGCTGTCGCCGGGCACCAGAATCAGGTCATAATCCAGAGCTTTTTTACAGAATTCCTTGGCATCCTCCTCCAGCGCTTTCGGGAAAATGTAAAAAGTGCCGTCCGGTTTCACACAAGTAAATCCCAGCCTGATCAGGCAATCGTAAATCAGGTTCCGGTTCACCTCGTACACCTGCAGATCCGAAGTTTCGTCAAGCACTTCCGCCACACCAAGCTGAATCAGCGAGGAGGGACAGTTGTGTCCGATCCCTCTGGAAATCTGTCCGCACATCTGTACAATAGTCTCAGCCTCCCTGCACTCCGGATTCACCGCCACATACCCGATACGCTCTCCCGGAAGAGAAAGAGATTTGCTGAACGAATAGCACACGATCGTGTTGGGGTAATATTGGGACACATAAGGCGCCTTCTTTTCTTCAAACACAATCTCCCTGTAGGGCTCGTCGGAAATCAGAAAAATATCATGTCCGAACTGCTCTGCCTTTTCTGTAAGCACACAAGCCAGTTTTTTAAGAGTTTCCTCCGAATAGACCACTCCGGTGGGATTGTTCGGCGTATTGATCAGCACTGCCGTGACTTTTGAAGTTAAAAGCTCTTCCATGGCTGCAAAATTTATCTGAAAATTGTTGGTATCCGCAGGGACCACCTTTAATTTGGCTCCGGTCAGATCCACATACGGATGATATTCCGGGAAAAAGGGAGCAAAAGTAAGAATTTCATCCCCCGGCGCCGTCACCGCACGGAAGGCATGGGCCAGAGCCGCCGCCGCACCGGATGTGGGAAAAATATGTTCCGGTTTGTAATTCATGGAAAATCTTCGGTTTAAAGAATCCGCGATTTTTTCTTTCACCGACGCGATACCCAGGCTGGGGCTGTATCCGTGAAGCTCCATAGGGTCTTTTTCTTTCAGAAGTTTGATCAGTGTGTCCGTAAAGGTATGGGGGACCGGCACGGACGGGTTTCCAAGGCTGTAGTCAAAAACATTCTCGTATCCTATTTCTTTTCCTCTTGCCGCAGCAAATTCGGACAGTTCGCGAATCACGCTTTTTCCGCCCAGCATGCTTTTATATTGTTCAGAGATCATACTATTATCCTCCCAGGTTTGTTCCATGATACCCATGGGATGCTTCGCATCCCATACAACATTCGAAATCCGCCCTTTCGGGCTCCTTTCTCATGTTTCGCGGGTCTCAAGGTCATACGCTTTCATGCAAGCATGAAGCGTATGACTTTTCTTCCTTTTCCATGATACCCATGGGATGCTTTCGCATCCCATGTAACATTCGAAATCCGCCCTTTCGGGCTTCTTTCTCATGTTTGACGGGTCTCAAGGTCATGCGCTTTCATGCAAGCATGAAGCGTATGACTTTTCGACCCTGGTATCATTTTAACACATCAGTGCAGAATAGCAAGTGTGAGGTTGTTCTTTGGGGTGGGGCGTATTATAATAGCGGAAGGTACTGAAAACAGGCCGTGAGGGCCGTTTATTCGGGCAGGTTCTTTTCTGCCTTTACAAGGAGAAAAAATTATGAAGCAGTATTATATCGGCGTAGATCTGGGCGGAACGAATATCAAAGTTTCTGTGTTTACCAGCGATTTTCGGCTTTTGGGGGAGAATCGCACGCCCACGCAGGTGGAACATGGTTCGGATCATGTTTTAAGCCGCATTTATGAAAATATCACAGCTCTTCTTGATGAGCTTCATCTTGACACGTCCGATATCCGGTGTATGGGAATCGGCGTACCGGGTATATTGGACATTCCCAACGGAATTTCCCGTTTTTCCCCGAATTTCCCGAAATGGAAGGAAGTGCCCATAGCGGCCTGGATGGAAAATCATCTGCATATCCCTGTTTTTATTGACAATGACGCCAGAGTGAATCTGTACGGAGAATGGCGTTTCGGCGCAGGAAAAAACAGAAAAAATGTCCTTATGATCACACTGGGAACGGGACTTGGCGGCGCTGCTGTGGTGGATGGAAGAGTCATCTACGGTGCTACGGGAAGTGCCGGAGAAATTGGTCATATCAACATGTACCGGGAGGGGAGAGAATGCCGCTGCGGAAGCTCCGGCTGTCTTGGCCGGTATGTGTCTGCTCTCGGAATTTTGCGCACCTTCCGGGAAAAAGTAGAAAGCGGCGCCGAAAGCGTTGTGTGTGACTGGGTACAGGGGGATTTAAGTAAAGTGACTGCGGCCATGCTCTCCGATGCCTATGACGCCGGGGATGCCACCGCCATCGAAACCATGAAGGAAACCGGCGAGCTTTTAGGATACGGTCTCTGCGCCGTTTTCAGCCTGTATAACCCGGAAATCATCATTGTAGGCGGCGGTATGTCAAACACCGGCGACCGCCTTTTGCAATACACCAGAGCCATCCTGGAAAAACACGCGCTGCGCATCCCCTATGCAGCGTGCACCATTGTCACCGCTGTGCTTGGCGATTCTGCCGGTATGCTTGGTGCTGCAGTCTATGCCAAAGAGAAAATGGATGAGCTGGAACCGGAGCCGGATCTTTCGGAAGTCTTAAGTTTCCGATAAATCTCTAGCGTCAGCAACCATTTTCCGGGCAGTCTCTGATTGCCTGAGTGCTTTGAGTGCGCATCCACGGCGGAGCGTCTTTTTTATACGCCAGGAAAGGAACTTCCTGGCGTATAAAAAATGGTGCTGCAACATCAGAAAAAGATTTTTGCAGCACCATTTTTTCGTTTTTCTTAATAAACAACCGGTCCGATGGGGATACGGTACACGATAATTACAACCAAAGGAATCACAAGCTCGCATACCTGCACGAAGAAACTTGCGATGTCTTCTGTCACACCGCCAAAGTGTACGAAGGTTACATAGCAGTAGAAAAGGAATGCAAGAAGCGTTCCAGCCAGGCAGGAAAGCCCCATCATCACATTCAGATTCAGCATCCAGATCACACTGCCTGCCAAATACAGCATAAGAACCGCTGAAACAATAATCTTAGTCTTTCCTTCCGGAACAAAAGAGGAGCCTTTGCTCTCCTGGCTGTGAGGAAACAGAATGATCGTCAGTCCGTGGATTGCTCTGGAAATTACAAAGCCAACCACAACTACCGGCCAGGCATCCAGAGGAAGTTCGCTCCACAGTCCAACCAGCAGCAGAAAATAGCTGATGCAGGTGATGATGGCAAAGTAACCGCTGTGGGAATCCTTTAAAATTTCCAGTTTTCCGTCCTGGGATTTATGGGAGCAAAGAGCATCTACGGTTCTGAAAAATCCGTCCAGATAAGCACCTTTCGATAAAATAATGGGGACGAGGGCGCACACAACCGCCTTCAAAAAAGAAGAGTTGAGAAGATAGGTTCCACCCATGCTCCATTTGTCCAGCACCCATGCGATCACGATGCCCACAACGGGAACAAAACAGAGAAGATACTGCATATTCTCCTTGTTTTTTTCCACTTTTCTTGCCGGAATGATCGAATACATCGAAAATGCCAGCCGCAGACTGTTCCATACCTGTTTCATGTTTTTAGTCCTCCATGCTTTTTCTGTTGACAGCCCCTCACAAAAAACGTTTCCGCTTTGCTGTCAGAAGATTTCTTCAAGCATTTTTTTCCTTTGTCTGAAGTTTCTCCAATATTATAACATCATCCGCATAATCATCCCAGATCAGACAGATCCAGGTCTTTCCCCGGTTAAGCTCAATCACTTCACCGTCCTGATTCCGATAAATGGCCGGATCTTCGTCCGCATAACGAGACCATGTGCCTTCAATCTGCTTTCCGGCGGTGAACACCTGGACGCGTCTCTCATCCCCCGGGGTATAGCCGCCGTGAAGACTGAAGATCAGATAGTCGTTTTTATCACGGACCTCTCCGCCTACATATTGAAAAATCACATTGTCCACAGCTACCGGCTCCCCGTCCAGCTCATCGATCTGCGGTTCTCCGTACTGATACCGGTAATATTTTCCGGTTTCCGGATCATATTCAAAGTAAGCCTGTACTTTGCTGTATCCGTTTTTTAAATTTTTCGCCGTCCCTCCCGGGTAAAGAGCCATGGCGTCTTTTTCCTCTTCGTATTCTGCCCTTTGCCCTTTGGGAGCAAAAGCAAATTTTGTCTTATGGTCCTCGTTGTAGGTAACCCGGTATCCGAACCTTTCAATCTCTCTGCCTACGCTATCACCGCTCACATAAACGTTATGGGGCGCTTTTCTGTCTGCAGTCCGATAAAAAGCTTCCTCCGCCGGCCTTCTGATTCCGGCCACCGCTCCGCTGATGTTGTCCACTTTGTCGCTGTTTATCAAATCCCCCACATAAGGGGTGGCCTGGCCAAAATGAACGTATATAGCGTCAAATTCCATGGCGCAGTACACAAAATAATCTCTGCTGCTGCGCACGGATCCAACTTTCTCTGCCGCATCAAAATTTTCAAAAATTCCCATCAGCCGGGTGATCCTTCCCTCCACAGGCGCTTCATAAATCACAGAAGCGTCTCCGATTCCGGACTGAGGGCAGGCTTCCCTGCTGTTGCTTAACATGACAGCAACGGGCCGCTGTCTCCCTGCTTTTTCCGGCACAGCCTCTCCGGTCAGATAACTTTCTTTGAAAACCTCTCCAGTATCCGTCTCCTGTCCGTCCGAAGTCTGTTCTGATTCCTGCGCCATTTCTGCCTCCCGGCAGGAACACAAAAACAGTGTCAGAAAAAGAAGCAGACAGGAAAATACTGCTTTCTTTTTCGTCATAAATCTGCTCCTTCCCTTGCGGCGGCTTTCCTGCTGCCGCTGCCGGACCGTTACACTTTGGGAATACGAAAGAAAGTTTCGGAAATTGAGATGATTGGTTTCCTGTTATTTCCATTCCGCCTTATTTTACATTCAGTCCGGCTAAAAATCTAGTTTTTTTTGGTTTTATCACAAAATTATAACAATTTGCCAAAGATTTTTCACGAATCTCTCTCATAGCTTTCCTCTGATTCCCCTGCGCGATACTGGGATAAATTACCGTAACAATTCTGTTCTCCTCTGTACACCGACGCCGCTGTTGTGGTACGATTAAAAAAATTTGATTTATTTTTATTGTTAATTTCCAAAAATCCGGGAGGTCGACTATGAACAAGCAGGAATACCACAAACTGAAAGAATCGGTAATCCATCAGGAAGCGCATATGCCCATCCGGCACTATCATTATCACTATCCGGAAAATATGCAGTTTTTCGGCACACACTGGCATGAAGAGGCGGAGTTTACCTATATATCCGGCGGTATGGGCTCATACATTATCGATTCCCAGGTATGCCCTTTAAAAGAAGGGGATATTGTCCTGATCGGCCCCAATCTTCTTCACTCCGGAAAGATGACCGGCGAATCTCCTTTTGTCACCGACGTATTTGTATTTCGCCTTTCTCTTCTCGATTCTTCCATCCCTGATGCGGTGACGGTACGCTATGTGACACCACTTTTAAAGGGGGAAGTGCGTATGCCCGCCGTGATACATCCGGAAGATCCCGGTTACGAAGAATTAAAAAAGAGCCTGTTTGCCATCAAACAGGCTCTGGAGGAAAAGCCCGCTGCCTTTGAATTGTCCATCAAAGAACAGCTTCTTCACTTTTTCCTCATTCTTTACCAAAATTCTTATATTTATACACAGAACATCACCGGAAAAACACATGAAAATGAGGAAAAGATCCGGCAGATTCTGGATTTTATCCAGGAACATTTCCGCGAGGTTATTACCATCGAACAGCTGGCAGATCAGATTGGATTCTCTTCCTGCCATTTTATGAACCTTTTTAAAAAATATACCGGAACTACCTGCACAGGTTTTATCAGCCAGTGCCGGTTAAACGCGGCCGCCAGAGAACTTCAGGAATCAGACTCCCCGGTGCTCACCATCGCCTACAATGCCGGTTACAACAACATTTCCTATTTCAACCGTGCTTTTAAAAAACAATTCGGCATGACTCCCGGCGAGTTCCGGCGCAGTTAAATCAATCTTAATCCTTCTGAACAAATCTTAGCTCTGAGAAGAAAGCACATTGCCCTCCGTCAAGGTAAAGGTCAAAAGGACATCCAATCTTCTCTCTACAAGCTCATAGACAAAAATATCCGGATCCTGCTCCTCAATCTGGGACTGCTCAAAGAAGCCGTTCCAGTGGGGCATGTAAGTGCTGCGGAAATTGGAGGCAAGCACAGGAGCCATTCCTCCCGCAAAAGAATCTCTCACCATAAAAAGCTTTCTCTCATCCGGCGAATCTGACTGGTAAATCAGCGCTGTAGGGTCGTCCGCCTGAATCGTCTGCATGTTGTGAGTGTCATAGCCGGACACCAGATAATTCACATCTTCTCCGATATTTTCCACATAATAATCTTTCAGCTTCATCATATTGGCAAGGTCATAGCCGGAAAAAGTATCCGGAGTAATGGTAAGCTCTTCCACTTCCGGCACTTCAATGCCCAATTCTTTTAAAAGCGCCTTGGCTCCGATGTAGCCGCCCAGAGAATTCCAGTGAGTATCATAATGCCAATAGAGAGAATATTCATCCTTATAAGCATCCATCTCCTCTTTGGGATAAACCACACGGATATCGGTGTTTGCCCGAAGGTAATCCACCAACTGTTCCACCCTTATGGTATCGCTTTTCTTTGTAATGTAATCGGGCATGTATTCTCCGTATACATTTTCCTTGTTGGGCGGAATAAACAAAACAAATTCGATATCCCTCTTGGAAAGGTATTCCTCCGCCTGAAGGAGATTGTTTTTGATCAGCTCCAGCTGATCGTCGGTGAAAAGATTTGTCCCTTTGTAATCTTCGATACAGTTTTCCGTCTCGTTTTTATAAAAAAGCCAGTTTTCCTTTCCAAGCACCACCTGGTCGGAAGCGGAATCCTTGAAAATCCGCAGATTCAGAATACTGTTTGCGGTGATCAGCTGATCGCGAAACGCCAGCCTGTCGTTATAATAGCTTTCAAAGTCCGCAGGAAATGTACGATACGTATCTTTATTCAGCACCGGCTTTGCCGCAAGCTCACGATTTTCCGTATTTTCCTGGTTCAGCTGCGATTTCACTGCGGGATATATAAGCCTGGGGCCGATCAGCAGCAATGCAAAGCACAAAAACCAGGCTATCTGCATTTTTTTACTCATAGTTCCTCCTGTCCAAACAACCGTTTTAAAAGCCGAAATAGATAAATGCGTTATAGGTATTTCCTACCAGCAGCATCGTGGAATATGCCAGAATCAGCATACAGAATACCATTTCCAGAACGCCGTATTTCAGCTTTTCCACACCGGGCCACACTTTTTTGACTATAGTCTGAATGATACCCGCTCCCAGAACACCCAAAACCGCAAAGAACACAGCCCTGTGACTGACAAGTTCCAGAATGGAATAGGTGGATGTGTTGTAAACCCACGGCATAAACATACGCTTTATGTAAGAGAGCGCCGGACGCAGATCCGCCACACGGAAGATGACCCAGCCAAGCATGACAACCAGATTGGCATAAACATATTTCAATACCTTTGTCTTCTCCATCCACTTTCCAAAGCGGAAACGTTCTATGATGTTAAAGAATCCATGCCACAATCCCCAGAATACAAAGGCTGTGGTAGCTCCGTGCCAAAGTCCCGTTGCCAGGAACACAATGCCCAGATTTACGATCCTTCTCACTTTTCCTTTCCGGTTGCCGCCAAGGGGAATATAGAGATATTCTCTGAACCATGCCCCCAGTGTGATGTGCCACCGTCTCCAGAACTCACTGATGGAACCAGAAAGGTAAGGATAGTCAAAGTTTTTGGGAATAGTAAATCCGAACATTTTTCCAAGGCCGATCGCCATATCGGAATAACCGGAAAAATCATAGTAAATCTGGAGGGTATAGAAAATGGCCGCCACCCAGATCATACCGCTTGTGGTGTTGTTGATATCCAGCGCAAAGATCTGATCCACGCAAGCACCAAGAGTATTGGCTAGAATCACTTTTTTCCCAAGTCCATAACAGAAAAGCCGGATGCCCTGCGCTGTCTTTTCCCAGTTAGTAGTACGGTTCGAAAGTTCTTCCACGCAGGTGTGATACTGAGCAATAGGCCCGGATATCAGTCTGGGGAAGAATGACAGATACAGCGCCAGCTTCAGCAGATTTTTCTGAGGCTGCGCTTTTTCCTTGTAAATATCAAATAAATAGGAAATTGCCTGGAACGTAAAGAAAGAAATACCGATGGGCAAAGCGATATCTCTCATGGCAAAATCCAGTCCGAACAGCCGGTTTAAAATCCGCAGAGAAAAATTAAAATACTTGTAATAACCTAAAATTCCCAGGTTTACGATAATGCCCGCTCCCAGAACCACCTTCATGGCCGTCCTGTTCTTCTCCGCTTTGTCCATTGCCAGACCAAAGGCATAGTTTATGGCGATGGATAAAAGCAGCAGAATAATATAAAACGGCTCGCCCCACGCATAAAAAATCAGGCTGGCTATCAGCAGCAGCACATTCTGAACGGGAATTTTCTTACCGCACAGCCTGTGCGCCACAAACACAACCGGCAGAAAAATCCACAAAAAAATCATTGAACTAAATACCATGTCCATTCTCCTTATCGGTATACTATGACCGCGGATCTCCCCGCAGCCGGCAAAAACCGGAAATCGACGCCTCTATGAGCTTCTTTCTTTTTCCTGCCTTCGCCTACTTTCTCTTATTCTCCTCTGTCAGCCTGACGCCGCACAGATCTCTCACCACTTCCCCGGCTGCAATCAGCCCTGCTACGGAAGGAACAAACGCCAGACTTCCCGGCACGCTCCGGCGTCCTTGTCTTTCTTCCGGAGCAAGCAGCTCTTCCGCCGGTTTTCTGGCCTCTTCTGTGGAATAAACCACTTTCAGTTTTTTTATCCCCCTGGCCTTCAGCTCTTTTCTCATCACTCTGGCAAGAGGACAGACGCTTGTCTTATAAATATCTGTCACTACAAACCGGGACGGATCCAGCTTGTTGCCCGCTCCCATACTGCTTATGATAGGCGTTCCCGCCTTATCCGCCTGCATTACAAGCTCGATTTTAGCTGTGACTGTGTCGATAGCGTCTACGATATAATCATACTTTGTAAAGTCAAACTCCCCTGCATTTTCGGGAAGATAAAAACACTCTCTCGTCTCCACTTTTGCCTCAGGATTGATAGACAGAATTCTTTCCTTCATCACCTGGGTCTTAAATTTACCCACCGTGTCGGAAAGAGCGATGATCTGACGATTGATATTGGAAAGCGCCACTCTGTCTTTATCCACAAGCAAAAATTCTCCCACGCCGCTTCTGGCCAGCGCCTCAACCACATATCCGCCCACGCCGCCTACGCCGAAAACAGCCACTTTCGCCGCCGCAAGCCTATCTATTCCTTCCTCACCGAGCAAAAGTGCACTCCGGACAAATCTCTCCTGCATAAATTCCTCCTGTTCCTGTATACAGCCTCCTTTTGACAGACATTTTTCCCTGTTCATGGTATACTTATGATGCAGCGTCGGTGTACAGGGGAACAATACGCCTCCTGTATGACGCTATGTTTGGAAACTGCATTTTTTCCAGTATAGCACGTTTTAAAAAATGAAAAAAGTCTTTCTGTTTGTTTTATAGAAAGGCTGTCAAAACTGTAGAAAACAGGAGGATGATTCATGAAAAAAACTTTATACTATAACGGTCCCATTATCACAATGGAAGAAGATTGCTCAAAACCGGACGGCGATGTCTGTCTTAAAGATGCCGGGGTACTGGTACAGGATGGCCGCATCGTCTTCTGCGGTCCCCTTTCACAAGCTCTCAAAGAAGCCGGAAACGATGCAGACCTGTTTGATTTGCAGGGTCACACACTTCTTCCCGCTTTTCTTGACGCCCACAGCCATTTCACCAGCTACGCCAACTCTCTTCTGCAGATTTCCCTGGACGAATGTTCTTCCATCCAGGAACTTCAGGGGCGCATAAAAACTTATATCCAAGAAAAGAAAATTCCTAAAGGAAAATGCCTGACCGGAAGAGGCTATGATCACAACCAGCTAAACGAACACCGCCACCCTACCAAGGAGGAACTGGACATGGTAAGCCCGGAAAATCCCCTGGTGATTTCTCATCAGTCCGGTCACATGGGCGTTTTCAATTCTGCCGCTCTCCGGCTTTTTCACATTACGGAAAACACACCTGCGCCGGCAGGAGGCACCATCGAAAAGAAGAACGGAGTGCTGACAGGCTATCTGGAAGAAAATGCTTTTATGGATTACCTGCAGAAGCTGCCCTCCGCCTCTTTCGAAGAATTCCTGGAAGCCTTTCGCGTTGCCCAGAAGCGCTACGCCTCCTATGGCATCAGTACCGTGCAGGAAGGCATGGTGGTTCCTTCCATGATTCCTTTTCTGAAAGCGTTGCAGAAAGAAAAGCTGCTTCAGCTGGACCTTGTGGCCTATCCCATGGCCCAGGCTGCCGACGGCATTCTGCCGGAATTCAAAGAGGAAATCAAGACCTACAACGACCACCTGAAAATAGGCGGTCTGAAAATTTTTCTGGACGGCTCCCCTCAGGGACGCACCGCCTGGATGAGAGAGCCTTACCTTCCGGAATCCAATGATAAAAATTTCTCTGACAACGAAAAGATGCCTGCTTATCCCGCGGACAATTCAGACTCTGCCAGCGAGAAAGAAAATTACGGATATCGAGGCTACAATACGTTAAGCGACGAAGAAGTTTATACTTTATGCAAGAAAGCTGTGACCGAAAATTTGCAGATTCTGGCTCACTGCAACGGCGACGCCGCCTGTGAGCAGTATCTGAATGCTTTTCAGAAATTGAAAGAGGAAGGCTATGACATTGCCTCCATACGCCCTGTCATTGTCCACGCCCAACTGATTGGAAAAGACCAGCTTGAAAGAGCAGCCTCTCTTGGCCTTATTCCCTCTTTCTTTGTGGCGCACACTTACTACTGGGGAGATACCCACATCCGCAACTTCGGCCGCAAGAGAGCCTCCCGCATCAGTCCTGCCAGAGAGGCACTGGAACTTGGCATGCCCTTTACGTTCCATCAGGATTCCCCTGTCATAGAACCGGATATGCTCAAAACTATCTGGTGCGCGGTAAACCGCCGGACAAGAAACGGCATCACCCTTGGCAGCGAGCAGTCTGTCTCCGTTTTTGATTCTCTCAAAGCAGTCACGATAAACGCGGCTCACCAGTATTTTGAGGAAAAAGAAAAAGGCAGCATCCGAAAAGGAAAATCTGCCGATTTTGTGATTCTTGATAAAAATCCTCTGGAAGTTTCCCCGGAAGAACTTGACCGCATCCGGGTGCTGACTACCATCAAAGAGGATCAGATTTTATTCGATGCCCGGGTCTGACCCATACGCCGAGCATCTGTGCAGCAGCCGGAAAACCTGATAAACGCTTCGGTACAGATTTTGCCGGGCCGTTTCTTTTTCCATAGCTTCCTGCAGGGTGCAGGGACCCGGCACAATAGAAAAAATTCCATCAAAAAGGTCACTGGCAGCCTCACCGCAGTCTCTGCTGTTTCCGGTAAAAGCCAGAGTCGGACAGCCGCATTTTCCAGCAAGCTCTGCGATCCCTGCCGGACCTTTTCCCATGGAAGTCTGCACGTCCAGACTTCCCTCTCCGGTTACCACCCAGTCTGCCTCCCGAAACAGTTCTTCCAGTCCACCCATTTTTGTCAAAAGGCGGATACCGGATTCCATTTCTCCATGCAAAAAAGCAAAGACAGCAAAGCCAAGTCCGCCTGCCGCCCCGCTTCCGGGAAGCTGGCTGTATTTTCTGCCGGTTTCTTTCTCCGCCAGAGCTGCAAATCTGAAAAGCCCTTCATCCATCCTTTTTATCATGGGAGCATCTGCTCCCTTCTGCGGCCCGAACACCGCAGAGCTTCCGTTTTCTCCACAGAGAGGATTGTTCACATCGCAGGCTGCCAGAAAACTTACGTCCGAAAGCCTGGGGTCCATTCCGCTTTTATCAATGGCCGCCATGCGCATCATATCCTTTCCGAACATTCCGCACTCTTTTCCGCTCTCATCCAGAAAACGCACTCCCAGCGCCTGCAGCATTCCCATTCCGCCGTCGTTGGTCGCACTGCCTCCAAGCCCCAGAATCACCTTCCGACAGCCTTTGTCCAAAGCCGCCAGAATTATTTCTCCCACGCCAAAACTTGTGGTATTCTCCGGATTTCTTTCCTCCTGCAAAACAAGAGGAAGACCCGCTGCCTGCGCCATCTCTATCACAGCCAGCTTCTCTTCTTCTACAAAGCCATACTCCGCAGTGACCGTTCTTCCGAGAGGGCCTGTCACCGTGATTTTTTCTCTGGAAACTTCTTTCCCTTCCCGCTTCTTGGCATAAAGAAAGGCGTCCACCGTTCCCTCTCCGCCATCCGCTATGGGACACACCGTCACATCGGCGCACGGCACCGCATCCTGCACGGCCTTTCTGACAATTTCCCCTGCTTCCCGTGAAGTCAGGCTTCCTTTGAACGAATCCATCGCTGCTGCAACCTTCATAAGCGCTTCCTTTCCCGAATGCCAATCGTATCGTCATATCAGAATTGTCACGGAAACATCCGTGGGCTAAACCGGTATTTCTCAGTATCCGATTGTCTTTAAAAATGCTTCCAACCCTTCCATAATATCCTGATAGGTCACATCGAAGTTTCCTGTATACCAGGGGTCTGCAATATCTCTGGGATTATCCGAAAAATCCAGAAGACGATGCACCTTTTTTTCCGGGTCCTGTTTTAAAATCCGAAGCATATTTCGAATGTTCCATTCATCCATTCCCAGTAAGTAGTCATATTTATCATAGTCGTCCCTGCGAAGCTGAACCGCATACTTTCCTGCCGTGGAAATCCCATACTGCGCCAGCTTATTTCTGGTGCCGTAATGAACCGGATTTCCAATCTCCTCCGTACTGGTAGCTGCAGAGGCGATGTAGAAATCATCGGCAACACCGCGCTTTTGTACTATGTCTTTTAATAAAAATTCTGCCATTGGACTGCGGCAGATGTTGCCGTGGCAGATAAATAAAACTTTTAGCATAATTTTTTCGTACCTTTCTTTGCCATGTTTTGCCTTGATTTGCTTGGTTTTTCCTTGATTTGAAAGGCTTTTTCGTATCATTGGAAAATCGGTAATTTGGCATAGAATGGCATAGTTTTTTATAATTTGGACTGCATTCATGATACGCTTAATGATAAAATCATGATAAACATGATAAATCGTATCATTACAGTTATTCTCTGTTTTGTAGGGGTTATGGAGTTTGTTTTAAATTATAGACATTTTTCCATTTCATCTCTTGCATCTTCAAAACTCATATGAGTATAAACATCCAGTGTCACACCTATTTCAGAATGCCCCATCAGATATTGTAACATCTTAGGATTCATACCAGCTAATGCCATATTCGTACAATAGGTATGTCTGCAAACATGTGGTGTTACCCTCGGTATCTGTTCTCTGCAAATCTTATTATATTTTTCACAGATATAATCAAAATACTTCTGCCAATGTAATGAACCATCGGCATTCCATTCTTGTCCAGATATAAGAATCCAACATACTTTCCTACCATTGGTTCCTTCTTCGGAGCCCTGCGATTTTTAAGAATCGTTTGAAAGCACTCATATACATCCGGTGTCATCAGCAACACTCGTTTACCATAGTTTGTTTTCGTCGGCTCAATGATATATTCCATATCAGAAAGTCGCTGCAATTGATGATTGTAGTTCGCTCTTTCATGTCAATATCATGAATCGTCAAACCACAGAATTCTGAAATTCTCATTCCAGTCTTAAATAAGATGTAAATACCCTCGTAATACTTTGAAAAATGCGGGTCGTCTTTTACAAACTTCAGTAATGCCCTCTCCTGCTTTTTTGTAATCGCTTCTCTGCAAATAGAATCGTTGATAATAACTGTTGCCAATTGAAACTCAAATGGATTCTTCAACAACACATCATCATCAACTGCCATCTGGAATGCCGGACGGAGAACACCTCGGATTGTATGGATAGAACTATACCCACACCCACTCTTCTGCATCTGAATCAGCCACAGTTTAGCATCAGAGATACGAATGTCACTTATTTTACGACTTCCGAACTCTTCTTTCTTTAGAACATTCACAACTGTTTTATAACCAGCCTGCGTAGATTTACGCCCCGGTCTTCATACCGATATAACATTCTACCAAATCTAGAACTGTAAAGCTACTTTCAGAGCTTCTTTTGTAAGTTTTCAATCTGCACTCGCAGCGCTACACAATCCCTTTTGCCTAACGGAAGTTTGTCTTTTGGTTCCAGTTGCCAACTGTAGATTGCTTTCTGTTTACCATTTTTACCATTTTCATAGTATGTGTAACGGTATCTATCATCTTTGCATTGGCTCTCCCCTTCTCTTAAAAGTCGGTTCCTGTGGTCTCTTCTTTCTGTCTTCACAGAAATTTCCTCCTTGAAATAGGAGAAGCCTCTGCCATAGCTTACTGTTAATATACCATGAAAGAGGCTTGGTTTCTATGGGAAATATAGTTTTTATATTCTTATTCAACATAATCCCAATATTCCTCTGGAAATCTAACAAATGTTTTCTTTTTAAGTGTATCTAGCACTGCTAGAACAAACAGCTTTCTCGTTCGAGTTGTAGCTACATAAAACGTTCGTATTTCTTCTGAATCTATAGGTTTCGTATTAATCGCATTACAAGTGAGTTTACCACCTGTGTTCAGAACCAACATAACAGCATCAAATGTACAGCCTTTTACCGCATGTATTATTTATTCTCCTACTTTTCAGGTGGGGACGGATTCCTCTAATTTCAACGATGTCTTTTTTGAATTTTTTATCTTTTATTAAAAATGTATAAAAAGAAAAAGGCCTTAATCAACCAACTTTTTTGTCAGTCAATCAAAGCATTTCAGATTTTCTTCTCGTTATTCTGTTGTTAATAATCTCAGAGCAAGTTCCACCGCGTGATACGAAAACTTTCAAGAGCAAGATTCACCATGAGGTTCGAAAACTTATTCCATAGTTTTCTTCCACACGAACTTGCAATGGACTTTCAATCCCCTTATCCATGAAAATTACTGTTATTGCTTTGGTTCCTTACGTCACAGTCTTGCAAGCAAGGGATTTTTTCAATTGCACTATGGTTTAAAATCCATTTCGTGCTATAATCAAAGTATCTTTTCACGGAGGATAAAATATGTTATTTGATTATGATTCATCATCACCAGAAAGCATCCTCTCCTACGCTAAAGATTTAGAAGGAATGACTTTCTTAGATGTAAAAAAACAATATCTTGCCTATTATAATAGATTACACGAACTGACCGAGGAGTCCATTAATGATACAAATGCCAAAGGACAATTGGGAAATTTTTTGGAAGAATATTATTTTGGATATAAACCAAATTCAGACCAGGAAGCCGACTTTAAAGAAGCTGGCGTAGAATTGAAGCAGACTTGTATTGACCAGAAGAAAAATGGAAGTTATACAGCTGGTGAACGTTTATCCATCACAAATATTTCATTTGAAGAACCTGTTGAAGTAGAATTTTATAAGAGTCACGTCTGGAATAAAATCCGTTTAATCTTATTAGTTCATTATTTAAGAGACAAAACAATTCCTCGAATGAACAATAAAATTTTGTATGTTAACCTCTTTACTCCGCCTCAAGCAGATTTAGAGATTATCATCAATGATTACAATAAAATTAATGCAAAAATCACAGCCGGTTTAGCACATGAAATATCTGAAGGTGACACTATGTATCTCGGTGCTTCTACAAAAGGTGCTACAGCTGCTAAAAGCTTACGACCACAATATTACGGTGACCACATTCCTGCTAAGAAACGTAATTTCTGTTTCAAGCGAAGCTACATGGACTATGTTCTCCATAACTATGTGCTAAAGGATTCTGTTCCGTATGAACCAATTATTAAAGATTCTACTCTTTTGGAAAAGAATTCTTTTGAAGATATCATAATTGAAAAAATCGAAAAGCATGTTGGGGAAACAGATTATAAATTATGTGAATATTACAACCGCATTTACAATAACAACAAAGCGCAATGGGTTGATCTCACTTATCGTATGCTTGGCATCAAGGGGAACCATGCCGAAGAATTTGCTAAATCCAATATTGTTGTCAAAACTATCCGCATAGAAGAAAATGGAAAAATCCGTGAAAACATGTCATTTCCACCGTTCCGTTTCATGGATTTGATTCAAGAAGAATGGGAAGATTCTGAACTATATAATTATTTCAGTGAAACAAAATTCTTATTTGTTATTTTCAAACGTCATGGTGAGCATTATCAATTGCAGAAGGCAAAATTCTGGAATATGCCTGCTACTGATTTAGACGGTGAAGTCCAGGAAGGCTGGCTACAGGTGAAAAATACAATCCTGTCAGGAGTAGAATTCGATATCAAACCGAACGGAACCATTTCCAACAATCTGCTCGGCCAGAAGGATAATCGAATCATACACGTTCGTCCTCATGCTACAAAATCCGCTTATAAACTCAATAACGGATTTGAAAAAGGTAATATTGAAAGAGATGCCAATCCTCTTCCGGACGGTCAATGGATGACCACCCAGAGTTTCTGGATTAATAATAGCTATATTTTAGAGCAAATACAGTAAGGAGGTTTCGTTTTATATGGCTATCGAAACATTTAATCTATCTATCGGGCAACAGAAATTTTTCAACAATGGGCGAATACTATTACAAGCATTGCCAAATCTTGAATCTGCCATTACTGATGCGCTTTCAGTACCTTGTAATCTTACCACTATAACGAGAAAGCCAAAAAACAAACCGTCATATCAGGGCATTACAGCTGGAAGCCTCAATAAAGCATTACGCAATTGTATAAACACTATTCCCAATATCAACGGTGAAACTCATGTTGAAAATGGAATATTTTTTCATACAACAAAAGAGGGCTTCGATTTCAGTATATATGATAAACAACATAACCGCGCCCGTTTATATAATTATTATTTAGGTTCTGTGGGCATCCTTAACGGAGATACAAAAATTGAAAACATTCACAAAAAGCTAAAATTAAAGAAAAAAGAATGGAAACAAGAAATACAATCCATCTCATCAAGCCTCCCTGCAAATTCCGATTACATAGTTGAAAAGAAACAACTTACTGTTGCAGGAGAATTTCAATTTGGCAACTGGGCACTCGTTTATCGTGACCTTTTTAGGCTTCTAAATGCTGACTCCAATCCGGGTATTGATTTTTATATCTACATAACAGCATCTAATACATTAAGCAATCTGATAAGTTCAAATACGGTTTCTTATGACAAAGCAATCGATGTTATTGAAGAGAATCTCTCTATCATAAAAACCCCAATATGGGTAATAGGACTTGACATAAAAAAATAGTGTGCCATATGTAAAGAGCAGGAGTAGGCTTAAAAACATTCGCTCCTGCTCTACTTAATTATTCAAACTCAAATATTCTAGATAATGTTTTTTCCATATCTCTTATTAAATCTACCACAAGTGCATTTCCCATCATGAAACGGCGCTTTTTAACAGGCATTTCAACAACTTTTCCATCTACTAAGCAATACTTTGTGTGGTCCGTAGGAAATCCCTGAATACGCTCCGTTTCACATGCTGTAAGCAATCTGATTTTTCCTGTCTTTTTGTCCTGAACAATATGTGTTGTTCGGCTAAAACTTCCTTCTGAAGTCAACATTGTGCGTGCCGGTTTATCATATTTATCAACCATTGGGATTGCCCCTTCAGAGAAAATATACTCGTGACCGCTTGCAGCTTTTCTTGCTAATTTTTTTGCACCTTTCAGATACTGCCATGTCTGTCTATCTTCTTTTGGCAACTTACCATGGGTTTCATCGCTATGTGTAACACTTGGGTCTGTATAATATAGTTTTTCCAAAGGAATAAAGTATTGTTTATCTACATCTCCCGTTTCCATGATATCGCCCAACGTAATCTGCTTACCGTCATATTTTGGTGTTGTTTTAAATGTGTAAACTATACCATCCTTCATAACACCGGAATTTTCAAACCCAAAGCTAAATGTTTCAGATAACTCTCCAATCCCCTCTGGCAATTCTGTAATCTGTAACATTTTTGAATCTATCTCATATACAGGGAATGTTTCAGCAAAAAATCCTTCCTCCAAAAGAAGCTTTGCCATGCTTACTCTTTTTTCTTCCAATTCAGAATTCTGATTATATTCTACACAATCTTGGACTCGTGCGTTATATCTTGTATCATTTTTATAAGCAAAAATAAATGTTCTTCTTCTTCTCTGCTGATAACCATACTCTGCTGCATTGATAACTCGCCATTCCACTGTATATCCTTCATCTCTTAAACAAGCAAGAATAATGCCAAAGTCTCTACCACGCTGCTTTGCTGGGGATTTTATCAGTCTATCAACATTTTCTAATAAAATAAATGGTGGCTGCTTTTCTTCAACCGTTTCCCTGATAGACCACCAAAGAATCCCCTTCTTACCTTCAAGTCCTTTAGATGTTGACAAAGTTGAAGCCACAGAATAATCCTGGCATGGAAAACCACCTACTAACAAATTGAAATCTGGAATTTTCTTTTTATCCACTTCTTCTATGTTCCAATTTGTTGTATCATTTCCATCTTTATCCAAGCATGTGCCAAATCGATATACATAACAATCATGCGCATACTGTGTCTTCTTTTCAGCGGGTTCCCATTGGCTAAACCAAACCGTTTCCCACTTTTCTATTCTTTTTGTATCTTCAATAGTCTTAATGTTATTCAAACCACAACGAAAGCCACCTACACCCGCAAACAGTTCACATACGGTTTTGTCCATTAAATTTCCTCTCTTTTCTATAGCATGATCAAATTATATCACAAGGTCGTCAATTGATCAACCATTATCTTAATCATCTTCAGAATATATTTCTGCTCCAAACTGCATGTCAAAAATAATCTCTTCGATGACTCTCACACATTCATCTGTGTTTTTCAAAATCTCTTTTCCCCAGAAATGAACGACTGTCCAACCAGCGAACAGCAATGCATTGTCTTTCTCTCTATCGCGTTCCATATTTCGTTCAATCTTAGGAATCCAATAATCTGGATTTTTACCCTTTTCAAGTTTTGGCTTTAAAACTTCCCAATCCTTTCCGTGAAAGAATTCACTATCGCAAAAGATTGCAATCTTATATTTTGTCAATGCAATATCTGGTCTACCTGGAAGTTCTTTAATATTTTTTCTATATCGATATCCTTTATTCCATAAAGCTTTTCTAAGAGTAACTTCAATACTTGTATCTTTCCCACGGATACGACTCATATTTTTATGACTTTTTTCTGAAACTTCGCCGTGGAATCTGGGTTCTTTTTTCTTTTCACTCATAGGCATTTCAATTTCTCGGCGATTCATTCAGATGATGATAATATGCTTCTAAACGATTGGTCGAATGGTCAATTGTACGAAGCCAATCGTCAATATTAGAAGAATCAATGGCATTATTTCGAAGTATTCCAGCAATATCAGATGCGGTAACAATAAGTATAGGGTGCCCATCTTCCACTACTTCCTTATATGCTTGTCCATCTACATAACTAGTCGTAATCATAATTCCAAACTGACGATATCTGATTCTTGAAATCAACCTGGACATTTGACGAACTCTGACTGCAATATCAGATGCATAGCATTTAGCCTCCAATGCACAATCTATTTTCAATGGATAATTCACTTTACCACCCGCACTGATAGAATAGTACCCAATTGCATCTCTGCCACCGTCACGCCATGGACGAGTAAGTGAAAAATCAACAAAGTGGGAATCCATTTTAGAAATGATATTTGTTGCACACGCTTCAAATCCATATGGATTGTCTTTGTAATGTGTTCTTATCACATCTAAGCAACGATTTCCTTCCACATCGCTCTGCAACTGATTATACTTTGACGGAACCTTAAATATTCTCGGTGCTTTCAATGCATCAATTCCGTTTCTGCCTTGTTTTACAAATTTTTTCCACGCGTCCGGAGCATACTTCCAACTATTCTTATGGTCATAAATCAAAGCATTAATCCACTGTTTTGTTATTGGTTTTTCTCCTGTATTCAAGATTGTGAAATACGCTTCATAGTTCTGAAATCGCTTTTCTTTTACTGTTCTCCAGAATGCAACAAGGTCCTTGTCCGGCGAAATTTTAGGATTTCCGGGCGCAGCAAGACCAAGAAACTGAATGTCACGTCCATTTCCAGTCTTTTTAAACACAAAGAATGGAGGAATATCTTCCAACTTTATACCTTCGTTAAGTAAGCCAAAAACCAATTCTAGAATTTTGTTACCATGCTTCTTAGTATCTGTCAGTTCGCGCCCTGGTTCTCTATTGTCACCATAATAACGGAATATTCCTGTTTCTTCATCAAGATAATCAGGCCATTCCAACTCTTCCATGGAAGTATATAATACTATGTATGCATATTTACCTGAACCATCTTCACGGAGTTTCTTACGAAAACCACCGGAATTTTCACATCTAGGAATAAGCTTATGAAATGGTTCTGCTGACATATTCGGTGCTGTTCCACCTTTATATATCGCATCAATTACCAAATCAGCATTTTCTAATTCATCAAATGAGTATTCCATAATAATCTCCATTCCGCCGCCTTTCAGTTGGCGGCACAGCTAGTAATGAAAGTCTTCCAATCCTCCGCGTTGCTGATAAAATAATTGCTAAAGAAGCTATACTACAAAGCACGCAGAGGTGAGTTGCAAAGACTTTCTTCCGTTTTAGACAGCATAATAATCAGTGTAAGTTCCATCTTTCAAGCACAAATAAGTAGCTCTATTAAACCGTACAGTAAGAATTGTTTTAACTTCTCTGTTAAATGTGTGGTAGAACAGTCAAGCGCTTCTTTCTCTCATTTTTGAAAGGAGTTTTTGACCATGAAAGTTGTTTACCAAACCTGCTGTAGCGTCGATGTCTACAAATCTTTTCTCGTTGCCACCATCATCAAAACTACTTCCGATATCTTTGGGAAATAACGAAGCGACTTTGTTTTTAACAGTTCGTTCTGATTTTCCAATTTTGTTTGCTATTTCTTTCTGCGTAATATTGAGATTCTCCATAATCAACTGGAAAATAACCTGTTCATCCAAAGGGCAATTCAAAGTGCAAATTTTGCCCTTTAGAATGTTATCTATTTCACTTTGCATGCCAATTAGCGCCCTGTTTGATATATTCTTCAAGCTCAAATTGCCAGTTCTTTTCTGCCGACATAACTGCACCTCGTTTCCTGCTTAGTATGCAATCCCAAAATAATCCAAATACTCCTTATACTTATCCTGTGCTGTCAGACAGGTATCCGTCAAATACCCCTTCTCATTGTCCCACTCTTTCAATCCCCGATAATAGAACCGTTTCAAATTGTCTTCGATGATAAACGGAACAATATTATATTTCAGGCACTCTTTAAACATAATCAATCTGCCTACACGGCCGTTGCCGTCCTGGAACGGGTGTATTCTCTCAAATCTCACATGGAAATCCAGGATATCTTCAAAGCTCTTTTCTTCCTTGGTGTTATACTCAGTCAACAGAGCTTTCATTTTATCCGAAACTTCTTCCGGAAGTGCGGTGTCCATGCCTCCTACTTCATTTGGTATCTTTTTATAATCACCCACAGCAAACCATTCTTTTCTGTAATCACTGGTTCCCCTTTTCAAAGTCAGATGCAGTTCTTTGATAAATTTTTCGGATAATACCGCTTTTGCATGATCGATAATCATATCGATGCAGCAGAAATGATTGGCTGTTTCAATCACATCATCTACATTAAGAACTTGATTTTCAACACCGATGGTATTGGTTTCAAAAATATGTTTGATTTGTTCGTAAGTCAGACGACTGCCTTCCATATGGTTTGAATTGTATGTGAAATCAATCTGCGTTTTATGGTAAATTCCCCCAGAATATTTACTTGCCTTCTGCTCCTGTAAAATATCCAGTAGAGTTGTCTGTTCTTTTCTCTTGTTAGAACGCTCTGGTTTTTCAGTATTTTCTGGAATATTCCAGATCTTGCCGATAAGGAACGCACCGTTTACACGCCCCTGGATGCAATAATTTCTTACACTGCGCTCCGATATATGCCATTTTTTGGCTGTTTCAGTAACCGAAAGATATCGCATTTGATTTTCTCCGTTTATTTCTATCAAAGTTTTCCAAACCTTCCTTTAAGAATCGTCCTCACTTATTGCTCAGTCAGTTCTTCGGTCTTGAAAACATAATAACCTTCATAATAATAACTATGGTCAATGCCTTTCCTATAAATCTCACGATCAGAAATATTGTCTGTCAGAGCATTTTTCAATAGAAACTTAATTTCAATGTCTTTAATCGGACTTCGTTCCATGGCAAGCAAGTAATCCTCTTTGTCCACCTTACTCCAATCCACTACATAGCCAATTTCCTTTTTCAGCATGAGATCAAGCCATATTCTTGTGCTCCTTCCATTTCCTTCCCGGAATGGATGTGCAACATTCATTTCTACATATTTTTCAATAATCTCATCAAAGGTTGACTGCGGCATTTGATCAATACTTTGTAATGCTGCTTCCAGATACATCAGAGGCGCAAATCTGAAATTTCCCTTGGACAGATTCACTTTGCGAAGCTTACCGGCAAAATCATAAATTTCATCGAAAAGATATTTATGAATGGCTGCAAGGCTTTTATATGTCCCTGGTTCCAGTTTTTCCAGAAATCCTGTTTCAAACATCTCTATAGCTTTTTGCTTGCTGATTTTTTCTTCTGCTCTTGCCAGTTCTGTTGAATCTGTAATGCCCAGTTTATTTTCAATCATATTTTTACCCCACATTCATTTGCACTCATTTTTGACTGTTATATTACTAAGACTTCCCATATCTAAAATGGGCTTCGCACCTTGAAAATTCAATATTTCAGCTAACAAATTAATGGTTTA
>CALWLY010000035.1 GCA_944381635.1 uncultured Lachnospiraceae bacterium
GTACACATTCCTGTAAAAATACCTGTTTACAATAACCTGGCTTTTTCGTAAATTTCCGCTCGGTAGCGAAATGTGGACATTGGCATTCCACACGCTTTCGCCGCTTCCAAACCAGTAATTTTTCCGTTTTTCCATTGTTGATATATCTCATGGAAATTCTCCGGCAAAGGCTTCGGAGGTCTTCCGAAACGGACACCCCTTGCTTTGGCGGCGGCGATTCCTTCAGCCTGACGCTGCCGGATATTGGAGCGTTCATTTTCCGCCACAAAGGACAGCACTTGCAGGACAATATCGCTCAGGAATGTGCCCATCAGGTCTTTCCCTCGCCGTGTGTCCAACAGGGGCATATCCAGTACCACAATGTCAATCCCTTTTTCTTTGGTTAAAATCCGCCATTGCTCCAGGATTTCAGAATAGTTTCGCCCCAGACGGTCGATGCTCTTGATATAGAGCAGATCGTCTTTTTTCAGCTTCCGCACCATTTTCCGATACTGGGGGCGTTCAAAATCCTTGCCGGACTGCTTATCTATAAACAAGTTTTTCTCCGGGATAGACAATTCCTTCAGAGCAAGAATCTGCCGATCCTCATTCTGCTCTCTGGTGCTGACACGGATATAGCCATACAGATTTCCCATCGCTTTTTCCCTCCTTTCATGCAGACCCGGAAAACAGCTTCCGAATCAGGCGATTTCTCAATCTTTATGGTACTGGATACTTACTACTCTTGAATAAACAGACTGTGAAAATGTCGGGTGCAGACCCGGCATTTTTTCGTAAATCGCCCCAATTTCAGGCAATTTTTTCTTCTGTCTGTACAATCTGAAAGCCATGCTCTCTGGCGTAGGCGCTGGCAGCAGCTTTCCGTTCCTCACTGTAGGGCGGCACCAATCGGATCGACAACCGGGACTTATCCAGCAGATAGGTCACACTACCTTCCGGCGTGCTGCGCTCCAACCGGCAAAGCAGCGGATACTTCCGGCTGAACTCTGCCAGCCTGCGTTTCAAGTTGGCGTTAAAGGTGTAAATACTGGCAAGGTTCTCCGCCTCGTTCCAGTTGATGATGGTTTCTTTCTCATACTTAGACAGCTTCGTCATACAAATCCTCCTCATAATCGGTGTTATTTTTCAAAACACGCAGGCTGCGCTTGAGACAGCGGTATTCGTCCATCTCCATGCGGAGATGATGGTAAAAGCCTTTATACCAGCTTTCCGACATTTCTGTTTCCATCTTCCGGGCAAGTTCCAACATCCTGCGTTTTGTTTGCGGATCAACCGTCAATCCTGTCAGCCATTTCAGCCTTGTCACCGTGTTGTGGTAATTAGGACAGGCAAATGCATACAGCACTTTCTTTTCCTGGATACTCAATCTCATGATTACGCCGTCCTTTCTTTTCTGTTTTCATTCTGATTTCCGCTATTGCCCAGCCAGTCAAAAAAGGCTCGCTTGCTGACCTTAATCAGCCTGCCGCTGCGGACTGCCGGGAATCCTGGCGTGTGTACCAGCTCATAGGCGCTGGCTCTGGAAATGCCCATGATATGCTGAATATCCGTAACATCCAGAATCAGGGGCAGAGCGTCATAGTCGTTCCATTTCGTTTTTTCTTTCATATCGGTGTTCCTCCTTTATTTGAATTTCTTTCAGATTTCATTTTCTGCATATTTGCCGTTCTACCTGTTCCGTTTCCTTCATGCTGCCCTGCTCGACATACATGAGTCACCGATTTCTCGATGCGCTCGCTCTCCGTTTTCGGAGAGGTCATGGCGGTTTATCTCAGTTCAGACGGTCATTCAGTTGTCAAGGTGAACGATGTAATGAAATTACCATCTGATGTCATCATATCGCCTTAATCTTGACAAAACAATAGCTTTGAAGTACTATTGGTGTAACGGATATAACTGAATTATAAAATTACCATAAGAGAATGGGAGGGAATAGCATGGAATTTGAATTTGCACGGCACGAACCGCTTTATGACCGTATTTTGTTTGTCCTGACGCTGGACAGACAGAAAATGAAGGAGCGTATTTTGATAGGTGAAGAACTGCAAATCCGGTTTCGTTTGCAGGGATATGAAGATGCAGAAGTGCTGTGTGATGTTACACGCCCTTTGGGAACTATGCTGTCGGCTTTTGAGCATGACCCGGATGGGGAATGGAACCGCTTTGGTCTGGTACCTCTGAGAGAAGCCTTGCACTCCAACCGTTGGAAGCAGCCCGGACTGGAACAGACTTCCGGTGATTTTCTGGCAAAAAAATATCTCACCGGTGATCCGGTGAGAATGTACGCAGCGCTTCGCATCTGGAACGAATATTTGAAGGCAAGAGAGCCACGGGATCGGGAAGCTGCCTGCGAGCGTTTTATTGGAAAAATGAATGGCTTTACTGCCTTATTTATGGGAACTCCTCCCCTTGATTTTGACGACGATACAGGAAAGCCAAAACGCCTGAACATTACCACGCATATTTATGGTTCTGTGCCGCAGGAAGATACCCGTCTTGACCTTTGGTATCCGGACAGCAAACGAAAAATGGAATGTGTTGCCGCTTATTCGTCTCTCTATCCGCTGATTACCTATTACCTGAACCGGCTGAACGATTGGGGACTCTATTTCCGAAAATGTAAAATCTGTGGGAAAGTATTCCTTGCCAAAAGCCAGCGGTATGAGCTTTGCAGCGATAAATGCCGCAAAAAACAGTCCCTTCAGAACAAGCGTGAATTTGATGAACGAGCCAGAAAAAACAATTATGACCTGTGTTATAAGAACGAATGTCAGAACTGGCGGAACAAAATCAATAAGGCAAAGAAAACACCTGGATTTCCTGCTGACCGCCTGGAAGAAATGCAGGCTGCTTTTGAATCCTTCAAAAAAGAAGCCTTGCATCGGAAACAGGCTGTGAAAAAGAAAGCAGCCAGCCCGAATGAGTTTTCGGACTGGCTGCTCCAGCAGAGTAATATTATTGTGGAACTGGCTGAATGGAGAAGCTGAGGATTCAGCAGTAAATCATTTCTGACCGAATGATTTCTTCAGCCCGGCTGCGGATGCTGTTCATGGCTCTGACCCATTCTATTTGATTTTGGGCTTTCAATTTCTCAGTGATTCCTTCCGCAGCTTTCATCTGGTCGATGATACAATCCAGCCGGTTCTGCGCCTGTTCGTTTAAGTCAGCAAGGTATGTCCAAAGTTTACCGGACAAGACCAGGTCATGGTACCGGGCTGGATGGTACAGCTCCAAATAGGCTTTGTGCATCCGCCCCCAAATCCCGATGGGGCGGTTTTCCTCCGGCAGCTGCAAGTCGGGGATATAATAGTCACCGACCAGCACATAATCCATACCGTTTTCTGTCATTCTTTCTTTTAGATTCTTCATGGTTCGTTTCTCCTTTGCTTTTCTTTAATCTATTGCCCAAACGAACCGTTCTATTTTGTTACTTCTATATGACGGGTTGTAACGTTATGATTTTTTATGAGCGCAGGAACTGCAGGATCGTTTTTCTTTTATTCTGTCAACGGTAGACGTGATAGCTCCTGTAGGGCAGGCGCTTTTGCAGTCACCGCAGCGGATACATTCGATGCTGTTAGGACTTTTCCAGACAGGAATATCCATTTTGCAGACCTTCTGACATTTCTGGCAGCCGATGCACTTTTCCTTGTCAACCTGGAAGCGGTAAAGAGCCACCGGGTTAAAAAGTCCGTAAATTCCTCCCAGAGGGCAGAGATATTTGCAGAACGGCCGATAATATTTTATGGATAAGACCACAATCACAATCAGCACGAACATTTTCCAGTTAAACAATGCCCCCACAGCCGCTGCAAGCATGGGATTCGTAGCTACAAGAGGAATTCCGCCGAAAAGTGTTCCGCTGGGACAGATGTATTTGCAGAACCACGGATCTCCCATGCCTGTAATTCCCACCACAAGAGACGGCAACAAAATAACAAATACCAGCAGCACAACATATTTTAAGTACACCAGCACTTTATGTCCCGGCATGTTTTTCTTTTTCTGCAAGAATTTTATGTTTTTCGGAAGCGGAATTTTATAAAGAAGATCCTGCACAAGGCCGAAAGGGCAAAGCCATCCGCAGACAAAACGGCCAAGCACGGAGCCAAACAGCATCAAAATACCGAACATATAGCAGGAAAACCGGAATTTTCCGCTGTCAAGAACTGCCTGAAGAGAACCGATGGGGCAGCTTGCCAGCGCTCCCGGGCATGAATAGCAGTTCAGTCCGGGCACGCAGAGTACTTTGCTCTTTCCGGTATAAATACGGCCTTCCACAAAACCTGCCGCATAGCCATTGGTAAGGGCGAACCAGGCAGCCTGGAACCAATGGCGAAAACGATGTACCCTTTTTCTGCCGTCAGCCAAGTCCAATACACTCCATACAGATATTTGCCGCCTTGGTCAGCACAAGCCTTGTCTCCTCCCGATAAATTCCCGCTGCTATAAGAAGTACGGAGGCCGTCAGAAGCACAATCCTTATTTTCCACAATCTGCTCATCTTCTTACGTGTCTTTATCCTTTCCGGTTCTTGATTATCTCTTGAAACGTTTTCTTATTCTTCCGCCTTTTTCGGTTTTCTTCCGCAGGATTTCTTTTCCGGGCAATATCCGAGAACATCGCATTTCGGGCAGAAAAGATGCTCTGTGATCCATTTCCATTCTTCGGAATATTCGGCAAGAGCCCGGCATACATCCGCAAACAGCTGACGGTATTCCCAGTATGCTCTGCTGCACATTCTCTGGTGAGACATATCCATCAGGTTTCTCAAATTTCTCTTGTCCACAACTTTGGTTGTCATGCCAAGAGGCAGTCCCATTGCGGAATCTTCTCTTGGAATTCCGCAGTCTTCCAGTTTCTGGAGAGAAGCTGCGATTCCGTCCATAAGCTGTGTCCAGATTTCCTTTGCTTCCTGATTACGGTTGATGGATTCCGGTGTTACATATTCAAAATTTTTGTAGTTGATGTAACGGGTGGACGCCTGAAGACGGGACGGCGATCCTCCGATATGAGTATACCATTCCCGGATCACTCTGGCGCTGTAACCGTCCAGAACCATTTCCACATTCACATATTCCATAGTTCTTCCGTGATTGGAAAGAATGCAGTCCATTCCTCTCTTATAATTTTTTTCTCCATTGGTGATGTCTGCTCCCCAGCAGACACCTGCTCTCTCTCCGATTGTAGAAATCGGATTTCGGGTAGTAGAAGATAATATCGTAATTGTTCCCATACATTCCTCGCATTCTCCCGCCTTAAAGGGATCGTTTCCTAAAAGTGCAGATCCCGGCGGGTATTTTCCCTTTTTATCCTCACGCTTCTGTCTGATTTTTTTCTCTCACAATATCCTTTACCTGTGAAATCACGTTCTGCCAGTTTTCTTTATCAAGAGCCCCGGAAACAGGCTGCGCCAGCAGATTTCCTTCACTGTCTAAAAAGATGGTGGTAGGTACCGAATAAATCATGGAAAGAAAACCGTCATAAATCTCTTTATCCGGAACAATATGAGTGTAGGCTGCGCCCGTCTGTTCCACGATGGACTGAGCCTGCTCCAGCTGCCCGTCAATCAGGTTTCCTTCATTGTCTGTAATATCGGAACAGATTCCGACAATCTGTACGGTCAGGTCATCTTCTCCTGCCGTTTCCCATTCCGCCTCAAACTCTGCTGCCAGTTCTCCCAACTCGGGCATTTCCCGGATACAGGGATTGCAGAACGTAGCCCAGATATTTACCATATTGATATCTGCTTTGGAAAACAGAGTTTCATCCACTGCATTTCCTTCCAGATCCTCTGCCTCAAAGGATGTAAAAATAAACGAAGCGACCTCTTCCTCGCTCTCCTCCGAATTTCCGGTCTCTTCCGCCTCGGTACCGCTCTGTGCAGGAACGGTTTCTATACTGGCAGTCTGTCCCGAGCTGCAGCCTGCCAGAAGCAGACCTGCTGTCAGCATTCCTAAAATCAGTTTTTTCTTCATCTTCTTTCTTCCTATCTCATAAATCAAAAAATGTGCGCATCCGCAGCGGAGCGTTTTTTAAACAATAGAAAAATTCCTTTTTAACCTATAAAAAACGTGCTGCAAAAAATCAGAACTGCTGTATCTGTAATGCCGGTTTCGTTTCACAAGCCGAAGCTGTTTACAAAATAGGGACTTACAACGCTTCTCTGAAATTTTGCAGCACCTTCATTTTCTGCAGACAAAATTTTAGCTGGCAAGCAAGACGATAAGCCGGGTTATGTCGTGAATGATCATCTATCTAATACTGCCGTTGCCGACAGTCTTAAGCGACCCACCTGAAAGCAGGCCGGGCCGACCTATCGCTTTCTTTTCGGTCTTGCTTCGGATGGGGTTTACATATGCCCCGCCTGTTACCAGACGGGCGGTAGTCTCTTACACTGCCCTTCCACCCTTACCGGAACCTGACGGCCCCGGCGGTACATTTCTGTTGCACTATCCTTGGAGTCACCTCCACCGGACGTTATCCGGCATCCTGCCCTGTGAAGCCCGGACTTTCCTCACCTGTCCCCTTTCGGGCGCCTTACGGCTGACAGCCGCGATCATTTATCTTACTTGCCAGAATACTGTATCGACGAACGGAAAAAGCCAGTCTTAAAAGCCGGGCTTGTCCCACATGTGCCGACAAGAAACGTGCGCAAAGCCAAAGCAGCAAGGAAGCTGCCAACAGCAGTTCTTCACCAACCGTATGTTCTCTGTACACGGATGTTACCCATTATAATATAAAATGGCAGGCTTGTCTACACCCGGAAGCAGCTGCCTCCGACAAATTCTCTGACGATAGAATTGTAAGGAAGGTTTTCGCTGCTTACTCCCAGGAAATAATCTAAAAATTTCAACAGACGCTTCGCCTCAAAATACTCCGGTTCCTCTTTTTTGATGCCGTAAAGAAGGGGCTCGGCAAACTGTTTTAAAACGGAAAGCTCATAGATGAGCACGGAGTTGAACATGGCGTCCGCACTTTCCTGGAAAGGAAAAATATTTTCCTCCTCTCCTCTTCTCACAGAAGCCCACATCCGTATAGTCTGGGCTGCTGAAGTTCCCCTTGTCCTTGCATCTCTTACCATACGGCGCAAAAGCCTGCCGTCCGTAGTGGAGATCCGGTTGTGAGCATCCACATTCAGACTGGTAAGGGCGCTGATATAGATTTTGTATTTGCTCTCAAGAGGCAGAGAATAGGACATCTTATCATTCAGCCCGTGGATTCCCTCAATCACAAGAATGTCATCCGGTCCTAATGTCTTTACATTTCCCTTGTACTCTCTTTTTCCTGTTTTAAAGTTAAAGTAGGGCAGTTCTACGGTCTTTCCTTCCAGGAGGTCGCACATATCCCGATTGAATTTTTCCAGGTCAATAGCCTCCAGGCACTCAAAATTATAGTTGCCGTCCTCATCTTTTGGCGTATCTTCCCGGTTTTTGAAATAGTCATCCACGGCGATGGGATGAGGTTTTAAACCGTGGGTTTTAAGCTGAATGGAAAGTCTGTGGGAAAATGTGGTCTTTCCCGATGAGGAAGGTCCTGCGATCATCACAAATTTCACATGTTTGCGCCGGGCAATATCCGCGGCAATCTCGCCGATGCGGCTTTCCTGCAGCGCCTCCTGCACAAGAATCAGCTCTGCCAGATCCCCTTCACAGATTTTGTCATTCAAGTCGCCCACTGTATCAATACCTATCTTTTCTCCCCACAGCGTGGATGTGTTCAGGGCATCAAACAGTTTTTTTCTTTCTTCAAACTCCGGCACTTTCTCCGGGGCGGAAACTGTGGGCAGAAGAAGCATCAGCCCCTTATCGTAGAGTTTCAGATCAAAATAGCGAAGGTAACCGGTGGAAGGCACCATGTAGCCATAATAATAATCATAGTAGCCATCCATGGAATATACGTTTACCGAGGAGCTTCTCCGGTAACGAAACAGATTTACCTTATCTTCCATTCCCTGAGATGCAAAAAGCGCGATAGCTTCGTCTGTAGGATACGCTTTCTTCCGGATGGGAAGATCTGTCTCTACCAGCTCCTGCATTCTCTTTTTTACTTTTTCTAAAAACACTTCATCAGGAGTCCACCCGCCCCTGGGGCTGCAGTAGTATCCCGGCCCTATGGAAAACTCCACTTTGATCCGTCCTTTTCTGGGACCTCCTGTCACGTCACTGACCGCTTTCACTAAGAGCATGGTAACGCTTCGGTTATAAGTGTCATGGCCGATTTTGTCGGCTAAGGTGAGAAATTCTATTCTGGCACCGTCCTTTACTTCCCGAAACAGTTCGCATATTTTTCCGTCCGCCACTGCCAGCACAATTTTATGGGCAAAGCGGGGCTGCAGTTCTTCCGCCACCTGACGATAGGTTATCTTGTGTTCATAAGTTCTCATCTCTCCGTTGACTGTAATTGTATACATGGAAACACCTCCGTCTCTTATTCTGCCCAGCCTTTTATAAAACAGACCGCTTTTTTTGCTGTCCCTTTCAACTTCTCTTCGTTTTAAGGACAAAATGCAGGCATTTTCAGATTACTTCAAAAGGCGCCTGCTGCCTTGCTTCCAGAATCCTTATTTCCGGCATTTCCCGGCTGATAAAGTCTTTCATATAAGAAATAAAAATTTTCTCCAGTCCGAAATGGCCGGCATCCAAAACAGAAAGTCCCTGCTCCATGGCGTCGATTCCGTCATGATGGCCGATATCCCCTGTGATCAGCACATCCGCCCCCATTTTTACTGCATGGGAAACATAATCCTTGCCCGATCCGGGAACGATGGCAGCTTTTTTCACTTTCCGGCCGCCGTCTCCGAACATGCGGATGCTTTCCAGATCAAAGACCTCTTTCACATAGTCCGCGCACTCTCTCAAAGTCATTTCCTTTTCCAGAAATCCGATTCTGCCGATTCCCTCCTTGGAAATCTCATCCTCAAACGTTATCTCCAGAACCTCTCTTTCCGATAAATGCATCTGATCCGCCGCCTCATCCGCCATTCCCATCACATCAAAATTGGTGTGCATGGCATAACAGTTGATATCGTTGGAAATCAGTTTGATGATTCTTTTTCCTGTAAAATCCTCTGCCACGATCCTTTTCATTCCCGAAAAGATCATCGGATGGTGGGTAAGTATCATATCCGCTTCCGACAATACCGCCTGGTCAATGACAGCATCCGTGGCATCCAAAGCCAGAAGTACCGACTGAATCTCCTTATCCCTGCTTCCCACTAAAAGTCCCACATTATCCCAGCTTTCTGCAAAGCTTACCGGCGAAAGCTGTTCCAGTTTTTCCATGATCTCATAGCATTTCATCGTTTCAACCTTCCTGTCTTTTTCCTGTCGTGATCTGCAATAAAAACAAATCTACCGTCCTTTTCATACGATAGAAAATAAATTTCCTGCCGTATGAAAAGAAAGACGATTCTATTCCAATTTTAATTTTGCAATATCCTCGTCTTTCCATTTGGGTACTTATTTTCTTTTTATTCTCCATCCGGCTGTTTTATGTCAGCCCGTTTTGTAAATCTGTCTTAAAATCTGCTCCATGGTATCGCATTCTCTGCGAATTTCTTCCAGACGAACCGCTCCCTTTTCCGACTGTCCTGATGCCGCTGTTTTCAAATGCTCTGTCAATTCCCGGTTCTTCTCCAGCCTGTATAATAAAAACTCTTTTAAAACCGGATGCTTTTCTTTTAACAGCTGCTCACCGAACAGATAACCCCATTCTTTGAGAAATTGTGCTTCCTCTGGTATAAAAGATTCCTCTTCCTGGATAAACGCCCTGTTGCACGCTTTCATCAGAGGATAGTATTTTCCTTCCTCAAAAATCATATCCTCCGCCACAATCTGATAACCGATCTGCGGCAGAAAACGCCTTACCTGTTCCACCTCTGACTGAGGCTGCAGCACAAGTGTCTTCATCCTCTTTACTTTCGAAAGGCTTTCCGACAGGATTTTAATAACCAGGGGGCCTCCCATTCCGGCCGTCACCAGAGTGTCCGCCGCAGGACCCCGGTCTGTCTCAGGAAGTTCTTTCAATCCATCGGATAAGATGACTTCTATCTTCTCTTCCAGTCCGTACTGCCTGATATGTTCTTTGGCCCGGCAGAGAGGGCCTGTCCTGACATCCATGGCGAAAACCTTCGGACAAATCTCTTTCTGAACCAGATAAATGGCCACATAGCCGTGATCGCATCCCACATCCGCCGCAATACTTCCCTTTGGCACCTGGTCTGCAACTGCCTGCATTCTCTTTGATAATTCCATGTAAACAGCTTCCTTTTAATCCAGATAGTCCTTCAGCTTACGGCTTCTGCTGGGATGACGGAGTTTGCGAAGAGCTTTGGCTTCAATCTGGCGGATACGTTCACGGGTAACGCTGAATTCCTTGCCCACTTCCTCCAGAGTTCTTGCACGTCCATCTTCCAGTCCAAAGCGCAGGCTCAATACTTTCTGCTCTCTGTCTGTCAGTGTTCCAAGTACTTCCACAAGCTGTTCTTTTAAAAGGGTAAATGCAGCTGCGTCTGCCGGCACGGGTACATTGTCGTCCTGGATAAAATCGCCCAGATGACTGTCCTCTTCCTCACCGATAGGTGTCTCCAAAGATACCGGTTCCTGAGAAATCTTCAGGATTTCACGCACACGCTCTTCCGGCATATGCATTTCCTCTGCGATTTCTTCCGGAGTAGGTTCACGTCCCAGCTCCTGCAGCAACTGTCTGCTCACGCGGATCAGCTTGTTGATGGTTTCCACCATATGAACGGGAATACGGATTGTTCTTGCCTGGTCTGCGATGGCTCTTGTGATAGCCTGGCGAATCCACCAGGTAGCGTATGTGGAAAATTTATAACCTTTGCGGTAATCAAATTTTTCCACCGCTTTGATAAGGCCCAGGTTTCCTTCCTGGATCAGATCCAGGAAGAGCATTCCTCTTCCCACATATCTTTTGGCAATGCTGACTACCAGACGCAGGTTGGCCTCGGCAAGGCGTTTTTTCGCTTCCTCATCTCCTACCTCCATCTTTTTAGCCAGTTCGATTTCCTCTTCTGCACTTAAAAGGGGTACCTTTCCGATTTCTTTCAAATACATACGGACAGGGTCTTCAATGCTGATGCCGTCCGGAACGGAAAGGTCAATATTTTCCATATCCACATCGTCATCGTCAGAAAGCAGAATTTCTTCATCCGGAATATCATCTTCCTCTGTAATGCGCAGTACGTCGATATTACATTTTTCCAGTGCTTCCAGAATACGGTCAAACATATCCTCTTCCAGCTGCATGTCCGCAAAATGGTCGCTGATTTCCTGGTATTCCAATACATTTTTCTTCTTTTTGGCGATAGCGAGAAGGCTTTTTAACTTCTCCTCAAACTTCGCTCTGGTAGCTTCATCCATGTTCATGTTGATCCTCCCTAAGCATATTGTTAGTGTTATCACTAATCCAATGAAATATGCGCTTTTCCAAGCTCCTCCAGCTGGCGCTTGCCTTCAATGACACGCTGCAGCGCCGCCACATCCGATCCCAGCCTGCCGGAATCATAAAGATAACTGTTGCGTTTGACCGCATAGACAATGTCGTGAAAAGCTTTTTCCTTTTCCTGCTTTGTCTCCATCTCCATCAGCTTTGTATTAAAAAGAGCCGCCGCCTCGTTCTGCTCCTGCGGGTCTTCAAACATGCTGATGATCGCTGCCGGATTTACCGTACCTTTTTCCAGGTCTGCAAACAGCTTTTCCGCCACTTTCACATACAGTTCTTCCGTAAAATCCTGGGGTGAGATATATTTTTTTATCTTGGGATACAGCTGAGGCTGTTCCACCAGCCAGGTCAGCAGCAGCTTCTGGGTTCTCTTGATGCCTTCCTCCGGGGTATTCTTTTTCTGAACGCCGGATTTGGGACGCTCCACCGGTTTTGCCAGCCCGGTCTGGGCCGCATAAGTCTGCACCAGTCTGCGCAAATTGTCAAATCCTATGTGATATTTTGAGGCAACTGCCTCTATATAATTCTCCCGCTCCACTTCCTCACTGAATTCACACAGCTTTTTGGCAATGGCACGGTGGAATTTCGTTTTTTCTTCCGGGTCTGATAAATCAAATTCCTTCTGCAGAATACGTATTTCAAAGAAAAAGCTGTTCTCTGCAGCATCGATACGTTTTTGGAATTCCTCAGCTCCCAGATTTTTAATAAATTCATCCGGATCCTTGTAAGGCTCCAGGTTCATTACTTTGCCGGTCATCCCGACCTCTCTTAAGATACTGATTGCACGCAGAGCCGCGTTCACACCTGCGCCGTCACTGTCATAACAGAGAAGAACCGCATCGGTATAGCGGTGCAGAAGATTCGCCTGACCTGAAGTAAAGGCAGTGCCAAGCGATGCCACCGCCTGGGTAAATCCCGCCTGATGCATGGCAATCACATCCATATAGCCCTCGCAAAGAATGATGTTTCCCTTTCGGGACGTCCTTGCAAAGTTCAGACCGTAAAGATTACGGCTTTTATCAAAAACAGGCGTCTCCGGGGAGTTCAGATATTTGGGTTTAGCGTCTCCCATAACACGTCCCCCGAAACCGATGACCCTGTGGTTAATATCCTGTATCGGAAACATGACTCTGTTCCAGAATTTGTCATACATTCCGTGTTTTTCGTCCGCATTGGCAAGTCCTGCCTCCCGGATCAGCCCCTCGCTGTAGCCTTTGGCTTTCAGATATTTTGTCAGATCGTCACTGTATTTGTTGGCGTAGCCCAGACCGAAATGCTTCATGGTTTCCTCGGAAAGCTTTCTTTCTTTCAGGTATTCATACCCAAGCTGGCCCTGAGGCTGTCTCAGCTGGTAATAAAAATAAGTGGCTGCCTCTTTGTTGATCTGCAAAAGTCTGCTTCTGTGGCTTTCCGCCTTCCGCATTTCCTCGGAATATTCCATCTCGGGCAGAGCAATCCCTGCTCTGTCAGCCAGTACTTTCACCGCCTCCTGAAAGGTATAGTTTTCATATTCCATCAGAAAAGTGATGACATTTCCGCCCGCCCCGCAGCCGAAACAATAATACATCTGCTTTGGCTGAGATACCGAGAAGGACGGCGATTTTTCGTTGTGGAACGGACATAATCCAAAATGATTGCTTCCTTTTTTCTGCAGGCGCACATATCCCGATATCACATCCACAATGTCATTTTTGGCTCGGATCTCTTCGATCAGTTCATCCGGATAATACATGTTACCTGCTTCCTTTCTTTCCCGGCAGTGATTTTGCTGCTGCCTTTGTCATTTTTTCAATATTGCCACGTTTTGGGAATATAAATTTCCTCATACTTGGCTATGGCAAAACGGTCTGTCATGGCGCCTATGTAATCGCATACAATCCTCTCTCTGGGCTCGCCGCCATGCTCCATCAGATCCAGAAGATCTTTTGGCAGAAGCTCCAGATGGTGCAGGTAATAATCGTAAAGCGTTTCGATCAGAATCTCCGCCTTGTTTTCCTCCACCTTGGCGATGGGATTGGTGTAGACCCGCTCGAACATAAAGCTGCGAAGCTTCATCATAGCCTGCCCTACCTGCTCTGACATACAGATTTCATTCTTTTCAAAACTGTTTGTGACAATGTCATGAATAAAGCAGTTGAGTCTTTCACCGGTAGTCTTGCCAGCCACCTCCGTAATTTCCTTCGGAATATCCTCTTCCGTCAATATACCTGCACGGATCGCGTCATCCATATCGTGGTAAATATACGCAATTTTATCGGACATGCGGACAATACACCCTTCCAGCGTAACCGGATGCCCTTTTGTCTGATGATTTCGGATTCCGTCTCTGACTTCAAAAGTCAGATTCAGTCCCTGTCCGTTTTTTTCCAGAAGATCCACAGTGCGGACACTCTGCTCGCTGTGCTCAAAGCCATAAGGGCAGACTCTGTCCAAAGCCCTTTCTCCCGCATGGCCAAAGGGCGTATGTCCCACATCATGGCCAAGAGCTATGGCTTCCGCCAGTTCCTCATTCAGCCGGAGCGCCTTGGCAATGGTCCGTGCATTTTGTGCAACTTCCAGCGTATGTGTGAGTCTTGTGCGATAATGGTCTCCTTCCGGCGAAAGAAATACCTGCGTCTTATCCTTCAGTCTGCGGAACGACTTACTGTGCAGTATACGGTCTCTGTCCCGCTGAAATACCGGACGGATATCGCAGGGTTCTTCCTGTCGCATTCTTCCCATAGAGCGGCTGCTCTTCGTCGCATAGGGGCTCAAATAAATTTCTTCCCATTTTTCCAGATTCTCACGAAGCGTCATACAGGCTCCTTTTTTCTCTTTGCATCTTTGTAACCGGCAGTTTTGGTTTCCTGATCCGAATACTGTTTTCAGAAAAAACCTCTGCTGCCGCTCATCCAAAAACTTCTATCTACTTTGTATATTCTGTGTTTTCCTCCGAAATCCTTTTTCTTTCTGAAAAAATACATAAATTTTTTTGAATTTCTGTTTAACGGCATATATCGTAAATAAATTCGGCATTTTTTTCCATAGCTTCGTAAGCCGTTTTAAAGGGCGACATCTGAAATACATGCCACATTCCCTTATAGGTATCCATCTTCACCGATACGTTGGCTTTTACCATTTTCTTGTGAAGCATGGTGGAATCGCTCAAAAGCACTTCGTTGTCTCCCACCTGAATGTATGTGGGCGGAAAACCTTCAAACTCTCCGAAAAGAGGAGAGATAAACGGATCTTTCAAATCCTGCCCTGCCGCATAATTTTGAGTCATTTCTTCCAGATAGGGTGCACTTAAGACCGGATCAATATCCGCCCGGCTTGTATGTGTCTTTCCCGATGCGGTCAGATCCGTCCACGGACTCATAAGAACAAGCCCTCTGGGAAGCAGCCTCTCCTGGGCTTTCAGCTTGTGCACCAGGCTCAGAGCCATATTGCCTCCGGCAGAATCCCCCGCCACGATCACATCTCTGGCGCCGTAACCTAAGATCATCAGATAGTTCCACGCCTTCATGGCGTCATCCATGGCCGCCGGATATGGATTTTCCGGCGCCAGCCGATAGTCAAAACACAAAACATCCATGGATGTGGAGTAGGCAAGTTTTGTAGTCAGTGTCCTGGCATAGACACTGCTCCCGGTGGAATACCCGCCTCCGTGGCAGTAAAGAATCACATATTTTTTCATATGCGCACGGTTTACACGCACCCATTCCGCGTGCATCCCGTCGATTTCCACAGGGCTTACCACCACATCCTTTTCCACTCCGAAAAGAGCTCCCACCCTGTCCTGAGACTGCCGGTGCTTTTCAATATCCGTATTTTCCACACGGTTGTGAACCATGCGGATCAAATTCATCATATTTTGATTTTTATCCTGTTTCTTCAAATCAAACAGCGCCATGAATTCTTCCTTTCTATTACACTGCTTCCTGTCTGGCATCTTGATAAGTTCCACTTTCAGACCTTATATTATAGCTCTTTTCGACAAAAGAGTAAAGAAATTTTTGACACCCGCTGCTTCTTCTCCTAAAGCTCCGCCGGCTGACAGCTTTCCTTCTCTTTTTCCCTTTCCTATCCCGCGGCAATCCTCGGTTGTTTTTCCTCTCCCCTTCGTCTATAATGAGTGTATAAATCTCCCCGAGAGCATTTGTGCTGCCATATCACTTCGAAAGGAGGGGATGCCATGAGTGAAAACCAAGCTTCTCCTAAAGGCAGAAAAAAAACAGACCCCAAAACCTGGTACCGTCTGGATTTATCTGCCATCGTCTATCCCACTTTGCAGCGTCGGGATTTTTCTTCTGTTTACCGACTTTCCGTACTTTTAAAAGAAGACATACAGCCGGATATTCTGCAGAAAGCAGTGGATATCGCACTGAAGCGTTTTCCCACTTACAAAGTCACCATTCGAAAGGGTCTTTTCTGGCGGTACTTAGAACCCAACGACCGGCCGGGCCCTTTTGTACAAAAGGATATTAAAAACCCGTGTATGCCTATGAATTTCAAGGCCAACAATCACTATCTGATGCGCGTCTATTATTATGGAAGAAGAATCTCCCTGGAAGCCCACCACAGTCTGGGGGACGGCACAGGCGGCATGTGCGTGCTTCAGACAATCACCGCCGTTTACCTGCGTCTTTTAGGACACAAAATTTCCAATGGCTATTTTGTGCTGGATGTAGACAGCGAACCGGATCCTGAGGAACTGGAAGATGCTTACATGCGCTATGCCAACGCCAAAGTGTGTCCTTCCCGCCCTGCCGCCGAAACTTACCGGGTCAGAGGCACCAAAGAACCGTTTCACACCTTCAACATCATTGACGGCATTCTTTCTGTAAAAGAGGTCGCAACGGTTGCCGCCTCCTATAAAGTCACGATCACAGAATATTTAAACGCCGTGCTTTTATATGCACTGCTTCAAAAGCAGTTAAATGAATTTCACCTGAAATTAAAACCGGTGCGTATCGCCATGCCGGTAAATCTGCGCCGCTTCTTTCCTTCCAAAACGCTACGCAACTTTATCACGATGGTATATCCTTTTATCGACCCGAGACTGGGGGATTATACCTTTGACGATATTGTCCGTCAGGTCCACAATTATATGCGTTTCTACATCGATGAAAAATTTCTTCGGGGTGATATCACCACCAACGCGGAAACCAAACGTAATCCTTTTATCCGCATTGTTCCTCTGTTTATCAAGGATTTTGTCGTGCGTATGTTCTACACAAAGGTTCAGGACCGGAATTCTTCGGCAGGCCTTACCAATATGGGAGCCCTGAAAGTTCCTGAGGATATGAAGCCATTCATCGATCGCTTCGATATTTATATGGGACAGCCATTTTCTTCCCGCACCAACTGCGCCATTATCAGTTTTGAAGATATTCTGACGATCAACTTTGCAAGCTGTATCGTGGAAGCTGATGTGGAACGGAATTTTTTCCGAAAGCTGGTGGAAGACGGCATTCATGTGACCATCGAAAGCAACCGCACCTATGATGAGGATTGAAACCCGCTTATGAGCAATCTCACAGGGGCTTAGACCTTTTGCCCCTGCCATCATTTTATTTCATATATGGAGGTATTTTATGTCTTACTGTGTAAACTGTGGGGTAAAGCTGGAACCTTCGCTGGATCGCTGCCCTTTGTGCAATACTCCTGTTTTAAACCCCAACGATATTCCTCTGGACCGGCCTGTCTCCCCTTTCCCCAAGGAAAAAGGACAGGTGGAAGTGGTAAAAAGAAAAGACCTTGCCATTCTTTTGTCCGTAGTACTTCTGGCAACCGGCGGCACCTGCCTTCTGTTAAACCTTCTGGCTTTTCAGAATCACTTCTGGTCTCTCTACGTGATAGGAGCCTGCCTGGTCATATGGGTCATGGCCATTCCCGCTGTGATTTATACAAGAATGTCTATGCCCCTTTCCCTTCTTTTAGACGGCGCCGCTATCGCGCTGTATCAATATCTGATCTGTTTTAACACCACGGACAACCGGTGGTTTTTACAGTTGGGGCTTCCTATTACCGTGCTTGTCACAGCGCTGGCCATCCTTCTTACACTTTTGATCCGGAAGGTATCCCACTCCTTTTTGGCTGTTGCCCTGTATATCTTTTCGGAAATTGCTGTTTTATGCGTGGGCATTGAACTTCTCATCCGGCACTTCCTGGAAAGAGACCCGGCGCTCACCTGGTCCGCTCTGGTGCTGGCTATCTGCTGCGTCATCGTAATCGCCCTTGTCACCATCATCTCCCGTGCAAGGCTTCGCAACGCAGTGAGAAGACGGCTGCATTTTTAGAAAAGAGGAGGTTTCGAAATCAAAAAATTTCGAAACCTCCTCTTTATTTTTCATTCGGGGCATGTATTTTCTCCGCCTCGTCTATGGATGCATAACCATAAAACTTTGTCTCATTGGCAATGATCTCTTTTAACAGGTTCTCCCCCTTTTCCCACGCATTCCGGGTTTCTTCCAAAATAAGACTTACCGTCTCCTCGGAACAGGTCAAAAGTTCTCCCCGCAGATAGCTTTCCATGGAAGAGCCATCCTGAGCGCTGTCCTGTCCCGTTTTCATGGTCCTGCCGTTTCGGCGCAGGTTGGGATAGTGTTCCATCATCCACGCATCCCATTCCAGATGAATTTTTACCACTACTTCCACCTGGCTTCTCTTTTTTGGGGATATCTGCGGAAGCCACTCTTTCACGTTTTCATATTCCGCAGGCCATGTGGTCTCCATCATATGTGCGTATTTTTCAAAAACCAGATTGCGTCCCGTCTTAAGCGCTTCCGCGCAGTCCTTTCGATAGCTTTCCAGAACCGAATCGGAATAGACCATCCACTGGCTCATCCTCATCTTAAAAAAAGTATCCGGATCATCCTGGCAGGCTGCACGCCCTTCTGTATTGTACACATTCTGGAACATTTCCCATTCTGTTTTGGCAATATCAAAAATCAGCTGTTCTCTCTTTGTTATTTCTCCCATACCGGTTTTTCGCTTGTAACTGTCCTTTCTGTCTTTGTCCCAATCGGTGCCGAAGCAAGTTTTTAATACGATGATATTGGCGGCTTTTACCTCCCGACATCATCGTATTAAAAACAGAAAACCGCGCTCGCGCGAAAAGTAATATGTTGCCTGACAGCAACCGCGCTCGGCGCGAGTGTACGCTTTAGCGCACACTTTTTTATCCTCAGGAAAGGCTCTCTGTAAACCGAAGGGCTTTGTCATAGACATAATTGTTTGTTTCCAGAGTTTTGCCTTCCACCGTAATGGTGATTTCCTCCGCATGGAAAGCTTTCAAAAACGTATCTGCAAGGCTGCTCATGATCACTTTTTCTCCCGTAGGGCTCATCGTTTCCAGATAGTCCAGGAAACTTGCCGAAAGGTCCAGCGTGATTTTCTTTCCGTCTTCCGACCTGGAAAAGCTTTCTACTCTCGTATCCACCGAAACAATATTGTGAAGGAACAGCTTTGCAAGCAGATTCTCAGCAGTCAGCTCCTTAACCGTTGTCTCTTCTGTCAAAAGTCCTTCGCCGTTTCCGTCTCCGTAGTAGACCGTAACATTCCAGGACTTGTCCCTGTTTTCCTCTGACCGGCCATCGCTTTTTCCGTTTTCCGCTTCCGTCTCTTCCCTTACGTTCCCGGGCGTTTCGTCGTTTTCCGATACTCCCTGTCCGGCAGTATCATTTTCTGATACCACTTCTCTAGGGCTTAAGCCGTCCGCCTCTGTTTCCTCCGGAGACTCCTGTCTCTCAAAATTGCCGGCCTGTGTTTCTTCCGGCATCTCCTCTTTTTCTTCCTTTTCCGGAAGATTCTCCTTTTCTGAAAATTCGCTTTCTGCGATCACTGCACTTCCCTGTGTATTCACTGCCTGTCTCTGTCCGCAGGCGCTCGCCAAAAAGAGCCCGCACAGAGAAAGCAAAAACACTAAACTTTTTCTTCTCATCTTTTAACTCCTGTCTGCTCAAACACGGCAAAAGTTTCATCCCTTCCGCGTTTTGCGGCATTCGTCACAACATACCTGTCCGGCATGTTTCTTTCCACTCCATCTTCCTTTGCCACACCGAATGCGGTACAAACAAAAAGCCCAGAACCAATCTCTTTTGTTCTGGGCTAGTGCAGGAAAAGAGACTTGAACTCTCATGGTATTGCTACCACACGGACCTGAACCGTGCGCGTCTGCCAATTCCGCCATTCCTGCGCGACAAAGAAAGTATAGCGGATTTTATTTTAAAAGTCAATCCTTTTTTTCTTTGTCATTGTTATTAATTTCCCTGTCATCTTCTATCTATTTGCCAGTATCTGCATCAGTCTCTGCTCCGCCATCTCCCAGTTTATCACCTTTTCCCAATCATCCAGATACGCGGCCCTCACATTATAATGCTTTAGATAATAGGCATGCTCCCACACATCAACCGTCAGAATGGGAAAGCATCCCTGCGCTATGGGGCAGTTCTGATTAGGAGTGGTCACAATATCCAGACCGCACCTGCGCCAGATCAGCCACGCATAGCCGGAGCCAAAGACAGAAAGCGCCGCTTTCTTAAATTCTGCCAGAAAATCTTCAACCCCTCCGTACTGATCCCGAATTTTTCCGGCCAGCCGTCCTTCCGGTTTTTGTCCGTGCTCACCGGTGAGCCCCTCAAAAAAGAAACGGTGGTTGTATACGCCTCCGGCATTGTTGCGGATGGGAGCCTGAAGATTCTGCGGCAGTCTGTCAGCATATTTTACCAGCAGCTCCAGAGAAAATTTCTGAAGCTGCTCTTCTTCTTTCAATATGGCGTTTAGATTGTCAATATAAGTCTGCAGGTGTCTGTCATGGTGCAGATGCATGGTTTTTTCATCAATAAAAGGTTCCAGCGCATCATAGGCATACGGAAGCGGCAGATTGCTAAAAGGATAACAGTTATTTTCCACGGAAAATTCCTTCCCTTTTTCTTCCTTTCTCTATCCTATGCCGTATTTTTGCTTCTGTGAAAAGATAGCGCCGGTGTACAGGGGGCAATACGCCTCAGCCATCTGCACCGACACTAAGCTTTCTTTTATTCCATTCGCAGACGCTCCACAATACTGTGTTTTTCCAGATTTTTAAAGCACAGGAAAGGAATCAGTACTGCAAGCAAAAGCAGAATGGGGGTACAGATGCCAAGGGGTAAAAGCGTAAAACGAAACGTTGTGAATCCGCCGGATACCATGGCCCTGATCACCACGCCCACTGCCAGGGAACTGATCAGATACGATGCCGCCAGAGTGATAGCCGCGTAGTAAACCCCTTCGTACACCAGCATTGCGCAAAGCTGCCGCTTGGTCATTCCCACACTCTGAATCACTGCAAACTCTCTTTTGCGGGACACGATCGCCGTGACCATGGAGTTGACAAAATTCAGCACGCCTACCAAGGCGATGATAATGCTGACTGCATTGCCCATAACAGCGGCAGAGCGGGTTTCCGCCTCGTACTGATCCACCATCGTCTGTCTGGAAGTAACAGGAAGACTGGTGTCCACTGTCCTTGTGTACGCATCCAGCCACTGCTTGGTTTCATCCAGATGGGCATCATCCACATTGACAAACAGTTTGCGTAGAGTATTGTCCGGCCACTTCGCCTGAAAAACATCCAAGGGCAGAATAAAGGAAAGTTCCAGCACGTCTGGTGCTCCCTGCTCTCCGGCTCCTTCCATCACCGGATTCAGCGGATAAACCACAGCCATCACCGTATAAGTTTCCCCGCCCAGCGTCACAGTACTGCCCACAGACGGCGCCGGAAGCACAGGATACTCCTGTCCTGCTTCTGCAGAAGGACCTACAGCCAGAATATAATCACCGCCCGCAAAAGCTTCGGCATCAAATTCTCCCTGCATAAGATAATGCTCCCGGGTGATCGCATCCAAAGGAATACCATCCATACCGTATACAACCGCGCTGGCCTGCCGGTCTGTCAAAGCTGTCGTCACCTGCTGGGCGCCGTGGGAATCATAGGTGGCCCAGTCAGCCAGCATTTCCTCTGTATAAAAGGCATCGATGTTAGCTGCCGTCTGATCATCAAGCTGCCAGTCAAGACGCCCGCTATAAAGATGGCCAACCGCTTCCAGACCTTCCTGTGTTTCCAAATGTTCGGTAAGCTCCCGGTTCAGCGTAGTGCCTCTGGGATTATAACCGCCCAGATAATCTTCGCTTGTAGCATCTGTGAGAGTAAAATCAGCGATCGTCAGGTCTGACAGATATTTTTCCATATCAAAAGCAGCATTTCTTGCATAAAAACAGCTCAGCAGCACAAGACCCAAAGTCAGAGAGCAGACTACCGTAACAGTGCGCTTTTTGTTTCTTCCAAGATTTGCCCAGGCCATTCCTGCCAGGGACGCGCCCCTTTCTCCCGACTTTCTCTTTTTGGTGTTTTTTCCATCCGCATCACTGCTGCGCAGCGCCTCAATGGGAGATACCTTTCCTGCCAGCCGCGCCGGACGCAGACAGGAGATAATGACAGTAAGCCAGGCAAACACTGCCGAACCGATGAAAATAACCGGATTTGCCGACACCTTGCCTCCTCCTTCCAAAATACCTGTGAAGGCAGGAACCAGCACCAGACCCAGCAGCCATCCCAAAAGAAGACCCAGAGGAACCGCAACCACACACAGTCGGTTGCCCTGTCCGTAAATCAGCCTTTTGATCTGTTTTGAAGTAGTGCCTAATGTTTTCAGCTTGCCATAGAACTGCACATCGGCAGTGATGCTGATCTGAAAAATATTGTAAATAATAAGATATCCTGCGATAAACACCAGGATCATTCCAAGGTACATGGGAAGCGTTTCCGAAAGTGCGGTGGCTCCCATCTCCGGCGCGTAAGCCAGGTTGACACTGTATTCCAGTCCGTTAAGACCGGTATCCGCCAGAATCTGATCCATGGTATCTTCTATATTTTTATCACTGTACAGACTCACCTGTGCCATATACTGGCCAAGGATCTGACCTTCTATGTTAAAATTCTCTCCGGTCATTTCCCGGGCATACTCTCTGCCAACCCATGCCATACCTGCATAACCGGATTCATTGCCTTCCCAGAAGCCGCAAAGAGTGAAGGTGGATTCTATGGGTTCAGCAGTCTGATCGGACAAATCTTTTCGCCAGGTCAGCGTCACCTTCTGTCCCAGTTCACGGGGAATGCCAAGCCGGTCCAGCGTAATGGTATCCAGAGCCACTTCGCCCGCAGACTGGGGCATCCTGCCTGTGGAAGGCATGGCAAACGAATGAGAAGCATAGCTGTCACTGGCCCAGCGAATCTCCACCTGCCGTCCTGCAAGCTTATCGTTTTCTGCCTGCCCCAGCACAATACTTTCCCCTACTTCCTGCACATCCGGATGGGCTCTCAGTTTTGCCGCCTGATCCGGATCGATATTTCTGATGGAAGCCGAAGCATCGTATCCGGTCTGCCGAAAGGTCATTTCTATCAGATTTTCACTCATACTCTGAGCAAGGGTAAACAATGTGGTAAACATCACGGCTGTCATCAAAATGACAAGCATTGCCACCAGATTCCGTCCTTTGTTCTTTTGAAAAGTGCGTCTGCCAAGCACTTTGATCGGGTCAAACTTTTTCTTTTTTCCTGTTTTTTTCTTTCCTGCACTCATCCGTGAACCCTCCTTACTGAGAAACGATCTTTCCGTCTTCGATGCGGATAATCCGGTCCGCCATACTTGCAATCTCAGGATTATGAGTGATCATCACGATAGTCTGATGAAATTCTCTGCTGGTCATCTTCAGAAGACCGATCACATCATCGCTGGTCTTGGTATCCAGATTGCCGGTAGGCTCATCCGCCAAAATGATAGAAGGCTTGCTGGCAAGAGCACGGGCAATTGCCACACGCTGCTGCTGCCCTCCGGAAAGATTGTTCGGCAGGCTGTCCAGCTTCTTTTCCAGTCCCAGAAGCTTTACCACCTGCATAATGAAGGTTTTATCCGGTTTGCGTCCATCCAGCGCAATAGGAAAAATAATATTTTCCCAAACACTGAGAACCGGAACCAGGTTATAGTTCTGAAAAATAAACCCGATCTGTTTGCGCCTGAAAACCGTGGTCTGTTCGCTGTTTAACCTGGCAAGTTCCGTATTTCCAATCCGGATGCTTCCCTCGCTGGGAGTATCCAGTCCGCCAAGCATATTCAGCAGCGTAGACTTACCGCTGCCGGACGTGCCGACAATGGCCGTAAACTTTCCACGTTCTATTTCAAGATCCACGTCGTCCAGCGCTTTTACCAATGCTTCTCCTTTTCCATAATATTTTTTCACACCTGCAGCTTTCAGAATAACTTCCATCTATGACTCCTCCTTGCACTTTCAGTCTCTGTATTCCTTTTGATGTTTTCAGTCTATCAGAGCAAAGTTACAATTCGGGTACAGGAAAGGTACATTTTTGTGACCTTTCCCGTCAGCATCCATATACAGGGATTATTCTGTTTTCCGCATCCTCTCAGCCAGGCTTCCTTTCGTAATAAAATGCAGACATACCAAAGGAACCGCTATGGCAATGACCGCAATGATAGGAAGAAAAATCCACAGCGGAACGAGAGAAAATGTATAAATCATACTCCAGGAACCCACAGCTTCAATCACCTTCGGCATCAAAAACCAGGCAAAAAGAATCGTCAGAGGCACAATCACCGCCGCCATCAGCGCCGCATGAAATCCTCCTTCCAAAAACATCAGCCTGCGAAGCTGAGCCTGAGTCATGCCAAGGCTTTGATAAACGGCGAATTCTCCCTTTCGGTTCATGGCTTTTACCACCAGCATATTGACGAAATTGATAAGGGCAATGCCAAGAAGCACCAGGCTGACTACCAGCTGGGGCAAAACCATATTCAGCCGTGCAGCCCGAAAATTGTCCTGATATTCACTGCGCCGGGTAATTCCCACACCCCGGTTCAGATCCTGTTCATATTCGTTCAAATAATTCTCAAAAGTTTCCTGCTGCCCGTGATCAATATTTACCGCCAGCTGACGGTAGCTTTGTCCCTCAAACAGCTCATTAAAAGCCTCCAGCGGCAGAATATAGGCGATATTAAATGCGGCTTCCTCGCTTTCGGAACCGCTGAGATAAGAGTCGTCGTGCATAACCGACCCCATCACGCGAAAACTTTTTCCCGCCAGTTCTACAGTCTCTCCCTCTGCAGGGCTGGAAATCCCTTCCCGGTAAGCCCCGGCAGCCAGCACATAATCTCCGGATGCAAAGTCTTTCTCCTCAAAGCTTCCGCTTGTAAAAGGACAGTTTTGCAGCACATAATCCAGATAAGCGCCCTCCAGCCCGATGACCAGCGCCGTATACTCACCCGTCTGTTCCAGCCGTAAGAGTCCTGCACACCATTCCGGATATGCCGCCTGCGTATCCCGCAGTGTCTGGGTTTCATCATAGGGCTGATTGTAGTAGTCCACGATTCTTTGGCGCAGTTCGTCGGAAGCCGTAAGCGAAAGCTCTTTGCTTTTCAGACCGCTGACCGCGGTTACTTCCGATCGCTCCCTTAATTCTGTCACGTTTTTTTCGGTGATACCATTGTTATTTTCATTATACTGCTGCATGGAAAGATAAGCTGAGCCGTCCGCCAGGGTGTAATCCCAGGGCGACAAAACCGACAGATAGACATCTTCTTTCAGGCTCACATACTGAATCCACACAGACGTAAGGAGCAGTACGGCAAGAAGCAGCGTCACTGCCGACATTGCCGTGCGAAAGCGGCTGTATCCCAGTGTGCGCAAAGCAAGCCTGGGCAGCGTGGTGCGCCCGTTTGTAATCTTCTTTCTCTTATGAGTTCCGTCCCACACGGACCGGACCGTCTGGGACGGCATCATCGAGGACAATTTTACGGCAGGAAGCAAATAGGCGAGTAAAGCCGTAATGAGTGTGCATATTCCCGCCCACACAAAAGGCTGCCAGGACAGAAAATAAAGCGCCGGGTTTTCCTCCATACCGGTAATAACCCGGTTGGTGATCACCAGATGAAGCATCAGCCCGATCAGCCAGCCGGGAATCATTCCCAGCAAAGAAACGGCGCACCCCTGTTCTGTCATCAGAACCCGCAGCTGTCTGGGCGTCATGCCCAGTGACTTTAATTCGGCAAAAAACAACGTATCCCGCTGTGACGCAACATTTACAATGCTGTAAATCATCAGATATCCGCAGACCAGCACAAGTACAGCCGGAAGATAAAAGGGCATGGCCTCTGTTTCGGCCTGCTCCCGTCTGGCTTCGTTGAAGGCCAGGTTTGTTGTAAAATTCACGCCGGCTGCTCCCTGCTCTTCCAAAATCTCTGCCGCTTGTTCCTCCAGTTCTTTTGGCTGATAGAGATTTACCCCCAAAGTCACGTTGTGGGCAAATTGTGCGTCGTATTCCGGCACGAGAGCCCGGGCCGTATCCGCCGTAATCCATGCACAGGCTTCCGTATAGTTGGTCGGACTGGCCCACCAGCCGCACAGAGTAAATTCTGAAGTATGGATTTTTCCGTCCGGATCTGTCCACTGAAAGGACACCGGCGCCCCTAATTCATGCAGGACGCCCAAAGAATCCATAGTAAATTCGTCCATGGCAATCTCGTTTTCATGTTGGGGCAGCTGTCCCACAGTGGGGACAGAGAGCACGGTCTTAGCATAATCCCGGTCGTTTACTGCCAGCTTTACCGTTCGCTGGCCGATCACTGCCTCTGAAATTTGTCCCACGGTACTGAGACGAACGGTGCTTTTTATATTGGCATTCTGAGAAATGGTATCCGCCTGATGTTCTGTCAGGCCGGTATACAGAATATGACTTGTGGAACCGTAGCTGTACTGATAATTGAGAAGAAAAGCGCTCTCCACAGAACTTCCCAGCAAAAAGACAAAAGTGTACAGGCCTGTGACCAGCGCGGCCGCTAACACCAGAATAAGATTTCTGATTCGGTGAAAACGAAAGTCCCGCCGCACCAGCATCCGGCAGACTTTCAGATTATTGTTCGCAAGCATGGCCCCGTCCTCCTTACCCGAAGATGCGGCCGTCTTCCATCCGCACCACACGATCGGCCATCTGCGCAATTTCCAGATTGTGAGTAATCATCACCAGCGTCTGATGATACGTCTCCACAGACAGCTTTAAAAGTCCCAGCACATTCTGCCCGCTTTTGGAATCCAGGTTTCCGGTAGGCTCGTCTGCAAGCAAAATGGAAGGTTTGCTTATCAGTGCGCGGGCGATGGCCACTCTCTGCTGCCCTCCTCCGGAAAGTTCATGAGGGTAAGCATTCAGCCGCTGCTCCAGATGAAGCAGGTGAATAATTTCCTCAAAAAAAGAACTGTCAGGTGTCATCCCGGCCAGGCTTAATGGAAACAGAATGTTCTCCTTAACCGTAAGGGTAGAGATAAGATGAAAGCTCTGGTATACAAATCCCACTTTTCCCCGCCGAAACACAGCCAGTTCTTTTTCTTTCAGGCCGGACAGCTTGATGCCGTCCACAATAACCTCCCCCTCATCCGGCACATCCAATCCGCCCATCATATTCAGAAGTGTTGTTTTTCCCGATCCGGACGCACCGATAATGGCTGTAAATTTTCCCTTTTCAATAGCAAGGTCAATGCCGTCTAAGGCTTTCACCGCATTTTCCCCCTTGCCGAACGTTTTTTTCAGATTATGTATCGTTACGATATCCATGGGTTGCTTTCTCTCCTTCGATGTTTTCTTTTCTTTATCAGCTGAGCAGATACACGGAAAAAGTCGTCCCCTGCCCTATCTTTGATTTCACACTGATATACCCTTTCTGTCGGGTAATGATCCCGTTTGCCAGATACAGCCCCAGTCCCACGCCTTCCTCAGCCGCCACCTCCTGGGCACGGTAAAAACGCTGAAACACATCGTTGTAATGTTCTTCAGGAATGCCGATCCCGGTGTCGGTGACGTCGATACGGGTATAAAACTGCCATGGCTGTACAGTGACCGTTACGCTGCCGCCGGGCGGCGTATATTTGACCGCATTGTCCAAAAGATTGCCGATGGCCTCTGCCGTCCATTTCGTATCGTGCTGCACCGTAATTTCAGAATCGCACCTGGCAGAAAGTGTAATTCCCTTCTGTTCCGCTTTGGCCCACACAAGGCTCATAGCCTGGGCAATGGTATCGCTCAGTTTTGCCTCCACCGGATGCAGCACAAAAGTACCGGTTTCCAGGCGTGACATTTTAATCAGCGATTGCATCAAAAAATCCAACTTGTTGATCTGCGCTTCCATGGTATGCAGAAAAGCGGCACGTTTTTCTTCCGTAAGCTGTGGTTTTTGCAAAATATCGGCGTATAACTTAATATTTGCCACAGGCGTCTTGACCTGATGGGAAATATCGCTGACCAGGCTCTGCAGGGTTTCTTTATCCTGCTGGCTCTGCACTCTGTCCTCATGCATAATGTCATAATACTGCATCAGCTTTCCCTGTACCTTTGCCGTGAGAGAGTCCTCGTAAGGATGAAAATTTTCCGGCTGACGTCCCAGGATAGCCGCATCCAGAGTTTCGCACACCTCATCTGCAAACCGGGCAATCTGCCAGCGCTGAAGAAAAACTCCCAAAACCGCCAAAAATACAATACCGCCGCATACTGCCAGCAGTGCGTACCGAACTGCCGCCCGGGGCACATATTCCCACAGTATCCTCAGCAAAATAATAAAAAGCACGGCTGCTGCCGCAAAAAGCAATGCATACAGCACTCCGGTTCCTTTTCTTTTCATTGCCGCACCCCTTTCCACAGATATCCCATTCCCCTTACAGTCTGTATATATGTGTGAGTTTCATCTTCGATTTTAGCCCGCAGCCGGTTCATGGTTACCGTCAGCGTGTGGTCGTCAATAAAATTGCCGTCGCTGTCCCACAAGCGCCCCAGAAGAATCTGCCTTGTGAGAATATTTCCGGCGTTTTCCGTCAATGTTCGAAGCAGTTTGTACTCGTTGGGGGTAATCGCCAGCTTTTCGCCGCCGCGCACGGCTGTAAGCCCATCAAAGTCCAGCACCAAAAAGCCATCGCTCCACCGATTGGACTGCACTTGTGTTTTTCCGGATCGGCGCAGCGCCACTTCCACCCGGCGCAGCAATATTTTCATATGAAAAGGTTTGGTCACATAATCGTCCGCCCCCAGATCAAATCCGTTCAGCACATCCTCTTCCAGATCGTTGGCCGTAAGGAATATCACCGGCAGTTTGGGATGCGCCGCCTTCAGCTCACGACACAACTCAAACCCGTTCCCATCCGGCAGATTTACATCCAAGAGCGCCAGATCAAAACTGTCTTCTGCTAGAAGCTGACGGGCCTTCTGACAGTTATAGGCAGCCACCGTCAGGTATCCGCTTGTATCCAACTCAAAACAAAGCCCGGCATTTAACGCCAGGTCATCTTCCACAACTAAAATCCTATCCATTGTGTCACCTCTATTCGAATATCAGGTATATTATATCGCAAATTTCATATCTGTGTACAGAGGAAGAAGGAGACGCGAGTGTGCACCAAGATCACGATTTTTTAGCCTGAAATTTTTCGTGACATGCAAAAAACCGGATGCCCTCAGACATCCGGTTTTCGCTTCTTCTAATGCAGGAAAAGAGACTTGAACTCTCATGATGTTGCCATCACACGGACCTGAACCGTGCGCGTCTGCCAATTCCGCCATTCCTGCATATATCAGATATTTTGTTGTTGACTGCGGAAGATGGGACTTGAACCCACACGACCTTGCGGCCACAAGATCCTTAGTCTTGCTCGTCTGCCAATTCCGACACTTCCGCGTGGCACTTCCGTGCTGCGAAAGTAATCATATCATTATCCCCATATAAAGTCAACACTATTTTTAAAAAAATACGAAAAAATATTTTGCTGAAGTGAAAAGTTTATTTCCACTTTGAAAGACGGGAAAAGAAAAGTGGCAATTACTCTTACAAAAATGAG
>CALWLY010000036.1 GCA_944381635.1 uncultured Lachnospiraceae bacterium
GCGATAGACGGGGCTCGAACCCGCGGTCTCGACCTTGGCAAGGTCGCGCGTTACCAACTACGCCACTATCGCATAAGTTTTGGTGATGTGCATCACACTCGGAAAATATTCTTTTGGAGAGCGATAGACGGGGCTCGAACCCGCGGTCTCGACCTTGGCAAGGTCGCGCGTTACCAACTACGCCACTATCGCATTTTTGCGAAGCTCTTGCTCTGCAAAGCGGGTGATGGGAATCGAACCCACGTATCCAGCTTGGAAGGCTGGTGTTCTACCATTGAACTACACCCGCATATATATAAAGCACTCGGTGCCGAAGCACCTCATGCGGGAATGCTGTATCATTGCGTTCAGCACTCGACGCAGATTATAATACCACACGATTTTAGGTATTGCAAGTCCTTTTTTTATTTTTTTGAAAAATTTTTTGGGGACTTTTTCGTTAACCTGCTTTTTACAGAATTCAGAAATTTTGAAAATGTGATTTCGAAAATTTTTCTTTTCTTTTACGCCGAACCGATTGTTTTTTCCTTTCCTTAATGCTACGATAAACTTATCCGGAATCGGATATCCTAATTCATGGCTGCAAAGGCATTTTTTCTTTTGTCTTCGCGGCTTTTAACAGCAAAGGAGGAGCAACACTATGAAACACAAAAAACTGTCTGCTGCGGTCTTATCCGGAGTTCTGGCTATTTCCATGGTTCTTCCCGCAAGCGCCGAGGAAGCATCTTCTGCCAGCACGGACAATGACAAAATCGTAGTTCTGCACACCAACGATGTGCACTGCGCCATCGACGATTCCATCGGCTATGCCGGCGTTGCAGCCTACAAGGCTGAAATGGAGGTTCAGTACGGCGAAGAGAATGTTACACTGGTGGATGCCGGCGACGCCATTCAGGGAGGCCCCATCGGCACTCTTTCTGACGGTGCTTTCCTGGTAGACATTATGAACCAGGCTGGCTACGACCTTGCCGTCCCCGGCAACCATGAATTCGACTACGGCATGGAGAACTTTCTTTCTCTGGCAAAAGACCGCGCAGATTATGACTATATCTGTGCAAACCTTGTAGACCTTACTACCGGAACCGGTGTATTTGCCCCCTATGAAATTTTTGATTACGGCGACACTCAGGTAGCCTATGTGGGAATCGCTACACCGGAAACTTTCAGCAAATCCACACCGGTTTATTTCCAGGACGAAAATGGAAACTACATCTACAGTTTCTGTCAGGAAAATGACGGAACTGACCTTTATCAGATCGTGCAGTTAAGTGTAGATAAGGCAAAGGAAGAAGGCGCTGACTATGTTGTGGCTATCGGACATCTGGGAACAGAGGGCACTACTCCTGAATGGAAAGCTGAATCTGTCATCGCCAACACAACAGGCATCGACGCTTTTATCGACGGTCACTCTCATGAATCTTATTCCAAAACAGCGGAAAACAAAGACGGAGAAGAAGTTGTTTTAGCTCAGACAGGAACCAAACTGGATTCCATCGGCAAACTTGTCATTGACACAGAGACCGGAGAAATCACAGACGAGCTGATTTCTGATTACGCAGAAAAAGATCCTGTTACCGAACAGTTCATCACTGCCCTGCAGGACGGCTTCTCCGATATTTTAAATCAGGTGGTTGCCAAGACAGACGTAACTCTTACTTCCAATGATCCTGCTACCGGAGAACGTCTCATTCGAAGCGGAGAAACCAATCTGGGCGATCTGGCTGCAGATGCTTACCGTGTTGTCATGGGAGCTGATATCGGTCTTGTAAACGGCGGCGGTATCCGCGCTGATCTGGAACAGGGTGATATCACTTACGAAGACATCATCAATGTACATCCTTACGGAAACGAAATGTGCGTTGCAGAAGCTACCGGTCAGGAAATCTTAGATGCTCTGGAAATGGGCGCTGCAAACTATCCGGAAGAAAACGGCGGCTTTTTACAGGTTTCCGGTCTGACTTATACAATTGATCCTTCTGTTCCTTCTTCTGTAGTGACAAATGAAGAAGGCGAATTTATCCGTGTAGACGGCGCTTACCGCGTGAAAGATGTTATGGTTGGAGACGAACCTCTTGATGTAAACAAGACCTACACTGTGGCATCTCACAACTATCTGATCAAAAACGGCGGTGACGGCAACACAATGTTCATGGACAACACCCTGATTCAGGACTGCACCATGATCGACAATCAGGTTCTGATTGATTACATCACCAAAACTCTGGGCGGCGTGGTAGGAGACGAATACTCCGATCCTTACGGCCAGGGACGCATCACCATCCAGGAAGCAGCGGCCGCTGAAGCAGCATAACATAAACTGTTTCAAAAAGATTACTGCAAAAATCCAAGAGTGAAACTCAAAAAGCTCCGTATCGGGCAGGTTTTTGAACCAATCCCCGACGGAGCTTTTTTATTATCGAATCATATAGCAGGAAATTTCTTTCCTTTAAAACTGTCTTATGACAATTCTATCAATTCTTTATTCTGCAGCTGTCTCAGTTGCTGTTTCTGTTGTTGTTTCAGCAACTGTCTCTGTAGCTGTCTCAGCCACGGTTTCTGTTGTTTCTGCTGTTGTCTCAGCTGCTGTGTCTGCGTTTGCAAAATACTCATCAATCTGTTTCTGAGCTTCTGCCATAACGGTATCCAGACCTGCTGCCTTCAGTTCTTCTACACATTCCGGAACTACCACTGCAGGATCGGAAGCACCTGTGAGCATATCTATTCTATATTTTTCCCATACAGTCAGGCAATTTGCCACTTCGTTCTGTACCGGTTCAATGTTCATAGCAAATCCCAGGCAGGAAGAGCTGATTGCAGATTCGTTCTGTGCTTTGATTTCATCCCACTGATTCGGATCGGAATCATCGGTTGTGGACATGATAAAGAAAGTTCCCTGTGTGTAAGCGCCTAACGGCCAATCGTCTCTCGTTCTTGTTACGATGGTCTTTTCCTCGTTTGCATAGGTAAAGTGGTCACCCTCGATACCATAAGCCATCATATCGCGGAATGTATGGTCTGTGTTGATCAGGTTCAGAACTTTCAGCGCTTCTTCTTTATACTTGGAGTTTACGGATACACCGTTCAAAGATCCAAGGATACTGTCCGTTGTATAGAAAGGTTCTGCCACCTGCCATGCGTCATATTTCTCTACACCTGCAGAAATCTGCCAGGAAGAAACAGCGCTGGGCCATCCCTGTCCATTACCGAAAATGTTGCCTTTCGGAGATTCTGTCATTACATTGGCATCCGGATTGATCAGCCCTTCTGTATACCACTCGTGAAGCAGTTCCAGGTTGTGAAGGATATCTTCCTGTTCCAGTGTACATACTACTTTTCTTTCAGGGTCATCTAATTTAACGCCCATAGGAGGAAGGCCTACTGTCAAAGCATCGTATGCATTGAAGAATCCGTTCCAGGTTGTTCCCTGAGTCAGAACGCAGGGATATACACTGCTTCCTTCCCCTTCCTTGATGGTGCGGAATACATCCCCCAACTGATCCATCGTTGTAACACTTTCATAGTCGATATCATATTTCTGAACATAGGTATCATCCAGCCACCAGAACTGTGTGACTGCAGAGTCTTTGTAGGAAGGAACTGCATAAATATTTCCGTTGATCGTAACGCCGTCCCAAAGTTCCTGCGGAATAAACTCATACATTTCTGCTGCATTTGCAGGCAGGAGATCGTTTAAAGGTTCCAGAGCTCCCAATGTTGCAAATTTTGTGTAGTTTGAATGATCCATGAACATGATATCAAAATATTCGCCGGAGTTTACGATGGTGTTCATCTTGGTTCCCCAGTCGCCGTAGCCTGCTACTTTGATATCCAGTCTCACACCGATTTTCTCTTCTGTGTAATCGCTGATCTTCTCTACGCTGTCCTCGAAATCCGTAGGTGTTGTCTGTCCAACTGTCCACCAGATCAGTGTAGGAACTTCACCGTCTGTTGTCTCAGCGGAAGCCTGTTCGCTTTCTGCCTCTGTTGTCGCAGCCGCACTTCCTGTTTCGGCTGTTGTGGTGCTCTCAGTTGTGGTTGTCTGAGAACCGCAGCCTGCCAGCATTCCCACACACATGGAAAGACTCAGACCTGCTGCCAACATTTTTTTCACCATTTTCTTTTTCATGTTTTTCCCCTTTCACGTTACATTATGTTTATAACAGGATCTTCCCCTGACAGGAAAAGAACTTTTTCATGCATACACAACGGAGTTTCTTTTGCCCTTTTCTCTGTCATAAATGGAAAAATCCTTATTACCCCTTTTGCTGTTTCCCTTACTCTAAAAGCTTTTACGCTGTTCGTCGTCTTTTCTTATCTTTCTTCCTTCTTATTTCACATCTTTTTATCTTCTTTCCGGAAGAATTCTTTCCCAGGATTTGTATACCTGGTATACGTTTTCCGGTCTTGCTCCGGGACCGAATTCGCACTGTGCGATGCAGCCGCCGTCTTTCCACAGATGACGGTATACGTTTTCCACTGCCCGGTCGATGTCTTCTACAGTTCCTTCCGGAAGCAGATGCTGACGGTCAATTTCTCCCCAGAAAGTAATCTTTCCTCTGAACTGTTCCAGATTTTCAAGTCCCATACAGAACAACTGGCTGTTTACCGCATCCAATCCCAGATCAATCAGTTTGGGGATAATGCGCAAAATATTTCCGTCGGAGTGCATGAAAATCTTCTTGCCGTGAGAATGCGCAATGTCGATGTAATCTTTATACATAGGTCTGAAAAATTCATCCCACAGCGCAGGGCTAATCAGCAGGTCGTTCTGGGAACCCCAGTCGTCCATCATATTCAAAGAATCCACGTCTGTTTTTGCCCATTTTTCCATAAGTCTGCAGTAAAAATCATGCATCTTCTTCATGAATTCCAGCATTTCCTTCGGCGGATCCATCAAATCCATATACAGGTTGGCGGTTCCTCTGATGAACTGCAGCTGCTCAAACGGTCTGGGACAGCATGCTGCAAAGTTGAATTTGTCCTGTTTCTTCTCGCAGGATCTGTTTGCCTCATCGATATCAAAGGTCATAAATTCCTCAGGAATATGGATACGTCCTGCATCGCTCCAGTCGTCCTCTTCTACGATCGGGTGTTTTACCTCTCCGATTACGCCCTTGTGAATATTGGTGAAAACGCAGCCCCACTCATCCACATACTCTCCTACTGCATAAGGGTCTCCTTTTGTCTTGGGATACTCTTTCAGTTTTACTTCCGGTCCGTCAAAATCCCACACGAAATCATCTGCCAGTTTTTTCATCATATCCGGGCAATGATCCTGAGCCCAGGGCAGAGACCAAAGCTGTCTCGGCGCTCTGTCTGTCGTGTTGCGAAATTCCAATGTGGCAAGAACTCTTTCCTTTGATGTCATAAAGTGCTTCCTTTCTTTTTCATTCAGCTTAGATGCCTGCCCCGGCATAAGGGACATAGCAGCCAGCTACTGTTGTTTGCCAATATTTATGGTTGTTTTTTAACTTAAAATAATTATAATAAATATAAAATTATCCCGCATTAAATTATATATTCAGTACGATTTTATAAGTTTTATACGATTATTCTAAAACAAACTGCAGCTGTAACTTTTTATCTTTTACACCCTGTGGAAAGGAGACTCCCATGATTACTATCGTTGATTCTTTCTGCTGGACATCCCAGCGTAAAATTCTGACTTCCAGAGAAACAGGCCTTGCCTTTCTCCCCGCCTTTGGCATGCAGCGCTCCACAAGAGCCGGGCTTCCCCTGGCGCCTCATGTCCATCCGGGATGTATGGAGATTGTGTTTCTCACGAAAGGTTTTCAGATTTACGAGGCTGGCAATCAACTCTTCAGCTTAAGCGGTCACGATATTTTTGTTTCTTATACGGAGGAACCTCACAGTTCCGGCAATTATCCGGAAAATATCTGTGATATTCTGTGGTTTCAGCTTAACCTCTCCCTGATTCCCTGTCCTCCGGGAGAAAAGCAGTCTGCGCTTCTTACTTCCGGACTCAAAAATCTTCCGCGCACTTTCCGGGGGAATTCTGCGCTGGAGTCTCAGCTTACGGAAGCTTTTTTTGCTCTTGCCTCGGAAGATCCTCTTTCCAGGGCTCTGGGACGACAGCTTTTTCTCTGCTGTCTTTACCGGATCATCCAGCTTTCCAAAGAGATGAAGCTGCCCGAAACCGATCAGATCAGCGAGGCCATCGGTTATATTCATGAACATTTATATGGCCCCATCTCTCTGGAGGAAACTGCTGCCAGCTGCGGGCTCTCCCTTTCTCGATTCAAGGCAAAATTTAAAGAGGAAACCGGCATCACTCCCCGCACCTTTATCAATTATCTGAAGGTGGAGCAGGCAAAACAGATGCTGCAAAAACAAGAGGCCATCACCGACGTTTCTGTGCGCCTGGGATTTGATACCCCCAATTATTTCTCCACTTTATTTAAAAAATATACCGGCCAGTCCCCCAGCCGGTATCGCTCCTGTTTTCAGAGAGAAAACAGGAAAAAATTTAAAGATTAAAACGCATTCAAAATCTCCACAACCGTTTCAAGTTCCTGAGGCTTTACTTTATCCGGAAAGCGATGTTCTTTCACACAGTCTGTAAAGTAACGGATTTCGTTGGCGTATGCGTTGCTTTTGGGCAGATTGATGGAACCGGTATCTCCCGAAGCATCCGCAGAAATCTCCAGAATTTCTCCATCATTTTGATAAACGGTAAATTTCTCATGTTCCCACACAAGGATCGCCTCTTCAAACTGAAAGCGGAAGTTTGCCGAGAAAGGAACCGGAGCCGCATACCAGGACGCTTCCGAATGGATAAAGAACTCCGGAAACTCGTAGGTTGCGCAAAGATAATCCTGCTCCGGACGTTTCACTCTGTTTTTCTTCACACTCTGCGGTTTGCCGAAGGCATAGACCATAAAATCCAGGTCGTGGATGTGAAGGTCATAGGGAACGAGCCCGCTTCTTTTTTCATCCAACATCCAGCCGTCCCAGCTCCACTTGGGGCAGCCCCCTAAGCGTCCCATATATCCGGCAAGAAGGTTTCCATATTTTTTGCTGTCATATACTTCTTTTAACAATTCATATTCCGGCCAGAAACGAAGAACCTGGGCAATCATAAAGTTTACGTTCATTCTATGGGCAGTGGAATACGCCCTTTGAATATCTTCTTCTTTTAAAGATATGGGCTTTTCACAGATCACATGAATCCCTTTTTCCATCGCTTTCACCGCAAAATCCACATGAAGATATGTGGGAAGACAGATATCCAGAATATCCAGCTCCTCTTTTTCCAGCATTTCATCAAAATCAAGATAAAGGTGTTTGTCCGGGTAGCGATCCAGACATTCCTGACGGATGTCACACAGCGCCGTAAGTTCTGCATCCTCCATGGCTTCCCAGGCAGGAATATGTGCGCCGCTGATGCCTCCCACACCTACAAGTCCTACTTTTAACATGATGTCCCTCCATACACTTCAAAAATGATTTCCTGCAGATAATCTCTGGCTGCCAGAATATCCTCAAGCTGCTGCTTTCCGGAAATTTCCCGCTCGATCGTCACATAAGAATCGTAGCCAAGCTCATGCAGTTTTACAAACACTCCCTTAAAATCCACTTTTCCTTCTCCAAGTCTGGTTTCCACGCCCAGATCATGTCCGTTGGTGGGATAGCAGCCGTCCTTTGCATGCAGGTTGCGGACATACTTTCCGAAAACGTCCAGAGCATCCACAGGGTTTGCCTTGCCGTAAAGGATCAGGTTCGCTGTGTCCAGATTGATTCCCAGGTTGTCGGTACCCACCGTTTCAAAACAGCGAAGCAGAGTAACCGGAGTTTCCTGCCCTGTTTCAAACAGCAGAAACTGGTTGTTCTCTTTTAAATGCTGCGCCACCGTGCGCACTGCAATACAGAAACTGTTAAAATTAGGGTCATAAGGATTCTCAGGGATAAATCCCATATGGCTGACAACATCTGTGATGCCCAGTTTATGTGCAAAATCCGCGCCATCACAGAGATTTTGAATGCGCATCTGGCGGTATTCCGGCGGCACAAGCCCCAGAGTCTGCTGTCCGTCATAAAAATCCCAGACCTTGGGTCCTTCCCATCCGCACCAGAACGCGGATACCGTGATTCCATACTCTGCAAGAATCTTTCGCAAAGTTTCTGCGTTTTCATCTGTCCAAATGGACGGATTCCACGCAACAAGCTGGCAGGAATCAAAGCCGTTTTCCTTTAATACCCCCAGTCTTTCTGAAATTCCCTCCATGCTATCGAGGGATACACAGGTTCCGATTTTCATAAAGCACCTCCGTATACATATATAGGTAATTTTACGTAACAGTTCAGCCATCTGCGTATCGGCGACAGGATTTATGCTCGCATAAAAATTCTGCCGCCGATACGCAGATGAGCTAAGCGCCAGTCAATGAGGAAAACAGCGGCGCAGCCGCAGTAAGCACGTCAGTGCGGTTTTCCGAATGGCGCGAGCGGAACTGTCACAATTTCGCTCCCTCCATAAAGAGCTTCCCCTTGCATTTTTGCTGTTTTAACCATAACATAAAAACAAAGGAATCCTTATGAAAAATTGAACTTGTTTTGGTATTTTTTTTACTTCAAAAACTGACCCTGCAGAACCTGCACAAGCGCTGGAAGCTGGAAAGGAATCACACTCATGTTAGACGGACACAAAGAACTGACACCGGTTATCTATGGAGAAAATGCGATCAAATATCTTTATAGTGACAGAATGGGAGAAGCCGGACGAATCTGCTTCCCCATGCACTGGCATGAAAGGATGGAGATTTTGTATATAGACAAAGGATGCCTTGAACTGCACTGCGGCGGAGAACTTTACAGACTTTATCTGGGGCAGATTGCCGTTATCAATCCCGAGCAGCTCCACGGAGGCTTTTCGGGAAATGAAGGCGTATCCTATCACACGATCATGTTTGACGTATCCCGGTTCTGCAACAATACCATAGCCTCCGACAAATATCTGCTGCCTGTCTGTCAAAAAAAAATCATCTTTCAGAATAAAATTGAAGATGCACAGCTAAGAAAACTGGCTGACCGAATTGTATCTATGCAGAATGGCCAAACTCAGGAAAATCCTCTGTGCGCTATCGGCACTGTTTATGATATGCTTGGCATCCTATACAAATATCGAAAAAAAGAAAGCCCCATACAGCACAGTCAGGATTCCCAATACAGTGAAATTCTGGAATATATCAACGGACATTTTACAGATCCTATCTGCGCTAGGACCATCAGCGCCAGATTCGGTTATAATGAATCTTATTTCTGCCGCAGGTTCAAAAAAATTACAGGAATTACGTTCAGCCGGTACATCCAGGCACTGCGCATGGAACAGGCGCAAAAACTTCTGGAAGAAAAAAACTCTTCCGTAGGAACCGTGGCAATACAATGTGGCTTTACAGATGTAAGCTATTTTACCAAGTGTTTTAAAAATCTTTTCGGATTCACTCCCACACAATACCAGAATATGAAATCATGAAAAAGGAAATTTAATATGCTCCCTTCCAGAATGACAGGTAAACTGGTAAAAACCTGCCGCTTGGAAGGGAGCATATCTCTTTTCAGGACTCTTCTTATTAGAGCTCTTCTTTTTAGGATTTTTCTTTTCAAAAACTCCGTTCTTTTACAAATCGGGCAATCTTTACAAATTTCTCATACTCCACGCCGGGCGGGCAGCTGTCGCTGTTTGCCAGCACAAATCCTCTTCCTTTCATGCAGGAGCATACGCTGTCCACATATTCCAGCAGCTGATCCACAGAATCGTTAAGAAACTGCACCGGCTCGATGCCGCCAATCAGTCCCACATTGGCAGGCAGAACTTTTACAGACTCCTCCAGCGTCACATTTCCCGTAGGCGGCGGTGATATGGACTCAATGGCCGTCACTCCCTGATTAGCAATGGGAAGCAGTAAATCTTTAATGTGCCCGCAGGCGTGCTGAACATAAATTTTTCCCGCCTCATGAAGCATCCTGTTCCAGGAGGCAATTTCCGGTGCAATATACTCCTCATACAAAGAGGGGCTTAAGTTTGTCGTGGAACTGTCCTCCCAGGACAGACAGGCCTCTATTTTGCTCTCCGCGGTGTATTCCACCGTTTTCCGGTTCTTCTCTGCAATCACATCCACCAGTTCCCGGATTTCATCGGGATAATCCATCGTCAGATAAATCAGATTTTCCGTACCGATCATATGCTCCATCAAATGCTGGTAAGCAGATTTCATATCCGCTCCGATCAGAGCAATGTGCAGACCTTCCTCCCCCAACAGATCAATCTGGCGGTTAGCCTCCCTGATATTTTCCACAATCTCCATATCCTGATAGTAAGCCATGGCTGCGGGAAAATCTTCGATTCCCTTCACCGGATGTTCCGTCAAAAACCAGGTGTTTGCTTCCGACACATAGGTGTAGACGGAATGAAGATCTCCTTTTGGTGTTCTGGTGGTCACATAGCGCTTGTTTCCCTCTGTTTTTTCTGTGACCGAGCATTCCCGCTGCCGCCTCGTATAGGCCGAAATAAATCCCCGCAGCAAAGGGTCAGCTCCCATTTCCTGTAAGTAGGCAAGCTGTCCTTTTTTCTGCACGTCTTCCGACAGAAAATCAAAATAGTAGGCAAGGAAGGGAGAAAAGGGTACATGGTCTGTCTCCTCTCCCCGGATTGCCGCCAACAGCCTTCTTTTCGGTGTAAACTCCATAATGATCCCTCTCTTTTCTGGACTGCTGTATCATTTGCCTTCTCCATTTTACTCCCGGATAAACACCGGGATCACATCAAGGGGCGCCGCCGCTGTTACCGTCTGTCCTCCCTGATAGATTTCACCGCTGTGCGCATCTTTCCAGGAAGAACCGGCGGGCAGATAGACCTCCCTTTCTCTTTGCAGATACTCTGTCACCGGAGCCACGAGGACTTTGTCTCCAAAAAGGAACTCATCTTTCATTTCCCAAACCTTTGAATCTTCCGGGAAATGATAAAACAGAGGACGCATAATAGGACTTCCCGTCTCGCTGGCTTCTTTCATCAGCCTCCTTGTATAAGGCCGCATTTTTTCCCGGATTTCGATGTATTTTTTCATGATCTGGAAATTTTCCTCACCAAAAGACCAGATCTCGTTATCCGCTCCGCTGCTGCACCTTCCTCCGCCTGTGGTATCCAGAGGTTTCTGATAAGGCATACGGTTTCCATGCAGACGCATGACAGGACAGAAAGCTCCATACTGAAACCACCGAATCAACAGTTCCTGAAATTTGGGATCACTGATATCACCGTCATGGAATCCCCCAATGTCTGTGGTCCACCACGGAATTCCCGACATGGCCATCTGCAGTCCGCAGACAATCTGTATTTTAAAGGACTCAAAAGTGGAAGGAATGTCACCGGACCAGACAAGGGCTCCGTACCGCTGGCTTCCGGCCCATGCGCAGCGCACAAGGCTCACCACATCCTGTTCCCCTGCCTCTTTCAATCCGTCATAAATCATCTTGGTATACCATACCGGATACTGATTTCCCACCTCCAGCACAGAACCCTGGTAATAGCGGTAATTATCAAAATCATAGCTGGAATATTCCGGCTCCGCCACATCCAGCCAGAACGTTTTGATTCCTTTGTCGTAGTAATTTTTCTTTATCTTGTCCCAGACAAACTCACGGGCGCCGGGATGAGTCATATCCGCAAAAGAAGTGGGGTCAATCATCAGCATGTTGATTTTCACACCGGACTCGCTTCGCACCAGATACCCCTTTTCTTTCATCGTCTCATAATCCGGTGCGTAAATGGACACAGTAGGCCAGATGGATACCATAAGTTTGGTCCCCATTTCTTCCAGTTCTTTCACCATAGCCTTCGGATCCGGCCAGTACTTGGGATCAAAAGCCCAGGTTCCCTCCAATGTCCAGTGGAAAAAGTCCGCGATAATGACGTCAAGCGGAATTCCGCGCCGGTGGTATTCTCTGGCAACTGTCAGCAGCTCCTCCTGCGTCTGATAGCGAAGTTTGCACTGCCAGAATCCAAGGCCGTATTCCGGCATCATAGGCGGCCTTCCCGTCACTTCCATATAGTTTGACAAAATTTCTGCCGGCGTATCTCCCGCGGTAATCCAGAAATCGATTACTTTCGTGCTCTCTGCTTCCCATTCCGTCATGTTTTTGCCAAAAGAAGCTCTTCCCACAGCCGGATTGTTCCAGAAAAATCCGTAGCCCAGGCTGGAGTATACAAAGGGAACCGTAGCCTGAGAATTTCTCTGGGCAAGTTCTAAAAAGCTGCCTTTCAGATTGAAGATTCCGTTCTGATACTGACCCATTCCGAAAAGTTTCTCTTCCGGGTCAGAGGCAAACTTCAGACTGGCTTTGAAGTTTCCTCCGCATATACTCTTTAACTGTCTGGTCCGGATTCCCAAACTGCTGTGCCGGTCGCTTTCCAGTTCCCGCAGCAGCACTTCACCTTGTTGATTTTCAAAAATGAGTTTGCCTTCTTTGGTGATGATAACTTTTATTTTCCCATTTACCATAACCGCGCCGTCGCCGGATATCCGTTCTTCCGAATTTACTTTCTGCCCGGCTTCCTCTTTCTGATTTTCCATCAGCGCAATCTCCGGTCTTATTTCCGGCTGTTCAAGCAGCGCCCAGTTCTCCTTTGGAAACTCATTCAGACAGGTGATCCGCACCCGAAGGCTGTCTTTTCCGAACGCTTCCACCTGCATTTTTTCGCCGTCATACTCTCGGATCAGTTTGTTTTCCCTGACATAAATCATTTTTCCTTCCTCCATTCTTTTTGTAAAATTCCTGCTTTTATCCTCACGGCATGTGCACGAAAAAAGTTCCTGTTCCTATACACTGATGCTATCACATTTCTGCAAAAAAGTGTTAGGACAAACCCTACTGTTTCCAGCACAAAATCGACTTTTATTCAGAGAAAATGATTCGGGTGTTTGTCATTTGACAATTTTCCCTTTAAATTTTATGATAACGAAAAGAGAAGAGAAAAAGCTTATCCTTTAAGCAATAGATATGTAACAGAAAAGAGGCAAACCTATGTCCGGCATTGTGGCAAAAGAAACTTTCACTCACGGAACCAAAGACTTTAATTTCGCCGCCTACCCCCACTCTTATTTTGACGCCTATCCATTGGGATTTGATGCTCACTGGCACGACGAATGGGAGATCATTTATGTGAGGGACGGCGTTTTCCGTTTTTATGTGGATGGTAAACTGTATGAAGTGCGAAAAAATCAGGCTCTTTTTATAGATCCGTATGCCATTCACGTTTCCGCTGATTATGAAATCGGAAACGGCTCAGGCTATAATTGCTTTGTTTTCGGGCGCCAGTTTCTGTGTCCTGACTCTGAAAGCTATATCTACCGCCGCTATTTTCAGCAGCTTGATTCCAATTCCATCTCTTTGACACAGCGCATTACCGGCCGCAATACCTATGAGAAGCAAATAGTAAAGCACCTGGATGCTCTGGACAATCTTAGTCAGAATCCGGACCAAAATGCTCTTCCCATTCAAATTGCCCTGCTTTCCGTCTTTTCTATCCTTCTGAAAGAACAGGCTTATTCCAATCTGACACACCAGACCTCCGGACAAAATGAACTGGTCAAAAAAGCTCTTCTTTCCATAAAGCAGAACTATTTGGATTCTCTTACCGTCCAGAGTCTGGCAGCACTTCTCAATGTAAACACCGACTATTTCATCCGGATCTTTAAGAAAACGGTAGGCGTCACTCCCAAGCAATACATACAGAATCTTCGCATTCAAAAAGCAGTCTCACTGATGCAGTATGAACCGGAAACCTCCGTTTCCGATATCGCGCAGCGCACCGGCTTTCACGATGCCAATTACTTTTCAAGAAGCTTCAAAAAGATGACCGGGGTTACACCCACCCAGTATATGCAGCAGTTCTCTCAAGAGTACCAAAAAAGCTGAAAGCAATGTCATTTGCTTTCAGCCATAGAAAATAAAAAATGCCCAGAACCGGAATCGAACCAGTGACACGAGGATTTTCAGTCCTCTGCTCTACCAACTGAGCTATCTGGGCATTTGGTAAGGTCATTACGCTATCGTAATGACCTTTATCATTTTAGCTCTTTTCCCCTTTAATGTCAAGAAGTTTCTTCTATTCTTCCAGGGAAGAATCCGTCTTCTTTACAGGACTTATCTGATCCGCCGTTTTGATGGGAAGCTGACGCGCGCGCTCCGCAGGTCGTGGAGGAACGCTGGATCTTCTTGCCGGCTTTTCTTCCGCCGTCCGTGTTTTTTCCGGTTCCGGCTTTTTCGCTGGTGCTTCGCTTTTTTCCGCCTCCGGCTTTTTCACAGACGCCTCGTTCTTTGTCGGCTCTTGCTTTTTGTCTGGCATTCCGCTCTTTTCAGATTTCGGCTTTTTGTCCGGTGCCTGAACTTTTTCCGCCTCCGGCTTTTTCGCCGACACCTCGCTCTTTGTCGGCTCCTGCACTTTTTCCTCATCCTGTTTCTTCACAGGATTCTGTCTTTTTTTCGGCTTCTGCTTTTCTCTGGGAGCTGGTTTTTCCTCGCGGTTTCCGCCAAAGTTTTCTTTCTGCTCTTTCTTTTCTCTATCTGACTTTTGTTTGTCAGGCTTTTCTTTATCGGAATTTTTTCTATCAGAGTTTTCTCTATCAGGCTTTTCTCTGTCGGACTTTTCTTTAACTCTCTCCGCCGTTTCTTTTTTCACATCCCGGTTTTCATCCTGAATGTTCTCTTCCGAAGGGTTCTCCCGCATTTTCGCTTCCGCCTCTGCCAAAAGTCTGCTGACGGTATGCTCCGCACTTCCCGGTTCGGGAGTCTTGGAATCCACATTGGATTTTTTCTTTTTCTTTCCTCCCACAGGGTCAGGCAGAAGAAGCGCTTCCTGCAAAGCGGTCAGAGGTTTTTCGGTCTCTGCCAAAGCTGCGCCTTCTTTGTTTTTTTCTTTATTTCTTTCCTTTTCTTTTTCCTTCTCTTTCTGCTGTTCTTTGGATTTTTTCTTTTCTTTTTGCAGCTCTTCTTTCTGCTTTTTGTTCTTCTTATCGGAAAGGCGGAAGCTGTCTCCATTTTTCAGGCGATGTCTTACGTCTTTTGCCAGCAGTTTATATACAGTAGCGGCCAGCGGCACACCGAGAAGCATCCCGGGAATCCCCATCAGTCCGCCGCCTATGGTGACAGCGGCTAAAACCCACATACCGGGCAGCCCAATGGAGCTTCCCACCACTCTGGGATAAATAAGGTTTCCTTCCAGCTGCTGCAATACAATAATAAAAAGAATAAAAAGAAGAGCTTTGAGAGGACTGACTGTCAGAATCATAAACGCTCCCACAGCCGCTCCCAGGTAGGCTCCCACGATGGGGATTAAAGCGGTAGCTCCCACAAATGTACCAATCATAGGCGCATAGGGGAATTGGAACAAAAGCATGCCAAGAATACAAAGCACTCCCAGAATCACCGCTTCCGTACACTGTCCTATGATAAAACTTGAGAAAGTATTGTCCGCTGTGTGAAGGACTTTGCGGACTGCCTGTACCTTCTCTTCTTTCAAATACGCACGCAGCATGCGTTTGATCTGAGCGGAAAGTTTTTCCTTGCCTGCCAGCAGATAAACTGCAAAAATCAGAGCCACAACAAAGTTGATAACTCCGCCTCCTACAACAGTGACAATAGAAATGGTGGAGTTAAGCAGCCCTCCCACTCCTGCTGTCAGGTAGGAAAATATATTTCTTGTCAGACTGGCCCAATCAATCTCCAAACTCTGAAGTTGTTTTCCCAGTTCCGGGAACTGACTGCTATTATTAACAAGCCAGTCGATGCAGCTTTCCACAAACGGCGGGATTCCCTGCCCCATCAATTTGATGGTATTGATCAACTCCGGCAGCACTAAAGTTACGATCAAAACCGCAATCGCCAGAATCAAGGCAATGGAGCCTACGATTCCCACGGCTCTTCTTGTTTTTATCACTGCCTTTTTTCCCGAACCCGGAAAATAGATTCTTTCAATCCGGCGCATTACAATATTTAACACGTAGGCAATCACACAGCCCATAAGAAGAGGCGTTGCAATCTGCCATATATTTCCTATCATGCCAAGGACTTCTTCAAAATACCGGATAACCAGTACCAGAACGGCAGCCAGCAGAAAATATTTCACGACCGCCTTGTCCATTTTTTTCTTTTCCATATGTTTTCTAACTCCTTTTTTCTGTCCTTTCTCTCTCCTGCGCTTCTCTTCCTCCCGCTTTCTATTTTTCGCAGGAAGATGGCATCCGCCGTCTTTTCACCGGAGAGTCCCTATGAGTTTTTTTTTCCGGCAGGCCATGAGGATACACTGCGATCTTCATCACATGTTCCTTTCTGTTTTCGAAAATATCATAGGCCTGCATAATGTCCGAAAGCGCGAACCGATGGGTGATCATAGCCGTGGTATCCAGCTTGCCTTCCGCAATCAGCGCAAGGATTTTGTCACATTCTCCCGCATCCACGCCTCCTGTTTTAAACGTAAGATTTTTGCCGTACATATCAGGCAGCGGAAGCACCTGATTTTCCTCGTAAAGAGCGATCACACCCACAATTCCATTGGGTCTGGCCATTTTCCATGCCAGCTGAAACGTATCTTTTCCTCCGGCTACTTCCAGAACTACATCCGCACCCCGGCCTTCTGTCATCTCTTTTACCAGCCGCTCCAGATCTTCCTCGCAAGGATTGCAGACAACATCTGCGAAACCGTGCTGTTTTACAAACGCAAGCCTTTCGGGAGAACTATCCGCCGCAATCACATAGGCAGGATTATGGAGAGCCGCACAGAGCATTGTGCAGATTCCCGTAGGGCCTGCCCCCAATACTAAAACCGTATCGCCCGGCTTTATCTCACCGATTTTTGCTCCCCAGTAGCCTGTAGCCAGAATATCTCCGGTAAACAATGCCTGTTCATAGCTTACCCCTTCCGGAATCGCATTAAGTCCCTGGTCTGCAAAAGGGACACGGACATATTCTGCCTGACCTCCGTCGATCCGGCATCCCAAAGCCCATCCGCCGTTTTTATCCGTACAGTTGTTCACAAATCCTCTTTGGCAGTAAAAGCATTCCCCGCAGAAAGTTTCCACATTCACAGCCACTCTGTCTCCCGGCTTGAACTTTTTCACCGCACTTCCTGTCTGTACAACCTCTCCAACCATCTCATGCCCTACAATCACGCCTTTTCTGGCTTTTGGCACGCTTCCGTGCTTTATATGAAGATCGCTGGAACAAATGGAAGCCACCATCACCTTTACGATGGCGTCCCCGGGCTCTTCCGGCACCGGCTCCGAGCGTTCTTTCAGCTCAAATTTTCCATTGTCCTCGTATACGACTGCTTTCATAGCCTCTCCCCTTTGCTTTTAACTCTTAGATTCCGCAATACTTCTCCTTTAATTCCAAAACCTGATTCAGGTTTAAAATCCCCTTCTCCGTTCCCACCGCCTGGACCGCCAGGCAGCCGCAGGCATTTGCAAAGCGTGCACATTCCACATCTTCCATGTCTTCCGACAATCCATACAAAAAACCTGCACAGAAGCTGTCTCCCGCCCCTGTGGTATCCACACATTTCTCTGTTTTAAAGGCAGGTATCCACATTTCTGCCTGTTTTCCACAAAGATAACACCCTTTCGCTCCGCACTTGATGACCGCACAGCCGCATCCTGCCTCCCGCAGTGCCTGCGCCATCCTCTCCGGCTGCGTCTCACCTGTAAGAAGCGCCGCCTCCTCTTCGTTTGCAAAGACGTAATCCAGCCGGGCCAGGGCCTCTTTTGCCTGTTTTACATCCTCACCGTTTTTGCATTTTGTCATATCGGCGCATACAGTCATTCCCCGCTCTTTTGCTTTTCTGAAAATATCCGCCATTTGAGCGATCCCAAGTCCGGGAGAGACAAACATGCTGGCCAGACAGAAAATGCCCTCTTGCCAGGGGAATTCCTCCGGGAAATGTTCCGCTCCAAGCATGCGCAGGCTTCCCTTTGGATTGGTGATAAAGCATCTCTGTGCATTCTGACGAACCAAAACCAGATTGACGCCTGTGTCCATATGCGGGATTTCTCTGGTATAAGTCAGGCCGATTCCTTCCTTTTCGCAGTGCCTGCGTATCATTTCCCCTGCCCTGTCTTTGCCAAGCACCGTCAGAAGTTCCGGATTTTTCCCGAGTCTTGCCAACACAGTGGCTTCGTTGAGAGCATCTCCTCCCATGGATAAACGGATCGTATCCGCAGGTACGGATCCTTTTTCAAATACCTCTTTTTCCACCGGCACAGCCAGAACATCCAGTATGGCTGCTCCCGCGATCAGAATGGTTTTTCCCTTTTTTCTTTCCTCATCTGTCCGGCGCTTTGCCCCGCTGCCCATTCTCACCCTTCTCCTTTATAACAGTACAGGGATGCTGCAGTTTTCAGCGCTCTGACGGTGTCCGTTTTGCAAACGTTTCCCGCTTGAAAACAAAATATACCCCACGTAAGAGCCTTCCGATTTTGCAGCATCCCTATTTTCTTACATTCTGTTTCTTCTCTATCCTTATGCCGTATCTTATGCCAGAGAAGCTACAATAGCCTGAGCCATTTTTTCAATCGTTTCTGCCTGGTCTTCTTTCAGGGCTGACTTTAAGGTAAGAGAGTCTTCCAGAACAGTCATGTTTTTCATTTTTTCCAGATGAGCTCTCAGCAGCTTGCCGCTTGTAGGTGCCCAGGAACCATTTTCAATGATAGAAACTGTGCGTCCCTGCAGGTTGTGAGCCTCGTATTCGTTCATCAGTGTCTCCATAGCCGTAAACAGGTTGTTGTTGTAGGTAGGACATGCAAGCACGATGTTGGAATAACGGAAAGATTCTGCCAGCAGTACAGACGGATGTGTGCTGGAAACATCATACATCGCAATATTTTTTACGCCCAGATCGCCTAAACGGTTAGCCAGAGCCTGCGCTGCATTTTCTGTATGTCCGTAGATGGACGCAAAAGCTATCAGAACACCTTTTTCTTCCGGTGTATAGGTACTCCATTTCTGATATTTGTCGATGAACCATCCCAGGTTCTCACGCCATACCGGTCCGTGCAGAGGACAGATTGTCTGAATTTCCACAGTGGAAGCTTTCTTTAACAGCGCCTGAACCTGCGGTCCGTATTTGCCTACAATATTCACAAAATATCTTCTGGCATCATCCAGCCAGTCGCGTTCGAAATTCACTTCATCTGCAAACAGATTTCCGTTTAATGCTCCAAAGGTACCGAAAGCATCTGCGGAGAACAGAGTTTTATCTGTCACATCGTAGGTCACCATAGCTTCCGGCCAGTGAACCATGGGCGCCATCAGGAAAGTGAGAGTATGTTTGCCGGTGTTTAAAGTATCGCCCTCTTTTACAACTTCTGTGCGGGAATCCACTTCTATGTTGAAAAACTGTTTGATCATAGTCACGGTTTTTGCATTTCCCACCAGTTTTACATCCGGATAGCGAAGAACTACTTCCGCAATGTTCGCACAGTGGTCCGGTTCCATATGATTTACGATCAGGTAATCCAGAGGACGTCCGTTTAAAACGTACTCCACATTTTCAAAAAACTGCTCGCTCACAGCTTTGTCCGCTGTGTCAAACATAACGGTCTTTTCGTCCAAAAGAACATAAGAGTTGTAGGAAACTCCTCTCGGAATCGGGTAAGCATTTTCAAACAGGGCCAGACGGCGGTCACTGCTGCCTACCCAGAACAAATCTTCTTTGATTTTTTTTGTACACTGCATTGTTTTTTCCTCCTTTATAAACTCACAGTTTCAGATTTTTAAACAAATCCCCCAGTGTTGTTGTAGCTTCTTCTCCGGAGCTGTATTCAAAAGCCTGACTTTCTTCCAGCTCATCGGCAATTCTCTCTTCCTCCACAGCCTTGATGCTCAGACTTACTTTGCCGTTGTCTGTATTCAGTATCTTAACTTTCACTTTGTCTCCAACGGAAAGCACTTCGGAAGGCTTTTTGATTCTTTTCTGACAAATCTGAGAAATATGAACCAATCCTGACAGACCGTCTCCCAGATTGACAAAAGCGCCGTAGGGCATCAGACTTTCCACAGTTCCTTCCAGAACTGTTCCGGGCACCAGCATGGAAATACGATGTCTGTGAGCCTCTTCTTCCTCTTCTCTTGCCACTGCTTTGGCGGAAAGCACCAGTTTCTGTTTTTCCTCATCCACAGTAATGACTTTCACCTTAAGTTCCCGTCCAAGATAAGGTTCCAGATCTTCCACATAGGAAAGAGCCAGCTGAGATGCGGGAATAAAACCACGGATGCCCTCCGCGTAAGCTGCCACTCCCGCTTTCACCACTTCGCTTACCTTTACGGTTAAAACAGTTCCGTCCTCCATCTCCTGTTTCAGCACATCCCACGCCTTCTCCATAACAGCTTCTTTGCGTGAAAGCAGAATATTGCCTGCTCCGTCGTCGCTGCTTATCACAGTGGCTTCTATCACGTCTCCGGGATGAATATCTCTGAGAATGGAAAAGCCGGGATCGCTGCTGCAGTCTTCCGCTCTCATGATTCCCTGTGCATAGTATTGCAGATCCAGCGTAACCTCATTTTCTGTCACAGAGATAACTGTGCCTGAAATGATGTCGCCTTCCTTGATCGTGCGGAAAGATGCTTCCAGCTCTTTCTCAAAATCTGCCATAGTTTCTTTTCTTTCTTCCATAAGATATCTACCTTCCCTCTCTATATCTTATATTGCTAATCCATTCTTCATTATAACGGAATCCTCCCTTTTTTGTCCATATGTTTCGTGCGGAGAGATTGCCCGCATAAAGCAAGTTGTTTTGCTGTATATTTCCTCTTCCCTGCGAAAAAATCTCAGACTGTTTTTTATTTGTGCAGATTTTTCATTGCTCTTTTCGGATGTCTTTGCTATGATAAAGACAATTGTCATCATATGACGTACATATCAAACGATATCAACAAACAAAGGAGTGATTCTTATGAGGAAAAATCAATGGGCCAGCAGCCTTGGCTTTCTGCTTGCCACAGCCGGCGCTGCCATCGGTCTCGGAAACCTGTGGAAGTTTCCCTATCTTATGGGTAAAAACGGAGGCTTTCCCTTTTTAATTGCCTATCTTATTTTTATTGTTATTTTAGGTATTCCTGTCATGATGCTTGAAATGAGTCTGGGACGCTATACCGGAAAAGATCCGGTATCCAGCTACAAACAGATTCATCCCAAAGCCGGAATTACGGGGCTGTGCGGAGTTTTGGCTGCATTCATTATCTTAAGTTATTACAGCGTGATCGGCGGCTGGATCCTGAAGTATATTTTCAGCTATGCCACATCCTTTCAGGCACCCGCAGATTTCAATGCTTTCATCGCAAACGGTCCGGAAAGCGTGTTCTGGCACCTGATCTTTATGGCATGTACTATAGGCATATGTCTGAAAGGAATTTCCGGCATTGAAAAAGCCAGCAAGATTATGATGCCTGCGCTTTTTCTGCTTCTGATCATTATCATCATCCGAAATGTGACCCTTCCCGGCGCATCGGAAGGACTGAAATTTATGTTTCTTCCCGGCTCCATCGAAGAGCAAAGTTTCTCCCTCTCCTCTATAAGCGCTGCTCTGGGACAGGTTTTTTATTCTCTGAGCCTTTGCATGGGCATCACCATCACCTATGGCAGTTATTTAAGCAAAGGGGAAAACATTCCCAAAAGCTGTACCCGCGTCGCCATCATGGACACAACCCTTGCTGTGCTTGCAGGCATCGCCATTTTCCCGGCTGTGTTTTCTTTCAATCTGGAGCCCGAACAGGGACCAAGCCTGATTTTCGGCACGCTTCCTCACGTTTTTTCTGCCATGTCAGGAGGCGCAGTCTTTGCACTGATTTTCTTCATCCTGGTGTTCTTCGCGGCAGTCACAAGCGCTATCGCCCTTTTGGAAGTAGTTGTCTCCTACGCTATGAACCGATGGAACTGGAAACGCTCCCATGCGGTTCTCGGCATCGGCACTGCAATTTTCCTTCTGGGAATTCCCAGTGCACTCTCCTTTGGCCCTCTGTCTGACTTTCAGATCGCAGGTTACTCTTTCTTTGACCTGGTAGGACTTCTCACCGATAACCTGCTGCTTCCTTTAGGCGGCATTCTGATGTGTATTTTTGTAGGTTGGAAATGGGATGCCAATCACCTGGTAGAGGAGATGAAAGACGGCTGCCCCGGTTTTCGGATTCAGAAACTCTGGATTGCCTGCATCCGTTATATCACACCGGTTCTCATCCTGATCGTCACCATCTCCGGATTTATCAATATTTATCAGACGATAACCGGTTAAGGACAAAATAAGGACAGCGGATCGCTTTTTATTACAAAAAATGAACAGGGGATTTAGTTGTAATGAGTATTGAAACATACGAAGAATTGATAGAAACAGCGAAAACAGACGCAGTAATTAGTGAAGCTGAAAAGGAATATGCGGCTGACGGCGTTTTATTGGACACACGCGAAACACTTTCCTCTTTACGGAGGAAACATTTTGAATAAATTTATCGTGTGTTGAGACAAAAGAAAGAAGTGCATATCGTTACAGTACGCTATACACCGGGTAACTTCTAAGATTGAATATAAAAAATGAAAAAGGCAGTCCATGCAAGGGCTGCTTTTTTCACATCCTACAAAAAATACTTCATAGTCTCCACATTTCTCTCTTCCCTGCGAAGCTGTTCTTTCGCAAAATCCAGCACTTCTCTGTCTTTGCCGTCATAGTCGTGAATTTCTCTTGTCAGCTGGGTTACTCCCATGGTGCTTCCCTGAAGTACCATTTCCGCCAGCTTGGAAGTGGAGGAATCCATCTTGTTTTTTATTTTTGTCATCACATTTGCCATCATTTTCCCGGAAGCCGGCGCATCCTTTTCTTCTGTGCACCCTCTTTGCTCCAGCATTGTTCCGCTGATCTGATACGCATTCCGGTACTCATCCAGCTGTCTTCTTACCGCTTTGGAAAATTCCACATCCGTTGAAAGCTCCAGAATATGTTCCAGGCTATCCTGCCCCATATCTGCATTTTCATGAATGTGGCTTAACAGTTCAATTTCTTTATTCATTTCTTTTTCTCCTCTCCGGACTCTATTATTTTATGCCAGGTATCCGTTTTTGACCCTGTACACAGATGCTATCCAGAGTATTTGCCGCAGGAGAAAAAAATATACAGCTTTCACTCTTTCAGTTCATCCATCCTGCCAGAACAATGCTTGCCGCCACACCTGCCGCGGTAGCGGCGAGAGCGCCCGCAAGCGTATACCTGGTTTTGGTCACTTTAGCCGCCATAAAGTACACGGACATGGTATAAAAACAGGTTTCCGTACAGCTTACCAGTATCGACGTCATCATACCTATGTAGGAATCTGTGCCGTATTTTTTAAAAATATCCAGAACAAGTCCGGTAGCTGCAGAGGAGGAAAACATTTTAATAAAAATAAGGGGCACGATCTCAGCCGGCAGGTTGATTCCTTCTGTCAGCCTTCCTATGGTTCCCGCCAGAAAATCCAGAAATCCCGACGCCCGAAGCACGCCGACTGCAATCATCAGGCCGATTAACGTAGGCATGATCTGGATCACGGTCTTGAATCCATCTGCAGCTCCCTTGATGAAATCCTCGTATACTTTTGTGTGACTGATCAGTCCGTAAGCCACAATATAAAAAATAATAGCCGGTATGATAATATTCGAAATATTCGCCAATACATTTGCCATAAAAAAATCTGCCTGTCATATACTCACAACAATATATGACAGGCAGATGGCTTTTCATGTCATGCAAAAGGTTATAAAGCTCAGATTTCTCTTATCAGTCATTCAGTTCCATTCTGAATGCAAACTCATACGATTCTTCTGCGCTGATGCAGAATTCCTCATGGGCTCTGGCGTTGTCGGACCAGCTGTCGTCACCGCCCACACCGCACTGACGGAAGTTAATGCGCACCACAGTCTTATCTGACGGTCTTAAATCCGTCCAGTGGTTTGCCGTCTCCAGTTCCTCAGGCGTGTACTCCAACACGTTTGCTTCCATAAGAGGCAGCCCTGTGAAGGTCACGGAACGTCCATCTTTTGACATCACCGTCAGACGGCGTACCTCTGTCATATTTCCGCATTCCTGGGGAAGCAGATAAGGCACGATCCTGTCTTTTACTTTGGAAGCATAGCTTCCCACAAAAGCGGACTCCCTTCTGTCTGTATAGTTTTCATGCTCTCCGCGTCCGAACCAGCTGAAACGGTCAAAGCTCTCCGGCAAAGTGAACAGCAGTCCGATTTCCGGCACAAGGGGAAGTCCTTTTGCCCCTTCAAATCGATTCTTAAAGGTAATCGCACCGTTTTTGTCGATACAGATTTCTGTATAAAGATTTGCCTCTGTATGAAGGAACAGGACAAAGCGCAGAGTTATCACCACTTTTTCTTCACATGCTTCTTTCAGCGACATCCATTTGGCAGCATTTTTTCCCGCACATCTCCATTCCACCGAACGGTATGCCTGCTTGCATCCTCTGTCGTTGTCCGTGCTTGCTCTCCAGAAGTTGCTCTGCAAAGGTTCTTTGAAATATTCTTTCCCTTTCTTTTTCAGGCTGTAAAAATCACCGCTTCTCTTGGAAAACCGATATTCAAAATCTTCCCCTTCCACAATCAGCACTCCATAGGTTTCTTTTACCCGGATGCCTGTTCCTGCCTGATCGGTTTCTTTCTGTCTGCATTCTGCTTCCTGGCAAAGAAGAACTTCCTTCCGGCTTCCCATCTCCAGCTGACCCTGCGCTGCGGCATAACCGGATTTAGCCCACAGCGTGTCTTTCTTTAACACCAGCTTCAAATTCAAAAAATATTCTTTTTGGCTTCTCTCATCCAGAAGTTTCTCCCAGTCCGGCGTCACACACACCTGGCATTTTTCCCCGGGTTCTCCTGCAATTTCCATCTCTCCGCCTGCGATTTTCTTTTCTTCTTTCACCAGCTCCCAGCACAGCAGATACTCGGATAAATCTGTAAACAGAGACTTATTTTCAATTTCCACGATTCCTTTTTCTTCATCTTTCATGGAAAATGCTGCATTCTGATAGCAGACCCTTACTTCTTTCAGCTTGGGAGTTTCTGTTCTGTCCGCAAATACAAGCCCGTTTCCGCTGAAGTTTCCGTCGTTGTAAAAAGCGTCTCCCAAATCTCCGCCGTAGCCCAAAAACTCTCTTCCGTCTTCGGTTTTGGTACGGATAGCCTGATCCACATAGTCCCAGATAAAGCCTCCCTGCAGCTTAGGGCATTCCTCAAAGGTCTTCATATATTTTTTCAGGCTTCCGCAGGAATTTCCCATGGCATGGGCATATTCGCACAGGATGGCCGGCTTATCTGTGAGACTTTTTCCAAACTCCAGCCACTTCTGTGCCGGCGTATACATCTGAGAGTGGATGTCCGTCACATCGTCATATCCCTTACAGTGTCCGTACCCTTCATAGTGTACCAGTCTGGTGTCGTCGTGAGCTCTGAAAAAATCACTCATAGCGCGGAAATTTGTTCCGCCAAAGGATTCGTTGCCAAGAGACCAAATCAAAATCGCCGGGTGGTTTCTGTCACGGTAGAACATATCCGCCGCCCGATCAAGGACCGCCTCTCTCCACTCCGGATGACTGCCCGGAAGAGCGTAGGTCTGCTTTTCTTCCGGAACCCCGTACTCCCAGCTTCCATGGGTTTCCAGGTTTGTCTCGTCGATCATATAAAGTCCATATTCGTCGCACAGATCATACCAGTCCGGATGATTGGGATAATGGGAAGTTCTCACCGCATTGATGTTGTTTCTCTTCATAGTGATCACATCCTGCACCATAGCCTCCCTTGTGATGGCCCGTCCGAAATCCGCACCGAATTCGTGGCGGTTCACTCCTTTAAAGAGAATTCTCCTGCCGTTTAAAAGCATCAGTCCATCCTTGCATTCAAACCGTCTGAAACCACATCTGCAGCTCACATAGCCTTCCTTGCCTGTCAGGTGAAGCACCGCTGTATACAGCTCCGGCTTCTCTGCGCTCCAGGAGTGAACTTCTTCCATCTTTGTCTCCCACCGGGCTTTTCCTTCCTCTATCACAGCCCGGGCGGAATATACCACATTTTTCTTTCCGTCATACAGAGTGAGGACCGCCGTTTCTCCATCGGCTCCCAGGCAGCTTGCTTCGACCCTTAAAATACCTGTTTTGTTATCCTCATCCAGAGTAGCCTTCACACAATAGTCTGCAATTCTTTTTTGAGGTACTTCATACAAAGTCACATCCCTGAAAATTCCGGAAAGCCGGAAGAAATCCTGATCTTCCAGCCAGCTTCCCGTGCACCATCTCTGTACTCTGACTGCCAGCTGATTTTCCCCATCTCTGACAAGATTTGTGATGTTGTACTCCGCCGGTGTAAAGGAGCCTTCACTGTAACCTGCAAACTGTCCGTTTACATAGACTTCTCCGCAGGATTCCACTCCTTCAAAGCGCAGAAGCACATCCGTTTCTTCCTTTTTCGTCACCTGAAAAGTGCGGGCATAAATTCCCACCGGATTGTATACAGAAGGAACCTGCGGCGGCATAATATCCTCCGTCAGCTCCCATGGATATTTCACGTTCACATACTGGGCATAGTCGTACCCTTCCAGCTGCCAGTTGGAAGGCACTTGAATCATTCCCCAGCTGCCTGTGTCCTTTTCCCCCTCCATTCCTTCCGGAAAATGTTTGTTCTCTTCTTCTGCGTTTTGAAAAAACAGAAAGCTCCAGGTACCGTTTAAGCTTTTCTTCTTCTGCTTATCTTTCCGGTATTCCACCGCATCCTCAAGCCTGTCATAAAGAATAATATCGCTGTGTGCCTTTTCTTTATTTACCTTGAACACCTCCGGGTTTCCCTCCCACGGTCTTTTCCTAGTTTCTTTGCCTGTTGTCTGTCCCATAGTTACCTCTCTTTACCTTTACGGCTGTTTTCACCGTTTTTTGTTATACGCTTCCCATGATATCATGACGGTTCTTTTATTCCCATGGATTAAATTGCCTTCTTAAGGTAGTTTTATGGCTCAGAAAAATTTCGGTTGAAATAATTCTGAGCCAGTCGTTAAAAAGTTCCGATAGGATGATGCTATAAAAATTACCTTTCGGTATTATACTGTATATTTAACCTGAATTATTCACCGGTATAAAATGAAACCGGCTACAAACCGCACTGTTACTGTATTTAATCTATCTTTTGC
>CALWLY010000037.1 GCA_944381635.1 uncultured Lachnospiraceae bacterium
CATACAACATGGGAAATGCTATGGAGATGGGCAAAAAGGAGACATCCAAACAAGCCTAAAGGTTGGATTGTTAATAAGTATTGGAAATATCACAAAGGAAGAAACTGGAGTTTCAAAACAGACAAGAACATACTTTTCTGCATGAATGATATGCCGATTGTTCGATACCCACAAGTTAAATTAGACGCAAATCCGTTTCTGGACAGTGAATATTTTATAAACAGAAAGAAAAATAGAGACCGCAAGAGACGGAAAGCCATACGTTCCAATAGAGCCGCGCAAATAGGTTATTATGCGTTATAAATGCGTGAGCGGAGTGCGGTGAAAGTCGCACGCTCCGTTCTTAGGAGGGAGAGGTGCTGCAAAGTACTTTTTCTATCCGACAGGCAAAGTCCTGAAAAGGGCATTGCTGAAGGGCCGAACAATGTAACCGTGTAATCAAATGTATGCTCCATGGAATACCTGACAGCAGGAAGGGCAAAACGTAAATGAGCAGGTACTGCATAACTTAAGGCGAATCCATGGAAACGGAAAGGAGAAAGCACACAAGGCAATGTCAGAACTGTTGGAAAAGATACTGTCCAAAGATAACATGAACACTGCATATAAAAGAGTCTGCGCCAACAAAGGCGCGGGAGGAGTAGATGAGGTAACTGTTGAAGAGCTTGGCGATTATATCAAAGAGAACTGGGATAGTATCAGGGAACAAATCAGGAGCAGGGAGTATAAACCCCAGCCGGTCAGGAGGGTGGAAATACCGAAACCAAACGGAGGAGTGAGAAAGTTGGGAATCCCGACCGTAATGGATCGGGTAATCCAACAAGGAATCGTGCAGGTGATAAGCCCCATGTGTGAGCCTTTGTTTTCGGAATGGAGTTACGGCTTCAGACCAGACCGAAGCTGTGAAATGGCAATCAGGCAGCTGCTTGTATACTTAAACGAGGGATATGAGTGGATAGTAGATATTGACCTGGAGAAATTTTTCGATAACGTGCCACAGGACAAGCTGATGAGCCTGGTCCATGACATTATCAATGATGGGGATACAGAATCCCTGATACGCAAGTATCTGAAAGCAGGAGTCATGACGCCGCAGGGCTACGAGGAAACAAAACTCGGAACCCCACAGGGCGGAAATTTGTCGCCCCTACTGTCCAACATCATGCTGAATGAACTGGATAAGGAACTGGAAACAAGGGGGCTCCGATTCACGAGATACGCCGATGACTGCGTCATTGCGGAAAAGAGTGAATCAAGTGCGAGAAGAGTCATGCGGACGGTGTCGGACTGGATACAGAGGAAACTGGGGTTAAAGGTCAACATGACAAAGACCCATATCACAAGGCCGTCAAAACTGAAATATCTTGGTTTTGGATTCTACAAGGACAGCAAGACGAAGAAATGGAAGTGCAGACCTCATGGGGAATCAGTGAAGAAGTTCAAAGACAGATTGAAAGAATTGACCTGTAGGAAAGTGCCGGGAACAGTCGCGAGCAAGATTGAGAAAATTAATCAGGTGACAAGAGGATGGATTAACTATTATGCCCTTGGTTCCATGAAAACAGCAATGGCAGAGATGGACGCACATTTAAGAACAAGGCTCAGAGTAATCATCTGGAAACAATGGAAAGTCCCAAGCAAACGGCAATGGGGATTGCAGAAACTGGGAATCGGAAAAGACCTTGCAAGACTGACAGCGTATTGTGGAGACCGCTATTACTGGATAGTGACTAAAACATGCGTTGGCAAGGCAATCTCTAAAGAAGTATTAGCCAGAGCAGGGCTTGTAAGCTGTCTTGACTATTACAATGAGCGTCATGCTTTGAAGTTATGTTGAACCGCCGTATGCCGAACGGCATGTACGGTGGTGTGAGAGGGGAGGGAAAATCTCCCCTACTCGATTATTTTTATACAAAAATGTATATTTCCAGAGATTTGATATTGCCAGAGGAAAAATTATCGGGTAAAATAGAGAGAAAATCGCGCAAAATAATAAAAGAAGACAAAAAATGAATCATAAACGGAAAAAACAAAACAGAAAGGAAAAACGAGCAATGAAATTTCGGGATATGCCCTATGAGAGGGTGACTTATGAAGAAGCGGAGAAAAAAATAAAAAATCTCACCGAAAAAATGAAGCTGGCGGAAAGCGGCGAAGAGGCGTTTGCGGTACATCAGCAATACTATCAGGCGTATAAAGATATCTACACCAATATGATTATCGCAGAAATTCGTCACGACGTGGATACAGCAGATGAATTTTACAGTAAAGAGCAGGATTATTACGACGAAGTATCTCCCAAAATGGAGGCGCTGTTCGTAGAATATAAAAAGGCGCTTTTTCATTCACCTTACAGAGAATATCTGGAAGAAAAAATCGGGAAAGTGGCATTTAAGAGCATGGAACTTTCCTTTAAAGCCTTTGATGAAAAACTGATTCCGCTGATGCAGGAAGAAAATGCTCTGACCACAGAATATGATAAGGTGATAGCAAGTGCTGCCATCGACTGGGACGGCGAAACACTGAATTTATCTCTGCTGCGTCCGTACCTGACGAACACAGACAGAGAAATACGTAAAAAAGCATGGGAAAAATACAATGCCTTTTTTGAGAGTGTTTCCGACAAACTGGATGAAATTTACGACAGGCTTGTGAAGGTGAGAACGGAACAGGCAAGACTGCTTGGCTATGAAAATTTCGTAGAGCTTGGCTACTACCGCATGAATCGAAACAGTTATGGAAAAGAAGAGGTGGAAAACTTCAGAAAGCAGATAAAAGAAGTATTTGTGCCTTTTGCTGAAAAGCTTCATGAGAAAAGAAAAGAGCGCCTGGGATTGGAAAGACTCATGTGTTTTGACAACGAAGTGTATTTTAAGGATGGCAATCCCAATCCTCAGGGTACACCGGAGGAAATCATGAAAGCGGGACTGAAAATGTACGAGGAACTATCCGATGAGACCAGAGAGTTTTTTGATTTTATGATGGAGAACGAACTGTTTGATGTCCTTGGCAGAAAGACAAAAAAAGCGGGCGGCTATATGACGTATCTTTATAACTACAGCTCTCCGTTTATCTTTGCCAACTTCAATGGCACAGCGGGGGATGTGGATGTGATCACCCACGAGTGCGGACATGCCTTCCAGGGCTATCTTTCCGGTTTTGATCCCATTTTAGAGCATGCGGACATTACCATGGAAACCGCGGAAATACATTCCATGTCTATGGAATTTTTCACGGAACCGTGGATGAAACTGTTTTTCGGCGATAGAACCGTGGATTATTTGTCCATGCACTTTGAGGACGCTGCTATTTTTATTCCTTATGGAACTATGGTGGATGAATTCCAGCATATCGTATATGAAAATCCGGATTTGACGCCTGGAGAAAGAAAAGAAGTCTGGAGAAAACTGGAGAAAGAATATAAGCCCCATCTGGATTATACCGGATATATGTTCTTTGAAAAGGGTGGATTCTGGCAGAAACAGCAGCATATTTACAACAGTCCTTTTTACTACATTGATTATGTGCTTGCCCAGATCTGTGCTTTTCAGTACAAAATAAAAATGGACGACAATTATGAAGCGGCATGGGAAAGTTATCTGGAACTTTGCAGATTGTCCGCCAGTGATTTTTACGGTAATATGCTTAAAAAAGTCGGCTTGGAAGTTCCTTTTGAGGACGGATGCGTGCAGAGAATCGTAAACGCTCTCGAAAGAAAACTGAATTTTTAGTTGAAAAGAGTGTGCGCCACAGCGCACGCTCGCGCCGAGCGCAAAAAATTTTTAAGGGATTTAAAGTTTTATTTGACTAAAGCAGAAACGTGTGATAAAATCATTTGTGTTTTACGGGCAGACAACAGAGAGGGGAATGTACTTCTTATCGGGAGTTTGCCCAAAGTTATATCCGGCATACCGGGAAAATATAAAGGGAGGATAATTATGAAGAAGAAAATGCTGGCACTTTTTCTCTCCGCAGTAATGGCTGTATCCATGACTGCATGCGGAAGCGATACAAGTGCAACAACAGAATCCTCTGCAGCTTCAACAGAGGCAGCTTCTACCGAAGCAACTGCTGAAACTACAGACGAAGCAAGTGCAGAAACAAGCACAGAAGTAGTGAATGAGGAACCTCACGGACAGCTGATCATCGGCGATATCACCGAGACAAGCGGTGACTACACACCTTACTGGTCCAACGCTGCTTCCGACTACACTGTATTTAAGACAGTGGCAGGTCAGCCTCAGACAGTTCGAATGGACAGAGACGGCAAATACGAGTATAACACGGATATCGTGGAAAGCTACGAAGAAGTTGAAAACGAAGACGGAACCATGACATGGACTTTCAAAATCAAAGATGGTCTGAAATGGTCTAACGGCGACGACATGACAGCAAGAGATTTCGCTTTAACTCCCATGCTTTGGGGTTCTAAAGTTGCAACTGTAGACTTACAGGCAACAAACGGCGTTACAACTTGTGATAAATTTGAAGGATTTGCAGAATACAACAGCGGTGAATCCAAAGCATTCAAAGGCGTTCACCTGGATGAAGAAAACAACAGCTTCTCCATCACAATCGCTGCTGAATGGCTGCCTTACTACTACGGAAAAGCTCTGGTATCTATGTATCCTACTTACATGAACGGATGGCTGCCGGAAGATGTAGAACTGATTGAGACAGAAGAAGGTCTGACATTCTCTGACAACTTCACTGCAGAATACATCAGCGAAACTGTAGAGAGAGAAAGATGGACACCTACCGCATGCTCCGGTCCTTATGTGCTGACAAGCTATGACAAGAGCAACTATGCTTACACTATGGACATCAACCCTAACTACGTTGGAGATCAGGGCAAACAGCCTTCTATTCAGACTGTTATCTACAAAACAGTAACACAGGATACTATGATGGATCAGTTAAAAACAGGCGGTGTAGATCTGCTTGTTCAGTTGACAGATGCAAACGAGATCAACGCAGGTCTTGACATGGTAGAAGCAGGTACACATGATTACATCAGCTACGACCGTAACGGATATGGTCAGCTGATCTTCAAATGTGACAGAGGACCTACACAGTTCGTGGAAGTTCGTCAGGCAATTGCTTACCTGTTAGACCGTAATGAATTTACAAGAACATTCACAGGCGGACATGGTACCGTTGTAAACGGACCTTACGGTACTGCACAGTGGATGGTAGAAGAAGCAGAAGATCAGATTGATACTTTGAACAGCTACTCCTACAGCCCGGAAAAAGCAATAGAAGTTCTGGAACAGGGCGGCTGGACATTAAATGCAAACGGTGAAGAGTACAAAGAAGGCGACGGACTTCGTTACAAAGATGTAGACGGAGAACTGATGCCTCTGAAATTAAAATGGTGTTCTTCCGAAAACAATTCCGTATCTGACCTGTTAGTAACTATGTTACAGCAGAATCCGGATGTTGCAGCTGCTGGTATGGAAATCGAACAGAGCGTTGTAACATTCAACGAACTGCTGACAAACTACTACGATCAGAAAGAAAATGACTTCAACATGTTCAACATGGCAGAAGGATTCTCTGTTCCTTACGATGTTAAGTTACAGTACGTAATGCCTGATGAAAACGGAGACTGGGGATACAACTACAATCACATCGCTGACGAACAGCTGACACAGCTGGCAGCTGATATGAACACAGTAGAAGAAGGCGACGATGAAACATACCTGAACACATGGTTCAGCTTCATCCAGAGATGGAACGAACTGCTTCCTAACCTGCCTCTGTACTCCAACGAATATCTGGATGTTTTTGACACAAAAGTTAAAAACTGGGATAGAGATGAAATCTGGGGCGTAGAAATGGCTCTGATTTATGCAAGCGTAGAAGAGTAATTTTTCTGAAAACTTGCGTTATAGCTAATAGAACAGCGGAAAGCGTAATTTCGTTGTTATGTATGAAAAATACAGGAGAGACGGACAGACTATTCTGTCCGCCTTATCCTGTTTTTTGACGAAAGAGGATGTTTTATTCCTCTATCGTTTTACTGTGATAAAACAACACGCTGGTGTTGAGATTTGAGCTTATGCATGATTTCATTGCATTAAGAATCCTGTCCAGGATAGGATTCTTAATGCAATGAAATACAGGGGCATTTTTGTCCGGGTCATTTCATTGCAAATACAAAGATGTCCGCATGCAGCGGAATATAAAATACGAAAAGAAAGAGAGAGGTAAACTATGCTGCGTTATATAGGAAAACGTATTGTCTACATTATCGGTGTGTTTTTCCTGATTTCCATCATTATGTTTACGATTTACAACTCCATTCCCGGTGACCGTGCTCTGACTCAGGTTGCGCCTATCAAGGGAAAGGTAAGTGCGGAAACATTTGATAAAATGTATCAGGATGCAAGAGAAAAGCTTGGATTGGATGATCCCCTTCCTGTTCGTTATGTAAAGTGGATGGGAAATCTTCTCACAGGAGATTTGGGATATTCTACTTATTATCGTCAGGATGTAGTTGAAGTTATGAAAACGCCTATGATGAATACGGTGTTTATCAACATTTTTGCAACGATTCTGGCACTGGGAATCACAATTCCCCTTGGTATTTTCTGTGCGGTGAGGAAATTTTCAAAATTTGATAACATTGTGCAGGTATTGACAATCGTAGGTTATTCCGTTCCGGCGTTTGTTATCGGACTTATTTTTATCTATATATTTGCAGTAAAACTTGGCTGGTTCCCGGTCAGCGGTATGAATTCTCCCAATTTTCAGGGAAATGCGTGGGAAGCCTTTTTAGATCGTATGTATCACCTTGTGCTTCCTCTGGCAGTTATGACCTGTGCGGCTTTAGGCGGCATGACCCGTTATGTCCGTGCAGCGATGATTGACGCTCTGCGCATGGATTATGTGCGTACAGCGCGGGCAAAAGGTCTGAAAGAAAAAGTTGTTATTTACTCACATGCATGGAGAAACGCTCTCCTTCCGGTTATCACTTTGATCTTCGGATGGTTCATCGGTATCTTCGGCGGTTCTATCATTGTAGAACAGATGTTCCAGCTAAACGGTATGGGACGTCTGTACTGGGTAGCGCTTATGAATCAGGACTATGATGTAGCTCTGGCAATGCAGATGTTCTATGTTATCCTGAGCCTTGTAGGAAACCTGATCATCGACTTGAGCTACGGTATCGTTGACCCTCGAGTACGAATCAACAAGTAAGGAAGGAGGAACTTTAGACAATGAGTAAGAAGAATACAGAAAAGAAACCGAGTTCCTTCGTTATCATGCTGAAAAGACTGTTTGGCATTCACCAGAAGGAAACACAGGATATTTTTACAGAAGAACAGGTACAGAGCCCGATGCGTACAGTTGTCCGCAACTTTATGGACAACAAACTGGCTATGACTGCTCTGATCGTCTTTCTGGCAATCTTTTTATTTGTACTGATCGCGCCTGTTTTTATGCCTATTGATCTTTCTTTCCAGGAAGGAACACAGGCCAACATTGCACCTGGACGGGATATGATGAAAATTCCCAAGGAGCTTCAGGGCAACATTGCATCCATTGACGGCGGTTCCACATTCGGTGTGGGTGCAGACACAAACGGAAAAGTTTATGTGTGGGGCAAAACCAAGATCAGTGAACGTATCGACTTAAAAGATATTCCCGAAGATATGGGAAAAATCGTGCAGGTGTCCGCAGGTGTGGATCACATCCTGGCTCTGGCTGAGGATGGAACCGTTTACTCCTGGGGAAATGACCGCCTTCAGCAGGTTCGTCTCCCCAACGATATCTATCGGGAAGGAAAAATCATCCAGGTGGAAGCCGGCTATCAGCTTTCCATGGCTGTTACAGACGAAGGCTATGTTCATGTCTGGGGAAATGAAAACATCAACGACGTCCGTGTAAAGAGAAAACAGCAGGGAACTATCGCTAAAGTAGTAGCTTCCGGCGACAGTGTGATCGGTCTTACCGAGGACGGCGAAGTGGTTCATCTGGGAAGATCAGAGAGCGATATCGATAAAATTCCGGAAGACCTTGAGAACGTAGTGGATATTGCAGCATGCTCCACAACCGGTGCGGCTGTTACCGAAGACGGCGAAGTGGTTGTCTGGGGAAATACCCAGAAAGGCCAGGGAAATGTACCGGAGATGGATGGTAAAGTTGTGCAGATTTCCGGAGGAAGATACCACTTTACAGCTCTCACAGATACCGGTCATGTTTACTCCTGGGGAGACAATGTTTACGGACAGAGCGAAGCTCCGCAGACAGAAGGTATCACAAATATTTACACAGGATATTATCAGAACTATGCAGTAGACCAGGACGGAAATGCTCAGACATGGGGACTGAAAGGCTATCTCCTTGGATCAGATGAACTGGGAAGAGATGTGTTTACCCGTCTTGTTAACGGCGGAAGAATGACGATAACCATCGGTGCGGTAGCGGTTATTATTTCTACAATCATCGCTGTCATCGTGGGCGGTATTTCCGGTTACTGCGGCGGAAAAGTGGATATCGTTCTTCAGCGTGTCATGGAAGTGGTTTCTTCCATACCGTTTATTCCTTTCGCCATGATCCTGACGGTAGTTGTAGGAAACAAAGTTTCAGAGACCATGCGTATTTTCATTATCATGTTGATTCTGGGTGTACTAAGCTGGCCTACGCTGTCCCGTCTGGTTCGTGCTCAGGTACTTGCAGAAAGAGAGTCAGAATTCGTAACGGCGGCAAAAGCAATGGGTGTAAGCCGTGTATCTATTATATTCCGTCACATTATTCCGAATGTAATCTCGGTTATTATCGTAACGGCAACCATTGACTTCGCAACCTGTATGCTGACAGAAGCGACACTTTCCTGGCTGGGATTTGGTGTAAAACTCCCTCGTCCTACCTGGGGAAATATGCTCTACGGCGCTGCGGATTCCGTTGTTATCCAGTCTTACTGGTGGAGATGGGTATTCCCCGCACTTCTGCTGAGTATCTGCGTAATTTGTATCAATACCATCGGCGATGGACTTCGCGATGCCATCGACCCGAAATCCAATGACAGATAGGAGGAATAGATAATGGCTTTATTGGAAATCAAAGATTTGCACACTTTTTTCACAACAAAAAGAGGCATTGTAAAGGCTGTTAACGGCGTATCCTATTTTGTAGATCCAGGAAAAACTCTGGGTATTGTAGGAGAATCCGGTTCCGGTAAGAGTGTTTCCGCTATGAGTATGATCAAACTGCTTGACGGCAACGGTTATATCGACAGCGGTGAAGTTATTTTTGACGGAAAAAATCTGGCCGATGTTTCGGTAAAGGATATGTGTCATATCAGAGGAAATGAAATTTCCGTTATTTTCCAGGAACCGATGACCAGCCTTAACCCGATTTTTACGATTGAGCGTCAGCTCAGCGAGCCCTTTATGGTTCATCAGGGAATGAAGAAAAAAGAGGCGGCAAAAAAAGTAATTGAAATATTAAAAGATGTTAAAATTCCCAACCCGGAAGCGGTTGCAAAGCAGTATCCTCATCAGCTTTCCGGCGGTATGCGTCAGCGTGTCATGATTGCCATGGCACTTGCCTGCCAGCCGAAGCTGCTGATCGCCGACGAGCCTACAACGGCTCTGGACGTTACCATCCAGGCTCAGATTCTGAAGCTGATGAATGATTTGAAGAGAGAAAAGGGAACTGCGATTCTGTTTATCACTCACGACCTTGGCGTTATCAATGAAATGGCTGATGACGTGGCTGTTATGTACTGCGGACAGGTTGTTGAGATGGCGGATGTAAAGAGCATTTTTGGAAATCACAAATACCTGCATCCTTATACAGAAGGACTGCTGTATTCCATTCCCCGTCTGGACACACCGGCGGGAACAAGACTGGAAGCAATTCCCGGCTCTGTGCCTCATCCTCTGGATCTGCCCAAAGGATGTAAATTTGCACCCAGATGTAAATACTGCACAGAAAAATGTAAGCAGGAAGAACCGCAGCTTACAGAAGTGGAACCCGGCCACAAAGTAAGATGCTTTTATCCGGAAAGGGAGGCAAAATAAATGGAAGATAAAAAATTATTATTTCGTATCCGAGATTTAAAACAGTACTTCCCTGTGGGAAAAAAGCATTTGGGAAAAGAGCAGAAATTTGTTCGCGCCAATGATGGAATTTCCCTGGACATTATGGAAGGTGAAACTTTTGGTCTGGTAGGCGAAAGCGGATGCGGAAAATCTACATTCGGACGTACTCTGTTGCAGCTTTATAAGCAGACCGGCGGACGTATTATTTATTACGGACGCAGCGTGGAAGAATTTGCCCCCGAATATATGGGCAAAATTCTCTCCAACCTGGACCATCAGAAAAAACACTGCGAGGAGCTGCGCAAAAAAGCGGCGGATATGCGTGAAAAATATGAAGGAATGGCAGACGGTGCGGAAAAAAATATTTACCTGAACCATGTCGTTGAGGCGGAGAAGGAAGCTTACAATAAGCTTATGGATATCACAGCGCTGATCGGTGGTCTCTACTGCGCGGAAGACATGACAAAAATCGCACCTGTTTTCCAGGAAGAATATAAAATTCTTTCTGAAAAGAGAGCTCTTAACAATAAACTGGCAACAGCAAAAGAGGAAGATAAGGCTGCACTGGAAGCATCCATCAAAGCCCTGGAAGATAAGCTTCCTGATGTGAAAAAGAAAATTGCCGCATTAAAAGAAGAATATAAAAACCATGCGGACTTTGCAGAGTACGAATCCTATCTGGATACAGGCATCAACCTGTCTGAACTGAACGGAAAAGAGATGGACAAGCTGAGAAAAGACATTCAGCTGATTTTCCAGGATCCGTATTCTTCCCTGAATCCCCGTATGACGGTTGGACAGATTATCGGAGAAGGTTTAAAAGCCCATAAGATGTTCAAAAAGGGTGAAGAGGAACAGATGCAGGAGTATATCTTAAAGACTATGGAAGACTGTGGTCTGGCTCCGTACTTTATCCATCGTTATCCTCACCAGTTCTCCGGAGGACAGAGACAGCGTATCGGTATCGCCCGTTCTCTGGCAGTAAAGCCGAAGTTTGTTGTCTGTGACGAAGCGGTATCTGCTTTGGACGTATCCATTCAGTCCCAGATCATCAACCTGCTTTTAGACTTAAAGGAAGAGAACAACCTGACTTACCTGTTTATTTCTCACGACTTAAGTGTTGTAAAATACATCAGTGACCGAATTGGTGTTATGTACCTTGGTACGATGATGGAGCTTGGAACGACAGAAGAAATCTTCGCGCATCCGACCCATCCTTATACAGAAGCGCTGCTTTCCGCAATCCCCACAACGGATGTGGAACACAAAAAGGAAGCAATTATTCTGGAGGGTGACATTCCAAGCCCGATCAATCCGCCCAAGGGATGTAAATTCCACACACGCTGCCGTTACTGCACAGAAATCTGTACACAGGCAGTTCCTCAGCTGGAGGAAATTGAACCCGGACATTTCGTAGCCTGCCATCATAAACTTGGCAGAAAAGAGGAAAAGAACTGATAATGTTATTCCAGAAAAAAATTGACAGAGCGTTCGATAAACTTCATGAGGAAAAAGAAGAGGAGCGCAAACGTGAAAATATTCACACCGAAGAACAGCTGAAGAGCCAACTGGAAAAAGGTGATCTGCCGGCGTTGATCATCTCGGCGCTGATTACCATCCTTCCGGTAGCTCTGCTGGGACTCCTTGCGCTGTGCGCCATAGGATATTTCTTCTTTTTTCACTAATTTATTGCAATTACTGTAATGATGTGCTAGAATAAGCCTGTATTATGCTAGGAGGTGTAGGCATGGAAATACTTAGAATCATATTGACCGTGGTTTTTATTATAGTATGTATAGCATTGTCTGTTTTAGTTTTGATGCAGGAAGGAAAGGCTCAGGGATTAGGCGCTATCAGCGGTGCAGCAGAGACATACTGGGGCAAAAACAAAGGACGCTCCATGGAAGGCGCACTGGTTAAGATCACTAAGATTCTTGCGGTTGCATTTATTGTTCTTGCAGCTATATTGAACATTTCAAGATTCTAAACTCATACAGCAGAAAATTTCAGAGGAAATGTCCTGCTGTCCGAGCGTACAGTAAATCAGACAGGCAGTATAGCTTGTTTGGCTTGTTGTTGCAGAAAGGGATAGAAAGCACTTTCACCATGTTTAACTTAAAGCAGGGCGGAAGTGCTTTTTTTACGAAAGGAAATTTACTTTCCCTTCGTAAAAAAGCACAGGTAATCGCACTGCGGCCCAAAGGAAACAAGCCGCAATGCGGCGCGCCGCAGGCGGAGAATCCCGCGGGGCGAGATTCAAATTTTTACGAAGGAAACTCCTTTAGGTATGAGGCAAAGAAAATAAGGAATTACTATACAAAGAGGTGAAATATATGGCAGACAGTCAGTTTATAAAGAGAAAAAATTTAATCTGCGAGTTGATGGATGACAGGCATTATGTTCCTATGAAGGAAAAAGAATTGGCTTGTCTGTTGCAGGTGTCCGGGGAAGACCGGGCGGAATTTAAGAGAGTTTTGGAAGCCCTTCTTTCTGAGGGAAAGATTCAGATTAACAAGAGAGGACGTTACAGTAAGACGGAAGCCGCTCTGCTTACAGGAACCTTTATCAGCAATCAGAAGGGCTTTGGCTTTGTGGAAGTGGAGGGAATGGAAGAAGATCTATTCATTCCTGAAAATAAAGTGAATGGCGCTTACCACAAGGATACCGTGGAAGTGGCGCTGATTCCCGGAAAAAGGGGAAAACGTCAGGAAGGGGAAATCGTAAGAGTTCTGGCAAGAGGAATCAGCCAGGTAGTGGGAACTTATGAGGAGAGCAAAAATTTTGGCTTTGTGATACCGGATAACAGTAAAATTTCTTCCGATATTTTTATTCCCAAAGAGCGTTCCAAAGGTGCTGTAAATGGACATAAGGTGGTAGCGGAAATCACAAATTACGGAAAAGAGGGGAAGAATCCGGAAGGAAAAATTGTGGAAATACTGGGTCATGTGAACGATCCGGGCGTGGACATCCTGTCAATCGTCAGAGCGTTTGAACTTCCGGAAGGATTTCCGGACAAAGTGCTGAGACAGGCAGAGAGAGTTTCCTCACCGGTTTCTGAGGCGGACTGTGCAGGGCGCAAAGATCTGCGGCATGTGCCCATGGTCACCATTGACGGGGAAGATGCCAAAGATTTGGACGATGCAGTCAGTCTGAGCGTGGAGAACGGATTTTATCATCTGGGAGTGCACATTGCGGATGTGACAAATTATGTACAGGAAAACTCGGCGCTGGACAGAGAAGCGAAGGAGCGCGGAACAAGTGTTTATCTTGTGGACCGGGTAATCCCCATGCTGCCCCATACTTTAAGCAACGGGATCTGTTCCCTGAATGCAGGAGAAGACCGCCTTGCATTGAGCTGTCTTATGACGATAGACGATAAAGGCGATGTGACGGATTATGAGATTACAGAGTCAGTGATTCGGGTGGACAGGAGAATGTCTTATACTCAGGTAAAAGCGATCCTGGATGATAAAGATCCGGGACTTTGCAGGGAATACGAAGAGTTTGTGCCTATGTTTGAGAAGATGGCAGAGCTTTCCGCATTGCTTCGAAAAAAAAGAAGGAAAAGAGGAGCGATAGACTTTGATTTTCCGGAAAGTAAGATTATACTGGATAAAGAAGGTCATCCTGTGTCCATTAAACCGTATGAGAGAAATGTGGCAACCAAGCTGATCGAAGATTTTATGCTGCTTGCCAATGAGACAGTGGCCGAGTATTTTTACTGGCTGGAGCTGCCTTTTGTTTATCGTACACATGAAAATCCGGACGCGGACAGAATTCAGAAACTGGCTCTTTTTATCAATAACTTCGGATATCATATAAAGATAGGAAAAGAAGAAATTCATCCGAAGGAATTGCAGAAGCTTTTGGAACGGGTGGAGGACACCCCTGAAGAGGCTTTGATCAGCCGCCTTACGCTGCGCAGCATGAAGCAGGCAAAATATTCCACAGAATGCAGCGGACATTTTGGTTTGGCCTGTGAATATTATTGTCATTTTACCTCTCCCATCAGACGTTATCCGGATTTACAGATCCACCGGATTATCAAAGAGCATTTGAGAGGTCGGCTTAACGAGGACAGAATCGCCCATTACAGAGAAATACTGGATGGTGTGGCAAAGCAGTCTTCAGACAGAGAACGCCGTGCAGACGAAGCGGAGAGAGAGACGGATAAGTTAAAGAAAGTGGAATTTATGGAGTCCCATGTGGGAGAAAATTTCGAGGGTGTTATATCTGGTGTAACCGCCTGGGGATTTTACGTGGAACTTGAAAATACAGTGGAAGGACTTGTACATGTGTCCAGCTTAAGCGGCGATTATTTTTATTACGACGAAGCAGGCTGCGAGCTGATTGGTCAGATGACAGGACGCTGCTATAAATTAGGACAGAGAGTCAGAGTGCAGGTGCACTTTGCAGATCGTTTTGCCAGAACCATAGATTTCACGGTAGTGGAGGAGTAAGCCATGAAAAAAGAAGCGCAGAAACTGGTTGCGAACAATAAAAAGGTGTTTCACGATTATTTTGTGGAAGAAACCTGGGAGGCAGGACTTGTGCTGCATGGAACGGAAGTAAAATCCCTTCGCATGGGAAAGTGCAGCATCAAGGAAGCATTTGTGGAGATTGACAAAGGGGAAATGTATGTGACAGGAATGCACATCAGCCCCTATGAAAAAGGAAATATTTTCAATAAGGATCCTTTAAGAACAAGAAAGCTTCTGATGCATAAAGGAGAAATCCTGAAACTGACCGGGAAAGTCAAGGAAAAAGGGTATACCATCATGCCGATCCAGGTGTATTTTAAGGATGGGAGAGCCAAGATGGAAATCGGACTTTGCCGCGGTAAAAAATTGTATGACAAACGGCAGGATATCGCCAAAAAAGATCAGCGCCGGGAAGCGGAAAAGGAATTCAAGGTAAAAAATCTGTACTAAGAAGAACGGTGCAGCAAAAAAGGAGATCCAAAATACAATGGAGAAATCCATGACAGATACGAACGCAGAAATTACAAAAGAAAAGAAGGAAAGACTTTTTGCCGGCTTTGGGAAGGCTGCAGATAATTCCGGAAAGTTTCGTCTTTCGGTTTTGCTGCTGCTTTTTCTGGCGGCAGTGCTGCTTGAGGTAAGTGTTTTTCAGTATTCATTCTGGAGAGGAATTTTCTGGAAAGCGGAAAACGTGACGGAAAGAGTCAGCACGGAAGGGGCAGAAAGGCTGGAGAACGGCTCCTTATACAGTGAGGACGGTGTTCTGACCTTTACAGTGGAAGATGTGGGAACGTTACATTCTCTCAGTCTCACGGGACAGTTGTACCCGGCAGAAGATACCGGGGGGATGAAAAATGTTACCTATGAAATTCTGGTCACAGATGAGGGAAATAAATATCCTTATCAATTGACGGAAAAAACCATTCCTGTAGGGCTGGATTCCTATTCACCCGGGAAAACGAATTTTGCATCTTCAGAGGAAGCTCAGCCGAATACAGCAGAGGAAGGTTTTCCGGTAATGATCAAAACCAGGCTGTATCCTTATGGACAGGCGGGACAGATGCAGGTTACCCTGAGAGGAGACGGAGCTTTTTCTTTTGCTCTTGGGGATATGAGTATGAACAGCAGAATGCCTTTTTATGGCTCTCTGCCGAGGGTCATGTTTTTTACGCTGTTTTTCTGTTTCCTTTATGGTATACGGGAAAAAAGCGGCTGGCATAAAGTGACGGTGAGTCAGGCAATGTCGGCTGCAGCCTGCCGAAGCAGTCTGCTTTTCTTTTTCTTAATCATGACCGGATTCAGTTTCGCAGCTGTAAACGCCAATCCTGCCTGTCAGGGAATCATGGCGCCTCATCATGCTCAGTACCAGGAGTTGGCGGTCAGCCTTGCAAACGGAGATACTGCTGTTGACCGGAATCCGGCCGAGGGGCTGGTTCAGGCAAGCAATCCCTATGATACGGTAAGCCTTCTGGCAGAAGGGGTTCCCTACAGAGCAGATTATGTCTATTATGACGGCGCTTATTACGTTTATTTCGGGATTGTCCCGGAACTTTTGCTGTATTTTCCTTTCTATTTGCTGACAGGAAGCGGTTGGCCCAATCATCTGGCAGTGTTTGTGTTTTTTGCGGGATTCATTGCGGCCGTTATGGGGCTTTTATGGGAATTGGCACGCAAATATTTTGAATCCGTTCCGTTCTTCTTATATTTGACGGGATGCTTTATAGTGCTGACGGCTTATCCCTTCGGTTATCTTTTGTTCCGGCCGGATTTGTATACCGTTCCGATTGTGGCGGCAAACTGCTTTGTGGCGGCTGGTCTTTGGCTGTGGCTTCGGGGAATGCGCCGCATGAAACAGGCGGAAGAACAGGAGGAAAGCAAAGGAAGGAGAAGGGCGAAGAGCTGTCTTTTCCTTGGCTCTCTGGCAATGGCGCTGGCAGTAGGCTGCAGGCCTCAGTTCTTTCTGTATTCCTTCCTTGCCCTTCCTCTTTTCTGGGAGTGGCTTACAAAAGAGAAGCGGCTGTTTCGAAAAAAAGGAATTTCAGAGACGGTTTGTCTTCTGCTTCCGTATGTTTTGGTGGGAGCAGGGCTTATGTATTATAATTTCATCCGTTTTGATTCTATTTTTGATTTTGGGGCAAATTACAGTTTGACCAACAACGACATGACCCATCGTGGCGTAAATCTGGAACGGATTTTGTACGGTATTTTTTATTTTCTTTTCCAGCCCCCTCATCTGGAAGGAAGTTTTCCTTTTGTGCAGGGAGCGGATTTTATCACAGCTTATCCCGGAAAAATGGTGAGCGAAACATTTTATGGGGGAATTTTAATCTGCAACCCTATCCTCTGGCTTACGTTTCTGTTTCCTATGTTTCGAGAGAAAGCAAGAGCCAAAAAAATACTGGTATTGGAAACATTGCTGTTGGTCATTCCGCTGATCACTGCGGCGGTGGATGCCAACGGGGCAGGGGTGTTGCAGCGCTATGGGGCGGATATGATTTTAGGTTTTGCTCTGGCAGGAGTCCTTCTTTTGTGGGAGGCTGTTTTGTGGGCCAGAGAAAAAGGAATTTATGCAAAAAGCCTGAAACTGCTCACAGCGGCGCTTGTGTGGAATCTTTTTTTCGCGGGAATGACGGTCATGGCGGGGAGCGGCGTTTACAGCTTAAGAGAGGCAGCGCCAAAACTTTTTTATGAAATCGCCGCCATGTTTCGAATTTAGGGAGTACATATGAACAGAGAAGTCTTATTTTCCAGAGAGGATTCCTGGTTTTTTCGGGGAATTTCCATGCTGCTTGTGGTGGCGTCTCATTTTGCAGGCTGGTGGATTACGGCGGCAGGTGAAAACAGAATCCTGTATGCCGGGACACGCATGGGAGTCTATGGCGTTGCCTCTTTTTTCCTGCTGTCTGCCTATGGACTGGCAAAGTCAGCCGGTGAGAAAAAAGTGGGAGCTTCTTTTTTCTGGAGGCGCGTAAAGAGCGTGTACCTGCCTTATCTGATTTTTGCGTTTCTCATAGAGCTTTATGCGGGAGGAGCCTGGAATTTAGAGAGGATTGTGCATGTATTATCCGGCAAAGAATACTGGTTTATCACCAATATTCTGCTTTTTTACCTGGCTTTTTTTCTTATCTGGAGATTTGTGGGGAAAAAATTCAGGATATGGGTATTGGGGGCTGTCATAATTCTGTATTCCGTGTGGCTTTTTTACGATGGAAGGCAGAGTTTCTGGTACCTTTCCAACCTGGCATTCTGGCTGGGGGTTTTGGCGGCACGATATGAAAAACAAATCTGTGGATGGTTCCGAAAAGGATATCCGCTTCAGGTTGCCGCCTGGGTCGTTTTGCTTATAGGAATCGCTGCCTGGGGAATTCATGCCAAATACGTTCCGGTAGGTTTTCCCATGGAATTATATTCCAGAGCGGCAGCGGCTTCATTGTGGGCCGTATCTCTGATGTGGTTTGCACCTTTGCGGCCCAAAAAGGAAAAGCTGATGATTTTTATCGGAAAGCATTCGCTGACGATTTATCTTTTGCATACTTTTTTCTACCATCGTCTGACCGAATGGCTGGATGTGGACTATCGAATTCGTTTTTTACTCTCCCTGCCGCTTATGTTTATTCTGGCTCCTGCTTTGGATATACTGGTTCAAAAAGGGATTCAAAAGGCGGAGAGTTTTTTAAAAAGGAAATAAGGAGGATGGTTATGAGGAAAACAGAGTGGATGGTAAGGAAAGCGGTTCTTCTTTTTGTGATGGCAGTGCTTTTCCTGTCTGTAAATTCTCAAACGGTGCAGGCGCAGGAAAAAGAGCAGGAAGCTGTTATGATTTCCATGCCGGGATTTATGCTGGCACAGTGGCCGGCGCCTTACAATGCTATTACGGTAAAGGAAGCAGAATTGTATGCGCTGCCGGATGAGACGGCACAGCGGCTGATTTCTCTGGGAGCGGATACTCCCATTTCCCTGTGGGGAATCACAGATACCGGCTGGTTTCTGGTACAGAGTGAAAATGTGCTCGCTTATACAAAAGCGGAGAACGCAATTCTTGTGCCTGCAGGAATGGAAGGAATGACTTCAGCTCAGATTCAGGGTATGTCTTCGGTCGCTCAGGCGGCAGCCGGTGTGATTTTCATAGGAGATTCCCGAATGGTTCAGATGAATGAGGATATTCCGAGGAACCCCTGTATCTGGGTGGCAGAAAACGGTCAGGGCTACGATTGGTTCTACGAGAAAGGAGCTCCCATTGCGGATCATTATATCGGAAACGGCAGCAAGGTACTCATCAATTTTGGAGTCAATGACGTGAGAAATATCGATAAATATATTCCGTTTGTAAATGCCAAGGCGGCAGAGTGGACCGCCAGAGGCGCCAAAGTTTATTACGCTTCTGTAAACCCTGTTTGGAATTATCCGAGAGTTACAAACGAACAGATCGAAGCCTTCAATGCAAAACTGCAGGCAAATCTCATACCGCAGGTAACCTGGATTGACAGTTATCATTATCTGATGCAGTCCGGTTTCTATCTGGTGGACGGAGTGCATTACGATGACACCTCCAATCAGAAAATCTACCATTTTTATCTGATGAATATGCAGTAGGATAAATGAAAAACAAAACAGATTAGAAAAAATAGGAAAAATGGACGGGAAAAAGAAACCTTGACTTTCGGAATAATGGTGTTATAATAGGCATACAATAAAATACGGGGTAGTCAAGGTTTCGACAGGGGTCTTGCAGCTGGAGAAGCTATCCGCAGGCGATGCGTCAAATCGCAAACCTAAATATAAACGCTGAAGATAATAATTTAGCATACGCTGCCTAAGTGCAGCTGTCTGACTTAGAGCACCTACACTTTAAGATCCAGGCATCGACTATGTAGGAAACGACACCGGCAAAGCTTTGAGCCGGTGGGCGTATCATGAAGCTACTGAAGCTGAAAGGATGTAAATCTCCGTTCGGGAGAGGGAATGAAAAAGGATTTACTATGATAGTAGAAGGACAGGGAATGGGCTTTTGGACACGGGTTCGACTCCCGTCTACTCCATAGAAAAAGTATCGGTAAACCGGTACTTTTTTGCTATGCTGGAAAATTTGATTTCCAGCATAGCAAAAAGCACGATAAATCGCACTGCGGCGAAGAAGAATTATGTCGCAAAGCGACTCGCCGCAGGCGGAGAATCTCGAACTGCGAGATTCTTTTAGAAAAATTTTTGTCCAATATGACAAAACACATAGTTACAAGGGGGAAAAATGAAGGCATTGAAAATTGGGCTGCTGCAGATCGCACCGTGCGAAAATCTTGAGGAAAATCTGAAAAAAGGGCTGGAATACTGTAAAAAAGCGAAAGAGATGGGATGTGATATTGCTCTGTTTCCTGAAATGTGGAGCAATGGATATAGAATCTACGATCGCCCTGTTGATGAGTGGAAAGCGGAGGCGATTTTGGCTGACAGTGACTTTGTAAAAGCTTTCGGGGAAGAGGCAAAAGAACTTCAGATGGCTATTGGCATCACACTGCTTGAAAAATACCAGGACATGCCCCGCAACACTCTGATACTTTTTGACAGATTTGGTGAGAAAAAAATAACCTATGCAAAAGTGCATACCTGTGATTTTGACGTGGAGTGCAATCTGACGCCCGGCGAGGATTTTTATGTGACAGATCTTGACACTGCCTGTGGTTCGGTCAAAGTGGGAGCAATGATCTGTTATGATCGGGAATTTCCCGAAAGTGCCAGAATTTTAATGCTTAAAGGCGCAGAACTGATTCTGGTGCCCAATGCCTGTCCTATGGAAATAAATCGTCTTTCCCAGCTTCGTGCCAGAGCATTCGAAAATATGTTGGCGATAGCTACCTGCAATTATCCCGAAACAGTTCCGGACTGCAATGGAGGCTCCAGCATTTTTGACGGTATGGTTTATGTACCCTGGCTGGAAGATTCCCGGGATACCTGTATTTTGCAGGCAGATGGGCAGGAAGGTATTTTTGCTGCGGAATTGGATCTGGAACAGCTTCGCAGTTATCGGGAAGCCGAAGCTCATGGAAACGCATTTCGTCATCCGAAGAAATACGGCCTTTTGGTGGATACAAAGATAGAACCGCCGTTTGTTCGGGAGGATTATCGGGAATAAAAATTTCTGAAAAGGTATACTTTGGATTTTTCTGCATATATTCTCAATAAAAAGAAAGCAGGAGGACAGGCAGATGGCGAGAGGTGTAAGAAAATCCATGGATGAGAAAATTGCCAAGAAGGAAGAACTGATTCAAGCCCTGGAGTGCAGAATCGAAAAAGAAAAAAGCGAGTTGGAGGAAATGTATCAGGAAAAAAAGGAACAGGATGTGAAAATCCTGTATGATACCGTGGTGGATGCTCGCATCAGTCCGGAAGAAGCGAGAACGATTATCGAGAATTATGTTTTCGGAAAAGAAACGGAATGACAAAGTGAATTTTTATATCTCAAAAATTTTAAAGTCCTTAAAGGGTATTCTGTTGGTAAGCAGCTTACAGAATACCTTTTTTGTATTGTGTCTTTAAAATCAGATCAGAAGGACTTTGGAACAAGCTGTTTAAAAAGTCTGGCGAAAAGGAAAAAAGTCAATATCCGACGAAAAAGAAGCAGGATTCTACATTTTGAATCAGAAGAAAAAATGCTAAAATAAATAAAAAAGTAATTTTATGGAAAGTCTGTTTTGCTGTAAAAGTAAAAGCAGACGGATATGCCATGAAAGAGAGGTATTTATGCAGGAGAAAAAAATCGGTATCCCGTTGGAGGGATTTGCGGAATTTTCCAGGGTGGCAGCGGCAGAAGGCGCTGTACTTTTAAAAAATGATCGGGAAACCCTGCCTATCAAAAAAGGGGAAAAAGTTTCTGTTTTTGGGCGCACACAGGTGGATTACTATCGGAGCGGAACCGGATCGGGCGGATCTGTAAATGTAGAATACACAACCAATCTGCTGGATGGACTCAGAAATTTTGTGAAAGCGGATGTAAACGAAGAGCTGGCAGCTGTTTATGAAAAGTGGATTGAAGAAAATCCGTTTGACAATGGAGGGGGAGCCTGGGCAGCAGAGCCGTGGCATCAGAAAGAAATGCCTCTTTCAGAAGAAGTGGTTCGAAAGGCAGCAGAAAACTCTGACAAAGCACTGATCGTATTCGGCCGTACGGCGGGAGAAGATCAGGACAATGAGGCGAAGGAAGGAAGTTACTGTCTGTCAGAGGAGGAAAGACAGGTCCTGCGCATAGTAACCCGTTATTTTGAAAAGACAGCAGTTATTTTAAATGTTTCCAACATTACGGATATGAGCTGGCTTTATGAAGAATACAAAAACCCTATTACAGCAGTGTTATATAGCTGGCACGGGGGAATAGAAGGAGGCAATGCAGCCGCACAGGTAATCTGCGGACAGGTAACGCCCTCCGGAAAGCTTCCGGATACCGTTGCCGATGCCATAGAAGACTATCCTTCCACAAGAAATCATGGAAGCAGGGAGCAGAACGTTTATCAGGAAGATATCTATGTAGGCTATCGTTATTTTGAGACCTTTTGTCCGGACAAGGTGCGTTTTCCTTTCGGATTCGGACTTTCCTATACTAATTTTTCCATAGAAAATCTGAATGCAGAACTTGTGGAAAAAGAAGGAAAATCAAGTGTGATTGTAACGGCAAAAGTAAGAAACACAGGGGATGTGTATTCCGGAAAAGAAGTAGTTCAGGTATATGTGCAGGCTCCTCAGGGAAAACTGGGACGTCCGGCAAGAGAACTGATCGGTTTTGCAAAAACAGGTCTGCTGGCACCTCATGAGGAAGAAACAGTCAAAATAGAAATTCCGTTATCCCAGATGGCAGCTTACGATGACAGTGGAGTAAGCGGTCACAAATCCTGTTACATATTGGAAGAGGGAATATACTACATTCACGTAGGAAACAGTGTAAGAGATACCGAAAGGGTAACAGTGCAGGGACAGGAAGGCATTCTTGTGGAAAATACTTGCGTGGTCGAAGAGCTGGAGGAAGCGGCAGCACCATCTGTTGGTTTTGAACGTATGAAACCCGGGGAGAAAAAAGCGGATGGCACTTACGAGCTGTGCTGGGAGAAAGTGCCGGTAAAAACGGTGGATCTTTTAAAGAGAATTCAGGAAAGACTGCCTGAAGAAAGGCCGATCACCGGAAATGTGGGAATCCGTTTCCGGGATGTGAAAGATGGAAAAGCTTCCCTGGATGACTTTGTAGCGCAGTTTTCCAGGGAAGATCTGGCGGCTATTGTGCGAGGCGAGGGTATGTGCAGTCCCAAAGTGACACCTGGAGTTGCCTCCTGCTTCGGAGGAATCAGCGACCATTTGCTGGAGGACTTCGGACTTCCTATTGCAGCCACATCAGACGGCCCGTCCGGAATTCGTATGGATGTGGGAGCAAAGGCGACACAGGTGCCCATAGGTACTCTTTTGGCCTCTACCTGGAACCTGTCTCTTATAGAAGAGCTTTACGTTATGGAAGGAAAAGAACTTCTGAGAAATGAGATAGACTCTTTGCTGGGACCTGGTGTGAATATTCACAGGAATCCGTTAAATGGAAGAAACTTTGAATACTTTTCAGAGGATCCCCTTTTGACAGGACGTTTTGCAGCTGCTATGGTGAGAGGAATCCATAAAGGAGGTTCCGGGGCTACCGTAAAACATTTTGCATGCAACAGTCAGGAAACCTGTCGTAATCATGTAAATGCGGTAGTTTCCGAAAGGGCTCTGCGCGAAATTTATCTGAAAGGATTTGAACTTGCAGTAAAAGAAGGCGGGGCAAACTCTATTATGACATCTTATAATCCGGTCAATGGCTACTGGTCTGCTTCCAATTATGATTTGAACACAACCATTCTGAGAGAAGAATGGGGATATCAGGGAATTGTTATGACAGACTGGTGGGCAACCATGAACGACGTGGAGAAAGGCGGAAATACTGCCAACCGTACGGATACCCGTTCTATGGTGCGGGCGCAGAATGACTTGTATATGGTAGTGAATAATTTCGGAGCAGAAGTCAATGCATACGGTGACAATACGCTGGAAGCCCTTGAAAACGGAACCCTTACGGTGGGAGAATTACAGCGCTGTGCAAAAAATATCTGCCGTTTCATTCTGAACGCGCCGGTAGCAGACAGAGAACTGCCGGAATCAGTGCCGGCAAAGAAAATGCAGGCGTCTCAGGAGAGAATCGAAGGGGCACAGAATCTGAACGAGAACGAAAAACTTGTGGTCAAAGAAGGAAAGACAAACGGATTTTTCGTGGAGAAGGCAGGTGTCTATGTGATCGCAGCCAGCATGAAAATGGATGATACCGTGCACGCGCAGTCAGCCTGCAATGTACTGTTGAATGGAAAAATCTGTGCCATGGGACAGACAAATGGAACAAACGGAGAATCCGTGATCTTAAAACTCGACAAAGCAGAGCTGGAAAGAGGATACTATACCTGCGAGATTGACTATGTGAAACCGGGAATGGAAGTGGAATGGCTGAAGTTCCGTCCGTTTTAGGTTCTGACGGCTCAAAAGGCTATTTTAGACTTTTTTTAGAAATTATTTTTACTCTGTTCATTGCAATTTGGTCAAAAAAAAGTAAAATAACAGATAGGTTTTAACAAAAAGCTGCGGCGGATGGGAGAAAAACCACCCGCCGTTTTTGTATGACAGTACGTCGGGAGCATTCCCGGCGGCAGCAGTCTGCAGGCTTAAATTTGTCAGTGTCCGCGCTGTGACACGAAAACAGCGCAGAAATGGGGAAGAAAATGAAAGAAAAATTTATTCGTTTTATGCAGGGAAGATACGGAACGGACCAGTTGAACAAAATGCTGTTGATTGTGACATTGGTCTGCATTGTTTTGTCCATGTTTTTCCACTCTGCAATTTTTGAAATTCTGATACTGGCACTTCTGATTCTCTTATATTTTCGAATGTTTTCCAGAAACATTCCCAAACGTTATGCGGAAAATCAGAAATATCTGGCTATGACAGCAGGCCTTCGCAGTAAATTTTTGAAAAAGAAAAACGAAGCCAGCCAGTTAAAAGATTACCATATTTATAAATGTCCCAACTGTAAGCAGAAAATCCGTATACCCAGGGGAAAAGGGAAAATTATGGTGCGCTGCCCGAAATGCGGGACGGAATTTATGAAAAAAAGCTGAGCAAAACGGTTTGAAACCATATAACGGATGAAATGAGGCAAAATTATGTTTGGTTATATTATTGTCAATAAACAGGAGATGAAATTTAAAGAATTTGACCTGTACCAGTCTTTTTACTGTGGATTCTGTCAGGACTTAAAAGAACGCTACGGGAAAAGAGGGCAGATAACGCTGAGCTATGATATGACATTCCTGATTCTGCTCCTTACCGGTCTCTACGAAACACAGACTTCTGAAGGAGCATGTAAATGTATCGCTCATCCGTTTGAAAAACATCCTATCAGAAGAAACGAGTTCACTTCCTATGCTTCAGATATGAATATTCTGCTCTCCTATTATCAATGTCTGGATGACTGGATGGATGAAAAGAAAATCTGGAAGTTAGGATACAGTACACTTCTGAAAAAAGAGGAAAAACAGGTGGCTGACCGCTATCCCAAAAAGGCGGAAACGATCTACAGGCTTTTAGAGCAGATTCATCTCTATGAGAAAACAAAAGAAAAAAATCTGGATCTGGCATCCGGCTGTTTTGGAGAAATCATGGCAGAGATTTTTGCGGTCAGAGAAGACGAATGGGAAAAAGATCTGCGGCATATGGGCTTTTATTTGGGGAAATTTATCTATCTCATGGATGCCTATGAAGATCTGGAAAAAGATAAGAAATCAAACAATTATAACCCATTTCTTCCCATAAGCGAAGACGCCGATTTTGAGGAGAAAGCTTATCATATTCTGACTATGATGATGGCTGAATGTTCCAAGGCATTTGAAAAACTTCCGATTATCGAAAACACGGAAATTTTAAGGAACATACTCTATTCCGGTGTATGGTGCCGTTATGAAATGGTAAAAAGAAGGAAGAAGGACATAGAAAATGCGTGACCCTTATCAGGTCCTTGGAGTATCCAGGGATGCTTCGGAAGAGGAGATAAAAAAAGCATATCGAAAGCTGAGCCGTATTTATCATCCGGATGCCAACATTAACAATCCAAACAAAGCCCAGGCGGAGGAAAAATTTAAGGAAATCCAGCAGGCTTATCAGCAGATCATGAAGGAGAGAGAGCAGGGCAGCAGTGGACAATACGGCTCCAACACCGGCGGTTATGGTGGCTTTGATGATTTTTTCGGCGGCTTTGGCGGACAAAGTGCGTACGGAAACAGAAACTACGGGCAGACAGCGGGAGACGATGACTCCTATACCATTCATATGAGGGCTGCCATGAATTATATAAGAAGCGGTCATTTCCGGGAAGCTTTGAATGTTTTGGAAGGAATTTCAGAGAAAACCGCCCAGTGGTATTATTATTCCTCCATAGCAAATCAAGGACTGGGAAACAATGTGCTGGCTTTGGAACAGGCGAAGAAAGCGGCTGCTATGGAACCGGACAATCGGCAGTACCAGAGCTGGGTATATCAGATGGAGTCCGGCGGCAACTGGTATGCCGGTCAACAGGTAAGCTATGGTATGCCTGTCAATTCGGGCAGCGGTTTTTGCCTGAAACTGTGTCTGGCGAATCTGATATGCAATCTGTGCTGCGGAGGCGGAGGCTTCTGCTGCGGCGGAGTTCCTATGGGAAGATTTTAGAAAAGTTCCCGGAGAAAAAGTTTGTCAAAACTTACCGGTTTTCAGCAACTGTTTGTTTAGGATTATTTAGCTGCAGATGGCGGCGGAAAGGATAAAAATATGGATGCAATGGTCGTTTATTCCAGTGTAACTGGGAATACCAGAAAAGTCGCAAATGAAATTTTTGCGGCAATTCCGGGAGACAGAAAAGATATACAGTCGATTGAAGAATATAATGGCAAGGATGCGGACACCTTTTTTGTAGGATTTTGGACAGACCGCGGCACCTGCAGTGCGGATATTATTGACCTGCTTTCCTGCCTGCAGGGGAAAAATGTGGCACTGTTTGGAACCTGCGGAATGGGAAGAAACCAGAAATATTACGATGAGATTCGTGACAAGGTCAAGGTTTTTATTCCGGATGACTGCCGGTATTTAGGTACCTATATGTGTCAGGGAAAGATGCCCATTCAGGTTCGCAGAAAATACGAACAATGGCTTCCGGGCAATCCTCATCCGGAACAGGTGAAACGTATGATTCAGAATTTTGACGAAGCGCTTCTGCATCCGGACCGGGAAGATTTGAAAAAGGCAGCAGCCTTTGCTGTAAATATGATGGAACTGGCAAAACAAAATATAGAAATATAATATAGCCCGAATTATTCATGAGTATATAAAAGTACTCAACGCTACAAAACCTTAATCCAGTTCCCTTAAGATCGATCAGA
>CALWLY010000038.1 GCA_944381635.1 uncultured Lachnospiraceae bacterium
AGCCCTTCTCCCTTCTGTCGGGAACCTTCTCGAACGCTTCGCGTTTGAGAAGTAGCGGAATAAAATGGGCACAGCCCATTTTATTCCTTATTTGTCGTTAGCTGCTGCAACGCCGGGAAGTTCTTTGCCTTCCAGGAATTCCAGAGAAGCTCCACCACCTGTGGAGATGTGTGTCATCTTATCGCCGAATCCTAACTGGTTAACTGCTGCTGCAGAATCACCGCCGCCGATGATTGTAGTAGCGTCTGTTTCAGCCAGAGATTTTGCTACAGCGATAGTTCCTTTTGCCAGAACAGGGTTTTCGAATACACCCATCGGTCCGTTCCAAACAACTGTTTTTGCAGATTTAACTGCTTCTGCGTACATTTCAGCTGTCTTAGGTCCGATATCCAGTCCTAACATATCTGCAGGCATTTCTTCAACACCAACATAGCTTACTTCGATTTCAGCATCGATGGGGTTCGGGAATTCTTTTGCTGCTGCTGTATCAACAGGAAGCATTAAAGTTTTGCCCAGTTTTTCTGCTTTTGCCATCATTTCTTTGCAGTATTCAATCTTCTCATCGTCAACCAGAGATTTTCCAACTTCATATCCTTTTGCTTTTAAGAATGTGAAAGCCATACCGCCGCCGATGATTAAAGTATCGCATTTCTCTAACAGGTTGGAGATAACGTTTAATTTATCAGCAACTTTTGCGCCGCCTAAGATAGCAACGAAAGGTCTAACCGGATTTTCTACAGCGTTTCCTAAGAAATCAATTTCTTTCTGCATTAAGTATCCAACAACTGCTGTGTCAACCAGTTCAGCTACACCAACGTTGGAGCAGTGTGCTCTGTGAGCGGTACCGAAAGCGTCGTTTACGAAAACGTCGCACAGAGAAGCCAGTTCTTTGGAGAACTCTTCGCCGTTTTTGGTTTCTTCTTTTCTGTAACGTGTGTTTTCCAGTAAGATAACGTCGCCGTCTTTCATAGCTTCTACTGCAGCTTTTGCGTTAGGTCCAACTACTTCCGGATCAGCAGCGAATTTTACTTCCTGTCCTAATAATTCAGACAGTCTTGCAGCAACCGGTGCTAAAGACAGTTCCGGTTTGGGTTCTCCCTTCGGTTTTCCAAGGTGAGAACACAGAATTACTTTTCCGCCGTCAGCGATCAGTTTTTTGATAGTAGGCAGAGCTGCAACCAGACGGTTTTCGTCTGTGATCTTGCCATCTTTTAACGGTACGTTGAAGTCGCATCTGCAAAGTACACGTAATCCTTTTACGTTAATATCATCTACGGATTTTTTATTTAAGCCCATTGATAGGAACCTCCTTAAATTCATTTATAAAAGTGTGCATCAAAATGCACACTGGCGCCGGAGCGCGGTTGCGTCAGCAACCATCTTCCTTGAGCGCGAAGCGCGCATCCACAGCGGAGCGTCTTTTTCATACGATAGGAAATGAAGTTTCCTATCGTATAAAAAAGGTCCGGTCCATAAGACCGGACCTCTGATAGGTCTTTTTTACAATCAGACGATTGATTAAGCGTTCAGCAGTTTACCGAAGTGTTTAATTGTACGAACCATCTGGCTTGTGTAGGAGTTTTCATTGTCATACCAGGAAACAACCTGAACCTGAGCTGTGTTCTCATCGATAGGCAGAACCATTGTCTGTGTAGCATCGAACAGAGAACCATATTTCATACCAACGATATCGCTGGATACGATTTCGTCTGTGTTGTATCCGAAGGATTCGTTAGCAGCAGCTTTCATAGCTTCGTTGATAGCTTCTTTTGTAGGATTTCCTTTTACTACTGCTGTCAGGATTGTTGTGGATCCTGTAGGAGTAGGAACACGCTGAGCAGCTCCGATCAGTTTGCCGTTCAGTTCAGGAATTACCAGACCGATAGCTTTTGCAGCACCTGTGCTGTTAGGAACGATGTTGCAAGCAGCTGCACGAGATCTTCTCTTGTCGCCTTTTCTCTGAGGTCCATCCAGAGTCATCTGATCGCCTGTGTAAGCGTGGATTGTGCACATGATACCTGTCTGGATCGGGAATGCATCGTTAAGAGCTTTAGCCATAGGAGCTAAGCAGTTTGTTGTACAAGAAGCTGCAGAGATGATCTTGTCTTCTTTTGTTAAAGATTCATGGTTTACATTGTAAACGATTGTAGGAAGATCGTTTCCGGCCGGAGCGGAAATGATAACGTGTTTAGCACCTGCATCGATATGAGCCTGAGCTTTTGCTTTGGATGTATAGAATCCTGTACATTCCAGAACTACGTCTACGCCGATTTCTCCCCAAGGAAGTTCAGCTGCGTTAGCTTTTGCGTAGATTTTGATTTCTTTTCCGTCTACTGTGATGGAATCTTCACCGTAAGATACTTTGTCAGCTAATTCATATTTGCCCTGTGTAGAGTCATATTTCAGTAAGTGAGCCAGCATTTCCGGAGAAGTTAAATCGTTGATTGCTACGATTTCAAATCCTTCTGCTCCGAACATCTGTCTGAAAGCCAGACGACCGATACGGCCAAAACCATTGATTGCTACTTTTACTGCCATTTTAGATTCCTCCTAAAAATGAATTTATTTTATTTTGTCAAACACTGAATATGCTCGAATGCTTGACAAAATTTTATCAGCATCCTTATTTTAACTAATTTGTCCCAAAATATCAAGATGTAAATCTAAAATTCTCGTAAAATAACCACCATTTTTGGTAAGAATATTGTGAAACTCTGATTTTCTTTGCCATTTTCAAAAAGGTGAACTATAATATTGCTTGTAAGACTTCACCAGACCGTGAAAGAGAATAAATAAAATGAATAAGAAAGACAGGAAACGTGAAAACAGCAGATATCTTAATCGATGTGATATCTGAAATCGTTCGTTTCCGGATCGGAGGATTTTATGCCAATAACCGCAGATTACCACCTGCACTCTTCCTTTTCGGGAGATTCCCAGGCACCTATGGAATCCATGATTCAAAGATGTATCGATCTTGGATTTACAGATATGTGTTTTACCGAACATATGGATTATGACTATCCCCAGCCGCCGGGAGGCGGAGCCGACTTTGAGGTAGACCTTGACACCTACGAACGGACTCTTAAATCCTTCCAGCAGATGTATGCTTCCAAAATTAAAGTGCATTTTGGCATTGAACTGGGGCTTCAGCCTCACATCGCCGAAAAAAACGCAAGCATTATCGCAAGCCGCAATTTCGATTTTGTGATTGGTTCCTCCCATGTATGCCACAGAAGAGACCCCTATTATCCCCCCTTCTTTGAAGGGCGCACGGAAGCGGAAGCCTACCTGGAATATTTCTCTTCCATCGCAGAAAATATACGAAGTTTTTCTGACTTTGACGTGTACGGACACCTAGATTATGTGGTCCGCTACGGCGAGAACAAGGACAAATTCTATCATTATGAAGATTATCAGGATATTTTTGAAGGAGTGCTGACTCTTCTTATTCAAAAAGGAAAAGGAATTGAACTGAACACAGGCGGAATCAAATATGGTTTAAAGGATCTGCACCCCTGCCTGCCTATTCTGAAGCGTTATAGAGAATTGGGCGGAGAGATTATCACTGTGGGCTCCGACGCTCACAGACCGGAAAACCTTGGCGACAGTTTTTCTCTGGCAGAGGAAGCGCTGAAAGCTGCCGGTTTCCGGTATTACACGGTTTTCTCGGAGAGAAAGCCTGTTTTCTATAAACTTTAAGCTTCTATTTGCCAACAGACTTTTATTTTTCAAACGGCCGCATGACGCCTGGTATCGAAATGCGTCTCTGTTAAATAATAAAGTGTGTGCCCTGGCACACACTCGCGCCGAGCGCGATGCCGTCAGGCAATGGTTACCTTTCGCGCGAGTGCGCATCCTCAGCGGAGCGTTTTTCTTCATACGATAGAAAATGAAGTTTCCTATCGTATGAAGAAAAAAATACGGTAGAGAAAGGAACTGAAATAATCCCTTTCTCCACCGTATTTTTTTGTGCACTTATATTATGAGTTGCCCGACAAATGAGCCTGATGTCGATTTTTCCGTGCTACGCACTCCCAAAATCGACAAAAACATAAGCAATTCGCTCATTTTTCTTCGAAAAATGGCTACTTGCTTATGTTTTTCGGGACCCATAGACATAAAAATACATGCAAGCATGTATTTTTATGTCCATTTGTCCCTTGGCTCATATTATTGGACTACATAATTCCGGTACTCCGCCTGCAGCGGTTCGATTTTTTTCCAGAGAAGTTCGTCTGTCATACCGTAAACGCCTTCTTTGTTTACTTCCAGTGCCTCGCTGGCAACCTTATAGGTGCTGCTTTTGGTCCATTCCTGCTTTCTTTCTTCGACCATCTGCTCTAATTTCAGGGAATCTTCATAAAATTCCGGAGCCGAGGCGAGAAATGCCACATATTCCTTCTCCGGCAGCTGCATTCTCATAGCCGCCAGATATTGGAGTCTGCTTTCCTCTCTTCCCGTCAGCTGCCACGCCTTTTTAAACGAATCTGCCGCCTTTTCAAAGAGAAACATTCTTGCCTGAGCCACACCCAGATTGTGATAAACTTCGCCCACTGCCTCCTGTTTGGCCCCGTACATTTCATCCAAAAGAAGCGTATATTCCTGCGCAGCCAGCACATAGCGCCTTGTTTTCAGAAAATAATCGGCGCGGCTTTTCTGTCTCTCGGTTCTGGAGATATCTGCAGTCTCCTTCAAAATCCTGAGGCTTTCATGAATCTGGGCAGGCGTGCAGTAGCCGGTAAAGGAAAACAGGGCATCCACAAAGGCGGAAACCGGGCTCTTATCTTTCAAAGCCATTTTCAGCCTGTCAGAAAGCTCGGGAAGACCGCATTCCTTTCCAATCCAGTCCGCCAGTTCTTTTGTACACATGGATGAATCCAGAAGATAAATATTTTCTCTGAAAAAATAACACAGTTCTTCCACCGTGCCCACTCTCACATGTGCCCGGTCAAAATAATAGGGATTCTGTGCGGTTTCTCCCAAACATAAAAACACCTGTCTCATACCAGTCTTCCTTTCCGCCTTCTCTGCATTTATCGTCTTGTTTTACAGGGAAACCCTACACAGGGAAAGTTTCCTCCCACACTTTGTGGGTTGCCGGGAAAAATTCCCCAAATCCCATATCCTCCATGGTAAGCCGCACGGTCTGTGCATCTGCCATGGAAATTTCCATATGAATTCTGGAGGCTCTGGAAGGCCTTGCCGGAAGTCCGTCCAAAGTGACAATGACTTCTTTGGCCTCTCTGCTGTTTAAAGGCATCAGCCGCAAAGTAAAGCTGTTGCTCTCCTCCAGAAGAAAATCACAGCTTTTTCCCGCCTCATACCACTTTCCTCCTGCGTCAAGCAGCGGAAAATAACCTTCTGTTCCCTGGTTTAATGTGTACATTCCCACATTTGCCTTTATCATATCGTTTCCCAAAAACACGTATTCTTTGCTGATCTTTCCGGGAGTCAGGCGCTCTTTGGCTGCATAGCAGGCGCCTTTGCTGTACAGGTTGTTTCCAAGAAAGACCCTGCGGTTGCGGCAGAGCACTTTCAGCGCGTCCTGATACCATTCTTCGGCAAAGCCGTCTCCAATCAGATAAACTGTATCCACAACCCTTTTCCCACAAAGCTCGCTGACCGTTTTGGCAAAAGCCCGGTCCGCCTCCTTCGGATATAAAAGTCCTTCCTTGTTTACCTGGGGATGAGACTCTTCCTCCACAAAAGCCGCCACCGGAGTGGTTCTTCGGTTTGTAGAAAAGCGAAGGCTTTTCAGATTTTCTCCGGTAAAATCAAAAACCAGCACTTCATGCTCCATCAGTTCCTGGGGCTGGTTCATATTGTAATAATAAAAGCTCTCCGCGCGGTTCTGAAACCACACCGGCACATCTTTGAAATCCAGAAGTGCCGCAGCACGGCTTAACACCTCAATGCTTCTTTTATCTGTGGTATCAAGGCTGAACATATAGGCTCCAATCCTGTCCGGAGTCACCATCATGGAAAGCAGAGAAAGGCTTCTTTTTATAAAGATAGAAAGCAGTGTCACGCTGTCGTATTCCACGCCGTCAATTTTCACACTTTTGGCTTCCAGCGCATTTTCCAGAAGATGATCCAGCAGGATACCGTTTCCTTTGCGGGAGCACTCCACGGCTTCCTTTCCATAGGCCCAGGTATCTTTATCTTTTCTCCGGCACAGCGCCGCAGGAATGGAAAACTGTTCCTCTCCGGTCATTACACTTATAGTCTCAGGTTTATCCCGCCCCGGCAGGTAATAGCTGATCTGGGCTTCTTTTTTCCCAAGATCATAACCTATTACCGCCAGATCACTGTTTTTTTTCTTTCCCGTTTCTTTCCTGTCCAGAAACATATGTCAACTCCTCTTTATGATAACGGTTTAAAAAGTCCTGCACTCATCCAGTCTGTATACATATATTGATACAAAAGTTCTGCCGCCTCGTCGGCTTCCCTCAAAAGACGTCTGGATGATATTTCATTGAGCATGCCATAGCGGCTGTTTTTGATGAAAGGACTTCCCGCCTCCCGTTTTAAAATTCCGCTGTCCAAAATCTGCTTGTCACCGTCCCGCAGCGTTATGTAATACTGCAGGGTCTCCCCGGTAAAAAGAATAAACGGCACTGCATAGATTCCCTCATAAATATGCTGCATTTCCCGGTTGCGGTAGGCAGCATTTCCGCCATTTCTTTCCATGATCCGGTAATTGATGCACACCGGCTGCTCTTTTTTCCCAAGGAAAACAACAAAAGTCTTGTCAAGAAGCATCTCTGCTCCCGGAATAATATCCGCATACTCCTGCAGAACGGGAAGAAAGAATCCTTTTTCCAGAAGCTGTTTTCCTGTCCGAACAAGCAGCTCATCGGTTTTGCTGTTTCGCTTATCCGGGTGCTCCACATAATACTGCATCAATGCCAGACGGCTCATATCGCTGCAGTCCTCCCCACGGCGCAGGAAACGTTCCAGCGCCAGCGCCATATAAGGCTTTAAAGGTTTCTTTTCCAAAATGTATGCATAGCAGCACCGATGCAGGAAAGCGCCTTCCAGACGGCTTTTTCCGCCTTGTGCCACATATTGGCGCAGAAGCTGTTCTTCCCCTGTCACATCCGCCCCCATATAAAGCAGATGTTCGATGAGATGTTCGCAGACCGGATAAGTATCCACTGCAAAATTTTCCGCCGCTTCCATGATTTTCCGCAGGGAATCGGTAGGGCCTTCGAAACAGCACACCAGATGATGCAGCATATGGCTTTCATACTTTCCCCGTTCAAAAGCCTGGTATACCAGCGCTGTCATTCTTTTTTCCTGCACATGCAGTTCCTGCTCCAAAAGTCTGCTGCACAGTCTCAGCAACACAGTCTCGCCAAGCTGCGAGCTGTCTATGCCTTCCAGAAACTGATACGCTTTCTCGTAAAAGCCACGAAATACCAGCATTTTTACAGCCTCCGGCAAATCGCCGGTATCAAAGTCATCCCTCCGGCATTTTTCCAGCAAGCGATCCATCTCCTCGAATCTTTCTTTTTCCGAGTAAAAATCCAGCAGATGGCGGCGAATTTTTCTGGCATAGGTTTCATCCAGCGCAGGGTCTTCCGCCAGTCTCCGGAAACGGTCCACATTCTGTTCCGTTACTTTTTCATTTTTTTCTCCAATCTTGCAAAGGTACCTGTCGAATAAAGGAGATTCCTCCACCAGCCCTTTCAATACCGGAACCAGTTTTTTCACGTCAAGGAATTTTTGCATATCGCATTCTTCCGTGACAAGTGTCCGGTTTCCTCTCACATCCTGGAGAAAAATTTCAGCTTCCTTTCCATAAATGCAAATATCCGCAAAGCCCTGATGGACGGGATACACTTCTTCCCCGGCCATCCCCCGCTGTCTGACCGCCACATGGGTAATTTCTTCCCTGTCTACTTTAAGTCTCTTTACAAACAGCAAAGGAGCCAGAGCCCCGGCGCTCTCTTTGTTCAGCAGTCCGCTTTCCGGAAGCTGCATATACAGACTGCTTAAATTCACGTCCAGATTTCCTTTGTAAAGCTGCTGAATTACAAATCGTTCCATCTGGTCTCTATAGGTATCGTAAAGTTCTCTGTCCTTTTTTTTGTGCTTCTGTACATACGCATACAGATAAGCGCTGTGATGATAGTCCAGATTGCTCTGGTAAGCAAAATAAAGCAGCACTGTCTTAGGCAGAGGTACTTCCCAGTTCAAATCCAGCGACATCAGATAATATTCATAAAGCCGTGTCACCTTAAGCTCTTCTTCTACCCCTTTTAAGTACCAGCTGTAATACCGGCTTCCGCTGCGGTTTCCTTTTATGAGAAGTTCACAGATAACCTGCAGTGTCTCTTTCTCGGGAAACTGTACATAACACTGAGCCAGAAGACGAAACAGAACTTCATCGTAATATTTCTGCTTTCCGGCAAGATACACAAAATGTCCTGCCGCATTGGCGTTCAAAAATCTGTGTTTCAACCCGAAAGAAACAATCCGGTATGCCGTCTGATCAATTCTCATGATAAGAGTCGGATTGGCATTAAACATCTGCGCCGCTTCCAGATAAAGAAGGGGGCTGCTGCATCCTCTCTGAAACAGTCCCGTCAGAAACTGCCATCTTTTTTCTTTCTTCCAGTTAAGTTCTCTGGATAAAAACAGCAAAAGCCAGGCAATGCGCCAATCATCAGAGCTTCGCTCAAAAATCGACTCCACTTTTCCGGTGACGCTGTCCACATAGCTGATATCATCCCGCACAAAGGTAGTCAGGTACAGATAATAACAGTATACAGCGCCGTCCTGCTCATGAATCTCATCCTGTACTTTGGAGAGCATCCACTGGGCCTCTTCCTTCTTTTCCTCTGTCATATAAAGCTGCGCGAGAAACAGCCGCAAAGTCAGATCATTTTCTGTAATTCTGCGCCATTTTGCCACAATCTCCTGCGCCTCTTTTTTCCAGGTATCCGCATTTATTTTCCGCATTCTAAAGGAAAGATAGAGCTGCAGCAGCTGAATCTGATAGTGCTTTTCTTCCCGGTATCTTCCGACTGCAGTTCTCTCCGGCCTGCGGGTTATGACAGTAACAGGTATCTCCAGCTTTCCGTTTTCCCACAGAAACGTGATTTCGCCGAAATTTTTGCCTGCGTGAAGATTTTCTTCCTTGATAAGCAGGGGAATCCTGCACTGATTGCCCAGAAAATTATCATCGTTGAGGTACTGCTTCTCAATGGAAAGGAAATCTCCTTTCGTCTGTATTTCAATTCTGGTATAGCCCCAGCCGTCTCTCTGAATACTGATTTCTTCCAGATCATAGCCTCTGGCTTCCTGTATGGTCAATTCTTTCCTGTCACAGGTGAAATTCACTGGCTGCTTTTTGCCTGCTGCCACCAGAAACTGCTCCAGATTGTGTTCATTATCTTTAAAACAGGACAGCCCCCGATATAAGGACAGAAGCCTCTCGTCGTCCCTCACCAGGTTTTCAAAGGAAGGCTCATAAAAAATCCGAACCGCCCTGGTCCAGTCCGTTCTTGCCAGATTTACAAAAGAAAAAAGATCCTGAATCTCTCCGGTTTTTCCTTTTCTTTCCTTAATCTTTACCAGATAAGGGATTTCATACTCTCCAAGGGTAGTCAGCAGATAAAAGCTTCCTCTTCGCTGCTCCGCCTGCACCAGACCGCCGGCATCAAAGCGATATTCAATCTGTTCCTTTGTCCCGCAAAAACGAGGGGTGCACTGCATGCGCTCCTCCGATGTGAGCACATATCCCTCCACCGGATTGTCTTCTTCCGAAAAAATCTGAAAGAAGCCGTCCGCCTTTTCTCCGCACTCTGCTTCTATCAATACTTCCGTTTCTGAAATATGCAATTGTCCGGCCGGCGGCCGATAGCCGTCCATCTGAATCTGTTCCAGCAATTCTCTCAAATATGTCACCTCCGGTTTTTGCGCAAATCCGCCCTCCCCGGGCTCCTTTCTTTTCTTGTCTTCTTCCATGATACCCCATTTCGTTTCTGTGTGCAACCGCGAATCGTACATACGTTTCATAGTTGTTTTTATCCACGACGCGTTTTCTTATCTCCATCCTGAAATTCTGAAAATAATGTTGACATTTTTCCCGGCGCGTTATACTATTGTATTAGAAAAGTAATACAGATGTTTCAGGCATCTGAAATTTCACAGGAAAGGAGCGATTTTATGTCATGGAACCTTGATTCTGACCGTCCGATTTATTCCCAGATTATGGAACAGCTGAAAATAAGAATCATCTCCGGTTTCTACGCACCAGGCAGCAAGCTTCCCAGCGTCAGAGAGCTGGCCATGGAGGCCAGCGTCAACCCCAACACGATGCAGAAAGCATTCAGCGAGCTTGAAAATACCGGTCTGATCGTTACCATGCGTACAAGCGGAAGATTTGTAACGGAGGATATTTCTATGATTCAAAATGTGAGAACAGAACTTGCAAACGAACAAATTCAGATTTTTCTGACCCACATGAAAGAGCTGGGATTTTCCATTCAGGATATCCTGCATTTGCTGAAGAATAAAGAAAATAGTGGAGGTGAGCTTTATGAATAACCTGGTCACCGTTTCCCATCTTACTAAAAAATACGGACACAAGACAGCACTTTCTGACCTTTCCCTGACTTTGAACAGAGGACGCATTATCGGACTTTTAGGTCCTAATGGCTGCGGAAAGTCCACACTGATCAAGTGCATGAACGGGCTGCTTGTCCCCAACAAAGGAGAAATTCTTATCGAAGGCTCAAAACCCGGTATTGAAACCAAAAAGAAAATTTCCTACCTGCCGGAGCGAAGCTACTGCCAGAGCAATATGCAGGTGCGCGAACTGCTCTCTTATTTCAGCGACTTTTACGAAAATTTTCTTCTGGAAAAAGCCCGCGCCATGCTGGCAGATCTGGATATTGATGAAAAAAGTTCACTGAAATCCCTTTCAAAAGGAACGAAGGAGAAGGTACAGCTGATCCTGGTCATGGCCAGAGATGTCTCTTTGTATATTCTGGACGAACCAATTGCAGGTGTGGACCCTGCTGCCAGAGACTACATTCTGAAAACAATCCTTACAGACTACAGTGAAAATGCCTCCATTCTTATGTCGACTCATCTGATCTCCGACATTGAGGCAATTCTTGACGATGTGATTTTTATGAAAGAAGGACAGATTCTTCTTTCCACCGATACGGAATCCATCCGTGCTGAGCACGGAAAATCCGTGGATGCTTATTTCCGGGAGGTGTTTGCATGTTAGGTAAATTATTGAAGCACGAATTTAAGGAGACCTGGAAGCTGCCTGTTCTTGTCTGCGTTTTGGTCTTTGCAGTTTTTCTGGCCACATACTGGTATCTTGGAAATATTCCGCCTGCTGCTTCAGAGGATGAAATCAGTATGGCAGCCATGATGGCTTTTCTTCTCTTTACCATCGCTGTAATATGCGGAAATTTTGCGCTCCTCATTTATCTGGCAGTCCGTTTTTACAAAAACCTGTATACGGATGAAGGCTATCTGATGCACACACTGCCGGTGACGCCCCGCTCTCTGATCCTGTCTAAGCTGATTCTGTCTTCCTCCTGGATGATTCTTATCAGTTTTGAAATATTTTTTACTATATTTCCGGTTATGGAGCGCTTTTTTCAGCTTTTATCCACAGACCCGCAGATCAGCCTGTACACTGCCCTTGGAGAATACATTTCGATTTCCGAATTTGTTTTGCTTGTAGTGGTATCTGTGATAATTTCGTCCATTTCCTCTATGCTCACAATCTATGCCTCCATCTCCCTTGGACAGCTGTTTGGCAAGCATAAGGTACTGGCTTCCGTACTGTGTTATATCGGGTTTTCCGCTATCACCCAGATTATCACATCCATCTTTATGACTCCTTACATGGTAAGCTACGTCATCACTCTGGACACTACCACTGCTGCAGCAGCATCCTTCCAGTTCTGGGAGTTCTTCCGGACGATTCTCTGGATCGGTGTTGGAATCTCCGCAATATTGGCAGTCTTATGCTATATACTCACAGAATATATCATGAAAAAATGCCTGAATCTGGATTGATTTATTTTTATACGGCAGAGAACTTCATTCCCTGCCGTATAAAAATAAACGCTCCGCTATGGATGCGCACTCGCGCGAAAGGTAACTATTGCCTGACGGCATCGCGCTCGGCGCGAGTGTGTACCCTGGCACACACTTTTTTTATACGCCAGGGGACTTCATTCCTTGCCGTTTCTGCTCTTTCGGTTCTCTTTTCTCTTCTCTAGCATACCATAATACAAACCCTGTTTTTGAGGCTTGTATGAGAAATATTTTTTATGCGGCACAGGAGCCTGCCGACACTCCTGACGTGGGAAAACTGCAGATTAACGTTACTGTTTCGGGGACGAATGTGCCAATCCCTGATGCTGTGATAACGATCAGCAAAACGGAGACGCCGGATTCTGTCATCGAAAGTCTGAGAACAGATTCTTCCGGTCAGACCGAAACCATCCTTCTGCCTTCTCCTCCTCTTCAGTACAGTCTTGAACCCTCCAGTCCGCGGCCCTATTCCGAATACACCATTACTGTGCGCGCTGCCGGTTATGAACCTGTGGTAGTATCCGGTTCCGAAGTTTTGCCGGATGTGACTTCTGTCCAGAACATATCCATGACTCCGCTTGAGAACGCCACTACACCTGAAGAGGATATTGTGATTCCGGAGCATACGCTTTACGGAATCTATCCTCCCAAAATTCCGGAAGCAGAAATTAAGACCATCGAGGAAACCGGCGAAATTGTGTTGAGCCGGGTAGTGATTCCCGAGTTTGTCATTGTCCATGACGGTGTGCCCTCAGACAGCTCAGCGCCCAATTATTACGTGCGCTACAAAGATTATATTAAAAATGTGGCTTCCTCTGAAATTTACGCCACCTGGCCGGAATCGTCCCTGTATGCAAACATTCTTGCCATCATGTCTTTTACTTTAAACCGTGTATACACCGAATGGTACCGAAACAAAGGCTACAATTTTACCATCACCACTTCCACCGCCTATGACCAGAAATTTATCTATGGAAGAAACACTTATACCAACATTGATTTTCTGGTGGACTCTGTCTTTGCCAACTATCTGTCCCGCCCGGGCATTCAGCAGCCTATTTTTACTTCCTACTGCGACGGCAAACGTGTCACCTGTCAGGGACTCAGTCAGTGGGGTTCAAAGTATCTGGGAGATGAAGGCTATTCCGCAATCGAAATTATACGGTACTACTATGGAAATGACATGTATATCAACAGTGCGGAGGCAATCAGCGGGGTTCCCTCTTCCTGGCCGGGATACGACCTGATCATCGGTTCTTCCGGCATCAAGGTACGGCAGGTTCAGGAACAGCTAAACCGTATTGCCCAGAATTATCCTGCCATTCCCCGCATCACTGCCGATGGAATTTACGGTCCTGCCACCGCAGAAGCGGTGAGAACTTTCCAGAAAATTTTCAATCTTCCGGAAACGGGTATCATCGATTATCCTACCTGGTATGAGATTTCCAATATTTTTGTAGGAGTTACCCGCATCGCGGAGCCCGGGACATAAGTTTAGGCGCCAAAAGACAAAAGTAATGGAACGGTATTCCCTAAAATGCCACCCCGGCACTTGACAAAGAGCCAAAACAAAATCCGGCAGGGACAGCCGGAAATCTGAGAAATTATTGTTCTCTGATTTTCCTGCATCCCTGCCGGATTTTTCACACAAACGGAAACAGAATTTCCTGTTGCGTGAAGAAAGATCATAGAGTGCACTCTTTATTTTGCAAGCAGCATCATAATGTCATTGGAGCGGGCAATAAACTTAGTCATAGCTTCTGCATCCAGCGGAGCCTGCTGAAGTTTTGCCAGATCATAAAGCTGTTCGCAGATCATCGCTGTATTTTCTCCGTCTTTATGCTCTGTCACGTACTGTACCAGCGGATGGTTGGCATTGAGTACCAGTGTCTCTCCTTCGCCGCCGAACATTCCCATGTCCATGCCGTTCATCGCATACATTTTCATCATATCCTGCATTCTGCGGCTTTCTTCGGAAAGTGTTAAAACAGAAGAAACTTTTTTGTTTTTCAGTTTTTCCACTTTTACTTTGATCTTGTCGTTCTTTAAGGATTCGCGGACGATCTTCTCGATGGCTTCTGCCTGTTCATCCAGTTCTTTCTGTGTCTTCTTGCTTGTTTTGGATTTGAAAGCATCGGTCAGATCCGCATCGATTCTCTGGAAACGGATTCCCTCATTTTTCGCTTCAAGCTGAGAAATGAAAGGCTGGTCGATTCTTTCCGGAAGGATGACTGCATCCATTTTAGCGGCCTTAAACATATTGATGTACTGGCTCTGCTGAACCTCATCGGTTACATAGTAGATGACTTTTTCTTTCTTTTCCTCTTCCTCGGAAGATTCTTCCGCTTTTTCCGCGGAGGATTCGTCTTTCTTCTCTTCCACAACTTCTGCATCTACTTTTTCGCCGTTTTCATCCACTGCTTTTTCTTCTGCTTCCTCATCGCTTCCGCCGATTTCCAGGCACTGGGGAAGTGTCAGATATTTGCCTTCCAGATTTTTAAAGAGAATGTAATTATTCATCTTTTCGCAGAATTTTTCATCTTTCAGGCAGCCGAATTTGATAAACGGAGCAATGTCGTCCCAGTATTTTTCGTATTCTTCCTTGTCGGTCTTGCACATGCCGGACAGTTTGTCTGCCACTTTCTTTGTAATGTAATCAGAAATTTTCTTTACAAAGCCGTCATTCTGCAGCGCACTTCTGGAAACATTCAGCGGCAGGTCAGGACAGTCGATCACACCCTTTAACAGAAGTAAAAATTCCGGAATTACTTCTTTGATATTATCGGCGATAAATACCTGATTGTTGTAAAGTTTAATAGTTCCCTCGATAGATTCGTACTCCATGTTGATCTTTGGGAAATAAAGGATTCCTTTCAGATTAAACGGATAATCCATGTTCAGATGAATCCAGAACAGAGGCTCCTTGTAATCCATAAATACTTTGCGATAAAAATCAATGTATTCCTCTTTGGTACATTCGCTGGGATTTTTAGCCCACAGCGGATGTGTATCGTTCATCAGCTCCGGACGTTTTTTGATTTTCAGTCTGTCCTTATCTTCCTCTTTTTCTTTTTTGATCTCTTCCACTACCACATCGGAATCCAGTTTATCCTCTGCATTGATTGTCTGAGTCTCCGGTGTGTTTTCTCTGGAAAGATAAATCTCGGTAGGCATGAAGGAACAATATTTCTGAATGACTTCTCTTGCCTTGTATTCGTTGCAGAACTGCAGGCAGTCTTCATTTAAGAACAGAGTAATGCAGGTTCCCACCTGATCCCATTCGCCGTCACTCATGGAGTATTCCGTGCCGCCGTCACATTCCCAGTGTACCGCTTTCGCTCCGTCCTGCCAGGAAAGTGTGTCGATGTGTACTTCATCCGCTACCATAAATGCGGAATAAAAACCAAGACCGAAATGTCCGATGATCTGGTCGTCGTTTGTCTTATCTTTATATTTTTCAATAAATGCGGAAGCGCCGGAAAAAGCGATCTGATTGATATACTCTTCCACTTCGTCCGCTGTCATACCGATACCATTATCGATAAATTTCAGAGTCTTCTCCTCAGGATTTACTACTACCTGAACTTTTGCCTTGTAATCATCCGGCAGGGTATATTCGCCCATCATATCCAGTTTTTTCAGCTTCGTAATAGCATCGCAGCCGTTGGAAATCAGCTCTCTGTAGAAAATATCGTGGTCGGAGTAAAGCCACTTTTTAATAATCGGAAAAATATTATCGCTATGGATCGATAAACTACCATGTTTCACAGCCATGTCAATCACGTTCCTTTCTTAACTTATCTGTGTTTCTGAGAATCAGTTTAAAACTTGTTTTTCAAAAAGTCAATACAAAATTAGCACTCATTTTTCATGAGTGCTAACAATCTTTTAAAAACGCCGTATTTATGCGCTTTTCGGGCGCTTTCTCTATTTCTAAATTTTTTATAAACCCTCTTGTTTTCCGCGATCGCCCTCAGGCATTTTCTTCAAAAACGGAATCGTACACCTCAAAGAAGCTGCTGGTAGTTACCTGCTCATCGTGAATCAGTGTGACGCTGTTCCACAGCTCTTCATTTAGATTTCGTACCAGTGTACCCACAAACGTATCATATTCTTCATTGAATGCTTCGTTTTTACGCTCTTCCACCATTTTCACCTTGTTGGCGTCAGTCTCCTCACGGTCAAAAGTATTGAGGCATTTCATAATGTAAAAGCCGTCTTCCGTCTCGATCACCTGGCTCACTTCATCTTTGGCAAGGTTAAACGCCGCCTCCTCAATGGCTGCCTCCTTTTCCCCTTTCCGGAAAGAATATGTCACCTGGGTGTCATCGCTGTATTTGTCCGCCAGCACCTGAAAATCTTCCCCATCTGCTGCCATTTGGCGAATGTCTTCCGCCTCATTTCGTATCTCTTCCCTTTCCGCATCGGACACCGGAGTTTTCTCCCCGCTGCTGTCTGTGACATAAGTTTTTAAGAAAATGCTGTCCACCGTAATAGTGCGCGCCTCGTCATCACTGATCTCGGGATTGATTCCCTCAATGATCTGTCGATACACTTTCTCGGCCAATGCATAGTCATGATACATATTTTCTATCGTCTTCTGCTCAACGTCCAGCACTTCCTTTTCGTAATCACTGAGAGAGGAAAAATACTGTTCCGCCGCCTGTGCCACTTTTCCTTCTTCGGTCTCATCCAGAGAAACCTCTTTTTCTTCGGCCAGAAGAGTCATGGCTTTTATCTGAGCCACTTCCGCAAGCACCTGATCTTTGGCGCTTTGCTCCAAAGCCGGTCCCGCATCCTTTGCACTCCAGATTTCTTTTCCGTAAACCGCCTCATACTGATTCTGAACATTGGTCAGATACACTCTGATCTCCGACAAAGTACAGGAAACATCTTCAATGCGAAACACCTCGTTTTTGGAAAATCCTGCTGTGAGCACAACCTTTGTGCCGCCTTTGCCGCAGCCGGCCAGTGCAAGGCTAAAAAGCGCCGCCCCCAGCACTCCGGCCAGTATTTTTCTGCTTTTTCTTAGCATCCTTTATCTCCTTTCGCGAAATGCGTAATATCGTCTTTCTCCTTTCACAGGAACGTTCGCTTCCTGTGAGCTAAAAAGCCGGTCCTGCCTTTTGAAGGTAAAACCGACTTTCATTATAACATTATACCTGGCACAAATCTACTGTATCTTTATACTGCTTCCGTTGTTTCCTTTTACTACCACGATCTGACTGGAAATTCTTTCCTTCAGTTCCGGCACGTGGGAAATAATGCCGATCATACGGTCCTGCTCCACCAGGGAAGTCAGGGTACTGCAGGCCTGATCCAGAGATTCCTGATCTAAAGCGCCGAATCCTTCATCGATGAAGAGGGCTTCCACCCGAATTCCTCCGCTTCCCGCCTGAATCACATCGCTCATGCCAAGGGCCAGGGACAGCGACACTTTAAAAGTCTCTCCGCCTGAGAGTGTTTTCACCGAGCGGCATTTTCCGGTATAGTAATCCATCACTTCCATTTCCAGGTTGTCCTTGCTTCGGCCATCGACAACCTGAAGAGCTCTGGACAGCTCGTAGCGTCCTCCCGACATTTTGGCAAGCCGAATGTTTGCCGCTCTTAAAATATCCTCAAAATATCCGGCAAGTACATACTGCTCAAATACCAGTCTTTTCGGATTGTTTCCTGTCGCCGCGTCCTCCAGCTTTTTCACAAGCCCGTACTGTGCGGCTGCTTCCTTTTCCGCCTGAAGATTTTCTTTGAGGGCCAAGGCAGTGGCTCCTGTCATCTTTTCTTTCAGCGCCATGTGCTGGTATTGTTTCTGCACTTTTTCCCGTTCTTCCTGCAGTTTTTTGCAGCTTTCTTCCAAGGGTTTAGGATCTGTATATTTCTTGCCCTGAGTCAGCTCCGTCAATTCGGCGCAGCGCTCCTGTGCCCGCTGTTTGATCAGATAAAATTTCTGCAGTTTTTCTTCGATTTCCTTCCGCCGTTTTTCATCCCGCAGCGCTCCCCGATACTCTTCTTCGCTTTGGAAACCATTTTCCTGCAGCACTTCCTTCAGTTTTGCTTCCGCCTTCTGCAGCTTATCCATGCTCTCGGAAAACTCCCTGCGGGCAGCTTCTTCATTTTGCGCCTGGGCTTCTAAAAGGGCTTCCAGCTGGCGGAATCGTTCTGTCAGTTTCTGATACCTGCGGCTGTTTTCCGCATAGGGCGGTTTCACCAAAGCCAGAACTTCTTCCGAAAAACTCTCTATTTTTTCCCGGGCTGCCGCTTTTTCTTCTTCCAGTGTTTTCTTTTCTTCCAAAATCATCTCCAGACTTTTTTTGGCCGCCTGGGCATTTCCAAAGGCGGTGGCTGCTCTCTCCTGAGCCTTCTGATATACTTTTTCCGCCTCTTTTACTTCTTCCTCCCGGGGCGTTTCGCCGGTCTGATGGGCAGGCGCCGGATGGGAAAAAGAACCGCACACCGGACAGGGGGTGCCTTCTTTGAGCATCCCTGCCACCAGTCCTATGGCATCTGCCCGGTATCTTTTCTTCTTCTCCTCCGAAATTTCCAGAGCCTTTCCGCTTTCCCTTTCCGCCTTTTCATACTCATCCGCGGCTTTCTCCCAGAAAATCCGGGCTCTCTTTTCTTTTTCCGCAAGCGCCATCTTTTTTTCTTCCAGCTGCTCTGACAACTGCGCTGCCTCGTAGGCTTTCAACACCTGTTCTTCCAGAGCGGCAAATCCGGAAAGGCCTTCTCTTTCTTTGAGCAGTCCCTCCCTACGGGCTTTCACCTCTTCCAGCTTTTCCCGTCTCTGCCGTACCTGTGTGCCGGCATGATCTCTGACCAGCATCTCCGGATAAACCTGCGCAGCTCTGGCTGCCTCCTCTTTCTCCTTCTCATGGGCCTGTGCTGCGGGTTCCTGCTGCTTTACCTGCAGCAGCTTCTCCTTAGTCTGTGCCAAAAGCTCCAGATTTTTATTATCCTGCAGGATGCCGGCCAGTTCTTCCTTCTTTACCGCAAGTTTTTCATCCGTGGCTTTCCACTCTTTTTCCAGATCAGAAGCTTTCCTACGGTACTCTAAAGATAGCTGCTCTGACAACTGCTTTAAATATTCAAAATGAAAGTTTCCCTTGCTTTCTCTCACTGCTTCCTGCCAGCGCTGGTCTTCATCCCGACAAGTGTTGATGTTTTCCTCCATACGGTGTCGGTACTCACTGACTTTTGCATAAGCCGCCTTTGCTTTTTCCTTCAGGTTTTCCGCTACCCGGTTATAAATTTCCGTGTCGAAAATCTCCCTGAAAATTTTCGTTTTTTCCGCTGACGGGGCTGTGAGAAAACGGGCAAATTCCCCCTGTGCGATCATGGAAATCTGCTTGAACTGGCGGTAATCCAGCACCAGAATCTCCTGAAGCTTTCGGTTCACCTCCACGTTTCCTTCCAATACAGAACCGTCCGGCAGTTTTAACACTGCCCTCTCTTTTTCCTTTGTCCACTCGTTTTCCCCGGCTTTTCTCTTTTTCGGCCGCAGATACTCCGGGTTTCTTTCTATCTCATAGCGCTTTCCGCCGTGCTCCATCAAAAGCCTGACAAAGGTAGGAACATCCGCAGGAGCGAAATCACTGCGGACACTGTTTTTTTCTCTCATTCCTCCGCTCATGGCGCCATAAAGCGCATAAGTAATGGCGTCAAAAACCGTTGTCTTTCCCGCTCCTGTCTGCCCCGTAATCAGAAACAGACTTTTGTTGGTCAGTTTTTCAAAATCTATCTCGCAGCATTCCCGATACGGCCCCCAGGCGCTTAACGTCAATCTGATGGGTTTCATGCCTTTTCTTCCTCTTCCCTTATAATTTCACGCATTTTTTCCGCTTCTTCCCCGTCCATTTCCTGACCGCTGACAGTCTGATAAAATTCTGAGAAAAGCGTATAAGTGTCCTTTCTCTTTCCCTGAGAAAAGGACGGCTGCGTCTGGCTTATCTTCTTTTCGTGGGCTGCCATCACAATCTGCATCACATTGGGATAAACGCTTCGCAGCGCCGCCATAGGATTTACCAGCTCCCTTTCGTCCGTGAGTACCGCCTGTATGTAATCCTGACTTCCCGGCTCGCCCAAATGGGAAATATCCGTAAGCTCCTCGAGCCTTCCCCTGATTTTCCTCACAGGATGAAGGGGCTTTAATGTCCGCTTAGTCACTGTTACTTCTCCCTGTGCCGATATTTCCACAATCTGAACGCTTTTTTCATGATTGGTCTCGGAAAAAGAATAGGCCAGAGGCGCCCCAGAATACCAGATCTGTCCTTTTCCCACCTGCTGCGGCTTGTGGATATGCCCTAACGCCACGTAGGCAAAAGAGGAAAACAGCGAGGCATCCACATTGTCGATACCTCCTACGTGAACCGTCGTCTCCGCATCCGAAAGCTCCGGCTCCCATCCACCGTCTGTCACAAAAAAATGGGTCACAAGTACATAGGGAACTTCTTTCCCCTCCTGTCTTTCTTCCTCCTGCTTTTCTAAAACAGGAGCTATCACTTTTTTTACCGCTTCCATCCCCGTAGATTCTCCGGCCTGGGCAGGCTTGAAAAAGGGAAGAAGTACGACTGCCGCCTCTTCTTTTTCTCTCTGAATGCGAACAATCTTTGGTTCCTGGGAAAACACCCCTGCCAGATAAATACCCTGTTTTTCCACGATCTGCTCCAAAAAAGCAATTCTCTCCGCGGAATCATGGTTTCCGCTGATGGCAAAAACAGTGATTCCCATCTGCTGCATTCGGTTTAAAAACGAATCCAGCAGAACAACCGCTTCCGCAGGCGGAAGGGCTCTGTCATAAATATCACCCGCCAAAAGAAGTGCGTCCACTTTTTCCTTTTCGGCAATCTCACATATCTGATCTAATATATAGTTCTGATCCTCTATCATGGAAAAATCATTGACCGTTTTTCCAAGATGCAGATCTCCTGTGTGAAGAAATTTCATATCGTTCCTCTCGCTTTATCCTATTCCATATCGCTTTTATTAACAGGAAAGGGACTTACCACCGCTTTGTGATATGCCCCTTTTCAGTGTATCTTACGCATGATTCCTGTATTTTTCCGCTGTTCCTTCCCATTCCTCCAGTGAGATTCCAAGCATTTTCGCTGCCTGCTCCGGGCTTAAGATTCCTTTTTCCGTCAAGGCATACAGCGTTTTTTCCTGGCCTGTTTGAAAACCTTCTTGTAATCCCTCCTGCAAGCCTTCCCTTCTTGCCTGTTCCTGATATTCTTCCAATGCCCTGCACATATTCCAATCTTCTCCTTTCTCCCCACATTCCAGTATAAACGTCGATTCGGTAATCGCCCCGATGACACCGGCTAACTCCGATGGGAGCTTTGTGTTTTGATACTTGCGGCTTAGTTCTTTAAAATTTTTACGAAAGATTTCTCTCGAGATTTCAAAGACCATTTCCACATCTGCGTTCCGGAAATGAAATTTCCCGGTATCCAGTATTTCCAGCAAGTTCATGCCATAGTCCGGCACAGCTGCCTCAAACCCTTCCGGCATGAGAAACAACATATCCTTTAGTGTCCTGGGACCGTCCCATGGCTTTTCACCGTAATATAAAACAATCGTAATGATGGGATGAAGTTTGTCATCCTTTCCAAATCCGGATAAAAACTCTTCTTTGGTTTCTGTGAACAACCTCTCCTCAGCAGGATTTACATTGCCATCGTCCTTAGAAAGACTTTTTTTGCTTTTCTTTCCTTTTTTTCGCCGTCGCTTTCTATCTGCTGAAATTTCCCGGTATTCTTTTAAATACCCTAAGCTGTCATAAAGCATAGTGCGAAGGGGCATGGCATAATGAATATTTTTCTGATGCTCAAGTCCGAGTATAACAAATTCTGCTCCAAAAGCGGTCTTTTTTACAACGTCTCTCATCCTCGAAAGAGCGTATATCCCTTCTTTTCCCTCCAGGGTTCCGGATACTTCCGTATCCGCTTCTTCCAAATCTTCCGGTTTTATCAGCTGCTTTCCCTGAAAAACTACGGTGTTGAATAAATCAGCAAAGCGATGATTATCCCTCCAGAATTCTTTTAAAATCGTATCTGTATTGTATTTTCTGTCCATATCTCTCCTGAATTGCTTTCTTACTTTACTTTGCTTTTGCTGCTGCAAAGTTTGTGGGCTTGTTGTTTTTTGTGTTCCGTTTCCCTGTGTGAATCAATTTCAGGAGTCTCGTCTGTTATTGTGTTTTCAATACTTTATAATTCTTTTTCATTATAGAGGAATCCCAGAGAAAGGGCAAGACTTTCGGCTGAAACTTTCAGTTTTCCAGGAAACACGACATGCTGAAAGCTGCCTTGCGTAACAAGAAAACCCCCGGACTGTAGTTTTCTGCCTGGGGGTTTTCGTCATTTTCATGAAATCAGTAAAAGCAGGTTTTCCCGATCTTCTCTTTTTACATGAAAATGAGTTATTTAATTTTCTTCTTTTTTGCGTCTTTTGAATCCGATGAAAGTCAGAGCTGCTGCTGCGCATCCAGCCAGCGCCACCCATCCGAAAATCGGCGTCTCATCGCCTGTGCCTGCGCCTCTTCTCTCACCAAGAACGCCTGCTTCCTCAGTTTCGGGAACTCTTTCACCGAGAACGCCTGTTTCCGGTGCTGTCACGGTCGGCTGGTCTACTCTTGCGCCAAGAACGCCTGTCGGTGTGGGAGTTGTGGGTGTTGTAGTAGTGGTTCCGCCGCCTGTGGTTTCATTGCCGTCGGTTGTCTCATCACCGCCATCGCCGGGATTTTCAGGTTCTGTCGGTTTCTGCTCATCCTTAACATAGCAAACCTTCAATTCAAGCTTAGAATCTGCTGTAATTGTTCCCTCTAATGTAGAGTTTCCTTTTTCCAGAGTATAACCGGAAAATTCTTTCACTTCTGCCACTGCTGTGGTATCTACTATACCTTTATAAGTTTTTGTGTCCAGTATCTCCTTGTACTCTTCACCACCCGCTTCTCTGGCAAGATATTTTACAACATACCCTGCTGTTTTCTCCTGTGAAGCATCTGATTCGCTGTTCTCTGTTACAGCTTCCAAAACAAGCACTCTCTCATTTTCTTCTGCTTGCTGTACCATCTCTTCCGTCATAGTAACCATGCTTCCGGGAGCGTAAACTTTATCTCCAAGTCCCGCTATTTTCCAGCCTTTAAAGCTTTCTCCCTCAAGAATATCAGGGATAATATTGGTAAGAACAATTTTATTTTCGCTCTCTCTCAAGGAATACGTTTTGGAATCAACAAAACCACAGAACATACCGTCATACATATATTGAACACGGTAAGAAATCGGCTGTGCTTCTACCTGGAAGCTTCTGTGATCCTCATAATTTCCTGTATAATAAAACATGTAGTCGAATTCGGGTCTGTCTGATTCGCATAAAGCATTCGGATCCGTTCCTTCCCCGCTTATGGATACATTTTCATAGCCCGGCAGTACTTTTATGTAGAAAATTTGCTTTCCACTAAGAATTCCTGTCCACGTCACTTTTTCACCCGGGGTTACTTTTTTCAGTTCTTCCCCATCCAGATAATACACCTCGGCTCCTTCCACGGAACTGCAATAGATACCATCTGTCCAAATTCCATCTTCCTGCGTGACATACGCTCTTACAGAAAGTTCCTGTGTATCCGCTGCGACACCCTCTACAGAAATTGTGTAATCATAGGTTGCTTTTCCCCATTTGTACTTTTTCTGTACTTTGATACGCATACCATCTTTTTCAGTGACTTCCTCATTTGAGCCTATAAGAGCGCCGTCTCCTGTTGGAATTTTTACATCTACATTATTGATGACAAGATGGGTAAGTTTCCAGGCTACAGAATAGGTTCTTAAAACTCCCTGCCATTTTCCATCGGCTGTAACTGTCTCCGGGCACTGTATCCACTTAGCGCTTCCTAAATCAGGAGCACCATCTTTATCAATTTCCGCATTTACCGGAACCGTCCCTCTTGTTTTAACTACAACCCGGATATTTACAGGTGACGAACTGCCAGGTAACACATAAGCTCCCTCTGTCTTTTCAATCAGATTTTCATTTGCGTAAACTCCACTGATCTCATATTCAGCCGCTGGATTTGCCAGAAAAGAATAAGTGCTCACTACTCCGATTTTTTCAGCGGCTTCCACCACTGCCGCCCCCGGAACAGGATTTCCTTCCACATCTACAATTTCCACAGTGACCGGATAAGTATTTTCAACATAAGTCAATACAACTTTTTTATCTCCTACTTTATTGATTCCTTCTTCCCCCTGAAGATGATAATAAAGCTGACCTTCATAATATCCCAGATAATCTATTGTGACCCCATCAATCTGTGCCGATTGATATGTATATCCCTGTATTTCTCCTCCGTGGATTTCTCCAGCCTGTATCGTCGCTTCCTCTGTTTCCTCGGTCAAATCCGCTTTTACTTTTCGAATCTGAACGGGCACTTGCTGTTCTTCTCCATCCGCAGCTTCTTTGAGCATGGAGAATGTAATATTCTCTGCCTTTTCCACTTCCTCATGAGTTTTTTCTGTGGAAATCTCTTCGGTGTTGTTTTTTTCCGATACAGAAATTTTGTCTTCTACAAGCACACCTTCCTGGGTATTATCTTTCCCTGTTTCCTCCTTCTCCGGTGCATTTTCTTCGCCAACAGGATTTTCTTCTTCAACTGCATTTTCCAGGGCACCATCTGAAACAGCTTCCTCAGCCTCAGTCTGTTCCTGGCTTTCATCTTTTTCCGCTTCTTCTGATACGACGCCGCTTTCTTCCGATTCGCTGACAGGAACGTTTTCTTCATATTCAGTTACAACTTCCGTTTCCTCTGCCTGTGCGGTCAATACCATTTCATTCCCTGTCAATGCAACGGATATTGTCACAGCCATGAGCAATGCCAAAACTCTTTTCTTTCTCACTTTACTTCTCCTTCTATATTATTTTTAAATCATTTCAAAACCTTATTCATCTTATCACACCAAGCGTTACGCTTTCCGTTACAAAACAGAAAATTTTTAAATTTTTTATGACTTAATTCCGCGCCCAAATGAAAGAGGGTATCCCTCAAGCGCGTGTGCCGCTTAAAAAATACCCTCTTACTAATTTTGTTTTTATCGGAAGCTTTTATTCTGTCCTAACAGTCATCTTCCTATTTTTCTTTACGCTTTCTGAATCCAACGAAAGCCAAAGCTGCTGCTGCACATCCAGCCAGTGCCACCCATCCAAAGATCGGCGTCTCATCGCCTGTGCCTGCGCCTCTTCTTTCACCGAGAACGCCTGCGTCTTCCGTTTCGGGAACTCTTTCACCGAGAACGCCTGCGTCTGCGGGAACTTCCACTCTTTCGCCAAGAACTCCTGTCGGTGCGGGAGTTGTAGGTGTTGTAGTAGTTCCGCCACCTCCTGTGGTTTCGTCGTCGCCATCGCCGCCATCGCCAGGATCTGTAGGATCCGGGTTATCCGGTAACTGTGTAAAGGTTATGGTAAATACAAAAGGTCCTTCTTCCTTGGTAATCCAGATTCCTTTCGGATCTGCAGGCGCCCAGGTACCATTTCCATATCCTTCATTTGCTGTAGCTGTCGGAATATCCTCTTCTGTGATGATGTAGTAACCGTTCTCGCTGTTTTCTCCGTCTTCTTTCAAAGTGAAAGTTCTTTCTGCCTGAGTAGATCCGTTATCAAACTGACCGTTTACTGCTGCAAATACAACCGTTACCTGATATTTATCAGCGATTCCGTCTTCATTTGCGTCGCTTACGTAGTAAATGTTGATATCGTTCGTTCCGGTTCCCACTGTCAATCCATTATTTTCTACTCTTTCAAGTATATAGTTGACTCCATCCTGGGTATCTTTGTCAGCCGGTTCGATTTCTACTACAGTTCCGAACTCTTCTTTGTACTCCTGATTCCATTTGAATCTTTCGTCATAATAATAGCTTATCTTGACGTCATATTCGCCTCTTTCAAAGCTTACAAGGAATACAGGGCTGTTGGTGCTTGTAATTACTACGTTTTCGTTCACTTCTTTTCCGCCATCCTGCCATACCCATTTCTGGCTGTCCTGGTCATATCCTTCTGAAGCTGTAGCTCCAGGGAATTCATCCAGGCCCATTTCGTATGAACCATCTTCTGACAGATTTCCGTTTACGTCACGTAATGTAACTACCTTGCTTTCCTGTGTGCTTCCGTTCTCAAAGTGACCATTGATTGCACCGAACATAACAGTTACCTGATATTTGTCAGCAATCTCGTCTTTGTTTTCATCCAGTTCGTAGTATACGTTTACTACATTCGTGCCTTCTGCTGTGATCTCCATGCTGCTCGGCTGATTCTCTTTCAACACATATCCTTCTATTATCGGATTCTCCCAACTGAATGTTCCTAATGCATGGTATCCTTCGAAGCTTTCTGCTACTTTATCTGTTGTTCCATCTTCGTAGAAGTTTACTGTGTATGCAAAGGTCTGTTCCTCATCCACTACATAGTATACATTCGTTACGTTCGGGCCTTCTGCTGTGACTTCCATGCTGTTCGGCTGGTTCTCTTTCAGTTTATATCCAGTTACTGTCGGGTTTTCCCATCTGAACGTTCCTACCGGGCTGGTTCCTATCTTGCTTTCTGCCACTTTTTCTGTAGTTCCGTCTTTGTAGAAGTTTACTGTGTAGTCAAAGGTCTGGCTCTCGTCTACTACATAGTATACATTTGTTACGTTATCACCTGCTGTGATCTCCATGCTGCTCGGCTGTTCTCCATCCAGCTTATATCCGGCTACTGTCGGGTTCGTCCAGCTGAATGTTCCTATCACATGCTTTCCTTCCAAACTTTCCGCTACTTTTTCTTCAGTTCCTTTCTTGTAGAAGTTTACTGTGTAGTCAAAGGTCTGGCTCTCGTCTACTACATAGTATACATTTGTTACGTTATCACCTGC
>CALWLY010000039.1 GCA_944381635.1 uncultured Lachnospiraceae bacterium
AAACGTATCATCAACGAGCCTACAGCAGCAGCTCTGGCATACGGCCTTGACAATGAAAAAGAGCAGAAGATCATGGTTTACGACTTAGGCGGTGGTACTTTCGACGTTTCCATCATTGAAATCGGTGATGGCGTTATCGAAGTTCTGGCAACCAACGGCGATACACATCTGGGCGGCGACGATTTTGATAACGTGTTGATTAACTGGATGGTAAGCGAGTTCAAGAAAGAGCAGGGCGTTGACCTGTCCGCAGATAAGATGGCTATGCAGCGTCTGAAAGAAGCAGCTGAAAAAGCGAAAAAAGAACTTTCTTCCGCTACAACAACCAATATCAACCTGCCTTTCATCAGCATGAATGCAAGCGGTCCGCTGCACTTTGATATGACTCTGACAAGAGCAAAATTTGATGAACTGACACATGACCTGGTAGAAAGAACAGCAATCCCGGTACAGAACGCACTGAAAGATGCAGGCATCACAGCTTCTGAACTTGGAAAGGTACTGTTAGTAGGTGGTTCTACACGTATCCCTGCTGTACAGGATAAAGTAAAACAGCTGACAGGACATGAGCCCAATAAATCCTTAAACCCGGATGAATGTGTTGCACTGGGTGCTTCTATTCAGGGTGGTAAACTGGCTGGCGATGCAGGCGCAGGCGATATCCTTCTTCTGGATGTTACTCCGCTGTCTCTGTCCATCGAAACTATGGGCGGTATCGCAACCAGACTGATCGAAAGAAATACAACAATTCCTACAAAGAAGAGCCAGGTATTCTCTACAGCAGCTGATAACCAGACAGCCGTTGATATCAACGTACTGCAGGGTGAAAGACAGTTCGCAAGAGATAATAAATCCTTAGGCCAGTTCAGACTGGATGGTATCCCGCCGGCAATGCGTGGAGTACCGCAGATCGAAGTAACTTTCGATATCGATGCAAACGGTATCGTAAACGTATCTGCAAAAGACCTGGGAACAGGAAAAGAACAGCATATTACAATTACAGCAGGCTCTAACATGTCTGAAGATGAAATCAACAAGGCAGTAAAAGAAGCAGCTGAATTTGAAGCTCAGGATAAGAAGAGAAAAGAAGCAGTTGATACAAGAAACAGCGCAGATTCCTTTGTATTCCAGACAGAAAAAGCACTGAGCGAAGTTGGAGATAAAATTGATGCAACTGCAAAAGCTGGTGTGGAAGCTGACCTGAATGCCCTGAAATCTCTGCTGGATTCCACAAAAGATCAGGAACTGACAGACAGCCAGGTAGCTGACATCAAAGCAGCTCAGGAGAAACTGATGCAGTCTGCACAGGCTCTGTTCGCAAAGGTTTACGAGCAGGCACAGGGAGCAGCCGGTCAGGCAGGACCTGATATGAACGGAGCAGCCGGCGCAGGAGCTGCTGGTCAGACTCAGGACGATGACATTATCGACGGAGACTTCAGAGAAGTTTAAAAAGATACAGGACGGGGGCAGACGATGCCCCTTGTCTTGCGTTCACGCAAAAATAAGACAGCAGGTAAGGCAGCGGCACTCACATTGTGGGAAAATAAAAAGATAAACTGAAAAGATTCAGAGAGTGAAGCAGCGTTGCTTCTCCTGGATGAATACTCCAGAAACCGGAAAGGAACAGGATTTAATTATGGCAGAACAAAAAAGAGATTATTATGAAGTCCTCGGCGTTGACAAAAATGCCGATGATGCAGCTTTAAAAAAAGCATATCGTGTCCTTGCCAAAAAATATCACCCCGATATGAATCCGGGAGATGCGGAAGCAGAGAAGAAGTTCAAAGAGGCATCGGAGGCATATGCAGTATTAAGTGATCCGGAAAAGAGACGTCAGTACGACCAGTTCGGCCATGCAGCTTTCGAAGGCGGAGCAGGAGGCGCTGGCGGTTTTGGAGGCTTCGATTTCAGCGGAGCAGACTTCAGCGACATTTTCGGAGATATCTTCGGAGATATTTTTGGCGGAAGCCGCAGAGGCGGACGTGCAAACAATGGCCCTATGAAAGGCGCCAACTTAAGAACCAGCGTAAGAATTACCTTTGAAGAGGCCGTATTTGGCTGTGAAAAGGAAATTGAGCTGAATGTAAAGGAAGAATGTAAGACTTGTCATGGAACAGGTGCAAAGCCGGGCACCAGCCCTGTAACCTGTACCAAATGCGGTGGTAAAGGTCAGGTTGTATTTACCCAGCAGTCCTTCTTTGGAACGGTCAGAAACGTACAGACCTGTCCGGACTGCGGCGGCAGCGGTAAGATCATCAAAGAAAAATGTACCGACTGTCACGGAAGCGGCTATGTGCCGATGAGAAAACGTTTCGCCGTGACGATTCCTGCAGGTATCGACAACGGACAGTGCAAACGTCTGGCAGGACAGGGTGAGCCTGGTGTGAACGGCGGACCCAGAGGAGACGTTTTGGTAGAAGTGATCGTAGGACGTCATCCGATTTTCCAGCGTCAGGAATACAACATCTACTCTACAGTACCGGTTTCCTATGCAGTGGCAGCTTTGGGCGGCGAAGTAGTGATCGACACGGTAGACGGAAAAGTCATCTACGATGTAAAACCGGGTACCCAGACAGATACCAGAGTGCGTCTGAAAGGCAAAGGTGTGCCTACACTGAGAAATAAAGACGTGCGCGGCGATCATTATGTGACACTGGTTATCCAGACTCCGGAACATCTTTCCGCGGAGGCAAAAGAATTGCTTCGCCGGTTTGATGAACTGACAGGCGACAGCTTAAATGCTTCCAAGAGAGCGAAGCACGAGGGCCCGGAAGTAAAGGAAAAGAAGAAAAAAACAATCAAGGATATCTTTAAATAAAGCGAATGTTACAAAAGGGACATCTTCTGAAAACAGGGGATGTCTTTTTTATACGATAAGAAACTTCATTTCTTATCGTATAAAAAAAGACGCTCCGCTGTGGACGCGCATTTCAGCGCTCAGGCAATCAGAGATTACCCGGAAAATGGTTGCTGACGCAACCACGCTCGGCGCGAGTGTGCACAAAGGTGCACACTTTTTCATGGTCTGAGAAATAAAAGACCTTTTGACCGCAACATCATTTTATGTTAATATGGTAAATCAGGAATAAATCATAGAATCAAATGCGTTTGAGCCCAATGTCATTTGATTTTACAAGAGATATTATAGATAATAAGGAACAGGGAAAGGAGAAGAGGAGATGAAGTGGAAAAAATTCAGGATAAAAACAGTCACAGAGGCGGAAGATATCATCATCAGTACTCTTTATGACATTGGACTGGAAGGAGCGCAGATTGAAGACCGCGTTCCCCTCACTGCGGCGGAAAAAGAGCAGATGTTCGTGGATATTCTGCCGGAAGGGCCGGAAGATGACGGCATTGCCTATTTAAGCTTTTTCGTGGAAGAAAACGAAGACGGACAGCTGGTTATGCAGGATGAGATCGTGGAGGAGGAAAAGATTCTTTCCATGGTAAAAGAAGAGCTGGATCAGCTGAGACAGTTCTGTGATATTGGCGAAGGAATTGTGGAAGTGGACGAAACAGAGGATATTGACTGGATCAACAACTGGAAGCAGTATTTCCATCAGTTTTACATCGATGACCTGCTTGTGATTCCCTCCTGGGAAGAAGTAAAGGAAGAGGATAAGGGCAAAATGATACTGCATATCGATCCCGGTACGGCATTTGGAACCGGTATGCATGAAACCACACAGCTTTGTATCCGCCAGCTGAAAAAATATGTGACTCCCGAAACAGAACTGCTGGATGTGGGAACAGGAAGCGGAATTCTGGCAATTCTCTCTCTCATGTTCGGAGCAAAGCATGCAGTGGGAACGGATCTTGATCCCTGTGCGGTTGATGCGGTTGCCGACAATATGAAAAACAACGGCATTGCCCCGGAAAAATTTGAAATGATGATTGGAAATATCATCACGGATAAAGAAGTGCAGGATAGAGTTGGCTATGGAAAGTATGATATTGTTGTGGCCAATATTTTAGCGGATGTTTTAGTGCCCCTGACACCGGTGATCGTAAATCAGATGAAAACAGGTGCAGTTTACATTACTTCCGGTATTATTGACGACAAGGAAGAAACTGTGGTTTCTGCTGTAAAGGATGCAGGACTGACAGTTCTTGAAGTGACCTATCAGGGCGAATGGGTCAGCGTGACGGCAAGAAAAGATTTTTAAGTTTCAGCAAATAAGGAAACGGGAGAGAGTTCATGTATCAGTTTTTTGTGGAACCCTGGCAGATTCAGGATAAAAGAATTGTGATCACGGGAAGCGATGTGAATCACATCAAAAATGTGCTGCGCATGAAACCGGGGGAAGAAATTGCCGTCAGCAACGGTGTGGACGGAAAAGAATACCGGTGCGGCATTGAGGAATTGGGCGAAGAAGAAATTGTGTGCACCCTTCGCTTTATAAAAGAAGACGGACTGGAACTTCCTTCCAGGATTTATCTGTTTCAGGGGCTTCCCAAGGCTGATAAGATGGAGCTGATTATTCAAAAGGCAGTGGAACTTGGGGCTTATGAGGTGGTACCGGTTGCCACGAAGCGGGCCGTTGTAAAGCTGGATGAAAAAAAGGCGAAGGCCAAAGTAGCCCGCTGGCAGGGAATAGCCGAGGCTGCGGCAAAACAGAGCAAGCGCAGGATTGTTCCCAGGGTGGCGGATGTTATGAGTCTGAAGCAGGCATTGGAAAAGGCAAAGAATATGGAACTGAAGCTGATTCCCTATGAGCTGGCGGACGGGATGGAGAAGACAAAAGAACTGATTTCTTCCCTGAAGCCGGGGATGGACGCGGCAGTCTTTATCGGCCCGGAGGGCGGCTTTGAGGAGTCTGAAATCAAACAGGCTATGGAAGCAGGTGTGATTCCCATAACTTTAGGAAAGCGTATTTTAAGGACAGAGACAGCCGGATTTACCATTCTCTCCTGGATGATGTATCAGTTGGAAGAGTAAAAGAGCAAAAACAGTAACAAACGGAAATTTTTGTCATAAAATAGAAGTAAGTTCAGGAAGAGCCGGAAAAAGGCTGTCCGGAACCTGGAAACACAAGACAATGAGAGAAAACATGACAGAAAAGTAGGAGATTGTATGGAATGCTATTTGGATAATTCGGCTACCACCCGCTGTCTTGACAGTGTGGCGGCACTGATGACGAAAATCATGTGCGAAGACTACGGCAATCCATCCAGCATGCACGTAAAAGGAATGCAGGCCGAGCAGTACCTGCGCTATGCAAAAGATGTGATTGCAAAAAATTTAAAAGTAAGTGAAAAAGAAATCTTTTTTACTTCCGGAGGAACAGAATCTGATAATCTGGCGCTTCGAGGCTGCGCTTTTGCAAACTGCCGGGCCGGGCGGCATCTGATCACTACAAAGATCGAACATCCGGCTATTTTGCAGACAATGCGGTATCTGGAGAGCCAGGGATTTGAAGTGACCTATCTGCCGGTGGATGAAAACGGCGTGATTCGCCTTTCCGATTTGCAGGAGGCAATCCGTCCGGACACGATCCTTGTTTCCATTATGCATACAAACAACGAAATCGGATCTTTGCAGCCTATAGAGGAGGCGGGAAATCTGATCAAAAGAAGAAACCCCAGGACTCTGTTTCATGTGGACGCTGTGCAGGGATATGGAAAGTTCCGCATTTTTCCAAAAAGGATGCATATTGATCTGCTTTCCGTCAGCGCTCACAAAATTCATGGTCCCAAGGGAATCGGTTTTCTGTATGTAGGAGATAAGGTAAAGATTCATCCGATTGTTTTCGGCGGCGGTCAGCAGCGCAACCTTCGCTCGGGCACGGAGAATGTTCCTGCCATTGCCGGTATGGCAAAGGCAGTGGAAGAAGTGTATGCAGACCTGGAAAGACACAACGAAGAGCTGTATGCTCTGAAAGAAGAATTTATTCGCGGGGTACAGCAGATTCCGGACGTGAGAATAAACGGATTGACAGGAAAACAGAGCGCGCCTCATGTGGTGAGCGTTTCCTTCTACGGAGTGAGAAGTGAGGTGCTGCTTCACGCGCTGGAAGAAAAGGGAATCTATGTGTCGGCAGGAAGCGCCTGTGCTTCCAATCATCCCGATATTTCTGCGACCCTGAAAGCCATCGGTCTTCCCGGGGAATTGCTGGATTCCACCATTCGTTTCAGCTTTTCCATGCTGACTACGGAGGAGGAAATTCGCTATACATTGGATGCGCTTTCTGAAATTGTGCCGATGCTGAGAAGATTTCGCAGAAGATAACAGGTAAAAGGATGCTGACTCCCGACCGCCTGCTGCAAAGTGCGGCCGGGAGATTTTGAGAGAAACAGTTGGGAAGGAAAAGAATACGGAGGAAAACGAATGTTCAAAGCGTTTTTGATAAAATATGCGGAAATCGGTGTAAAAGGAAAGAACCGCTATTTATTTGAAGAAGCCCTGGTAAATCAGATGAAATATGCCCTGAAACGGTGTGAAGGTGAATTTGAGATCCGCCGCACCAAGGGAAGAATCTATGTGGATGTGCTTTCAGATTATTATGATTATGATGAGACTGTGGAAAATTTAAAGACAGTCTGCGGTATATCGGCAATCTGCCCTATGATCCAGATAGAGGATGAGGGATTTGAAAAACTGTGCGAAACCATTGTAAAATATGTGGACGAGACCTATCCGGACAAGAATTTTACTTTTAAAGTCAATGCGAGACGTGCACGCAAAAATTATCCCCTGGAATCCATGGAAATCAACGCTGAAGTCGGCGGTGTGCTGTTAGATGCATTTCCGGAGATCAGGGTGGATGTGCACAAACCGGATGTGATGCTTTATATCGAGATCCGTGAAAAAATTTATATTTATTCTATCGAAATCCCGGGACCGGGAGGAATGCCTATAGGGACCAACGGAAAAGCCATGCTCTTGCTTTCCGGCGGTATCGACTCTCCGGTGGCAGGCTACATGATTGCAAAACGGGGTGTAAAAATTGACGCTGTTTATTTCCATGCGCCGCCTTATACCAGCGAGAGAGCAAAACAGAAGGTAGTGGACCTGGCGAAGCTTGTTTCCAGATACAGCGGCCCCATTCACCTTCATGTAGTCAACTTTACAGACATTCAGCTTGCCATTTATGAGAAATGTCCTCACGATGAGCTTACTATCATCATGCGCCGCTATATGATGCGCATTGCGGAAGCTATCGCCAAAGAAAACGACTGCCTGGGACTGATCACAGGAGAAAGTATCGGACAGGTTGCATCTCAGACACTGCAGTCTCTGGCTGCCACCAATGAAGTCTGCACTCTGCCGGTATATCGTCCCTGCATCGGTATGGATAAGCAGGAGATCGTTACCATCTCTGAAAAGATCAACACTTACGAGACATCGATCCAGCCTTTCGAGGACTGCTGTACTATTTTTGTGGCGAAACATCCGGTAACCAAACCGAACCTGAATATTATCCGCAAGCATGAGGAAAACTTAAAAGATGTCATTGATGAACTGGTGACAAAAGCTCTGGAAACAAGAGAAGTGATTGTGGCAGCTGTGGATTCTGAGGAATAGACCTGGCATAAGGCATCGGATATTTGAGGAGATCAGAACACTTTGCGCGCCGCAATGTCCCCTGGCGGTATTGCGGCGTGTGCAAAAGAAAAAGCCAGACGAAACGTCTGGCCTCTGCTAATGTTCTTTGTGATTAGATCATGTACGGTTTTAAAACTTCCAGTACAGCATCCACATTGTCTTCAGCATGGATGTTCAGATCGATCGGTTTGGAAAGATCTAAACTGAAAATTCCCATAATAGATTTCGCATCAATTACGTATCTTCCGGATACTAAATCGAAGTCATAATCAAATTTTGTAATATCATTTACAAAAGATTTAACTTTATCGATGGAATTTAAGGAAATCTGAATAGTTTTCATTGGTGTTTACCTCCTTATTAATTCATACCTTCTGCCTTTATACTAATGGGAATGGGAAAAAAAGTCAATAACCAAATGCAACGAAAAAAAAGAGGAATACTATGAAAAGTGTAGCATTACATAATTTAGGGTGCAAAGTAAACGCATATGAGATAGAAGTTATGCAACAAAACTTACAACAATGCGGATATCAAGTTGTGCCTTTTGACGCAAAAGCGGATATTTATATTGTAAATACGTGTACGGTGACTAATATGGCGGACCGCAAAAGCCGCCAGATGCTCCACCGGGCCAAAAAGCAGAACCCGGATGCGGTGGTTGTGGCGGTAGGCTGTTATGTGCAGGCCGGAGCGGAGGAAGCTCTTCGGGATGCAAGCGTTGACCTGGCCATAGGAAACAACCGGAAAAAAGATATAGTGAAAATACTGGAAGCCTATCTGAAAGAAAAGGAAGAAAACGATTTTCAGCCGGTTAATAAGACGGTGAACGGTATTTCTGTGGTGGATATCGCCAAAGAGGAAGAGTATGAGGATATGACACTCTCTCGCACAGTGGAGCATACGAGAGCATACATCAAGATTCAGGACGGCTGCAATCAGTTTTGTTCCTACTGCATCATTCCTTTTGCAAGAGGAAGAGTCAGAAGCCGCAGACAGGAATCTGTGCTGGAAGAAATCAGAGGGCTTGTAAAAAACGGATACCGGGAAGTGGTCGTGACAGGAATTCATTTAAGCTCTTACGGGCTTGACTGGGTGAGCAAGCAGGACGGAGATTATCTGGAAGCGGGAAGCGATGCGAGAAAGGCTGCCTTCCAAAAGGGATATCTGATCAGTCTCCTGGAAGAAATCCAGAAGATCGAAGGGCTTGAGAGAATCCGTCTGGGCTCTCTGGAACCGCGCATTATTACAGAAGAGTTTGCCCGCCGTCTGAAAAAAATGGATAAATTCTGCCCGCATTTTCACCTGTCTTTGCAAAGCGGCTGCGATGAGACGTTAAAACGAATGAATAGACATTACAGCACAGAGGAATACTATGAGAAAGTCCAGATTCTGCGTTCTGTTTTTGAAAATCCCGCTATCACCACGGACGTTATCGTAGGATTTCCGGGAGAAACAGAGGAAGAATTTGCCCGGACCAGAGAATACCTGAAACAAATACAATTCTTTGAGATGCATATTTTCAAGTATTCCAGGAGACAGGGAACTGTGGCAGCACAGATGAAAGACCAGGTGTCGGAGACAGAAAAGACGAAAAGAAGCAATGTATTGATACAGATGGAGCAGGAAGACTCCATGGCGTATCGGGAAAAATTTATCGGAAACAGCCTTACGGTTCTGGTGGAGGAAGTAAAGGAAATCGACGGCAGATCTTACTGGCTGGGACATACGGAGAGATACGTGAAAGCAGCGTTTCCGTTAGATGCTGCGGGAGAGGAGAAAGACTTCAGAAACCGTATGGTAACAGGGACGGCAGAGGGATTTTTGACAGACGAAATTCTGCTGCTTCAGGAAATCCGTTGAATTTTTCTGTAAAGTAGGGTAAGATAATAAATAGCAGGAAAATGTCAGATGGAAACATCTGGAGTCGGGCCTAAGATAAAAAGTAAGGATGTGAACAAATGCAGGATTTAGGAAATACACAATATTTTAAAGTAGATGTAGAACCGGAAAACGGTGTAAAAGTAATTCTCGCCGCTGTCTATGAGGCGCTGAGTGAAAAAGGATACAATCCGGTAAATCAGATCGTGGGTTATATCATGTCCGGAGATCCTACTTATATTACCAGCCATAAAAACGCACGCGGCATGATCATGCGCGTGGAGAGAGACGAACTGGTTGAAGAGATGCTGAGAGAATACATCAAGAATAATCACTGGAAATAACAGACGAAACGGAGAGAAGCTTATGAGGATTATGGGTCTGGATTTTGGCTCGAAGACGGTGGGAGTGGCAATCAGCGACCCGCTTCTTATTACCGCGCAGGGGATAGAGATTATCCGGAGGAAGGAAGAGAACAAGCTGCGCCAGACTCTTGCCAGAATCGAACAGCTGATTCTGGAATATGAAGTGACAGAGATTGTACTGGGATACCCGAAGAATATGAATGATTCAGAGGGCGAGCGCATTGAAAAGACAAAAGAGTTTGCGGATAAACTCACCAGACGCACCGGTCTTCCGGTTGCTTTCTGGGATGAAAGGCTTACGACTGTGGCAGCGGATCGGGCTATGATGGATGCAGGAATCCGGAGAGAAAACCGTAAGGAACATGTGGATAAGCTGGCAGCAGTCTTTATCCTGCAGGGCTATCTGGATTACAGAAAAAATCAGGCGGACCGACAGGAACAGGAATGACGGACAAAACAGAAGAAATAAGAGGACGGGATGAAAATTCCCGGAATGAGAGGTTAAATTGGAAAAAATAGTATTTCGTCCCGATGGGGAAGAAGAAGTAGAATTTTACGTGTTGGAACAGACACGTCTTTCCGGTATAGATTATATTCTCGTAACCGACAGTGAGGAGGATGACGCCGAGGCGCTTATCCTGAAGGATATTTCCTCCGACGGCGAGGAAGAAGCTGTCTACGAAATCGTGGAAGATGACACGGAACTGGACGCGGTTGCGGCGATTTTTTCCGATATGCTGGAAGATATTGATTTGGAACATTGATACGGAGAGAAATATGGCAGTAGACAGAGAGCAGTTTAGGGAGATTTTAAAGAAAAAGGGCCTGAAAGTAACAACACAGAGGCTTCTTATACTGGAAGTGCTCGCATCCTGCCCGGACGTACATTTAACTGCGGAAGAAATTTATGACAGAGTAAAAACAGACTATCCCGAAATCGGGCTGGCCACTGTTTATAGAACAATACAGTTATTGTTGGAATTACACTTGATAGACCGGATCAATCTGGATGATGGATTTGTGCGTTATGAGATCGGAAATTTGGGGACAGGTATGTCCAGGCACCACCATCATCACCTGATTTGTCTCAAATGCGGCAAGGTGGAGTCCTTCCAGGACGACCTTTTGGAGAAACTGGAACAGAGGATTACCGTTACAACAGGATTTAAGGTTGCCGACCACGAAGTGAAATTCTACGGATACTGTAAAGAATGTGGAGGTAATGTGATTGAAAAGAACGAAAAAAGTGAATAGCGAAGGACCAGGGTTAAAAGTCATTCCGTTAGGAGGACTGGAACAGATTGGTATGAATATTACTGCCTTCGAATATGAAGACAGTATTGTTGTTGTGGACTGCGGTCTGTCCTTTCCGGATGACGACATGCTTGGAATCGATCTGGTGATTCCGGATGTGAGTTATTTGAGGGACAATTTTGACAAGGTAAAAGGAATTGTCATCACGCACGGACATGAGGATCACATCGGTGCTCTTCCGTATATTTTAAGAGAATTGAATATTCCCGTTTACGCCACAAGGCTGACTATGGGACTGATTGAAAATAAATTAAAAGAACACAATCTTTTGCGCAGTACCAAGCGTAAAGTGATTAAATTCGGACAATCCATCAATCTGGGACAGTTCCGGATTGAATTTATCAAGACAAATCACAGTATTGTGGATGCGGCTGCACTTGCCATCTATTCTCCGGCAGGAACCGTAATTCACACAGGAGACTTTAAAGTGGATTATACACCGGTATTCGGTGATGCCATAGATTTACAGCGTTTTGCTGAAATAGGAAGAAAAGGTGTTCTGGCTTTGATGTGTGACAGCACCAACGCGGAAAGACCGGGATTTACCCAGTCGGAACGCACGCTGGGACGCATTTTTGATACGATTTTCCATGAGCACATGAACACACGTATCATTATTGCTACTTTCGCTTCCAATGTGGACCGTGTACAGCAGATCATTAACTCTGCCTATAAGTATGGCCGCAAGGTTGTGGTGGAAGGACGCAGCATGGTCAATGTCATTGACATTGCCACAAATTTAGGATGCATCAATATTCCGGACAACACCCTGATCAGTATCGATGAACTGAAAAATTATCCGGATGAGAAGACGGTCATCATAACCACAGGAAGCCAGGGAGAAAGTATGGCGGCGCTGAGCCGTATGGCGGGAAATGTACACCGCAAAATTTCCATCGGTCCTAAGGATACCATTATTTTCTCTTCCAACCCGATACCGGGAAATGAGAAAGCGGTTACCAAGGTGATCAATGAACTGGAAATGAAAGGCGCGGAAGTTATTTTCCAGGATACCCATGTTTCCGGACATGCCTGCCAGGAAGAAATCAAACTGATCTATACTCTGGTACAGCCCAAATATGCAATCCCGATCCACGGAGAGTACAAGCACCGGAAAGCTCAGGCAAAACTGGCTATGGATCTTGGGATTGACAAAGAAAATGTGTTTATGATAAATTCCGGTGATGTACTGGAGCTTACAGAAGAAAAGGCACAGGTGACAGGAAGAGTTCCGGTGGGAGCAATCCTTGTGGACGGACTTGGCGTAGGAGATGTTGGAAATATTGTTCTGAGAGACCGCCAGCATCTGGCAGAAGACGGAATTATGATTGTTGTTCTGGCGCTGGACGGAGCTACAGGAGAGCTGGTAAGCGGTCCGGATCTGGTATCCAGAGGTTTTGTCTATGTAAAGGAATCCGACGAGCTTATGTTTGAGGCAAGAGAACTCATGGCCCATGTGATGGAAGGATGCGTCAGCCGTGGATGTACGGACTGGGGCAGAATTAAAACAAACATCCGGGATTCCTTAAGCGAATTTATCTGGAAAAAGACCAAACGTCGTCCGATGATTCTTCCGATTATTATGGAAGTCTGAAAATTTTTCTTTTAATTTGAGAAGGTAAAGGTAACATTATGATAGAGATACAGAGTGAAGTAAATCATTTCATCCGGGCTATCAGAGAATCCTCCGCCTATCAGGAATATCGTTTACAGAAAGAGCGGATTAAGAAAATACCGGAGTTACAGCAGCAGATAGACGATTTTCGAGAAAGAAATTTTGAACTTCAGATGCAGGAACCTTCCGAGGATCTGCTTGACCGGGTGGATGCATTTGAAAGAGAATACGAAGAATTCAGGGAGAATCCCCTCGTAGATGATTTTTTGAAGGCGGAAGTGGAATTCTGCCGCATGATTCAGGAAATCAATACACAGATAATGGAAGCAGTGGAGTTTGAATAATGAAAAAAAAGCCCAGCAGGAAAAAAAGTGCCGCCAGCACATTTGTCGGAACAGTCATAAATATTGTTATTCTTCTTGCGGCAGTGATGCTTGTATACAGAGGATCTGCAGTTGCTTTTGATTATGGAGAGCGCATTTTTGGAGAAGAACCTATGGAACAGGCTCCGGGGACAGATGTGGAAGTTACGGTGGCCGCGGGAGATGATGTGGCAAGCGTAGCTGCTCAGCTGGAAGAAAAGGGATTGATCCGGGATGTGAATCTGTTTCGCATTCAGAATCTGATAACTGCCAACCCGGAAGGATTTCGGGAAGGTACCTATACGCTGAATACATCCATGACTCCGGAAGAGATGATCAATATCCTGTCAGGAAATGCACAAGAGGAATAGCAGATGATAGTAGAAGATAGACTCAGAGTTTTCATCAATTCCCTGGACAGAGGAAATCCGGAGTACTTAAACGAAATAGAAAAGTATGCAAAAGCTACAGATGTACCGATCATACGAAAGGAAATGCAGAGCCTTCTGCGCACGCTGCTGACGCTTTGCCGGCCGCAGCGAATTCTGGAGGTGGGAACCGCCATTGGATTTTCCGCACTTCTTATGAGCGAGTACGCGCCGCAGGAATGCCACATCACAACGATTGAAAAATACGAGAAGAGGATTCCGCTGGCAAAGGAAAATTTTAAAAAAGCAGGAAAAGAAGACGCCATCACCCTTTTGGAAGGGGACGCGGTGGACATTTTGAAAAACCTGAAGGAGCCCTTTGATTTTATTTTCATGGATGCGGCTAAAGGACAGTATCTGTACTTTTTGCCGGACATCCTCAGGCTCTTAAAACCGGGAGGACTGTTAGTCTCTGACAATGTTCTGCAGGATGGAGATATTATAGAATCCCGTTTTGCAGTGACCAGAAGGAACCGGACCATTCACTCGAGAATGAGGGATTACCTTTATGAATTAAAACACCATCCGCAGCTGGAGACATCCATCCTGCCGGTGGGGGACGGCGTAACCCTGAGTGTGAAAAAATAGCCTCATGCACGGTAAGGCTGAAAATACTGTGACAAAGATAGCGTTGGTTTACAGGACTGAGGCGTATTATCCCCCTGTACACCGACGCTAAGAGCAACAGAAAAACGAAGCAGGAAAGTCCGGAATGAAATTTCCGTGTCGGTATAGCGGCACAGATCTTTTATCCGGACTTTTGAAAGGAGAAAAAAATTTATGAGAGAAACGGAATTACTGATACCTGCCAGCAGCCTTGAAGTGTTAAAGGTGGCTGTTATATATGGCGCAGATGCGGTGTATATCGGTGGAGAGGCCTTTGGACTGCGCGCAAAGGCGAAGAACTTTTCCATGGAGGATATGGCCGAGGGAATCCGCTTTGCCCACGAACACGGAGTAAAAGTATACGTGACTGCAAACATTTTGGCTCACAACGATGATCTGGAAGGGGCAAGGGAATATTTCAGACAGCTGAGGGAAATCGGCCCCGATGCTCTGATCATCTCAGATCCCGGTATGTTTATGATCGCAAAAGAGGAATGTCCGGGGATGGAGCTGCACATTTCCACACAGGCGAACAATACCAACTATCAGACTTATCTGTTTTGGTGGCAGCAGGGCGCAAAGCGTGTGGTAAGCGCCAGAGAGCTTTCTTTAAAGGAGATAAAAGAAATCAGAGACAGAATTCCCGAGGAGATGGAGATTGAGAGCTTTATTCACGGAGCTATGTGTATTTCTTATTCCGGCCGCTGCCTGCTGAGCAATTATTTTACGGGAAGAGACGCCAACCAGGGAGCCTGCACACATCCCTGCCGTTGGAAATATGCTATTGTAGAAGAGACAAGACCGGGCGAATATATGCCGGTTTATGAGAACGAAAGAGGAACTTATATCTTTAATTCCAAGGATTTGTGCATGATCGAACACATTCCGGAGCTGATAGAAGCCGGTGTGGACAGTATGAAGATTGAAGGGCGGATGAAAACCGCGCTTTATGTGGCTACCGTGGCCAGAACCTACCGTCGGGCTATCGACAACTACCGGGAATCCAAAGAAAAATATCTCTCGGAAATGGACTGGTATAAGGCGGAAATTTCCAAGTGCACTTACCGTCAGTTTACGACAGGATTCTATTTCGGAAAGCCCGATGAAAATACCCAGATCTATGACAGTAATACCTATGTGAGTGAATATATCTATCTGGGAATTGTAGGAGAAATGAATGAGAAAGGGCTTGCCAGAATCGAACAGAGAAACAAATTCTGTGTGGGCGATGAGATTGAGCTGATGAAGCCGGACGGAAGAAACATACCGGTGAAAGTACTGGAAATGTATGATGAAGAGGGGAATGCTGTGGACAGTGCGCCTCATCCCAAGCAGGTACTGTGGCTGAAACTTTCGGAAAAGCCGGATGTTTATGATATTTTGAGAGTCCATGGAAAAAAATGAAACAGTGAAAGCCAGGAGACATACCGAAACAGTGAGGCATAGGCGGAAACGCAGTTTCATCCTGTTCATAAAATCCTTGACCTGTTTTGTGAGTACATTGTAAAATAGGGGGCAAAAGAGACAAGCGGACTCGGCCGGCTAAGTTCCGGCAGCTGTACAGGGGAAGATTTTGCTGTCTGCAATTTGGCGGCATGCCCTGCAGTTATGGGAAGCGCTTTCAGAATAAGAAAGGATAAAGGCGATGAGTGAAGTACTGAATGTAGAGAATTTGTTTGGAGAAAACGTCTTTACGGTCGGCAAAATGAAAGAACGTCTGCCGAAAAAGATTTATGCGGAAGTCAGAAGAGTGATGGATCAGGGCGGTGAACTGTCTCTGACAACAGCTGACATCGTGGCAAAAGCCATGAAAGACTGGGCGGTAGAGCATGGCGCTACCCATTATACCCACTGGTTCCAGCCTCTCACAGGCATTACGGCAGAAAAGCACGATTCCTTTGTGACACACCCGGATGCTGACGGAAAAATGCTGATGGAATTTTCCGGAAAAGAGCTGATCAAAGGAGAGCCGGATGCGTCTTCCTTCCCTTCCGGAGGACTGCGCACTACGTTTGAGGCCAGAGGTTATACCGTATGGGATATCACTTCACCGGCCTTTTTGAAAGAAGATGCCACAGGTGTCATCCTGTGTATTCCTACAGCTTTCTGTTCTTACAAGGGCGAAGCGCTGGATAAAAAAACGCCGCTGCTTCGTTCCATGGATGCCATAAGCGAGCAGGCGTTGCGTATCGTTCGCCTTTTCGGAAATACAGAGGCGAAAAAAGTAGTTCCCAGCGTAGGGGCAGAGCAGGAATATTTTCTGATTGACCGTACCAAATATTTAAAGAGAAAAGATCTGATGTTTGCAGGACGCACTCTGTTCGGAGCTCCCGCGCCCAAAGGGCAGGAGATGGAAGACCACTATTTCGGTGTTATCCGAGAACGTATCGGCGCTTTTATGAAAGATTTGAACATAGAACTGTGGAAACTTGGCGTGACAGCAAAAACACAGCACAATGAGGCTGCACCTGCACAGCACGAGCTGGCGCCTATCTATGAGATGGCCAACATAGCTACAGATCACAACCAGCTGGTGATGGAGACCATGAAAAAAGTGGCGGAACGTCACAATCTGCGCTGCCTGCTGCACGAAAAGCCCTTTGCCGGAGTAAACGGATCAGGAAAGCATGACAACTGGTCTCTGACAACGGACAATGGCGTGAACCTGCTGGATCCCGGCGCTACACCCAATGAAAATATACAGTTTCTTCTTGTGCTGGCATGCGTTATGAAGGCTGTGGACACCCATGCGGATTTGCTGCGCCGCAGTGCTTCCAATGTGGGAAATGATCTGCGTCTTGGTGCGGATGAAGCGCCTCCGGCAATCATCTCCATTTTCCTTGGAGATCAGCTGGAAGATGTTGTGCGTCAGCTGGTAGAAACCGGAGAGGCAAGGTCTTGCCTTGAGGGAAGTAAGCTGCAGACAGGGGTATCCACCATGCAGCAGCTGGATAAGGACGCTACAGACAGAAACCGTACTTCACCGCTTGCCTTTACGGGAAACAAATTCGAATTTCGTATGGTGGGCTCCTCCGATTCTATCGGAAGTCCCAATACCACGTTAAATGCCATCGTAGCGGAAGCTTTCTGCGAGGCGGCAGATATTCTGGAAAAAGCCGAGGACTTTGAGCTGGCAGTTCACGACCTGATCAAAGAATACATGACAAAGCATCAGCGTATTATCTTCAACGGAAACGGATATTCCGAGGAGTGGGTGAAAGAGGCAGAACGCCGCGGGCTCCCCAATTTCCGCACTATGATTGACTCTATCGAAACACTGACTACAGATAAGGCGGTTAAGCTGTACGAGAAATTCGGAATCTACACGAGAGCGGAGCTGGAGTCCAGAAAAGAGATTCTTTACGAAACCTATGTGAAGACTATAAATATAGAAGCTCTCACTATGATTGATATGGCTTCCAAAGAAATTCTTCCCGCCACGGTGCGCTACAGCAGGGCTCTGGCAGATACCGTAATCGCGGTAAAGGAAGCCGGAGCAGACCCGACAACCCAGGCAGAACTTTTACAGGAAGTAAATGAGAAACTCACCTGCCTGAAGAAGGCTCTGGATCATCTGAAAAAGGTGGAAGCAGAAGGAACAGCCATTGTGGATTTCAAGGAACAGGCTTTCTATTACAGAGATGTTATTGTGAAAGCTATGGAAGCGCTGCGTAAACCGGCAGATGAACTGGAACTGCTGGTAGACAGAGCTATGTGGCCGTTCCCTACCTATGGAGATCTGATTTTTGACGTCTGATTTCAGGGGCTTTTGTTTTGGACAGTTTTAAATTCTGACATAGATGCAGGAGATCTGAAGTTTTTATGCGACAGGAAGTTTTGCTTTCTGTCGCATAAAGACGAAACTGCGTTTCTTGTGTCAAAGAAAAATGCTCCGTAAAACGGCCGTGTTTTGCCGGTATGAAAAAAATTTTGAAAAAAATAAAAAAAGTACTTGCAAAATGAAAACAGATGGTGTATATTAAACGAGTGCCAAGGACATGGGTCCTCAGCAAAGAGATAAAGGGCTATCGCCAAACGGTAAGGCAACGGACTCTGACTCCGTCATTTCAAGGTTCGAATCCTTGTAGCCCTGCTATATGACCTCAGCAGAGATGAGTCTGCTGAGGTTTTTTGTTCTACGATAAGAAACTTCATTTCTTATCGTAGAACAAAAGCGATAAATTCCATTGCGGCGGAGAAAGAATATTTTCCGCCGCAAAAAATCGTGCTGGGAAGGCGACGGTTGTCAAACGGCAGCGCCTATGGTATGATACACAGAATGAGCGACAGAAAAATCTGGAACAATCATCGAAATGCGGCTATAATAGAAAGAAAAGCGGAGATGAAGACAGATATGTATACCTTTGACAGCAGAATACGTTATAGTGAGACAGGGATTGATGGGAAGCTGACTTTGCCGGCTATTGTTGACTATTTTCAGGACAGCTCCATTTTTCATTCGGAGTCACTGGGATTGGGGATTGAGTATCTAAAAGAAAAACAGATGGTATGGGTTCTTTCCGCATGGCAGATTGTGATTGACCGCTATCCCCGGCTTGGTGAAGAAGTGAAAGTGGGGACATTTCCGTACGGATTTAAATCTTTTCTTGGTATGCGTAATTTTTTTATGAGAGCGGGAGAAGAGGAGATGATCCGTGCCAACTCTGTCTGGACGTTGATGGATACAAAGAAGATGATTCCGGTAAGACCGCCGGAAGAAATGCTTGCAGGTTATCAGCTTGAGGAAAAGCTGTCGATGAATTACGCACCGCGAAAGATTGCCATTCCGGAGGGCGGCGAAAGAAAGAGTCCCTTTCCTGTGGAGAGACATCAGCTGGACAGCAACCTGCATGTAAATAACGGGCAGTATATTCTTATGGCAATGGACTATCTTCCGGAGGACTTCACAATTTATCAGATGCGTGCAGAATACAAAAAATCAGCACTGTTGGGAGATGTGATTGTTCCTGTTGTTTATCCGGGAGAGGAAACAGTCATAGTGGCTCTCTGCCAGGAAGATGAACAGCCTTATGCAGTAGTAGAACTGCAGAAAAGGCAGGAGTAAAAGGAGTAAAATTAAAAATATGATAGAACTTGGAAAACGACAGAAACTTCAGGTTGTAAAAATCGTGGATTTCGGTGTATATCTTGCCCAGGCAGCAAGGGATGAGGAAAAAGTTCTTCTGCCTGCAAAACAGGTTCCTCAGGGAACGGCAGTGGGCGACAGTATAGAAGTGTTCGTCTACCGGGATTCCAAGGACAGGCTGATTTCCACTACGGCTCAGCCAAAACTGACTTTGGGAGAAGTGGCGTCTTTGCGGGTGGCAGAGACAGGAAAATTCGGAGCCTTTTTAGACTGGGGACTTGAAAAAGACCTGTTTCTTCCCTTTAAGGAACAGACAAGAAAAGTGGCGGCCGGGGACGAGTTCCCCGTGGCTCTTTATATAGACAAAAGCTCAAGATTATGTGCCACAATGAAAGTGTATCACTATCTTCGCACGGACAGCCCTTATAAAAAGGATGACAGGGTGACCGGATACATTTATGAAATAAGCAGACAGTTCGGAGCTTTTGTGGCGGTGGATAACTGTTACTCAGCTCTGATCCCGCCGAAAGAGATGTATGGGGAACTGAAAGTGGGACAGACCGTCAGCGCCCGCGTTACATCCGTACATGAGGATGGAAAACTGAATCTGAGTGTGAGAGAAAAAGCCTATATCCAGATTGAAAAAGATGCTGTGAGAATTGAGGAGTCCATGAAGGAAAGAGGGGGGAAACTTCCCTTCAGCGACAAGGCAGATCCGCAGCTGATCCGCGCCGAGATGGCTATGAGCAAAAATGAATTTAAACGGGCAGTGGGATATCTGCTGAAGGCGGGAAAAATAGAAATATCAGAAAATGAGATTCGCTTTTGCCAGGGGAGGGGAAAGGCGGAATGAGATATAGCAGGGTGAGGTTATGCGCAAATTTTCAATCTTAGGAATATCGCTGACGGATTACAGTGCCAGAGAAGCGCTTCATAAGACGGAACGTTATCTGCACAGCGGTGCATTGAATACGGCAGCTTATATTTCTTCAGAACTTATATCCCGTGTTTCAGGGGATGAAGAGAGAAAGAAAACACTGGAGCAGCTGGATCTGACAGTTTGTATGGAGCCTTCCATACTGGAGGCGGCAGATATTGCAGCAAACGGCAGAATCAGAGAAATTGAGGAGAGAATTTATCTGAAAGAAGTTCTTCGGCGTCTTGTGAGGACTCACAGCAGGGTGTGCCTGCTGACTTCTACCTCGGAAGTGATGGAAACACTTTCCGAGTCGCTGCAGGAGTACCAGGATAATCTGAATCTGGCAGGGAAAAAGGTTTTTGAAGATTACGAAGAAAATGTGGAAAGACTGATGAACGACTTAAATGATCTGGCGCCGGATGTTGTTATTTCCGGGCTTCCATGGGATATGACGCTGGATCTGATCAAGGAGGCCAGGAGATATCTGAATGCGGAACTATGGCTGGCTCTCCCGGAAAAAAAGATGTCCGGCATGCAGAAAATATCTTTTCTGCATCGGATACAGGAAAAATGGTTTCAGAAAAAAGTGAGCAGATACAATCATGAAAAGGCGGATTGATAAAAAGTCCGCCTTTTCCAGTGTCGGCGAAAATTTGTTTTTTGTGCTTCCCCAAAAACACAGATGTCCGTAAAACAGATATTGTATGATTTGTATATAGTAAAAAAACGGTAAAAAATGGATAGAATCCATAAATATGCATAATTTTCTTTTGTTTTACTATGGATTTTTTTGTGCTTTTCGATTAAAATGGAAATTGGGTATAGTGCAGAAGGATTTTTATCCCTGCGGTAAGTTGTATAAATTGTATAAGGTAAGGAGAAGGGGTTTATGATATCAAATCAAATATTGCAGAGTACCATTGACGGATTAAAAGCGATTGCAAGGGTAGAGCTATGTGTTGTGGATGTGGATGGGAAAATCATCAGTACTACTTTTGAACCTTCCGAAATCTGTATTCGTGCCGCACAGGAGTTTGTACAATCTCCGGCAGACAGCCAGGAAGTACAGGGACACCAGTTCTTTAAAATTTACGACGAGATGCAGCTGGAATATATTCTGATAGCCGGCGGAGGCGGGGACGATATTTACACCATCGGAAAAATGGTGGCGTTCCAGATACAGAATCTTCTGGTTGCCTACAAAGAACGGTTTGATAAAGACAACTTTATCAAAAATCTTTTGCTGGATAACCTTTTGCTGGTGGATATATACAGCAGAGCCAAAAAGCTGCATATCGCGTCCGATGTAAGACGTGTCGTTATGATTGTGGAGAGCGCTGCAGGGAAGGACAGCAATGCCCTGGAACTCGTGCGTGCTAATTTTGGTTCCGGAAACCGGGATTTTGTCACAGCGGTGGATGAAAACAATGTGATTGTTGTAAAAGAACTGACGGAAAGCGATACCAACCGGGAAATCGACAGAACAGCTTCTGTGATTCTGGCCTTTTTGGAAAAGGAAAATATTCCGGGAGTGCGCATCGCATATGGTACCATTGTAAAAGAGATAAAAGAAGTGAGCCGTTCTTATAAAGAAGCCAAAATGGCTCTGGATGTAGGCAAGATTTTCTTCGACGAGAGAAATGTGATCGCCTACAGCGAACTGGGAATTGGACGTCTTATCTATCAGCTTCCGATTCCTCTTTGCAAAATGTTCATCAAAGAAATTTTCGGCGGAAAGAGCCCGGATGATTTTGACGAGGAAACACTTCTTACCATCAACAAATTTTTTGAAAACAGCCTGAACGTATCCGAGACATCCAGACAGTTGTTTATCCACAGAAACACCTTGGTATATCGTCTGGACAAACTTCAGAAAAGCACAGGGCTTGACCTGCGGGTTTTTGAAGATGCCATTACTTTTAAAATTGCGCTGATGGTAGTAAAATATATGAAATATATGGAAACGTTTGAATACTAGGAAGGAGATAAAATTGGCACCGGTAAAAAACAGGAAGACAAAAAGAAAAAAGGAAGCAAATCATTCCATGATTGTCCTTGACAATGTGAGCAAAACCTATGCGACAGGTTCTCCGGCTCTGGACAATGTCAGTCTGGAGATTCGCAAAGGGGAGTTTGTGTTCATCGTAGGCGACAGCGGATCAGGAAAATCTACGCTGATCAAGCTTTTGCTCAGAGAGCTTTTACCTACCTCAGGAAAAATTACAGTCAATGGGCAGGATGTGGCAAAGCTGAAAAGAAGACAGGTGCCATATTTCAGAAGGAATCTGGGAATTGTTTTCCAGGATTTCCGTCTCTTAAAAGACAGAAATGTATATGAAAATGTAGCATTTGCGCAGAGAATCGTTTTGACCCCTACGAAGCTGATTCGTAAAAACGTTCCTGCCGTTTTGGCTACGGTAGGTCTTGCAGGAAAATACAAGGCAAAACCGCGCCAGCTTTCCGGCGGTGAGCAGCAAAGAGTAGCTGTGGCGAGAGCGCTGATCAATGAGCCGCCTATTCTTCTTGCCGATGAGCCCACCGGAAATCTGGATCCGAAAAATTCATGGGAAATCATGAAACTGCTTGAAAAAATCAACGAGGAAAAGGGAACGACGATTCTGGTCGTAACTCATAACCGCGAAATTGTCAATGCGATGCAGAAAAGGGTTATAACTATGAAGAAAGGTGTCATCGTCAGCGACGAGGAAAAAGGTGGTTATATCGATGAGGATTAGTACATTTTTTTATACGTTAAAGCAGGGATTTATCAATATTTTCCGCAACAAGTGGTTTTCACTGGCATCTATAGCGACAATCAGCGCCTGTCTGTTTTTGTTCGGACTTTTTTATGCAGTCATTCTGAACTTCCAGCACATGGTTAAAAGTGCGGAGGAGGGAGTCTCCGTTACGATTTTGTTTCAGGAGGGGACGACCACAGAGCAGATGCAGACTATCGGCAATGAGATTTCCCAGAGACCTGAGGTCTCTCAGATTGAATTTACTTCTGCCGATCAGGCGTGGGAAGAATTTAAAGTAGAATATTTCGGGGACAATGTGGAGCTTTACGAGGAAGGTTTCCCGGATAATCCCCTGGAAGGCTGCGACAGCTATGAAATTTATCTGAATGATGTGGAACAGCAGGCAAGCCTGGTGGAATATCTGGAGAGCATACCAGAAATCAGAGAGGTAAACCGTTCTGAAATTGCCGCCATGACTCTGACAGGAATCAATGCGGTGGTAGCTTATGTTTCTGCGGGGATCATCATTGTCCTGTTTGCAGTTTCCATTTTCCTGATCAGCAACACGGTTACCATTGGTATTTCCGTGCGCAAGGAAGAGATCAACATTATGAAATACATAGGAGCAACGGACTTTTTCGTGCGTTCTCCGTTCGTGGTGGAAGGTATCCTGATTGGAATCATAGGTTCCTGCATTCCGATGGCAGTTGTCTATGTTCTTTACAACAGGGTAGTGCAGTATATCGGAGAAAAATTCAGCATATTGTCAGACATCATGCAGTTTCTTCCGGTAAACCAGGTATTCCAGACACTTCTTCCGGTGGCTGTGGCAATCGGTGTGGGAATCGGTTTCCTGGGAAGTATCATAACGGTAAGAAAACATCTCAGAGTGTAAGAGTTTCTATAACAGGAAAGTGTTTCCTAAAATTTCCTGGCACACAGACAGTGCAGCGCTTTGGAAGCAGCGGCAGGAGAGAGGTTTTCCAAAGGATGGAAAACAGTGTGGAGATGTAGGGACAATCGTACAAAGGAACAGGATAACAGCGGCATGAAATGGAAAAAATATATGGCAGTTTTCTGCCTGATAACGGGTCTTGCAATCATGACTGTACAGAGCAGTCCTGCGATTGTCTATGCCAATGAGCTTGAAGACAGCATCAAACAGAAGCAGGAAGAGATCAGCAAGGCGCAGGAAGAACGAAAAAAAATGCAGTCCGGTCTTTCCGACGTAAAGAAAATGGTGGCGGAGTTGGAGCAGTCTAAGGAAAGCCTGGAAGAGTATGTAGTACAGCTGGACTCTAATCTGGCGGAAATAGAAAGCAAGATAACAGAACTTCAGGGACTGATTTCTGAAAAAGAACAGGAAATTGAAGAGACAAAGAAGGAGCTTGAGGAAGCGGAACAGAAAGCGGAAGAACAGTATGAATCCATGAAAACCCGTATCCGGATGGTTTATGAAAAAGGAGAGACAGGCTACATGGAACTGCTTCTTACTTCCAGCAGCTTCGGTGATTTTTTAAACCGGGCAGAATATGTGGAAAGAGTAGCGGCCTACGACAGGGAAATGCTGAATGAATATGAGCAGAACGTAGAATACGTAAAAACCTGTCAGGAAGCATTGGAAGAGGAAGAAGCGACCCTCAAGGAAGCAAAGGCCGGTGTGGAGAAAGAGCAGCAGTCTTTGGAAACACTGATTGGCCAGAAGGAACAGGAAATCACAGCATACCAAGGAGATATCAGCAACAAAGAGCAGGCGATCAAGGAGTATGAGGCAGATATTGCGGCTCAGGACAGCACGATTGCAGCTCTGGAAAAAGCGGTAAAAGAAGAACAGGCAAGACTGGCAGCAATGAATGCCGAGGAAGCGGCAAAGAACAAAGTGACTTACGACGGAGGAATGTTTACTTTCCCGTGTCCGGGTTACACAAGAGTATCCAGTGAATATGGAAATCGTATGCATCCTACCCTCGGCGTGCAGAAATTTCACAACGGTGTGGATTTAGCAGCACCCAGCGGCACCCCCATTCTGGCAGCTTATGACGGCAAAGTAGCGGCTGCCGCCTACAACAGCTCTATGGGAAATTATGTTATGATAGATCATGGAGACGGTCTGTTTACGATTTACATGCATGCATCCAAACTGTATGTTTCTTCCGGACAGACAGTTACGGCGGGACAGCAGATTGCAGCGGTTGGTTCTACCGGCCGTTCTACAGGACCGCACCTTCACTTCAGTGTTCGCCTGAATGGAAGCTACGTGAGCCCGTGGAATTATCTCAAGTAATTTTGTATATATTGGTAAAAGGACAGCGGCTGCCCTGTGGGCGGCCGTTTCGGATAAAAGTGTGTGCCTTGGCACACGCTCGCGCCGGAGCGCGGTTGCGTCAGCAACCATTTTCCTTGAGCGCGAAGTGCGCATCCACAGCGGAGCGTGTTTTTTTATCCGATAGGAAATGAAGTTTCCAATCGGATAAAAGTGTGTGCCTTGGCACACGCTCGCGCCGGAGCGCGGTTGCGTCAGCAACCATTTTCCTTGAGTGCGA
>CALWLY010000040.1 GCA_944381635.1 uncultured Lachnospiraceae bacterium
TATACAGCTTAAGCAACAAGATGGATAATTCCTTACTGGCTGTAAGGGATATTAACCATAAATACATTGTAGTAGAAGGGAGAAAAAAGATGGAGCCGGTCATCTATAGAAATGTCCGAAAAGAGGATTATGCGCAGATAGAAGAGCTGATCAATCAGTCATTTGGACTGCATGGTTATGTTTCTTCCTCAAAAGTGCTGAAATATATAAAAAAGCAGTATTTATATAGCTGTCTGGCAGAAGCTACCTATACCTGTGTGGCAGTAAAAGGGAAAAGGGTGGTAGGCGTCATTATGGGAAACGCAAAAGCGGAATATTCCGTGTTTTCTCACCTTCCTTTTCTTATAAAAATGTGCTGTTTTCAGCTTCTTTTATGTCTTTGCCTGCCCTTTGAAGGAAAGATAATCCGGGATTACGGGCGGCTTCATGAAATTTATCAAAACTTTTCAGCCCGCCATAAGGGGGAATTTGACGGAGTGGTGACTCTGTTTGCGGTGGAAAAAGAATGCCGCGGGACGGGAGTCGGGAAAACTTTGCTCAACAGACTAATGCGCTATCTGAAAAAAAGAAACGTGAAAAAAATTTATCTTTATACAGACACTACCTGCAACTATGGATTTTATGAACATCAGGGATTTAAACGCATGGAACAGCAGTCGATGATGCTCAAGCGAAATGGAGAGGTTGTGGATATGGATGTATTCTTGTATGGCTTCAATATGAGTCTGTTTTTGGACTGCTGAATAAGAAGCGGCGAGTAGAAAGAGACTAATAGGAAGCAACAAATACGAAGCGGCGCATATGGTTTAAAACCGCGGCAGCCTTTTAGACAAAATCCTGAAAGGATAATGGAAAATAACAGATAACAGGTCTTTCTCCGGAGTGGATTTGAAACTTGTACATCCGGGTGCTTATGGGCTATAATGATAATGCCTGAGGAAAATCCAAAGGCATTATGGGCAAATGTGTTTGCCCTAATAGAAGCATGACAACATTCGTGATGGAGCGATAAGCTGCCGAAAGAGGAGAGAAGATTTTGGAAAAGGCTTATAAACTGGATTTTGAGATAAAACAGAATAACAGTTTATATGTGAGCACCTGCGGCTGCTCTCAGACAGAATCTCTGCACAGCTTCGGACCTGCCATGAAGCCGAATTATCTGATTCACTACGTGCTTAACGGAAAAGGAATTTTCAGGATGCAGGGAAAAGAATATACCCTGGAGGCAGGTTATGGATTTTTGATCACGCCGGATGAGCTGGCTTTTTATCAGGCGGATGAAAAAGAACCCTGGACGTATGTGTGGGTAGGATTCGGCGGAAGCCGGGCGGAGGAATACGTCGCCTGTCTGGGACTTTCCGCAAGACATCCTCTGTTTCGCTCGGAAAAGTCAGACGAACTTTATGGGATTGTCCGGGATATGATGGAGCACTCCACGTTCGGAATCGCCAACGAGCTGCGAAGAAACGGACTTTTGCATTTGTTCCTTTCTGTGGTGGCGCAAAGCAGCCAGGTGGAGGAAGAGGACGGAAAGGATAAGGCCAACGAGTACGTAAAGCGCGCGGTGGAATATATTCAGATGAATTACTGCAACCCCATCAAGGTTACCGATGTGGCGGATTATGTCTGCATCAACCGCAGTTATTTGTATACCTTATTCCAGAATTGCCTTGGTATGTCTCCGCAGCAGTTTCTGGTGGCCTACAGGCTTACCAAAGCCGCGGAACTTCTCATGGTTCCCCAGCTTTCGGTGGAAAGCATTGCTCTTTCCTGTGGTTATCAGGATCCGCTTGTTTTTACCAAAGCATTTCGCCAGATGAAGGGCATGTCGCCTTCCGCTTACCGGCGGGAGCTTCAGAGCGGAGAAGACAGAAGAAACAAAGAGCATCTGAAGCAGGTGGAGGAATTTATCAGCCAGATCAACAGCCTGAAAGCATAAAAGAATGCGTAAATAAATGCACAATGCAATAGAAATGAAAAAAGAGTCGGAATTATTATCTTTTTGCACCGGTTTTATCATAAGTATATACGAAAAAAGCAACTGAAAGTTTTTAGGAAGTAACTTTCAGTTGCTTTTTTATTCGACGCTGCAGTGCCTGGAAATTCAGGACGGTATAGAGCGGAAAAGAACTCTGGTGCTCAAATGAATGGTTTCATAAGGAAAAGCCGGATGGCTTATGTGTGAGCCCAACGTGAATGTGCTCCATCCCAGAAGCGTTATTCCCTATTTTTCCTATGAAATTCCCCAGGGCACTACCGAAATTTGTGTCTATGTGGAAGGAATTCCGGTGTGAAGGGAAATTATTTAACATTTTGACAGGTAGATATAACAAATCACTCTTGGAACCATCCCTTTGCCGGGTTATCATAAAAGAAGAAAGGGAATTTTGCGCACCGGAAGGAAAAGACGAGAGCAAAGACAGAATTCCCCTGGCATAAAAACTGGTAAACAGACGGAGTTTGGGAAATATCAGACGATCCGGGAAAGGGAAGGTTACAGAAATGAAAGAGAAACTGCTTCAGAAATTTGAAGAAATTTTCGGTGACACCGAGGGAGCAAAGGTGTATTTTGCACCGGGACGTGTCAATCTGATCGGCGAACATACTGACTATAACGGAGGCCATGTATTTCCCTGCGCTTTGACGATAGGAACCTACGGCGTGGCGAGAAAGAGAGAGGATAAAAAACTCCGTTTCTTTTCTATGAACTTTGAAAATCTTGGCGTGATCGAATCCACAGTGGATGACTTAAAGCCTCACAAAGAAGCCGGATGGACCAACTACCCCAAGGGAGTTATGTGGGCCTTCGGAGAGAGAGGCATGCAGGTAACAAACGGCATGGACCTGATGCTGTTCGGAAACATTCCCAACGGCTCAGGACTTTCCTCCTCTGCATCTGTGGAAGTGCTGACAGGCTCTATTTTAAGAGACATGTATGGATTTGAAGCAAGCAACCAGGATCTGGCTTTGATCGGACAGTTTTCCGAAAATAATTTCAACGGTGTAAACTGCGGTATCATGGATCAGTTTGCCATCGCCATGGGCAAAAAAGACAATGCCATTTTCCTGGACACATCCAACCTGCAGTTTGAATATGCGCCGATTCAGCTGAAAGGAGCAAAAATCGTAATTTCCTGTTCCAATAAAAAACGTGGACTGGGAGACTCCAAATACAATGAGAGAAGAAGCGAGTGTGAGACTGCCCTGGCTGAACTTCAGCAGGTGATCGGTATCAACACTCTGGGAGACTTAAGCGAAGAACAGTTTGAATTATACAAAACCGCAATCAAAGATGAAGTGAGACAGAAACGCGCGAAACACGCGGTTTATGAAAATCAGAGAACGATCCAGGCAGTGGAAGCTCTGAAAAAAGACGATATCGAAAAATTCGGACAGCTGATGAATGCTTCCCATGTATCTTTAAGAGACGATTACGAAGTAACCGGTGTGGAACTGGATACTCTTGTTGAGGAAGCATGGAAGATTGACGGCGTGATCGGCTCCAGAATGACAGGGGCAGGCTTCGGAGGCTGCACAGTCAGCATTGTGAAAGATGAGGCCATCGACTCCTTCATCGAAAAAGTCGGCGCTGCATACCTTAAAAAAATCGGCTATGCCGCAGATTTTTATGTTGTGGAAATCGGCGACGGCCCGGTGATCCTGTGATGCCAGGGTGAAAAGGGCATGCGTTTCACGCTTGCGTGAAAAAGCATGACTTTGGAACCCTCAAAACATGAAAAAGCAGCCATTTTTCGAAGAAAAATGAGCGGATTTTGAATGTTTTGAGGATTTTGGGAGCGCTCAGCGCGCAAAAATCCGAAGGCATCATAGGAGTAAAAGGGCAAAAGATAGAACCAAACAAAGAGAGCGCTCGTCGGACAGGCACAGACCTGTCAGCCGGCGATAGAAACAGGCCGGAAAGGGCAGATAGGAGAAGGGTATGATTCAAAACTGTATCAGAGAACTGGTTAACTATGGGCTGGCATGCAATCTTGTGGAGCCGGAAGATAAAATCTTTACCACAAATCAGCTGCTGGAACTGTTTCATCTGGATGAGATGCCGGAAGAGGGCGAAGGGGAAACGCCTGAGACAGACAAGGAAGCTCTGGTTAAAAAGCTGCCGGATATCTTAAATGAAATGATGGACTATGCAGTGGAAAACGGCATTATGGAAGAGGACGGTATCGTATACCGGGATCTGTTTGACACAAAGATCATGAGCAAGCTGGTGGGAAGACCCAGCGAGGTGATCCGAAAATTCCGCAGTCTTTACGAGGAATCTCCGGAGAAGGCAACAGACTTTTTCTATAAATTCAGTCAGGACACCGATTACATACGTCGTTATCGTGTGTGCAAGGATCAGAAGTGGATTGCACCCACCAAATATGGAGATCTGGATATTACCATCAACCTGTCAAAGCCTGAAAAAGATCCCAAGGCCATTGCCGCTGCAAAACTGGCAAAGCAGAGCGGTTATCCCAAATGTCTTCTCTGTATGGAAAACGAAGGCTATGCCGGAAGGATCAATCACCCGGCAAGACAGAACCACCGCATTATTCCGGTGACCATCAACGGCAGCCGCTGGGGATTCCAGTATTCCCCTTACGTTTACTACAATGAGCATTGCATCGTATTTAACTCCTGCCATACGCCCATGAAGATCGAACACGCAACTTTCTGCAAACTGTTTGACTTTGTAAAACAGTTCCCGCATTATTTTGTGGGATCCAACGCAGACCTTCCTATTGTAGGCGGATCCATTTTAAGCCACGATCATTTCCAGGGCGGTCACTATGAGTTTGCCATGGCAAAGGCCCCTGTGGAGAAAACCTTTACCGTAAAAGGTTTTGAGGATGTGAACGCAGGCATTGTAAAATGGCCTATGTCCGTAATCCGCATCTGGGGAAAAGACACAGAGAGACTGGTAGCGTTGGCAGATGTGATTCTCGATACCTGGAGAGGTTATACAGATGAGGCATCCTTTGTCTATGCCGAGACAGACGGAGAACCCCACAACACCATCACCCCTATCGCAAGAAAACGAGGAGAGAATTACGAGCTTGATCTGGTGCTGCGCAACAATATCACCACCGAAGAACATCCCATGGGTGTTTATCATCCCCATGCAAAGCTGCATCACATCAAGAAGGAAAACATCGGTCTGATCGAAGTTATGGGTCTGGCAGTTCTTCCCGCAAGATTAAAAGATGAAATGGCGGCGCTGGAGACAGCTATCCTTGCAGGAGACGACATCCGAAAGGATGAGGTTCTGGAAAAACATGCGGACTGGGTAGAAGAATTCCTTCCCAGGTACGAGAAAGTTACGGAAGAAAACATTCATGAAATTATCCAGAAGGAAATAGGCCTTGTGTTCATGGAAGTTCTGGAAGATGCAGGCGTCTATAAACGGGATGAAGCCGGAATGGCCGGATTTATGAGGTTTGTGGATGCTTTGAATCAAAAATAAAAGAAAAGGGTAAAATCAGGATGTACTTGTGTCCCGGAGATCTTTTGAGCTGTTTGTGAAAGCAGCCCCCAAATATAGGATCTCCGGGATTTTCTGTAGGATTTGCTCAGTAATCCCCATAAAAATGCCATGAATTTCCGCGACTTCCCACTGGTTCTTTTGAAAGATGTGGTGTAAGATGAAACAGAGCGTATGATAATGACGCAGAACTGGCATCCGTGTTCAGATGATTGCTCTTTGTACAGGGATGCGAAACCAAGGTGAAGAGAGAAAAAGCATGAAAATTCTTTTGACTGGCATCAATGCAAAATATATTCATTCCAATCCGGCTATTTACAGCCTGAGAGCATACAGTGTTTCCAGGGATCCCAAACTGGCCGGGAATCTGGAACTGGCGGAATATACGATTAACCAGAAGTTTTTCGATATCCTGGAGGATATTTACCGAAGGAAACCGGATGTGATCGCCTTTTCCTGCTATATCTGGAACTGGAATCTGGTGCAGGAAATTACGGAAGAACTGGGAAAGATTTTACCCGATCTTCCAATCTGGCTGGGAGGGCCGGAGGTTTCTTTTCATCCGGAGAGAACGTTAGGGAAAATGCCCTGGATTACCGGCATCATGACAGGGGAGGGGGAGCAGACTTTCTATGAGCTTTCCCGGTTCTATCAGGAAAAATATCGGGAGAAAGAGCGAGAAAACACGGGCGGACATATCCCGGGCAAAGAAAGCGCGTGGGAGAAAGAAAGTCTGAGCCGGATTGCCGGTCTTGTTTATCGGGACGGGGAACGTCTTGTCCCTACCGGGGAAAGGGAACTGACAGACATCAGCACCCTGCCTTTCTTCTATGAAGATCTGAGTGTCTTTAAAAACCGCATTTTATATTATGAGTCCAGCAGAGGCTGTCCCTACCGCTGCAGCTACTGTCTTTCCTCTATCGACAAGAAAGTGCGCCTGAGGGACATGGGACTTGTGAAAAAAGAACTGCAGTTTTTCCTGGACAACAAAGTGCCTCAGGTGAAATTTATCGATCGTACCTTTAACTGTAATCATGAGCATGCCATGAACATCTGGCGGTATATTTTGGAGCATGACAACGGCGTCACAAATTTTCATTTTGAGATCGCGGCGGACATATTAAATGAGGAAGAACTGGAGCTGCTTGGCAGAATGCGGCCGGGCCTGGTGCAGCTGGAAATCGGCGTGCAGTCCACCAATCCGGATACGATTCGGGAAATCAGGCGGGTGATGGATGTAAAGAAGCTGGCTGAGATTGTGAAAAGAATCCGCTCCGGAAAAAATGTGCACGTCCATCTGGATCTGATCGCAGGGCTTCCATATGAAGATTTTGCAAGTTTCCGCCGTTCGTTCAACGACGTGTATGCGATGAAACCGGAACAGCTGCAGCTTGGATTTTTGAAGGTACTGAAGGGCTCCTATATGGAGGAAAAAGTGCAGGATTACGGAATTGCCTGTCTGAGCAGGCCTCCCTACGAAGTGCTGTATACTAACTGGCTGCCTTTTGAGGATGTGCAGAGGCTTAAAAAAATTGAGGAAATGGTGGAGATTTATTACAACAGTAACCAGTTTACTCATATTTTGCCTGTGCTAATGAAAAATTTTGAAAGTCCTTTTGATTTTTTTGAAAACCTGGCTGATTTTTACGAGGAAAACGGATATTTTTACAACAGTCCCTCAAGAGCCTACCGTTATCAGGTGCTTCTGGATTTTGCCGTTATGGCAGACCCAAAAGGAAAGGAACTTTACACGGAACTGCTTGTATATGACATGTATTTAAGAGAAAACTTAAAAAGCCGTCCTGGATTTGCTCCGGCTCTGGAACCTTTTCATGAAAAAATCCAGCAATTTTACAAAAAGGAAAAAAATATCACAACTTTTCTGTCTGCTTATGTATCTTATCAGACAAGACAGATTGCCCGCATGACACATATGGAAGCTTTTCATTATCCGGTATGGAAAGCCGGAGAAGATGAGCTGGAGTTTCCGGGCAGGAAAGAGATAGAAAAAGGGGGAGAAAAACAGAAAGAAGAACGGAAAGATTTGAGCTTTGAGAGAAGTCAGGAGCCGTTTTTTGTACTGTTTGATTACCAGAAGAGAAATCCTCTTACCTATGAGGCGCAGGCTTATCTTGTGCCGGAAGAAAAGACGTGATTTGGTGAAAACAATGGAAAACTATATTTGTCTGGATTTGGAAACTACCGGGTTAAATCCCAAAACGGATAAGATCATAGAAATCGGTGCGCTTAAGATTAAGCAGGGCAGAGAGGCAGGGCGGTTTACTTCTTTTGTAAATCCCCACCGCATTCTTGGCGAGACGGTGATGCAGCTGACCGGAATCACTCAGGAACAGGTAAATGAGGCTCCCTCTATCGAGGAGATTCTTCCGGACTTTCTGGAATTTTCCGAGGACCTTCCTCTGCTGGGACACAGTATTCTGTTTGACTTTTCCTTTTTAAAAAGAGCAGCTGTAAACAGACGTCTTTCCTTTGAGAGAGAAGGCGTGGATACGCTGAAGATCGCAAGGAAATATCTGCCGGAGCTTCCGAGCCGGAAACTGGAATATCTGTGCGAATATTTTCAAATCCCTCATCAGGCTCACAGAGCCATCGGAGATGTGATGGCTACCGTAAGGCTTTATGAAATTTTATGTGAAAAATTTTCAGGAATGGCGAAGGAAAACGGGGAATATGATAAAGTATTCCACCCCGTTCCCCTTATTTATCAGGTGAAAAGGGAAGGACCGATCACAAAAGTACAAAAAGAGAGACTGAAAAGGATGGTGGATACCTGGCAGATTCCCATTGATTATGAAATCGACAGTCTGACTAAAAACGAGGCTAGCCGAAAAATTGACAAGCTGATTGCTCAATACGGAATCTTGCCAAAATTCTGATATTCTTTTATAATAAGTGCTTAAAGAAAAAAGCAGGAATCTGCATGGATTTGCAGCAGAAATTTCTGCAGAAACCATTCCGGACGACGAAGCGGCTGAACTGACGGGTTTTGTTTCCGGAAAACCAACAAACAGAAAGGGGTAACGTTTATGTTTAATTTTAATAATAAGAAATCACAGAAAATTATTTCCAGAGTTATTATTGTAGTTCTGATACTTGCAATGGTAGTGCCGATGGCTGCAACTATGCTTTATTAAATCGGCACGGATTCTGATTTGGCAGAAAGGAAGAAGGATATATGAAGAAAGTGCTGACAAAGCTTGTTGCTGTATGTTTCTGTGCGGGACTTTGGCTTGGTATGGGACTTGTGGCGGAAGCGGCCTCTTCCGAAACAATCCGCAGCGGTGTGTTTGCAGAGGACGTTGATTTGTCCGGTATGACACAGGAAGAAGCACAGCAGGCGGTGCAGGCTTACGTGGACGCTTTGGGACAGCGGCCCATCACTCTGGAATCCCAGGATGGAAAGAGTGTGACAGTGACGGTTGCTGATCTGGGAATGACATGGGGAAACCCGGACCTTGTGGAGGAAGCCATGAATTTCGGAACGGCCGGAAACATGGTGCAAAGATACAAGGCTTTAAAGGATTTGGAGCATGAAAACAAGGTTTTTGAGGTGGAAGTCAATTTTGACTTAAACACTCTTGCCAATGTTGTAAATGAAAAATGCAGCGACTTCAACCAGGAAGCAGTGGATGCCCACCTGAAAAGAGAAAATGGAAGTTTTGTTGTGGAAGAAGGGCAGACCGGATATGTGGTGGACGCCGCAGCGTCTGCACAGGAAATTTACAATACTCTCACCCAGGCTGACTGGCTGCACAGCGATGTGTCCGTGGACCTGGTGATGACGGTAGACGAACCTCAGGGCAAGAGCGAAGATCTTCTGAAGGTAAAAGATGTACTCGGAACCTTCACCACCAGCTTTTCCTCCTCCGGAAAATCCAGAAGTGCCAATGTGACAAACGGCTGTGAGCTGATCAATGGCACCACTATTCATCCGGGAGAAGAATTTTCCACGTATGAGAAGGTAAGTCCTTTCAGTGAGGAAAACGGTTATTACATGGCTGGTTCTTATTTAAACGGCAAGGTTGTGGACAGTATCGGCGGAGGTATCTGTCAGGTATCCACCACACTGTATAACGCAGTGCTTCGTGCGGAACTTGAGGTGACAGAGCGTCACAACCATTCCATGATCGTAAATTATGTGGATCCTTCCGCGGACGCGGCGATTGCAGAGTCTTCGGGAAAAGATTTCTGCTTCGTAAATAACACCGAATACCCGATTTATATCGAAGGTTCCGTAGCTGACAAAAAAATTACGTTTACCATTTACGGCGTGGAATACAGAGATTCCAACCGCAAGGTTACTTATGAAAGCGAAGTTCTGGAAAAAATTGATTCCACAAAGAACATTACAGCGGACGGCGGACAGCCGGTAGGCTATATCCAGACAACGGAAAACGGTCATACAGGCTACAAAGCAAAGCTGTGGAAGGTTGTGACTGTGGACGGCAAAGAGGTCAGCCGCGAACAGGTCAACAGCAGCAATTACAAGATGACGTCCACTACCGTTTCGGTAGGGGTGGCTTCCGCAGATCCTAACGTTACGGCGCAGGTACAGGCGGCCATCGCAACGGGAGATTTAAATACGGTAAAAACTACCGTGGCAAATCTGCAGGCAATCAGTCAGATGACGCAGGAGCAGCAGCAGGCTCTCCAGGCAGCTCAGGCGGCAGCGGCAGCAGCGGCTCAGGCTCAGGCAGAAGCCCAGGCGGCGGCAGGGCAAGCTCTGGCACCGTAAAGAAAAAGTTTTTTCAAATTTGGGATATAAAACGGCAGTCTCAGGTGTGATTTGAAAGCACCGGGACTGCCGAAAACATGAGATTGGAGTTAAAACGGAATGAAAATCGGAAATTTATCCGAGAGCGCTCTGAAGCGTTCCGTCTTAAAACAGTTAAAAACAAAAAGAGAAGAGATTATAAATGGCGCAGGTGTAGGGGAAGACTGCGCCATTTTTTCGTTGCCTGAATCGGATGCGGCGGTGATGGCATCCGCGGTATGTGACAGCGGAGAAGCAGATGCAGCGGCTCAGGCTCTGCTGGAAGCTTCCAACAACGTGGCGGCAGGAGGAGGAATTCCTTTTGCTGCAGAGATGACGCTTCTTTTGCCGGATGAGGCTGAGGAAGCCTTTTTAAAAGAGATGATGTGTCAGGCGGAAAAAATGGCGGAGAAACTTTCCGTACAGATATGCGGCGGAGAGACAAGAATATCAGGCGCCGTAAACCGGGCGGTTGTGAGCGTCGTATGTCTTGGAAGGAAAGCGTTTTCGAAGGAAGGACCCTCAGAAAAAAAGGAAAGTAAAGTCCGGCCTGGACAGGATGTGGTCATGACGAAATGGGCAGGCCTGAAAGGTAGTGTAGAACTTGTAAAAAAGGAAAAGGAGAAACTTCTTCTGCGCTATCCTGCTTACCTTCTGGAGGATGCAGAGCAGTTTGAACAGTTTTATTCGGTCATTCCGGAGGCTGTAACTGCCCGCAAGTGCGGTGTCACCGCCATGCACGATGCGGCCTTTAAAGGACTGTTTGCAGCGCTTTGGGAATTTGCCGAAAAAGCGGGCGTCGGACTGGAAATCGATCTGAAAAAAATTCCGCTACGGCAGGAGACGGTGGAAATCTGCAACCTGTTGGATGCCAATCCCTATCAGATACCGGCCACAGGAAGTCTTCTTCTGGCGGCAGAGAACGGTTATGATCTGGTGAGAACCCTGGAAGCAGAGGGGATTGCGGCGGCGGTCATCGGAAAGGTGACAGGAGAGAGAGACCGTGTAGTCATAAACGAGGAGGAGCGCCGTTATCTGGAGCCTCCGAGAAATTAGAAAAAATTGGAATTGGTGCAGGGCGTAAAGCCATGGCAGAAAATAAAAAATGGGAGGATGATGGCAGATGAGAGAGGAACTGCTGAGAGTGATAGAAAGAAACAGCCGAATCGATTTGAAGGAGCTGGCGGTAATACTTGGCGTGGAGGAAATCGATGTTGTCAACGAAATGGCAGCCATGGAAGCAGAGGGAATTATCTGCGGTTACCATACTCTGATCGATTGGGAAAAGACCAGCATCGAGAAGGTGTCCGCGCTGATAGAAGTGAGGGTGACGCCTCAGAGAGGACAGGGATTTGACAGTATCGCAGAGCGCATTTACAAATATCCGGAAGTCAATGCCGTTTACCTGATTTCCGGAGGATTTGATCTGATGGTCACGCTGGAGGGAAAATCTCTGAAAGAGATTTCTTCTTTTGTATCCGATAAGCTTTCCACTCTGGACAGTGTGCTGAGCACAGCCACTCATTTTATACTGAAAAAGTATAAGGATCACGGAACCGTGCTGGCCAGAAAAAAAGAAGATCACAGGGAGAAAATAATGCCATGAGAAATCCATTATCTGACAAAATAGTCACCATTAAGCCGTCAGGTATCCGGAAGTTTTTTGACATTGTAAGTGAAATGGAGGACGCTATTTCTCTTGGCGTGGGAGAACCTGACTTTGACACCCCCTGGCACATCCGTGACGAGGGAATTTACTCCCTGGAGCAGGGGAGAACTTTCTATACTTCAAACTCTGGGTTAAAGGAGCTTAAGATCGAGATCTGCAATTATTTAAAGCGCCGCTTTCATGTGGAATATGATTACAGAAATCAGGTGCTTGTAACGGTGGGAGGTTCGGAAGCCATTGACCTTGCCATTCGTGCCATGATCAACCCCGGGGAAGAAGTGCTGATTCCCCAGCCAAGTTATGTGGCTTATGAGCCCTGCGCGATTCTGGCGGATGCAGTTCCCGTGATCATCAACTTAAAAGAGGAAAATCAGTTCCGCCTGACGCCGGAGGAGCTTCGCGCCTCCATCACGGATAAGACCAAAATTCTTATCCTTCCTTATCCCAATAACCCCACAGGGGCTATTATGGAGAGAAAAGACCTTGAGGCTATTGCCGAAGTTATTATAGAAAAAGATATTTTTGTAATTTCGGATGAAATTTATTCCGAGCTAAGTTATAAGGGAGACCATGTGTCCATCGCCGAACTTCCGGGCATGAAGGAAAGAACCATACTGATCAACGGCTTCTCCAAATCCTATGCCATGACCGGATGGAGGCTTGGCTATGCCTGCGGACCCGTGGAAATCATAGAGCAGATGACCAAGATTCACCAGTTTGCCATCATGTGTGCGCCCACTACCAGTCAGTATGCGGCTGTGGATGCACTGAAGAACGGGGATGAGGATGTGGCGGAAATGCGGGAAGCCTATAACCAGCGCCGCCGCTATCTGCTGTATGCTTTCAAGGAGATGGGACTTCCCTGCTTCGAGCCCTATGGAGCCTTTTATATGTTCCCCTGTATTAAAGAATTCGGACTTACAAGCGATGAGTTTGCCACCCGTTTTCTGAGGGAAGAAAAGGTAGCTGTAGTGCCCGGAACAGCCTTCGGAGAATGCGGAGAGGGATATCTTAGAATTTCCTACGCCTATTCTCTGGAAAATTTGAAGATAGCCATCGGCCGTCTTGCGGATTTTGTGGAAAAACTTAGAAAAGAGGGAGACAAAAGCTGACATGAACATTGTTTTACACGAACCGGAAATCCCGGCGAATACCGGAAACATCGGGCGTACCTGTGTGGCAACGGGCACGGTGCTTCACCTGATTGAGCCTTTGGGATTTAAGCTTGGAGAAAAAGAAATCCGCCGTGCGGGTCTTGACTACTGGCAGCATCTGGATGTGAGAGTGTACAAAAACTTTCAGGAGTTTCTGGAAAAAAATCCGGGAGCAAAAATCTGGATGGCTACCACAAAGGCAAAGCACGTTTATTCCGAGGTATCCTACGGCCCTGACGATTTCATCATGTTTGGAAAAGAAAGTGCGGGAATCCCGGAGGAGATTCTGGTGGATTATGAGGAAACATGTGTGAGGATTCCTATGCTTGATAAAATCCGTTCTCTGAATCTGTCCAATGCAGCGGCTATCGTCTTGTATGAAGCGCTGCGTCAGAATCATTTTTCCCATATGCAGCTGGAAGGAGAACTTCACAGGCTTCACTGGAAGGAATAAGAAAATTCCGTAAGTGTGCCTGGGCGGGCTTTGGATCCGTGTTTGCAGCTGTCCGGAACTTTTGTCTAAAGAAAAGAATTAAGAGAAAGTCAGAAAATACAGAAAGAGAAAGTGAGTGAGAAAGGCGATGAGCAGTAAAATCGCAGCATTTTTAAAGAAAAAAGACATTGAATTTTCGGCAAAAAGATATGGTATTGATGCTTTGGGCGCTATGGCGCAGGGACTTTTTGCCTCTTTGCTGATCGGAACGATCATTTCTACTCTGGGGGAACAGCTTGGAATCCAGGTACTGATTGAGGTAGGCAATTATGCCAAGGCAGCCACAGGACCGGCCATGGCAGCAGCCATCGGTTATGCCTTAAAATGTCCGCCGCTGGTTTTGTTTTCCCTGATTGCCGTGGGCGGCGCAGCCAACACTCTTGGCGGTGCAGGAGGGCCTTTGGCGGTGTTTATCATCACGGTGTTTGCGGCAGAGCTTGGTAAGATGGTATCCAAGGAAACAAAAATTGATATTATTGTGACTCCCTGTGTGACTATTTTATCCGGCGTGCTTTTATCCATGTGGTGGGCGCCCGGTATCGGAGCAGCAGCCAATGCAGTGGGAAGCGCCATCATGTGGGCGACAGACTTACAGCCGTTCCTTATGGGAATCTGTGTCTCTGTGCTGGTAGGTGTTGCGCTGACTCTTCCGATCAGCAGCGCGGCAATCTGCGCAGCTTTGGGACTTACCGGACTGGCAGGCGGAGCAGCCGTAGCCGGATGCTGTGCGCAGATGGTAGGCTTTGCTGTAATGAGCTTTAAAGAAAACCGCTGGGGCGGACTGGTTGCTCAGGGAATCGGAACAAGTATGCTTCAGATGGGAAATATCGTAAAAAATCCCCGTATCTGGATTGCCCCCACTCTGGCTTCCGCCATCACAGGACCCATTGCCACCTGCGTTTTCAAAATGCAGATGAACGGAGCAGCGGTAGCTTCCGGTATGGGTACCTGCGGATTTGTGGGACAGATCGGAGTCTACACAGGATGGATCAATGATATCTCTGCCGGAACCAAAACGGCAATAACCGCTTTTGACTGGCTGGGACTTGTTTTGATCTGCTTTGTCCTTCCGGCAGTGCTCACCTGGCTGATTTCCATTCCTCTTCGCAAAAAAGGCTGGATCAAAGAAAACGACCTGAAGCTGGATCTGTAATCAGTCTTCGTCATCCACCACAGGAAGGGAGAATATAAATTCGGTGCCCACACCTTCTGTGCTTATAACATTGATATTTTCCTTGTGGGCCTGTATGATTTCTTTGGTAATGGAAAGACCGAGACCGGTTCCTTTTTTGTCTTTCCCCCGGGAAAGATCCGTCTTGTAAAAACGGTCCCAGATAAGCTTTAAGCTGTCTTTGGGGATACCGATACCGCTGTCTTTCACGGACACAAATACTTTTCCATGCTTTTCCGTAGTTTCTATTTTGATGACGGAATCGTTGTGGGAAAACTTGATGGCGTTGTCCAAAAGGTTGTAGAGCACCTGCTGTATTTTGCCCATATCGGCATGGACAGTCAGGTTATCCCCGGTGAGTATCAGCTCGATGGCGATATGTTTGTTCTGACAAGTACCTTCAAAGGAAGCGGCGGTATCGCGGATTACCGTGTTGATATCGAAATCGGTTTTTTCCAGAACCATGCCTTTGGTGTTTAAGCTGTTTAAAGTCAGAAGGCTGTTTGTCAGTTTGGTCAGACGGTCTGTTTCATTTAAGACGATTCCCAGATACTTCTCATGCATTTCCGGAGGAATGGTGCCGTCCAGCATGGCCTGCAGGTATCCTCGTATGGAAGTTAAGGGAGAACGGAAATCGTGGGAGATATTGGCGATGAATTTTTTCTCGTAATCCTCGCCGCGAGCCAGCTCGCTGGCCATGTAGGAAAGGGATGCGGCCAGATATCCGATTTCGTCCTCGCTGTCCACTTGAAGCTCATAGTGCAGATTTCCGGCGGCGTACTGTTCGGTAGCTGCCGTAATCTTTCGAAGAGGCAGATAAACCATCTCGGTAAAGAAAATGAGAATGATCAAAGACAGCAGGAAAAAGATCAAAAGCGTAATGTAAGAAATATTCAGCAGACTTTCGCTGGATGCACGGATCAGCGCCATGGGAGTGTGGATGACTACATATCCTCTCACCTTGAAGTTGGAAGTGATCGGCGCAAATACACTGAGCATTTCTTCGGAAAAACTGTCAAAGAAAGTGCCCACGGTATAATAGGAGCCTGTGGTGATGGTGGAATCAAAGCCATCCACCACAGTTTCTTTTGTTACATCCAAAGGAGCATCGGTGCTGAGAATCATTCTTCCTGACGGGTTGATGATCCAGATGGTGGAATCCAAATAGAGGGAAAGAGAGTCCAATTGACTTTTCACTATCTCCAGAGAAGTTTCCTGGTTATATAGCCCCTGAGCGTAATTATCAGCGATAAGCAGAGCCTCTTTATAAAGGGTCTCTGCTTTTTCTCTTTTCTCGTGTTCCAATGTCATGCTGGATACAAAGGTTGCCACAATAATAAAACCGAAGAAACCGAAAATAAGATAAGCCAGGCAGAATTTCAGATATAAAGTTTTGCGCATGGATTATCTCACCTCGAATTTGTAGCCGATTCCCCAGATAGTGGAAAGCTTCCAGTTGGCGTGGTCTTTGATTTTTTCGCGCAGACGTTTGATATGCACATCCACAGTGCGGGTATCTCCCATATATTCATATCCCCAAATCTGGTCCAGAAGCTGTTCTCTGGAAAAGACATGGTTGGGGGATGACGCCAGAAAATACAGAAGCTCCAGTTCTTTGGGAGGCATATCCACCTTTTTTCCCATGTATGTGACGGAATAATTGGTCTTATTGATGATCAGGTCCGGATACTCTACACATTCCTCGCTGGGCTTTGCAGGAGCAGAAGGCGCAGCCTTGTAGCGGCGCAGAACTGCTTTTACTCTGGCAACCAGTTCTTTGGAGTCAAACGGTTTTTCCATGTAGTCGTCGGCGCCAAGTTCCAGACCGAGAACTTTGTCAAAAATTTCACCCTTGGCGGAGAGCATAATGATGGGAACGTTTGACTGAGCGCGGACTTCTCTGCATACCTGATAGCCGTCGATGCCGGGAAGCATCAGATCCAGAAGGATCAGGTTCGGAGAGAAGGTAGGAATGGCAGCCAGCGCGGATTCTCCGTCTCCCACGATCATGGTGTCGAAGCATTCTTTGGTCAGGTACAGAGAAATCAGTTCCGCGATATTGTAATCATCGTCTACAATTAAAATTTTCTGTTTATTTACCATGTTTTCCTCCCATAATATCAGTTTTTAAATTCTGCAATGGTAACGCCCGCATCCCCTTCGCCAAATTCTCCCAGTCGGAAGGATTTTACATATTTTGTTCGGCGCAGGTGATCCTGAACAGCCTTTCTCAGAGCACCGGTTCCCTTTCCGTGTACAATACGCACACTGGGAAGATGGGAAAGATAAGCGTCGTCCAGATATTTATCCAGGGCGGAAATGGCCTCATCTACAGTTTTTCCCAAAAGGTTGATTTCCGGGGAAATGGAGTAGGATTTACTCATGCGGATCTTTCCGCTGTTGGTGCGCTGCAGTGCAGGGGCAGAAACGGACGTTTCATCCACAAGGACAATGTCGTTGATGTTTGTCTGGGAACGGATGATACCGCACTGGACAAACAGATTGCCTTTTGCATCGGGAAGGCTTGAGACAATACCTTTTAATCCCATGGAAACGATTTTTACGGTATCGCCCTTTTTGATTTCGTTGGCTTTTACCTTCGGTTTTCCAGGCTGCTTGTTTTTCTGTGTCAGTTTATCATTTTTTTCGCTGATTTTGCCGCGAAGCTTTTCGCGGGTTTTTTCCAGATCTTTCATGGAAGCGTTGGGACCGGCTTTCTGGAAGACGCGAATCGTCTCGTCGGCCACATCCTTGGCATTTTGCAGGATATCCCGGGCTTTTTCATTGGCCTCACGCAAAATCCTGTCTTTTGCCATATCGATTTTTTCGTTTTTCGCTTTCAGCTGTTCTTTGAGAGACTGAATTTCTTCTTTATAGGAAGCGATTTCCATCCGCTCTTTTTCAATGGTGATACGGCTCTGTTCCAAATCTGAGAGCAGATCTTCAAAGCTGGTGTCCTCTTCGCTGATTTGGGCTTTGGCTGCGTCGATGATCTCATCGGGAAGACCAAGCTTTGAGGAAATGGCGAAAGCGTTGCTCTTTCCCGGAATGCCGATCAAAAGACGGTAGGTGGGGCGCAGAGTTTCCACATCGAATTCACAGCAGGCGTTCTCCACAAAAGAAGTGGAAAGGGCGTACACCTTCAGCTCGCTGTAGTGGGTGGTGGCCATAGTGCGGATGCCTCTCTCGTGGAGATGGTTCAAGATGGCGATGGCCAGGGCAGCGCCTTCTGTGGGATCCGTACCGGCTCCAAGTTCGTCGAACAGGCAGAGAGAATTTTCGTCCGCCTCTTTCAGGATGGATACAATACTTGTCATGTGGGAGGAAAAGGTACTCAGGCTCTGCTCGATGCTCTGTTCGTCGCCGATGTCTGCAAACACTTCGGTGAAAACAGAAAGTTCAGAGCGGTCTAAGGCGGGAATGTGAAGTCCTGCCTGCCCCATCAGACAGAAAAGTCCTACTGTTTTCAAGGAGACGGTCTTACCTCCCGTGTTGGGGCCTGTGACGATCAGCAGGTCGAAATCTTTTCCCAGACGGATGTCGATAGGCACCACTTTTGTCTTCGGAATCAGAGGATGGCGTCCTTTGCGGATATTTATGGCATGATCCGTGTTAAAGACAGGCTCCGTACCGTTCATGTCCATGGCAAGAGAAGCCTTGGCAAAAATAAAATCAAGTTCTGTCATAATACGCTGGTTCTCGCGGATGACAACGGTGTGCTCTGCGGTAGATACGCTGAGGGTGGCAAGGATGATTTCGATTTCCTTTTGCTCCTGCAGCTCCAGCTCACGAAGCTGATTGTTTAAATTTACAACAGCCGCAGGCTCAATAAACAAAGTGGAGCCTGTGGAAGACTGGTCGTGCACCATTCCGGGAACCTGCCCTTTGTGTTCTGCTTTTACCGGAAGACAGTATCTGCCGCCTCTCATGGTGATGACAGCATCCTGAAGATAAGAGCGGCAGGAGCCGTTTACCATAGCGTTCAGCTGGCTGTGAATTTTATCTCCGGCAGCGGCAATGGCCCGGCGCACTTTGTGAAGCCCCGGACTTGCTGTATCGCTGATCTCCTCTTCGGAGAGAATGCAGCGGCGGATTTCTGTGGATAGAGGAGTCAAAGGCTCCAGATTGTTGAAAAATTCCGTCAGAGAATCCGCAGGGGTATCGTCCCTGTCGCTTCTTCCGTAATTTTTGATGCGGGCAGCATTTTCCAAAAGTCCTGCCACTTTTAACAGCTCTGCAGCGGAAAGAGTGCTTCCTACTTCCAGAGAACGCAGAGAATATCCCAGATCTTTGTTGCTTCCAAAAGAAATGGACCCTTTTTTGAAAAGACGGCTCAAAGCGTCTTTTGTCTGGGTTTGAGCCAGACTGATCTCAGCAAGGTCAGTCATGGGCTTTAAGGAGCGGCACAGCGCGCGCCCCGGATCTGAGCTGGCTTTGTCTGCCAGCATTTCTATGATTTTATCGTATTCCAATACGCGTAATACTTTTTCGTTCATGTGTTTCTCCGTATTTCTAAATTTCAAACAATGTCCGCGCCAAAAGTAACTATCGCCTGAAGGCATCGCGCTCGACGCGAGTGTGTGCCAGGGCACACACTTTTTTACACGAAAAGACCCCTGGCCGTCCTTGCGTGCATACACAATTAATCATAGCACATTCCCGTAAAAACGGACAGACTTTCTTTACAACGTTTTTTCTATCGTCTATAATGAAGAGTGTGTCCCAAAAGTTTTAACTTTTGGGACACACTCGCTACTTCTCAAACAAGAAGTGTTTGAGAAGGTTCCATGAGAGAGACTCGCTACTTCTCAAACAAGAAGTGTTTGAGAAGGTTCCATGAGAGAGACTCGCTACTTCTCAAACAAGAAATGTTTGAGAAGGTACCTTAAAAGAAACTCGCTGCTTTTTATTTTTATGATCTGGACGAAGCGCCAGCTGCAGGTTTTGAAAGGAAAGAAAAGGATGACGGAAACAGAAAAACAGAAAGAAAAGGAAACCGAAGATAAGAAGATACCCGAAGAGAGCGAACAGAATAAAAATAAAGATGTTGAATTTATCAAGGAGAAAGTAAAGGAGAGGCCTTTGAATAAAAAGAAGCTTCTCCGAAGAACGCTGATCACCGCTTCCATGGCGGTAGTGTTTGGTTTGATTGCCTGCTTTACGTTCCTGCTTTTGGAACCGATTTTTAGCAATTGGCTGTATCCAGAGGAACCTCCCAGACAGGTGCAGTTTGAAGAAGAACCGGCCAATGAGGAACTTCTGCCGGAAGATATGATCCTGACTCAAACGGCGGAGGAGGAGACGGAATCCGAGACAGAGACACAGCCGGAGACGGGGACAGAAACAGAAACCACCGGAAATACCTGGGAAAACAGGCCGCAGGCAAATCTGGATATCGCCGATTATCAGCAGCTTTACCGCAAAATTTATGCTCTCGTGCAAAATGTATCCAAATCTATAGTCACAGTCACCGGAGTGTCATCGGATGTGGACTGGTTTAACGATACGTATGAGAACAAGGGACAGACCAGCGGTTTGATTCTTGCGGATAACGGAAGAGAAGTTCTGGTTTTGGTGGAGCAGTCGATTCTGGCGGAGGCAGACCAGATTCAGGTGACTTTTTGCGATAATACCCAGTGCGCGGCAGAAGTGAAACAGATAGATGAAACCACAGGGCTGGCAGTTATCAGTGTTTTGATGGAAAATATTCCAGAGGCAACCAAAAACCAGATAGCGCCGGCATCTTTGGGCAGCACGCTCATCGGCAGCCAAATAGCCACACCAGTCATAGCCCTTGGAAGACCCATAGGAGGAAGCAATTCGGTAGTGTACGGCATGGTGACGGCAGCGGATATGAATATATCTTTAGTGGACGGAAATTATAAAGTGATTGCCACCGATATTTACGGAAGTACGGATGCAACCGGAGTTTTGGTAGATCTTTCCGGACAGGTAATCGGCATTATCAGTCAGAAAACGGCCAACGAGGATACCCCCAACCAGATAACCGCGTATGGAATTTCTGACTTAAAAAAGAGCATTGAAAAAATGTCAAACGGGCAGGAAATCGTAAAATTCGGGGTTTACGGAACGGATGTGCCCAAGGAAGTGCAGGAAAATCAGGGAGTTCCTGCCGGCGCCTATGTGACGGGCATTGAGATGGATTCTTTGGCTATGAGCGTTGGAATCCAGAGCGGAGACGTCATTGTAAAACTGGGAGATGCGGAAATTGACTCCTTTGCAAAATATCATGAAACGCTGCTGGAAATCCTTCCGGGGACGAACACAACAGTGACAGTTATGCGCCAGAGCGGAAGAGAGGGTTACACAGAAATGACCTTTGACGTGGTATTTGCATCCTGAAAGAAATAAGTTGGAAAGGGACAAAAAACATGAAATATTTAAAAGATTACAGAGAAGGCGACAGAGTTTACGACATTTATCTTTGCAAACATAAACAGTCGGCAGTTACGAAAAACGGAAAACCCTACGACAATGTGATCCTGCAGGATAAAACAGGAACTATGGACGCCAAAATCTGGGACCCCAACAGTGCGGGGATTGCGGATTTTGATGTGTTTGACTATATCGAAGTTTACGGAGACGTGAACAGCTTTCAGGGAGCTCTTCAGATCAGCGTGAAGAGAATCCGCCGCTGTGAGGAAGGGGAATACAATCCGGCGGATTATCTTCCGGTAAGCGGCAAGAATATTGATGAGATGTACAAAGAACTGTTAGATTATGTGGGAAGCATCAAAAATCCCTACCTTCGCGGGATGCTGGAAGAATTTTTCGTTCATGATGAGGAATTTATCAAAGTTTTTAAAAATTCCTCTGCGGCCAAGAGCATCCATCATGGATTTGTGGGAGGATTGCTGGAGCATACGTTAAGCGTGGTAAAACTTTGTGATTATTACTGCAAAGCGTATCCGGTGTTAAAAAGAGACCTGCTGCTTGCCGCAGCTATGTGTCACGATCTTGGAAAGACAAGAGAACTTTCCTGTTTTCCGGAAAACGATTACACAGACGACGGACAGCTTTTGGGACACATTATTATTGGAACAGAGATGGCGGCGGAAAAAATCCGCCTGGTTCCGGGATTCCCGCCGGTGCTGGCTGCGGAATTAAAGCATTGCATTCTGGCTCACCATGGGGAACTGGAATACGGATCTCCCAAAAAACCGGCGCTGATGGAAGCGCTGGCTCTCAGTATGGCAGATAACACAGACGCCAAGCTGGAAACTTTTACAGAAATACTTGGCAGCACGAAAGAAAACGGCTGGCTTGGCTATAACCGCCTGTTTGAATCCAACATCAGAAAAAGCAGGCTGGAAGAATAAGGCAAGAACCAAGGAAAGCAGATAAGGATGGAAGGAGCAAACCGGGAATGTTTCAGAAAAATGATATTCTCACCGTGGAAATTACAGATATTGGCGCGGACGGAGCGGGAATCGGAAAAGCAGACGGCTATACTCTGTTTGTAAAGGATGCCGTTTTGGGCGATGTTGCCAGAGTAAAGATTGTCAAACCAAAGAAAAACTATGCCTACGCCAGACTGGAAGAAGTTCTGAAGGCTTCCCCTTACCGCATAGAGCCAAGGTGTGCCTGGCACCGCCAGTGCGGCGGCTGTCAGATTCAGGCGCTTTCCTATGATAAACAGCTGGAATTCAAGTTGCAGAAAGTGAAAAATCATCTGATCCGCATCGGAGGTTTTTCGGAGGAAGAGACGGGGCAAAAACTTACCGGCATTATTGGCATGGAGGAACCTTTTCATTACAGGAATAAGGCCCAGTTTCCGGTAGGATATGACAGAGAAGGAAAGCTGATCACCGGATTTTATGCGGGAAGAACTCACAGCATCATTGCCAACCGGGACTGTGTTCTGGGCGTGAAGGAAAATCAGCAGATTTTAGATATTATTCTCGATTTCATGGAAAAGAATCACATTTCGGCATACCGGGAGGAAAGCGGAGAAGGATTGCTGCGCCATATTTTGATCCGCAAGGGCTTTTCCACAGGCCAGATTATGGTCTGCCTGATTATCAACGGAGAACGTTTTCCAAAAGAGGAACAACTGGCGGAGCTTTTGTGGCAGCAGGTGCCCGGCATGACCAGCTTTTCCATAAACACCAATACGGAAAGAACCAATGTAATTATGGGAAAGAAACTGCGTACGGTGAGAGGAAAAGACCGGATAGAGGATACCATCGGAGGCATCGTATTTGAAATTTCACCGCTTTCCTTTTATCAGGTCAACCCGATTCAGGTGGAAAAATTCTACGGCCTGGCTCTGGAGTATGCGGGGCTTTCCGGTAAGGAAACCGTTTGGGATTTGTATTGCGGAATCGGCACGATATCCCTGTTTCTGGCAAAAAAGGCAAAGAAAGTATACGGCGTGGAAATTGTTCCACAGGCCATTGAGGACGCCAGAAAAAATGCAGTCAGAAACGGCATTGAAAATGCAGAATTCTTTGTGGGAAAAGCTGAGGAAGTACTTCCCGAAAAATACGAAAAGGAAGGCATTTTTGCAGACGTCATCGTAGTGGACCCTCCGCGCAAAGGCTGTGACGAAGCCTGCCTTTCCACGATGATAAAGATGCAGCCCGAGCGCATCGTCTACGTCAGCTGTGATTCTGCCACCCTGGCAAGAGACATGAAATACCTGTGCGCCAACGGCTACCAGTGGGTGAAAGGGAAAGTTGTGGACAACTTCCCGCAGGGGGTGCATGTGGAGACGGTTGTCTTGCTTTCCAAGGGAGAAATCGACTCGAAAAAGGTTCGTGTGGAGTTCTCGTTGGAGGATATGGATATGTCTGGATTCCAGAAAGGTGCGACCTATGAACAGATTAAGGCTTATGTGCTGGAGAAGTTTGAATTGAAGGTATCGTCTCTGTATATCTCCCAGATCAAGCGGAAATGCGGTCTGGATGTAGGGCAGAACTATAATTTGTCGAAGAAAGAAAACGCCAAAGTGCCAAAATGCCCGCCAGAAAAGGAAGCAGCGATTATGGATGCACTGAAATATTTCCAGATGATAATGTAGTATTTGAAATGGTCAGGATTATATAAGTCCTGGCCATTTCGAGGTCAAACCTTCGTTGAAATCATCACGGATTCGTGATATGCTTATCTATAATTTATACGTTGTTAAAAACCGTGGAGGGCATCTATGGCTGTACAATACAATAAGTTGTTTAAGATGCTGATCGACCGAAAAATGAGCAACAATCAATTGGCGAAGCAGGCAGGAATTAGCCTGAACATTATTACTCGTTTAAAGCGGGATGAATACATTGCAATGCAAACTATTGAGAAAATCTGCATTGCTTTGGACTGTGGTGTGGATGACATTCTCGAATTTATCTCGGAGTCTCAGAAATGAACTATCATTATGGCAGAGGGGAGGTTTATCGTGCAGTTTGAAGAAAAACTGGATGTGATTGAGGAAGATATTGTCCAATACAGCCAAGAATTGCTTAATATCCTCCTGAAGGATAGAACAACAAAAGAGAATATTATCTGGGCAACCAGTGACTATATCTCGCATGGGGAGCTATATGCAGCGACAGAGCAAATCTACGCAAGCCTGATCACTGGCGTTCATTCTAAGCTGATTCAGCCTCGTGTAGCAAAGGCGCATGAGCAAAAAAACAGTCGCACCAGAGACAAGGCAGAAGTGTTTACCCCTTCCTGGATCTGCAATGCCCAAAATAACTTGGTGGACGAGCATTGGTTTGGTCGGCCTAATGTGTTTAATATCCCGCAAGACAACACTTGGACGGCAACGGAACGAATCGTATTTCCTGAGGATAAGCAGCATACCTGGAAGCATTATGTGGATGCACGGAGAATTGAGATTTCCTGCGGCGAGGCTCCTTATCTGGTAAGTCGCTATGATACAGTAACCGGTGACCCCATTGAACTTCTCTCCCGGATCGGTTTTCTGGATCGCAAGCTGCGGGTTGTGACCGAAAATGCCTCCGACGAAAGCGAATGGTTGAAATGGGCGTATCGAGCTTACGAAAGTATTTACGGCTTTGAGTTTCAGGGCGATAACTTATTGCTTGCACGGGAAAATTTGCTGTATACTTTTATTGACTACATGCGGCATGCGCTAAAGCGTACTCCGACGCTCAATGAGCTAAAAAGGGTGGCCACCATCATTTCCTGGAATTTGTGGCAGATGGATGGCCTCACATACGGGCCGCCGCTTTGCGATATTCAAGAAGAAATGAATCAGCTATCAATATTTGATTTTATTGAATCTGAGTTCCTGACTGCTCAAAAGCCTGCAAAGTCTCGGTGCAAAATCAAGGATTGGCGATCCAAAGTGATCGTGGAATACTACTCTTTGGTGAAGGGGGAACGATAATGGAAACCGTATTTGGAACTTCTTTCGAGTACAAATTGATTTATGTTTTTGCCATCAATGATGAAGCCCACAAAGGGCTTTTGAAAATTGGTGATACTACGATTCAGTCAGACGCTTCCATTGATGCCCTGTTTCCCAACTGTAAGGCGCTGAATCAGGCGGCGCTGAGCCGAATCAAGCAGTATACGAACACAGCGGGTATTTCTGCCCA
>CALWLY010000041.1 GCA_944381635.1 uncultured Lachnospiraceae bacterium
AAGAAGAGACAAAAAGAAACCCCTAATTCCCCCATGAGTGGGGGTTAGGGGGCTGAAGTGTCGAAGACACTTTTTTATACGATGGGAAATAAAGTTTCCTATCCTATAAAAACGATAAATCACACTGCGGTGTAAAATAAAACAGGGGAGTACAAAAAATATGGCCAAGGTTATTATGATCCAGGGAACAATGTCGAATGCGGGGAAAAGTCTTCTTGTTGCCGGACTTTGCAGAATATTCCGGCAGGATGGCTATCGGGTAGCGCCTTTTAAGTCTCAGAATATGGCATTGAATTCCTATATTACGGAGGAAGGGCTGGAAATGGGACGGGCACAGGTTATGCAGGCGGAAGCGGCAGGAATCAGGCCCATGGTATGCATGAATCCCATACTTTTGAAACCAACGAATCACACCGGTTCACAGGTGATCGTAAACGGAGAAGTTCTGGGAAATATGAGCGCCAGAGATTATTTTGCATACAAAAAGAATCTGATTCCGGATATCAAAAAAGCGTTTCATAAGCTGGAAGAAATGGCGGATATCATTGTGATTGAAGGAGCGGGAAGCCCTGCGGAAGTCAATTTGAGAGAAAATGACATCGTAAACATGGGCATGGCCGAGATGGTGGATGCCCCGGTGCTTCTGGTTGGCGATATCGACAGGGGCGGCGTGTTTGCTCAGCTTTTGGGAACTTTGCTTTTGCTGGAGGAAGAAGAGAAACATAGAGTCAAGGGATTGATTATCAATAAATTCAGGGGAGACAAGACCATTCTCGACCCGGGAATCGAGATTTTGGAGAAAAAGGGCAAAATTCCCGTAGCCGGGGTGGTTCCGTACATGGAATTGTCGCTGGAAGACGAAGACAGCCTGACAGAGCGCTTTGATAAGAAGGAGCAGGGAGTGATTGACCTGGCAGTGATTCACTATCCCAGAATCTCCAATTTTACAGATTTTCATGTGTTTGAGCAGATGGAAGAAGTATCCGTGCGTTATGTGACATCGGTGGCGCAGTTGGGAAATCCGGATATGATTTTTCTGCCCGGAAGCAAAAACACCATGGGCGACTTAAAATGGATGCGTCAGAACGGATTGGAGGCTGTTATCAAAAGAAAAGCGCAGGAGATACCGGTCTGCGGCATCTGCGGAGGTTATCAGATGCTGGGCTGCCAGATTTCCGACCCGGAAGGCGTGGAGGAAGGCGGCAGTATGTGGGGCATGGAATTGCTTCCCACTGTGACAGAGCTGAAAGAACAGAAAGTCAGAGCTCAGGTGGAAGGAACTGTCAATGAAATGGATGGAGTGCTGGCAGCTGTTTCCGGAAAGGAATATGCCGGATATGAAATTCATATGGGACATACCTGTTTTGAAAACGGAGAAGAGATCCACACCCCTGTCGTAAGTGGAAATGACGGGAAGGTTTACGGTTCCTATATTCATGGCATTTTCGACAAAGGAACTATTGCAGCGGACATTGTCAGAGCACTGGCAGAGAAAAAAGGAATTTGCCTGGAAAACTTAACAACGGAAGAATACCAGAAATTTAAAGAAAAGCAATATGACAAGCTGGCAGACATTCTTCGGGAAAGCTTGGATATGGAGGGTATTTATGGAATGCTTAAAGAAGCCAATCTGGAATAACTATACCAAACAGGAGATTGAAGACCTTGTTATTGAAAAGCCAGATGAAAAAATCAGATATCAGGTGCTTCAAAACTGGGATCACATCGCCAAGCCTCTGGATGGATTGGGAGAATTTGAAAAAATCATTGCGCAGATTGGCGCTATGACCGGCAGCGATCAGATTGAACTTTCCAAAAAAGCAGTTATCATGATGTGTGCGGATAACGGTGTTGTGGCGGAGGGAATCAGTCAGTCCGGCCAGGAGGTTACCACAGGGGTTGCGGAAAAGATGGGAACAAAAGAATCCAGTGTGTGCAAGATGGCTAAAGTTATCGGTGCAGACACAATTCCGGTGGATATCGGCATTAACAATGAAGAGGAAATTCCTGGACTGCTTCCGAGGAAAATAAGATTGGGCACCAGAAATTTTGCCAAAGAACCGGCCATGACCGAAGAGGAAATGGTACGGGCAATCTGTACAGGTATCGATATCGTATACGACTGTAAAAAAGCAGGATATCACATTCTTGCCACAGGAGAGATGGGGATCGGAAACACAACAACAAGCAGTGCTGTGGCAGCCGCTCTGTTTCAATGTGAAGTGGAAGAGGTGACAGGAAGAGGAGCAGGACTGGATGACAAAAGACTTCTTCATAAAAAAGAAGTGATCCGAAACGCTATCGAAAAGTACGATCTGAAGCATGCAGATCCTTTTCGAATCCTGCAGACCGTGGGAGGTCTTGACATTGCAGGCCTTACAGGCGTATGCATCGGCGGCGCTCTTTTTCACATTCCGATTGTGCTGGACGGTGTGATCAGCATGGCGGCCGCGCTTTTGGCAGAGCGTATCAAGCCGGGAACCAAGGGTTACATGATCGCTTCTCACAAAGGAAAAGAACCCGCGATCAAAAAATTCACGGATGAATTGGAATTGACGCCTGTGATAGACGCAAAGCTGGCTTTGGGAGAGGGAACAGGTGCGGTTATGATGCTGTCATTGCTGGAGACAGCGCTGAGCATTTACAGCGACAGAATTGCATTTTCCGATATTCGAACCGAACAGTATGAGAGGTTTTAAAAGATGATGACACTTATTATCGGGGGAAGCGGAAGCGGAAAATCTGCTTTTGCGGAAAACTGTATTGGGCTTTTGGCGGAAGGAAAAAAGAAATATTATCTTGCAACGATGCAGGTCTTTGACAAGGAAGGCGAAAAAAAGATAGAAAGACACCGCAGGCTGCGAAGCGGCAAGGGATTTCTCACGATTGAACAGCCTACTGCTATTGAGAAAGCGCTGACTAAGATTTCAGAAAAAGACAGCTGTGCCTTGCTGGAATGTATGTCCAATCTTGTTGCGAACGAAATGTTTTCAGGGGAAATTCCCGGCACAGAGGCGGAAGTGACCGAAAGAATTGCAGCGGGAATTTCCAGACTGAAGGAAGGGCTGGAACACCTGGTGATTGTGAGCAACAATGTATTTGAGGATGGAAGACAGTATGATGAGTCAACGATGGAGTACATCCGGGCTATGGGAAAAATAAACGAACTGCTGGCCGGTATGGCAGACCGGGTAGTGGAAGTCGTAGTGGGAATACCCATTACGGTAAAAGACAATAGTTCCGGCACAGGCCGAAAGGAGTAAATGGACAAGATGAGGGTATTAAAATCAATGGTTATTGCCTTTTCTATTTATTCAAAAATACCGGTTCCGCAATTTGAATGGAAAGAGGAAGACATGAAATATATGGTCTGCTTTTTCCCCTGGATCGGAGCGGTAATAGGAATCTGCCTGTATCTGTGGCATATTTTCTGCAAAGCATGGGAAGTGGGAGGACTGTGTTATACTCTTATCGGCGCTGCCATTCCCCTTCTTATTACCGGAGGCTTTCATGTAGACGGCTTCATGGACACCATGGACGCGTTTCATTCCTACCAGCCAAAGGAAAGAAAGCTTGAAATTTTAAAGGATTCCCATATCGGAGCTTTTTCTGTGATTATGCTTGTTCTTTATGGTATGATTTATCTGGGAGCTTTTTCTGAGATAAAAGATACCAGATTCCTTGGAATCGTCTGCTGCGGGTTCTTTCTGTCACGCTGCTTAAGCGGTATCGGCATTGTCTCTTTTCAGACGGCGAAAAAAGACGGCATGTTAGTTACTTTTGCGGACAGCGCTCAGAAAAAGACTGTTAAGGTCAGCTTATATCTGCAGACGGTTCTGTGTGTTGCTTTTATGCTCATGCAGTCAGTGTTTGCCGGAATACTTGTGGCAGCGGCGGCATTTGGGGCCTTTGGATACTATTACTGGCGCACGAAGAAGGAGATAGGCGGAATTACCGGAGATACGGCAGGCTACTTTGTTGTGATCTGCGAGGGAAGTATGGTGGTGATTGCAGCGCTTATGAACATTCTGGCGTAAAATCGGAAGAAAGCGGGAGATACAAGTGAAACTGATTATAGGCGGATACGCACAGGGCAAATTGCAGTATGTGTTGAGAAAAGACCCTGTAGAAGCAGAAAAAATATGGGACGGGCAGCTTCCCGAAAACGGGAACGTGGCAGAAGGAAAAATTATTTTACACCATTTTCACAACTGGGTGAAAAAAAGACTGGCTGAGGGAGGATGCCCGGAGAAGGAAATTCTCGAATTTATACAGATACATCCTGACTGCATCATTATCAGTGATGAGATTGGAAACGGTATCGTACCTGTGGATGTTTTTGAGAGAGAATACAGAGAGCGCACAGGCAGGATTCTCATAGAGCTTGCCGAAAAAGCGGAGGAAGTGGAGCGAGTGATATGCGGAATCGGGCAGAGAATCAAGTAGAATCGGCAGCAAAGCAGACAGAACTGGTGTTTATCCGCCATGGTGCTACTCCGTCAAATAAGGAACACAGATATCTGGGAAAGACAGACGAGTCTCTCTCCGATGAGGGAAAAGAGGAACTGTATAAAAGGAAAGAGCAGAATAGTTATCCAAAGATTGACTGCCTTTTTACAAGTCCGATGAAACGATGCCTGGAAACGGCTCGAATTCTTTATCCGGATCAAAAGATACATACCATTTCTGAATGGGAGGAAATGGATTTCGGCGCTTTTGAGGGCAAAAATTACAAGGATCTGGAAAATGACGAACGCTATCAGGCGTGGATCGACAGCAACGGCACGCTTCCTTTTCCGGAAGGGGAAAGCAGGGAAGATTTCATAGTCCGCTGTAAAATCGGATTTATGCAAATGCTGCAGAAACTTGCAGAGACAGAAAGTTTTCAGGATGGCAGCCCGAAAAAAGCAGGCATCGTTGTGCACGGAGGAACGATCATGGCTTTGCTTTCTGCTTATTGCGGCGGAGATTATTTTGACTACCAGGTTTCCAATGCCTCCGGGTATGTATGTATGTGTTCTGAAAAAGAAGACAGAATCAAACTTGAAATTAGAAAGAAATTTTAAAAAAGAAAAACTGTGCAGATGAAAATACTGCTTTAGGAGATAAAGACATGAAATATCATATCATAGCGTTTTTCTTAGGATTTTTGCTGGATTTAATTTTGGGAGATCCCTATTTTCTCCCTCACCCTATTCGCGCCATCGGGCATCTGATCGCAAAACTTCAAAAATGTTTTTTGGATAGTGGCTGCGGGGAAAATCAGAAAAGAGATCCTAAGAAAGAGTTTCGAAGAGGCGTTTTGACCGTTATCCTTGTGCTGGGGTGTACCGGTATCGTCTTTGCATTGATACTGACAGGAGCTTACTGGATTCATCCCTGGCTTGGGGTTTTGATTGAAACTATTATGACCTATCAGATTCTGGCCACAAAGTGTTTGAAAACAGAGAGCATGAAAGTCCATGCATGTCTGAAAAATCAGAATCTGGAAGCGGCCCGCAAAGCGGTTTCCATGATTGTGGGAAGGGATACCTCTTGTTTAAGTGAAGAAGGAGTGGCAAAAGCGGCTATCGAAACCGTGGCGGAAAATACTTCCGACGGGGTGATCGCTCCCATGCTTTACACTGCGCTGGGAGGCCCTGTTCTGGGATTTTTGTATAAAGCGGTCAACACTATGGATTCCATGATCGGTTACAAAAATGATAAGTTCCTTTATTTTGGCAGAGCGGCTGCGAAACTGGATGATGTTGTGAATTTCATTCCGGCGAGAATTGCAGCTTATCTGATGATTGCGGCTTCTTTTCTGGGAGGAAAATCTTTTTCAGGAAAGTATGCATATGCTATTTACCGCAGAGACCGGAGAAAACACGCAAGTCCTAATTCGGCTCAGACAGAATCGGTGTGTGCGGGAGCTTTGGGCCTGCAGCTTGCAGGTGACGCCAGCTATTTCGGGAAAATAGTGAAAAAACCTTACATAGGAGACTGCCGCAGGAAAGTATCTTTTGAAGATATCAGACTGGCAAACCGCTTGTTGTATGGGACTGCGTGGCTTGGCGAAATCCTTTGCCTGGCTCTGATGGTTTTGATTTATCTGCTTTAAGATAATGCCGGGAGCAAAAGGGCATGTGTTTCACGGCTGCGTGAAAAAACAGGAGAGAGGATGGTTTTTTATAAATGAAAGAAATACATGGCGGTGATATTTACAGAAATTCTGTGACGTTGGATTTTTCTGTGAATGTAAATCCTCTGGGCATACTGGAGCCAGTAACAAAGGCGCTGAAGGAAGCGGTGAAAAAGTGTCAGGAATATCCGGATATCAGGGCGGAACGATTGACCAGAGAAGTCAGCAAGCTGGTTGGAGTTCCCGGAGAATATCTGGCTTTCGGAAATGGCGCTTCCGAGCTGTTTATGGCCATTGTCCACGGGCTGAAACCGAAAAAAACGGTAATCCCGGTTCCCTCTTTTTATGGATATGAGTATGCTGCAAATGCGGAGGAACAGGAAGTTGTATACCACATGCTCAAGGAAGAAAATGAATTTGGTCTTTCTGAGGATTTGCTTGATCAGCTGACGGAAGAGGTGGACATACTGTTTCTTGCCAATCCAAACAATCCTACAGGCAGGCTGACCGACAAGAGTTTTCTTCATAAATTGCTGAAACACTGTGAAAGAAATAGGATTTATGTGGTGCTGGATGAGTGTTTCATTGAGTTTTGCGGCGAAGAGTTTTCTATGATAAAGGAAGCGGCAGAGTATAATAACCTTATTCTGGTCAGAGCTTTTACCAAGATTTTTTCCATACCCGGAGTGCGGCTCGGATATTTGGTCTGCAGCAATCAGGATCTTCTTGGGAAAATACGAAGACAGCTTCCGGAATGGAATCTTTCCTGTTTTGCCCAGGCAGCAGGCTGTGCCTGTGCCGGCGAGAGGGATTATCTCGAGAAGACAGCGGATTATGTGAAAGAGGAACGGCAGTTTTTGACAGAGAATCTGAAAAAAATGGGCTGTAAAGTATTTCCGGGAAGTGCGAATTTCCTTTTGTTTTACAGTGACAAACCCATTTACGAGGCGCTGCTTGCAAAGGGGATTCTGATTCGGGATTGCTCCAATTTCAGAGGATTGGGAAAAGGATTTTACCGGATAGCGGTAAAGAATAGACAGGAAAATGAAAAATTGATAAAAGAAATGGGAGAGTTAAAGTGAGTCATTTAAAGGGAATAGAACATGTGCTTCCTGAGGATATTGAAAAAAGAAGCTTTGAAATCATTGGTGAGGAATTAAAAGAAAGAGGAATCACTCTGCCGAAAGAGGAAGAGATGATTACAAAACGGGTCATACATACCAGCGCGGATTTTGACTATGCGCAGACGATGAAATACTCGGAAAACGCTGTGGCAATCGCGAAAGCTTTGCTGGCAGAAGGTGCGGATATTGTGACGGATACCAATATGGCACTTTCCGGAATCAATAAAACGGTTCTGGGAGAATTTGGAGGTACGGCGCACTGCTTTATGGCAGATAAGGAAGTGGCGGCTTTGGCAAAAGAGCGTCATACTACAAGAGCTGCTGTGAGTATGGAGAAAGCAGCGCAGATCAAAAAGCCTGTGATTTTCGTTGTGGGAAATGCCCCTACCGCTTTGATCCAGCTGTATGAGATGATGCAGGAAAGCGACTGGAGACCGGCGTTTATCATCGGTGTTCCGGTAGGCTTTGTCAATGTGGAAGCGGCAAAAGAGCTTATTTTAAAATCCGATGTGCCTTACATTGTAAATGCGGGCAGAAAGGGCGGAAGCAATGTTGCGGCAGCAATCTGCAACGCACTGTTATATGAGCTGAGAAAGGGCAGATAAGATGCGTTTCGGTTTTACTACGGGGAGCTGTGCGGCAGCAGCGGCAAAGGCGGCCGCTTACATGCTGCTGACAGGTAAGAAAAAAACAGAAATTACGATCGAAACACCGAAAGGAATCCCTTATACCGCTCAGATTGAGGATATTTCCTTGGGAGAAAGACAGGTCAGCTGTGCGGTAAAAAAGGATGGGGGTGACGACCCGGATATTACCACAGGTGCGTTAATTTATGCAACGGTATCCCTGAACGAGACGGAAGGGGAAACAGATCTGGCATCAGTCACCATTGACGGCGGTTTCGGCGTCGGAAGAGTGACAAAGCCGGGGCTGGATCAGCCTGTGGGAAATGCGGCGATCAACCATGTGCCCAGAGAAATGATTGAAAAAGAAGTCAGACAAATCTGCGATCTTGCAGATTACAGGGGAGGTTTGACTGTGGAAATTTCCGTACCGGATGGGATCAGACTGGCGGAACATACCTTTAATCCCAGGCTTGGCATTGTGGGCGGTATTTCCATACTGGGAACAAGCGGCATTGTGGAACCTATGAGCAGCCAGGCTCTTTTGGATACGATAAAGGTGGAATTAAACCAGAGAAAAGCTCAGGGTTTTTCTTATGTAGCGGTCTCTCCGGGCAACTACGGTCTGGATTTCATGAAAAAACAATACGGTTATGACTTGGACAGAAGTGTAAAATGCAGCAATTTTATCGGAGATACCATCGACATGGCGGTATCCTTGGGATTCGAAAAAATGCTGCTTACCGGTCATATAGGAAAGCTGATCAAAGTGGCCGGGGGAATTATGAATACCCACTCAAAGGAAGCAGACTGCAGAATGGAACTGCTGGCTGCCTTTGCCTTAAAAGAGCAGACAGATCCGGGGATCATCAGGGAAATTCTGGAATGTGTCAGCACAGAAGAGGCTGTCCGCCTGCTTGTGGAATGTAAAAAAGTCGGACCGGTCATGGAACTTGCCATGGAGCGGATTTGCTTTTATCTAAAAAAACGGGCACAGGGGAAGATGCAGATAGAGTGTATTCTTTATGCCAATGAATTCGGAGAACTGGCGAGAAGCAGCGGCGCTGAGAATTTACTGAAAATTATTTTGGAGGAGAATTGATATGGTTTATTTTGTAGGCGCAGGAACAGGCGCGGTGGATTTGATTACAGTCAGAGGGATGCGTCTGCTGGAACAGGCGGATGTGATTATTTATGCGGGCTCTCTGGTAAATCCTGAGCTTTTAAAATATGCAAAAAAGGAATGCGAGGTTCACAACAGTGCCCGCATGACCCTGGAGGAAGTTCTGGATGTTATGAAAAAAGCGGAAAAAGAGGAAAAGGTGACAGTAAGACTTCATACAGGAGATCCCAGCGTTTACGGAGCCATAAGAGAGCAGATGGATGAGCTGGACCGTCTGGGGATCGTCTATGAAAGCTGCCCGGGAGTCAGCGCCTGCTTTGGAGCGGCGGCTTCCCTGAATCTGGAATACACCCTGCCGGGAATTTCCCAGTCTCTGATCATCACCAGAATGGAAGGAAAGACAGGCGTTCCGGAAAAAGAAACCATCGAAAGTTTTGCAGCTCATCAGGCGTCTATGGCTATCTATTTAAGTACAGGCATGCTGGAGGAATTAAGCCGCCGTCTGATTGCCGGAGGCTACAGCGAGAAAACACCGGCTGCCCTGGTGTACAAAGCAACCTGGCCGGATGAAGAGGCCTATATTTGTACGGTAGACACTCTGAAAGAAACAGCCCAGACCCACGGCATCACCAAAACAGCTTTGGTTCTGGTAGGAGATGTGATTACACACCAGAATTACAGAAAATCAAGACTTTATGCGGAAGACTTTTCTACAGAATTCCGGGAGGCAAAAACGGGAAGAAAATGATAAAAGTAAGCGTCATCAGCTTTACAGAGCGGGGAATCGAATTATCCCGAAAAATAAAACAGGTGTGGAACGAAGTGGAGATTATTTTGTATACAAAGTGTTCTAGCTATGTATCCAAACAGGATGACGGAGACATTTTGACGGTAGAATCTTCTCTTGGTGAGTGGACCGGGGAACAGATGAAGGAAAAGTGCGTGCTGCTCTTTATCGGCTCCTGCGGGATCGCCGTCCGTTCCATTGCGCCCTATGTTACAGATAAGCTGCACGACAGTCCTGTGCTTGTTTTGGATGAAATGGGAAATTATGTGATTCCTATTTTGTCAGGGCATGTGGGCGGAGCAAATGAGCTTGCCTGCATACTGGCAGATAAATTGCAGGCGGTGGCTGTGATTACCACGGCGACGGATTTAAACAAAAAATTTGCGGTGGATCTGTTTGCCAAAAAGAACAGTCTGACCATTCAGGAAAAGGCGGGGATTGCCAGGGTTTCTTCCAAAGTTCTGGCAGGTGAAAAGATACGTGTGTCCATACAGCCGGAATATTTTCAGGAAGGAGACAGATTGCCTGAGCAACTGTGCCTTGCTCCCTATCCGCCGGAAGATGAGGTGGACATTCTGATTACATCGGAGGAACAAAGCCACAGGGCGGGCATCGTGCTGAAACCGAAAGAATATGTGATCGGTATGGGATGCCGGAAAGGTGTGGAAGCAGAAAGAATAGAAGCATTGATTGAAAGAACCCTTGACCAGGCGGGAATTTCTCTCTCTCAGGTGAGAGGGCTGGCTTCCATAGATTTAAAAAAAGACGAGCAGGGTTTTCTCACATGGAGCAGAAAAACAGGGATACCGTTTGTCACTTATACGCCCGAACAGCTGCTGGAAGTACAGGGAAATTTTCACAGTTCTGATTTTGTAAGGCAAAAGACAGGGGTGGACAATGTGTGTGAGAGAGCGGCACTTAAAATGTGCGAAGAAGTGGGAACCCTGGTTTGTGCAAAACATGCGGAGAACGGAATGACAATCGCAATAGCAAAAGGAAAATGGAGAGTGATTTTTAGTGAAAAATAAAATTTATGTTGTGGGAATGGGACCGGGAAAAGAGGAAATGATGACACAGGAAGCCATCTATGCCATGGAGCAGGCTGACGTTATCATAGGATATACCGTTTATCTGGGATTGTTGGGAGAGCGTTTCCGGGATAAGGAACTGCTTTCCACTCCTATGCGCCAGGAAACCGAACGCTGCGAATTGTGTTTTGCAGAGGCAGAAAAAGGGAAAAAAGTAGCTATGATTTGCAGCGGAGATGCGGGAATTTACGGCATGGCGTCTTTGATGTATGAGATTGGGAAAAAATATCCGGATATAGAACTTGAAGTGATTCCGGGAATTACAGCGGCAAACAGCGGTGCTGCAGTGCTGGGAGCACCCTTAAATCATGATTTTTGCGTGATCAGCTTAAGCGATCTTTTGACTCCCTGGGAAAAAATAGAGAAAAGACTTCTGGCAGCAGCTCAGGGAGACTTTGCCATCGTGCTTTACAACCCTTCCAGCCATAAGAGAAAGGATTATCTGAAAAGAGCCTGTGACATTCTGCTTCAGGAAATAGAAGAAACAAGACCCTGCGGTTATGTGGAAAACATAGGAAGAGAAAATACTATGGCGGCAACCTGTACCTTAAAGGAATTAAGGGAGACACAGGTAAATATGTTCACCACAGTATTTATCGGAAATTCAGGATCTGAAATAATCAATGGAAAGCTTATCACAAAGCGAGGATACCAAGTTGAAAGAAATACTGATATTTGCGGGAACAACTGAAGGAAGAAAATTATCGGAATATCTGGCTGAATCCGGCGTGGCGCACACAATCTGTGTCGCTACGGAATACGGGGAAATCGTGCTGCATCCCCATCCGCTTGTGAAAGTCCATCAGGGAAGAATGGATCAGGAAGCAATCCGGGAATTTATTCAGGCAGGAGAATATCTGGCGGTGGTGGATGCCACGCATCCTTATGCAAAAATCGTTACCGATCATATAAAAGGCGCGATGGAGGGCATGACGGTTCCTTATCTGCGTCTGAAAAGAGATATGCAGACAGGAAAAGAAGGAGCTCAAATGCACTGGTTTGATTCCGTGGAAGCATGTGCAAAGGCTTTGGAAGAAACCCGGGGCAATATTCTTCTCACAACAGGAAGCAAAGATCTGGCAAAATACTGTATTTCAGAGGAAGTAAGGAACAGACTTTATGTGAGAGTGCTTCCCAGTGTGGAAAGTATTTCTCTTTGCACGCAGCAGGGAATCTGCGGAAAACAGATTCTGGCTATGCAGGGACCTTTTACAGAAGAGATGAATACGGCTGTTATCAGGCAGTATCACATTTCCTGTCTTGTCACAAAAGAAACCGGAGTTTCCGGCGGTTATCAGGAGAAACTGAAAGCGGCAGAACAGGCAGGTATTCCGGTTTTCGTTGTAGGGCATCCTCTGGAGGAGGGAATGTTCTTCCCGGAACTTTGCGAAAAACTCAGCGGCATCATCGGCCGGAGTCTGGCTAAAAAAGAAACGATGGAAATCTCACTGGCGGGTATCGGCATGGGAAGCAGGAACAGCATGACGAAGGAAGTCTGGGATGCCATAGAGCATGCCGACATTTTGCTGGGCGCTAAGCGTATGCTGGAAGGATTTGAGGCCGGTACAGAAAAAAAGGCATATTATCAGGCTAAGGACATTATTCCTTATCTGAAAGAAATACAGGAAAAAAACGGATTTTCGGAAAAGAAAAAGGTAGTTGTCCTTTTTTCCGGAGATACCGGTTTTTACAGCGGGTGTAAAACGTTATACCATGCTCTTTTAGAGGAGATAGAAAAGGGACAGCTTCAGGCGTCCGTGAAAATTCTGCCCGGTATCTCATCGGTAGCCTATTTGGCTTCATGCATCGGGGAAAGCTACGAGGATGCTCTTGTCACCAGCATACACGGAAAAAAGATTTATAACCTTGTAAAAAAGATTCAGAGAGAGAAAAAGACCTATCTTCTTCTTTCCGGGTTAAAAGATATCCACGCTCTGGGGCAGGCTCTGGTAAATGCCGATATGACAGACTGTCAAATCGTGGCCGGGTATCAGCTGTCCTATCCGGGAGAAAAAATCAGCAGACTGACTCCTGAGGAATGCAGAGAGCTTAAGGAAGAGGGCTTATATACCTGTCTGATCAGAAATCCGGGGGCAGTGGAGAAAAAAATAACACCCGGTATCGCGGACGAGGAATTTGAGAGAGCGAAAGTGCCGATGACCAAGGAAGAGGTGCGGGAAGTAAGTCTCTGCAAGATGAATCTGCACAAAAACGCGGTGGTTTACGATATTGGAAGCGGAACCGGCTCTATCGCAGTGGAAATTGCGGCTCTTTCCGATGAAATCATGGTTTATGCTTTGGAACAGAAAGAGGAAGCGGTTGCTCTGATTCAAAAAAACAGAGAAAAATTTTCTCTGGAAAACATTGCGGTGTTAAAAGCCAAAGTGCCGGAAGGACTTTCTGAGCTGCCGGCACCTACCCACGCTTTCATCGGAGGAAGCGGAGGAAACATGAAAGAAATCCTTTCTGTTTTGTATGAAAAGAATCCGCGGATGCGTGTTGTGATCAATGCGATCAGTATGGAAACAATCTGCGAGATTCGAGAGGTTTTATCCTTGTTCCCCATAGAGAACGAAGAGGTATTGCAGCTGCAGGCAAGCAGGGCAAAGAAAGCGGGCAGTTATCATTTGATGCGGGCGGAAAATCCGGTATGGATCTGCGCTTTCAATTTCTGTGAGCAGGCGGCAAAGGAAGGAGAGCAGGCATCGATATGAAAATCAGACGAGTTATGCTGGCAGCGCCAAAAAGCGGTAGCGGAAAAACAATGCTGACCTGTTCTTTGCTGCAGTCTTTGAAAAACAGGGGAGAACAGGCGGTATCCTTCAAGTGCGGGCCGGACTATATAGATCCCATGTTTCACGAGAAAGCCATAGGGATTCCTTCTAAAAATCTGGACACCTTCTTTACCGGACAGGAGGAAACAAGAAAACTTTTCCTGAAAGGACGAAAGGAAGAGGAGATTGCCGTTTTAGAGGGAGTTATGGGACTTTTTGACGGCCTGGGCGGAATCCGGGATGAAGGTTCTTCCTATGATCTGGCAAGGGCAACCAGGACTCCCATCATTCTTGTGGTGGATGCCAAAGGCATGGGACGCTCTGTGGTGGCAATGGTTGCTGGCTTTCTGGCATACGACAGTGAGAAACTGATAAAAGGCGTTATCTTAAACAGAATGTCAAAGCCCTACTATGAAAAAATAAAACCTTTGCTTGAGGAATTGGGAATTACTGTTTTCGGGTATTTTCCGGAACAGAAAGACTTGCATGTAGAAAGCAGACATCTGGGACTTGTCATGCCGGGAGAGCTGGAAGGAATCAGAGAGCAGTTGTATAAAGCGGCAGAGGAGTTTGCCAAAACAGTGTCTGTGGATAAGATTATAGAGACAGCGGAGCAGGCCGAAGAGCTTCTGGATGATGAGGCTGCCCAAAATTCTGTTTCGTCAGAAAAAGAAGGCAAAACCAGAACTGCGCCGGATGATACAGAAAAAAATACAACTGCGGCAAATCAAACAAAGGCGTTAGAACAGCGCCCTGTCATTGCGGTGGCAAAAGACGAAGCTTTTTGCTTTTACTATGCAGAAAATATCAGTTTGCTCCAGGAAAAAGGAGCAGAAATCCGATATTTTTCTCCTCTGCACGATGCCGCACTGCTGGATCCCTGTGATGGAATTTTGCTGGGAGGCGGCTATCCGGAGCTGTACGCAGACAAACTGGCTGCAAATGAGAGTATGCGCCGGTCAATCAGACAGGCAGCGGAAAAAAGTATCCCTATTGTGGCGGAATGCGGTGGATTCATGTATCTGCACACAGCAATCACAGACAAGGACGGAAACTGCTATGATATGGCGGGAGTTCTTTCCGGGACCTGTCACTACACCGGAAAACTGGTGCGCTTTGGTTACATAGAGCTTCAGGAAAAGCAGGAAAACTTTTTGCCTTCAGGGGAAAAAATCAAAGCTCACGAGTTTCACTATTTTGACAGTTCCTATAACGGAGACGACTGTCAGGCAACAAAGCCGGTCACAGGAAAAAGCTATGACTGCATCCTGGACAAACAAAATCGATGGCTGGGATTTCCCCATCTGTACTATCCCTCCAATCCGGCTTTCGCCCAAAGGTTTGTGGAAATGGCGGAAGAATACAGAGAGAACAGCTTAAAAAAATAGCACAGGAATAAAAAGATAAAAAAACAGATATCGGTATACATGAGAGGCTCAAGCTTCCTGTGTATACCGATTTTTATAGGACGGAAAATTATTGAAGCTCATCTCCTTTTGATGTAGATAGGATAATCTATATCAGGAAAGTTTGCAATAGATTATTTGTGATGGAAGAGTACAGGCATTCTCTTTTCAAAAACTTTCATTTTTTCCTTTTAAGAAGCAGACTGCAGACAGTTAAAGCAATTATAAATACGAAAATCAGACACCATAAGTTTTCCAATGTAAATCCATCCTTCAGCATCAAACGATATCCCCAGTATGCGGGAAAAATTTTGCCGATTATTTCGAAAGCTTCCGGGAGCAAATCAATAGGAAACATGATGCCTGAAAGCATAATGGAAGGCAAAAAAACGAGTTGGGCAATCATTGTCAGTTTGGACTGATTTTTTACCGCCAGCCCCAAAACACATCCAATACTCAGAGACACGAGGATATAGATGGCAAGTGCCAGAAAAAATAAAGGAAAATTTGCAGGCAGAGCCGCTTCAAAGAGAATGGGGGCAAGAAAGAAAAGGATCATGCACATGATCATTAAATGCGTAAATGCAGAAAGAAACATGGCTGTCAGCCCCAGATAGAGAGGAACTCCATTTGCCTTGTAAACCTTTTTAATATCACTTGCATAGGTTTCTATCAGAGAGGGCGGCAGTCCGATAAAAGCTCCCATGGACACACTCATTACAATCATTGCCGGTATCAGGGTATTTTTCATTTCCGGCATAATGGAGGTGAAGATGCCGCCCATAAGCAGGAAAAAGATAAGCGGAACCAGATAACAGGTAACCAGCAAAGATTTGCTCCTCATATCCAGTTTCCACTGTAATGCCGTACCATACCAAAAACCACTCATGCTTTCAGCCTCCTTGCCATTTCTATAAAATGTTCTTCCAGGGTACCTCTGTCTATTTTGATATCAACCACTTTGTCTCCGGTTTGTTTTAACCGGGTGAGCAGGGACAGCAGAGTATCCTCGATATTGTCAGTTTCCAAAGTTTTCGTTCCCTGTTGTGTTTTCATATGAATCAAATATTTTTTGCCTATTTTTTCTGTCAGTTCCGAAGCGGTGCCGCAAAATACAATGTGTCCATCATTTAAGATAGCAATGCGGTCGCACAGCGCCTCCACCTCCGCCATATCGTGGCTTGCCAAAAGAATGGTTTTTCCCAGAGTTTTCAATTTCCGAATCTGTTCGTGGAGTGACAGTCTGGCCTCTACATCCAACCCGGCTGTAGGTTCATCAAGGATAACAATATCCGGATTTCCAATCAGAGCCAGTGCCAGATGCAGTCGTCTTTTTTGTCCTGTTGAAAGCTGTGCGTATTGTTTTTTCGCGATTTCCTCTATGCCCAGAGCATGGAGCAGTGAGTCGTCAATTTCAGCTTTGTTCCATTTGGCAAACAGCTTGATGGCTTCCGGCGGTTTGATGTGGGCGGGAAGCGAAGATGACTGCAGCTGGATACCCATTTTTCCGTTTACCGTGATGGAGCCGCCGTCATATTCTTTCAGTCCTTCGATACATTCAAGGGCAGTGGTTTTTCCTGCTCCGTTGACACCCAGAAGGGCAAAAATTTCTCCGGAAGCAATCTGAAAATCAAGACCTTTCAGGACAGGTTGGCTGCCGTAACTTTTTTTCAGCCCGCTTACTTGTATGGCGTATTTCATTTTTCCTCCAATCCGAAACTTGTTTTAAGCAAAAGGATTCGTGCCCAGTTTTGAAAAGTAAATTTCCAGGGCAGGTTCCAGATAAGCGCTGACAAGTTTCTGCTTTTCTTCCCATTCGTTTGTGGGATGATCAAAATTTCCGATTTGCATCAATTTTGGAAGCATACTCATATCGCCGTCTGTAAATTCCATAATCAAATCCCAGTAGGCCTTGGTAAGCTGCTGACACCGGGCACTTTCAGGCGGTACGTTATCTTTTTGAAGCTGCAGAATTTCGTCACTCAGGCGGTTGAATGTATCCAGAAAAGCCAGTCCGCTTTCTTTGTTAAAGCGGTGCCGTATGTGGTCAAGCGTATCCTCATCAAAACGTTTGATGAGATAGTAAAACTCGTTTTTCATCTGCAGATTCACAATAATATCCGCATATTTTTTGAAGTCTACGGTCTGCATCTGCAGAACCTCTGTACGCAGCTGTTCTATTGCAGTCAAAGAAGCAGATAATTGTTCTATTTGCTGACGTATATCATCGGCCTGCCTGGCAAGGGCGTTTGCAACATCGGCGGGCGTATCCAAAGAAATCAATTGCTGTTTGATATCATTCAGGGAAAAACCCAACGATTTCAGAGATAGGATCTGATGAAGCTTTACCAGATCTTTATCCGTATAGAGTCTGCGGCCACCCTCGCTTTCTGCCGACGGGGAGAGCATTCCTTCTTTATCGTAATATTGCAGGGTGCGGACAGTAACTCCCATTCTCTTTGCCGCTTCGCCGACGGTCATATAGCCCTGCGGTATCGCTTTATATTTTGCCATAATCTTATTCCTCCTGTTTTTTGTATTATAAATGATTACGCTGCGTCACGAGCAAGACCTGATCCGAAAAATTTTATTAAAAAAGACAAAAAAGCTTCTGGGCGGTTCAAAATGATCCTGCTCAGAAGCTTTAAAAAATTTTCTTTTATAACTTTTAATTTTCTGCGGACACCAGGCTTGGAATCTGTACTTCTGCATCTACATCTGCGGAGTAGTCTACATTTTCAAACTCAAAGCCGAACATCTGATAAAACTCGTTCCAATAACCGGCGATATCTGCAGAATCTTTCAGATTTTCATTGGTAATGTTATGCCACAGTTCCATTACTTTTTCCTGAATGTCGGGACGCATTTCCAAATCATCCAGGCGAATTCTGCGCTCCTCATCGGTAGAAGGATTGGATTTGAAAAGGTAATCTCTCCATAACCGATACATCTGATCGATCGTAGTTTCATGTGTGCCGGTTTCTTTCATGACCTTGTATAAGATGGACATATAGAGCGGTACAGCCGGAATTGCGGAACTGGACTGGGTCACAACCGCTTTATTGACAGAAACATAAGCGGGGATGCCTTCTTCTGTCAAAAGGTCAGCTGTGCGGTAAAGATGTTTTTTAGCCTGTCCGATGGTTCCCTCTGCATAAATCGGGAAAGTGATCTGGGGCCCGATATAGGAATAAGCTACCGTCTGAATCTTATCAGACAGAAGGTTTTCTTTTTTCAGGGCATGAATCCAATCGGCCCAATCTTCGCCGCCCATAACATGAACCGTAGCGTCCACTTCTTCCTGGGTAGCAGGGGCAATCGTTTTTTCTGTCAGTACATTCTTTTCCAAATCAAGACTTTGTGTGGTATAAGGTTCGCCTACTGTTTTCAATACAGAATTGCAGACTGTGCCGTCAGGCATGGTACGTCTGGGAGCGGCGAGAGAGTAAACAAGAAGGTCGATCTGGCCTAAATCTTTGCGGATGAGAGACATCACTTCTTCTTTTACCTGAGCAGAATAGGCATCTCCAACAATGGTTTTTGCATACAGACCATCTTCGGCTGCAAATTTTTCAAAAGCAGCGGTATTGTACCAGCCGGCTGTAGCAGGACGCTTTGCACTGGCAGGTCTTTCGAAGCAGACACCGATGGTGGGAGCGTTATCCGTCCATGCAGCGCAGATGCGGGAAGCCAGTCCATATCCGGTTGAAGAGCCTATAACAAGGGTTCTCATGCCGTTGTTTGTTTTGGGCTGACTCTTTATATACTCAATTTGACGACGCACGCTTTCTGCGCAGCCTGTGGGGTGGGCAGTTGTGCAGATAAAATCTTTCACCTTCGGTTTTATAATCATAATGGTTCCTCCCTTATCGATAAAAATTTCGCGGCAGAACGGCAAACAGTCCGCCGCAAATGATCCCATATGAAGTGATTATAGCAAATATGGAAACAAAAATACAGTACTAATCCGCATAACTGTTACATAATTTCTTAATTTCCGAACTTTTATATTGATTTTAGTTTAAAAATTTCCTATAATACCGATATAGTCTATGTTTACACCGTCTATACAAAAGCACGGATTTCCGAACAAATCAATAACTTTTTTAACTTTTCTTGAAAGGATGGGAGAATGTGTACGAAAAATACTGCAAACTACGAGATAAGAAATGCATTAAGGATGCAGATGTAGCTAAAGCTACTGGGATTACAAAGTCTACCTTTTCTGACTGGAAGAGTGGAAGAAGTAAGCCTAAAAATGAGAAATTACAGAAAATAGCAGACTATTTTGAAGTTCCTCTGGAATATTTTACAAATGAAGAACATGATACCGATATAGTTATTATGGTAGATAAAAGCGCATCTATGGAAAATACATCTTCATGTATAGAAGATATACTAACGGATCGTGATAGAAGAGATATCAATAAGGACTTAAATTCTATCATGGAAAAGCTCATTGTTCGTAAATCTGGTGTTGCTGCTTATGATGGGGAAGATTTAAGCCCTGAAGCTATAGAAAAATTTAGAGCTGAGTTAGAAATAGCATTAAAACGACTGAAAGTCATCAATAAAGAGAAATATAATCCGAATAAAAATAAGGATAAGAATAAAATGTAGGTGTGCTATATGTCAACAAATACTAGACTTTTAGACATAAAGCATTTAGTAGCCTACTATATAAATAAGTTCCATACAAGAAATCCTTTTGAGATTGCGGATTACCTTGGAATCATATATCAAATAGGAGATATTGGGTGTGATGGATGCTATATGTACTTAAAGAAACATCGTTACATCTTCTTAAGCCAGGACTTGAATGATCAGATGTTACGTGTTGTGATGGCTCATGAGCTTGAACATGCTATCTTACACAGGCGAGAGAACTGTTATTTTATTCGTCATGAGACTTTTCTTTCAAATAGTAAGATTGAAAAGGAAGCAAATTGTTTTGCAGCTGAGTTGTTAATCTCGGATTCTTTGTGTAAAGAATATGAAGGATTTACCATGGAGAATTTAGCAGCTATAGCAGAAGTTCCAGTCAAGTTGATGGATTTTAAGAGATAATGAATTAAAAATGGATGATATAATAGATGGTATTAATATGAAAGATTTAAAAAAAGATTTTTTTGAATTAACAGTATTAAAAACAACAGAGTATGATAAGCTTATTAATGAAGTACATATTCAGAATTTGTTGATATTTTTAGAATTAAAAAAGTATGCAGAACTTGTGGGTGTAGATGAATTTTATAAGTTATCATTTTATAAATTGTCAGAAGAAATTCGAAAGCAAATAGAAGATCTAAATAAAAATAAATCAAATATCGATGTATTTTTGCAGGATAAAATATTCTCATATAAATCGCCAGATGAGATTTTAGAAAAAGCTGACGATAATATTAAATTAACGAGTGCAGATAAAAAAGATATTAAATCTAAAATTATAAATATACCAGATAAGGATAAGAAAAAAGAGAAAGCTAAAGCTTTAGAATACGAAAAAAAATTATTAAAAATGAATCAGAAATTGATTGATTTTATATTTAAGAACAAATTGTCTTTATCAAATCTTTCAGATTTATTTTCTTTTTATGAAATTATGGTGGATATAGATAAAATTCATGATGAATTATTAAAAAATCAAGTTAATACTGAAACTATTCTTCCTGAAGATATAGGTTGCAATTATAAAAAACTTGCTAAAAAGTATATAACAAGTTTAGCACCATTTTGTTTAAACGTAGAAATTTTAAAGCATGAATATAGATTAAATACCTTAAAATCGTCAATAAAAAAAAGAAATATGATTTTAGAAGGCACAAATGATTATCTTTTTAGTTATCCAATCCACAATATAGAAATGGAGTATAATAAAACATATATTATAAACGATATGTTTGAATTTACCCCTAAATACAGTATGTTAAACACAATGGTTATTCCTACAAATTCTATAAATATCTCGTATGCTATTTATGCAAAAGACGATTCACACCCTGAGTATGAATTTGAAGATTATGTATGTGATTATATTATAAATGTAAAAAATCTTTTTGATGAAGATTTAAATGAAAAATTTTTATCAGCGAAAGTTATAATTGGTGATAAATATGATTTTGATGCACATATAAGATTTGAAGATGTCAATTATCATTATTTTGAGAAAGAAGATTATAAGATGGATATTAAAAAAGAATGTAATGTTCATATTTATGCCTTTATCCCGAAAGAAGCTTGTAGTGTTGTTTTCTTAGGTTATAGTTTTTTGATTTTAAAATTTAATAATCTGAAAGAACGAAAAAATAGCAGGAATGCATTACAGAAAGAATTATACAATACTGATTGCAATAAATTTTATACAATAAGTTTTTATAAAGATTAGGAGGTACATAAAAAATGGCATTAATTAATTGTCCGGAATGTGGGAAAGAGGTTTCTGATACAGCAAACGTGTGTATCCATTGTGGATATGGAATTAAAGATTATTTTATAAGAATAAAACAACAAGAAGAAGCAGAGCGTAAAAAAATAGAACTCGAAAACAAGAAGGAAGAACTTAGAAAAAAAATAGAAGAGCGACTGAAAACAATACAGATGCCGCCTAAACCTAGGATGCCTAAATCCTTATATGTTGGATTAATTTGTGTTTGTCTTGGGCTTATATTACCGAGCTTTGTATATAGGGCTATAGACAGATCTGGTTATGGATATATGATAAATATTTCACCGCTTTATTTTATAATATTATTTTTATTAGGTGTTTATCTTGTAATAAGAGGTGTTTATAGATATCTGCGTGAAAAGTTTGAATATAATTCTATTAAGAGTAATTTTAAGGCATATCAGCAAAAAGTTATATCAAAAGAATTTGGTAATGAATTGGCAAAATTAAAACAAAATACTAGCACAACACAAAATGTTAAAATGCAGAATAAACCTCAGCCCCAACAAACACAACAATCTAATAAACCGCAATGTCCTTATTGTCATTCATATAACATTGTCAGGGTTACTAATGTGGATAAAGCTGTTAATACTGCAGTGTTTGGCATTTTAGGGCAGAAGAGAAAATATCAATGGCATTGTAATAATTGCAAAACTTATTTTTAATATATGATGTAATGATAAAAGACTACACATTTCGTTGTAGTCTTTTTTGGTAAACGTCAAATCGTCCGCCTCTCGCTAAATTGAGTTTTAGTTCATACTTGAGAAAAACAATAGATTTTTTCAAGGAGGAACTCATACTATGGATCAGTGCACTCATGAGGTACGTGCTG
>CALWLY010000042.1 GCA_944381635.1 uncultured Lachnospiraceae bacterium
ATTATGAAAGCTGTATCCATGAACAGCAATAATGAATATGAATTGAAAGAGCCATCTTTATATACAAGCCTAAAACGACTTGAAAAACAAGGCCATATTGTTAGCTATTGGGGCGACCAATCGCAAGGCGGGCGACGAAAATATTATCATATTACAGATAGCGGTAACGCCGCCTATGAAAAAGCACTTTCAGAATGGCTGCACGCAAAAAACATTATTACTATGCTTCTGCAAGGGGGTAAAGACGAATGATAGATTTACAAAAATATGTTGACGGGTTATTCCGGCACCAGCGTTTAACGCCGGAGGTACAAGACTTAAAGGAAGAAATATTGAGCAATATGATTGCAAAGCGGGACGATCTGCTTGCACAGGGATTGAGCGCAGAGAACGCAACCGAGAAAGCAAAGGAAAGTTTGTCAGCGATTGATTATCTGATAGACGGAAATCAGCTTACCGATGTTAGCAAATATCATCTGGAATGTATGCAAACGCTATTGCTCAACTGTATTGTTTTTTGGATTTTTTCTTTGCCGCTGCTCTTTACCCATTATGCGCTATTCAGTTATACAGGGCTTGCGCTTGTTATTATTTCCGGCTGCGCCTACATTTTGAGGAAAGACAAAAAAGAAAATACCGTTGCATATCTCTCAATTACAGCGAGTAAACGGCGAAGCAAAATAGCATGGGGTATTTGGGGGATGTTCTTCCTTGTAATTGTTGGAACAATGGCAGCATTAACATTTGGAAGTGATATTTGGTTTGGCAGACCGCTAAACATTGACGGTCCTTATCAAATGGCGAATATCGCAGTACGGTTATATCTGCCACTATTGACTATTATCATTCCTATTACAATCAGCAACTTTTCAAAAATCCTGCTGAAAAGCAGAAGGGAGTATGAAGATGAATAAGAAAAATAAAATGATTATCGGCCTTTTAGCTATTGCTGTAATCCTGTTTTGCATTATCCAATTTGGGATCATTCCTGCTAATCAGGAAAAACAAGTAGAGTATGCAAAAAATCAGACAGACGCTTTGACGCATGACATAACGAGCATTGAGGATTACAAAAACCCCTATATCGGGAACGCAAGTAATGTCGGCAATTTGTTTTGGAATTTGCCACTGAACAATGTCGATATGAAGTTTGAAATCGATTCAGAAGCCTGCACTTTAACGGTAAATTACCTTGATACCGTTTGGAATATCGGGGAAGAAAAGGTGCAGCGTGATTTGATTTATAACTCGGTAGCTGCTATGGCAGCGATTGATAATTTGTCGGGGATAACCTATAACTTTTCCGGTGATAGTTATTCCTTTGAACGAACGCAAATCGAAGATGTATTCGGCACTCCTTTGTCAAATCTGCTTGAACAGGAGAAGTGGAGAAATGATGTACAAGACAAACTAAAGGATACGGATTTTGTTGAACAATTTTATAAATAGCAAAGCCAGCCGAGCCAGTCAACGGTCAAGATGAACGGCGCATTTCATGCGCCGCCGTTGACAGCCTCGCCCGTCTTTGCTAAAGGGTAATCAAGGCGGGAAAGCCCTAAAATGGCTTCCCGCCCATTTCAATTTTTAGAAAAGAAACGCTCCAAAATCAGAAAGAGAGCGGCCAAGCACTTTGAGGGATTGGCCGCCTTGTCCACCCATTCAGCGGGACGGCGGGCGGCGGTCAAGACCGGGTGCAAACCCGTTCATTTCAGTCTTGACGGTTGCCCGCTGTCCTGCTATTTTTCCGGGAGTGTGGCCACAACTTCGGGACACTTTGTCCACAAGTCAGAGCGTAGGACGAAGAACGGGGGCGTTCATATACGCCCTGTCTGCTGTCGAAAACAGACCTGCGCTTGCGGCTCCACGCCACACAAGCACAGCCCTGTTTTCCTGCCGCTTCAAATGCCCTTGCCCTCCCCGGCGGCAACGGCATTTTCACGGCAACGCCGACAGAGCGTATAACACACTACACTTTGCTTCGCAAAGTCGTGTGCCAAATGGGGGCGTTGCCCCCTTTGGAAACCCCCACAAGAAAAGGCGGTACGCTACCCCTCCACGGGGCGCATACCGCCTTTTCTTGTTATCCAGCCCTCCGGCTGTATCGGTTGAGCAAAAGTCAGCGTGGGATTGGTGTGGTATCTTTATCTAAGTGATACCCCGTTTTCCCAATTTGAAACCGTTTGCCGGGTAACATGAAACAATTCGCCAAATTTTTCTTGTGTTAATTGCTGTTCTTTACGAATTGTTGCTATTTGATTTCCTATATTCATGGTATCGCCCTCTTTTCTGTGATAATATCTCATTCATGGCTTCGTCTCCCTTTCAACACTATTATGCAAGAGAATCCTGTTTAAAGTAAAGCAATCTGCCTTTTACAAGGAATCTATCATCGAGCAAAGGTTCTTTGACAAGTATTTTTTCAATAGCTTCCCATTTCTTGTTTGATTATAAACAATGATATCAGCACATAACTCCATCCTTCCCCTCATGACAAAGAAACGGCATAGCCGAAGCTACGCCGTTGTCTGAATAGCAGCATCCGCACTCACAGATGCTGATTAATTTTTATAATACAGGCTGTACGGAATTCTCCTTGCGGATAACGTCATGAGCGCCGCCTTCTACAATACTTGTTGCAGAAACCAGAGTAATTTTAGCCTTATCGCGAAGTTCGCCAAGATTCAGCGCACCGCAGTTGCACATGGTGGATTTTACTTTGCTCAGTGTTCTGTCCACGTTTTCTTTCAGCGGTCCGGCGTAAGGAACATAAGAATCCACGCCTTCTTCGAATGATAGTTTCTTGTCTCCGCCCAGATCATATCTCTGCCAGTTTCTGGCTCTGTTGGAACCTTCGCCCCAGTATTCTTTCACATAGCTGCCGTTCACCATCATCTTGCGGGTCGGGCTTTCGTCGAATCGAGCAAAGTATCTTCCCAGCATAACAAAATCTGCGCCCATAGCCAGTGCCAGTGTAATATGGTGGTCATAAACGATTCCGCCGTCTGAGCAGACAGGAATATAGATTCCGGTCTTTTCAAAATATTCATCTCTTGCCTGGCAGACTTCAATCAGGGCAGTTGCCTGTCCGCGTCCGATTCCTTTTGTCTCGCGGGTAATACAGATAGAACCTCCGCCGATACCTACTTTTACAAAGTCAGCGCCGCATTCAGCCAGGAACAGGAATCCTTCTTTATCTACTACATTTCCGGCTCCGACTTTTACCTTGTCGCCGTACTCTTTCCGGATATATTCCAGTGTAAGCTTCTGCCATTCGGAAAATCCTTCTGAAGAATCGATACAAAGCACATCTGCGCCTGCTTCCAGCAAAGCAGGAACTCTTTCTTTATAGTCTCTGGTATTGATTCCGGCGCCTACCAGATAACGTTTCTGTTTATCCAGCATTTCTCCGGGATTTTCTTTGTGCTCGTCATAGTCTTTACGGAACACAAATGCAGTCAGTCTGCCTTCTTCGTCAACAATCGGCAAAGAATTCAGTTTGTGATCCCAAATAATATCGTTGGCTTCGCTAAGAGTAATTCCGTCTTTGGCGGTAATCAATTTCTCCAAAGGAGTCATAAAGCTTGATACCGGTGTAGACTCCTGAAGTCTGCTGACACGATAATCTCTGCTGGAAACAATACCAAGCAGTTTTCCGTTTGCTGTTCCGTCATCGGTTACAGCTACTGTGGAGTGTCCGCTCTGTACTTTCAATCTCAATATATCTGCCAAAGTTGCATCCGGACGGATGTTGGAATCGCTGGGTACAAATCCTGCTTTATATCCTTTTACTCTGGCTACCATGGCTGCTTCTTCCTCGATTGTCTGAGAGCCATAGATAAAGGAAATACCTCCGCTTTTTGCCAGCGCCACTGCCAGTTTGTCCCCTGACACTGACTGCATGATTGCTGACACCATCGGAATCGTCAATTCAATTTCCGGTTTTTCACCTTTTGTGTATTTTACCAGGGGCGTCTTTAAAGACACATTTGCCGGGATGCATTCCGTTGAGGAATACCCCGGAATCAGCAAATACTCGTTAAAGGTATGAGATGGTTCGTTGATATAGACCGCCATAATAAATCCTCCTGATATGATTCTTATGTTTCTGATTATCCCTATTATATTTTCCCCTGCTTTGAAATGTCAATAGGACGCTGCAGGTTTTCCTTCTTTTCCTCGGATGTCTGTTCCCTCTTCCCTGCGCCGGTTTGCCTAACCTGCCTTTTGGCTTTGTTCAGGCCGCCTGAAGTGGGCGAAACGGAAGTTTTCAAAAAGCTGGCTCTCATGACAGCGCCCTCTCCGAAGCGGGCCCTTATGCTGTCCATGGCTTTGTTGCATTTTTCCAGCTTTTCATAATCCTTCTGTTCAAAAAGGCTGTACTGCCTGTACTCGTCATGGGTCAGGCGAACTGCGGAGACCGAAAAAAGCCGCAGAGGTTTTCTTCCATCCCACACCCGGTCCAAAAGCCGGCAGGCTGTTTCAAAAATCTCCTCCGTCACATCCGTGGCGGAATCCAGCTGCATTTGCCTTGTGCTGTTTTCAAAACTGCTTGTCCGAATCCCCACACAGACGCAGGACGTTTTGTGTCCTTCCGCCCGCAGCCGCATTCCCACCGTTTCACACAGGGAAAGCAAAATCTGACGGGCAAGATTTTTATCCGTCACATCCTCAGCCGTAGTAATGCTGTTGCCGCAGCCTTTGTTTTCTCCCTGCTCTTCAAACATACCTTCGCTTTCCCGTCCCCAGGCATAGTTCCAGATAGCCTCCCCCTGCTTTTTCATATGGGCTCTTATCATGGATAAATCCGCATTTGCCAGCTCTCCTATTGTATAAATTCCAAGGCTTTTCAATTTCTGTTCCGCCGCCTTTCCCACAAACAAAAGTCTGCCGACGGGAAGAGGCCACAGCTTTTTCTCAATTTCATCCGGAAAAAGAGTGATGACCATATCCGGCTTTTTCAGATCGCCAGCCATTTTTGCAAGAAGCTTGTTGGTGGAAATTCCGATATTTACCGTAAATCCCAAAGTTTCTCTGATTTCTTTTTTAAGCTTCTGTGCAAATTCCACAGGATCTCCATAAAGATGTTCAAAGCCCTCGAATTCCGCCCAGGACTCGTCAATACTGTAAGGAATCACCCGGTCACAATATTTTTTCAAAATTTCATTCAAGCGGCGGGACTGCTGCACATACACCTCATAGTTGGCGGGAACTACAATCAGGTTGGGACATTTTCTCTTTGCCGACTGTATCGTCTCCGCCGTCTGAATGCCGTATTTTTTTGCAGGCGTGGATTTGGCAAGTACAATTCCGTGGCGGGACTGCTGATCTCCGCCCACTATGGAAGGCACAGTTCTCAAATCCAGTTCTTCCCCCAGAACTTCCATTCTGTAAATAGCGCTCCAGCTTAAGAATGCGCTGTTTACATCAATGTGAAATACGGTCTTTTTACTCATGTTTCCGCCTTCTTTCCTCCAGAAGCGCCGTTGTGGCTATTTTGATCAGTTCCTTGAAAATCTGCCTGATTTTCTGTCTGGTTTCCCCATCCAGCTCTTTCATGGCTGCCATTACCTTTTTCATGCAGTTTTTTAAATCCGCCTCAAACTCCATGACCGTGGAAACTCCCGAAGACATGATGACCTTATAAAGGGACTCCACAAAAGTCTCCGCCTCTTCCTGGCTCAGCGAAAAAATCCATTCATTCAGAATATCGCCTCTCATCATTTTCCGTTTCTGCAGCTCCGGAATCCGGCTGAATCTACCGTCTTTTTCAATTCTCCAGCTGTATAAATCATGTTGGAAAATACCAAAATTCCGGCTGCTGACTACTACCGCCCGCTCCGGTCTTTCAAACAGCATGCCCACCAGTGAAGACTGGGGAATATAGCGCTTTATTTTTCTCTCCATTTTCTCCCATTCTTCCCCGCTTCTTATTTCCGGACGGAATCCCGGGCCGTCAAAGCTGTACACTTCTTTGATTTTCGCTTTTACGGATTCCTTTGCATTTACAGCGCTGTAAACTGCCAGATTTCCTCCTTTGGAATGTCCGCAGATCATAAATTCCCCGTCCAGCCATTCCCCGATATCATTTACATACAAAAGTCCCAGTTTCTGCGCTTCCACCGGCTTTTTGTAGACCATATTAAAGTCTTCTTTCCAGCCCACAATATTTTCGTCCGTACCGCGGAAAACAACCACCGGGGAAATCCCGGAAGGCAGCAGGAGCATGGCCGAAAACTGAGTTTCCACTTTTTCATCCACCAGATTCACATATGCATCAATCTGCATATCGCCAAACCTTTTGCTTTCCGTCACTGCTGCCCACAGCTGCCGGTTTTCTTTCTCGTATCTTTTATCCGCAAACATCACATCTTCCTTCACCCAGCTTCTGTCCGCAAAGCTGATGGGATTTCCGATCTGCTTTAAAGGAGCGGCCATTCCGTCAAACTTCAGATAGGAAAGCTGGGCAAATACCAACATATCCGCCTCCGTACATGGTTTTTCCAAAAAAGAATAGCTTCCGTATTGTTTTATGTAGTCGATCACATTTCCCATTTTTACTGTCCTGATTCCTCTCTGTCCCAATGGGATTTAAAAACTTTTCCCCGCTTCCCCCAACTGACAGCGCTCTCCCAGCGCCAGTTTTATCTGACAGGCCGCCATGACTCCCGTGCAGTGCAGAGGAATCACTCGCTCTATCGCATCTTCCTTCAATTTTGAAATAGTTCGTTCCAGCCGTTCTTTGCCACAGCCCCTTAAGTGCATTCCCGCAAGAAGGGTGTGAATCTTCTCCCCCGGAAAGCTGCTCTTTACAAATTCCAGACAGTTTGCAATCCCCACATGAGCACAGCCTGTAAATACATACAGCCCTTCCGGCTCTCTTATGACTAAAAGCTGTTCGTCTTCCATGAAATCTCTCTTTATTCCCAAAGGGGTGCGGATGCAGAAGCTGCTGTCCACCTGCTCCCAGTCAAACACTGCAGGAATAGGTGAGATCAAAAAGATGTCCGGAAAAATCTCTCTCTTTCCCTGTCCTTCTTCGTAGTCTGCACCGTTTTTGTCTTTCTCATACCTGATTCCAATGGGGTAAAAGAAATGTTCTTTCGGATTTCCGCTCTTTTCAGCCATCCTTCCCTTTTCCTCAAAAGCCCCTTTTCCAAGATAGACTTTTTTCCCTTTTTGAGGAAACCAGGCAAAACCTCCGCAATGGTCATAATGTCCGTGGCTGAAAATGACGGCGTCCGCGTCCTCAACGCAGATCCCCAGTTTCTGCGCGTTTTTCAGATAAACGTCCGTTTGTCCGGTGTCAAAAAGAAGTTTTTTCCCTTTCGCCTCAATCCAGACTGACAGGCCGTGTTCCGCAAGGATTCCTCTTTTGTTTGCTGTATTCTCCGTCAGTATTGTAAATTTCATAACACCCTCTCTTTCCGGACTTTTCAGCCGATTCCTTTATAAACGAATCCGAGAATAAGTACCAGCACAGTAAACGGCACGTAAATATATTTTGCCAGAAAACCGAATACGGCAGGAAGTTTCTTTCCGTGTCCTTTCTCCAGCTCTTCCCTGATTTTGGAGTAACCAAGAATATAGTACACGCTGACAGCTCCCATAACCGCCCCCAGAGGTACGATCACGATCGTAATAAAATCCAGCCAGCTTCCCACTTTTGGCTCCGACTCCAGAAAAAGACCCACGGCAAAAGTCAGCACACCGCAGACAATCGCCGCCATCTCTCTTGGCAGATTAAATTTATTCTGCCAGCTTTCAATCACTGCCTCAAACATATTGATCAGGGATGTGATTCCTGCAAAAAGCACAGACAGGAAGAAAAATGCGGCAAACACTTTTCCAAAAGGCATCTGGGCAAATACCTGAGGCAGCGTGATAAAAATCAGCGCCGGCCCTTTGGTCGCATCAATTCCGAAGGCAAAAACCGCAGGCATGATGGCGAAAGCAGCCAGCAGCGCTGCAAGAGTGTCAAAAAAAGCAGTACGCATTGATGCCCTTGGAATATCCGCCTTTCCGTCCAGGTAAGCTCCGTAAACGATCATGCCGGAGCCTGCGATGGACAGAGAAAAGAACGCCTGCCCCATAGCCATCACCCAGGTATCCGCCTGCAGCAACAGTTCCCAGCGGGGAACCAGCAGGAAACGGTAGCCTTCCTCAGCTCCCGGCAGCATGGCCGCCCGTACAGCCAATATCAGGAACAGGACAAAAAACAAAGGCATCACTACTTTGCTCACTTTTTCGATTCCGCCGGCAGCTCCCGCCACAAGAATCAGCGTCACAGACAGCACAATGGCAAAATGCCATCCCACACTGCCCAGATCTCCTGTGGCCTGAGAAAAATAGGTCTGCGCATCCACAGAAAACATGCTTCCGGTAATTGCTCCAAACAAAAAGCGCAGCACCCATCCTAAAATCACCGCGTAACCGATGGCAATTCCCATGGAACCAAGCAGCGGCAGCCATCCTATGGCCGCTCCGACTTTCCCTTTATTTCTGGAAGCCAGACAATACTCATAAGCCCCTATGGTTCCGGTTCTGGCCCTGCGGCCAATGGCAAACTCTGCGGAAAGCCCTACCAGGCCGAACAAAATCACGAACAGAATGTAGGGAATGAGGAAGGCTGCTCCTCCATACTGCCCCAGACGATAAGGGAACATCCATATATTTCCAAGTCCCACCGCCGAGCCTACACAGGCAATGACAAAGCCCAGGGAAGAAGAAAACTTCCCGTTTTTCTGATTACTTTTCTGTTCCATATTTCCTCTCATTCTGCCGCCTGTACGGCTTCTTGCTGTCTTTTCCCCTCTTGGTTTCTGTCTTTTTCTCCAAAAGGCACACTGCCTCTATGCTGGCCGTCCACGGAAACATGTCCACCGGCCACACTTCTTTTGGTTCATACCCTGTTTTTTCCAGAAAGCACACATCCCTCTCCAGTGTTTCGGGATTGCAGGAAATATAAACCACTTTTTCCGGCCCCATCTGCGCCACACTTGAGAGAAATTCTTCACTGCTTCCCCCACGGGGAGGATCCATGAAAACAACGTCTGCCTTTTCCCCCAAAGACGCCATGGAGCTTAAAAAATGCCCTGCGTCATCTTTGAAAAAGCGTACGTTTCGGATCGCATTGGCCTTTGCATTGCCTATCGCATCACGCACCGCATTGGGATTTAACTCCACCGCCAGCACTTCTTTCGCCTTTTCGGCAGCAATCAGACCTATCGTCCCGATGCCGCAGTATGCATCGATCACCCTTTCCCTTCCGCTCAAACCTGCCAGCTCTATGGCTTTTCCATAAAGTTTTTCCGTCTGAACCGGATTAATCTGATAAAAAGACGCCGGGGATATTTTAAAGCGGCAGCCGCAGAGAATATCCTCTATGTACCCCTTGCCGTAAAGTACCTGCTGCCTCTCTCCCAGTATCATACTGTCCGTTCTGTCGTTGATATTCTGAATTACGGTTGTGATTTCCGGATGCGCTTTTCTCAAAGCGTTGATAAAATTTCTTTTGGAAGGGAAAATCGGAGACGCTGTCACAAGCACCACCATAATCTCTCCGGTCTGAAAACCCCGGCGCACCAGAACATAACGCAGCAATCCGTAGCCGGTATCTTCATCGTAAACTTTTATTTTGAAAGACTTTAACATTCCCCGAATGGTTCCGATGATCGCATCGGCTTTTTCATCTTCGATCAGACAAAGCTCCACCGGTATGACGCGGTGACTTTTTTCCTCATAGACACCGGAAATGGGATTTCCTTTTCTGTCCCTGGAAAATACCGCGTGCACTTTGTTGCGGTAATGCCATGGATTTTCCATGCCGATTATGTTTCTCACCGTACAGTGAGACTGCATCCGTTTTTTTACCTCTTTCTGCTTCAGGGCAAGCTGCTCCTCATAGGAAAGATTCAAATACTTGCAGCTTCCGCATTTTTTAAAATTTTTGCATTTTGTTTCCATCTTTTTCTCTCTTTCTCAAATATCTCCTGTCTTATCCCAGGCCAGATCCCGGAAAAGTTCCTCATAATGGCTGGCATAAATGCTGTCTTTTCTCCAGACAAAATAAAAGTCATGGCTGGCGTCAAAATCTTTTAATTTTATCTCTTTTAACGTACCGTTCTGTATTTCCTGCTCCACAGCTGCCCGGTACAAAAACGTGATGCCGTGACCGCCTGCCACCATCTTTTTGATCACCTGTATGTTGTTAATTTCCATCTGCATATTAAAATCAGACAGAGACATATTTTTCCCTTCCAACACCCGTTCCAGAACCTCTCTGGTGCCGCTGCCCGGCTCTCGCACGATCAAAGGCAGACTGCACAAATCTTCGATAATTTCCGGCTCTTTCGCAAAGGGATACCCCGAAGCCGCCACTGCCACAAACCTTTCTGTGGAAAAAATCTTGTAATCGTAATCCTTTCTGGAAAAATAGCCTTCCACCATGGCAAAATCCAGCTCTCCCGCATCTATTTTGGATAAAAGCTCCTGGGTATTTCCCACCGTCACTCGGGTAACCGTATCCGGATTTCTGGTAAGATAGCGGTTCAGCTTTCTGGGCAGCACATATTCTCCAATGGTCAAAGTGGCGCCAAATACCAGATTCGTCCGGCTGTTGGCTGCCTCCGCCATTTTTTCTTTCAAATAATATTCGTCATGTTTCATGGTGATCCCGGCGCTCAGCAAAAGCTTGCCCGCCTCTGTCAGCCGCATCTTTTTGCCTTCGCTGATAAACAGCTTCGTGCCGTAATACTCTTCCAGATGCCTGATGTGCTGGGACACGGCAGGCTGGGTGATGCAAAGCTCCTCCGCCGCCTTGGTATAATTCATATTTCTGCAAACAGTCAGAAAGGTTTCCATTCTGAAATCCTGCATAACTACTCCCGTTCCTTCTTCTGTTCTACTTGTATCTGCCAGGGGCTCAAAGGATTGCTTTTTCATGCAAGCGTGAAAAACATGACCTTTTAACCCTTCTCCAGCTATATCTTTTCCTAAAATACCACGGATTGCTCCGCATTTCATGCTCCCGCAATCCAACAGATAAGAGAATTCCGCCCTTCCGGGCTACATTCTCTTATCTGGCGGGGCTCAAAGCATTGCTTTTTCATGCAAGCATGAAAAGCAATCCCTTTCGCCCCTGGTATTTTACATTATAAATTATTTTTATTTATAAATAAACATTTATCATTTCATTTTATCATTTTCTTTTGATAGAATGGGGCAGTCAAAAGTTTTCGTTTTTTCATACATGTATGTTAGCGTCAGTATACAGGGGGCAATACGGTCAAAAATGACTGAATTTGCGTCTCTGCTGCGTTACTTTCGCTCCGCGTACGTCCGGTACGCGTCGTTCAAGTGCCTTGCAGAGGCACAAATCAGTTTATTTTTGACTCTGCGACCTCAGCCCTCGAAAATTCGTCTGTTTTTAAGGCAGACGATGGAAGCGTACTGGACGTACGCTGACTGAGGATAACGTAGAAAACAGGCGAATTTACAGGGCTGAGGCGTATTGTCCCCCTGTACACTGACGCTACAGAGGCCTTGGGAAAAAATAAAAGTAACGAATTTTACAGGAGGAATTATGAGTACACTGAAAAAGAATGTAAAAGGATTGCTGCTGTGCCTGGTTATTGCGCTTCCGGCATGGTTTTTGGGGGAAAGATTTCCCGTTATAGGCGGGCCTGTATTTGCCATACTGGCGGGGATGATCCTTACGCTGTTTTTAAAGGACAAGTCTTCCTTTCAGGCAGGTATTACGTATACATCCAAAAAGATATTGCAATACGCGGTGATTTTATTGGGATTCGGCATGAATCTGTCGGATATACTGGCAAAAGGAAAGCAGTCGCTGCCTGTGATTTTATCCACCATTTCCATTTCCCTGCTTACCGCCTTTGTTTTGAGCAAGGTTTTAAAAATCCCGTCCAAAATCTCCACACTGATCGGGGTTGGTTCCTCCATCTGCGGAGGTTCCGCCATCGCCGCCACCGCCCCTGTCATTGATGCGGACGACGAGGAAATCGCCCAGGCAATCTCGGTTATCTTCCTTTTTAATGTGGCGGCCGCACTGATTTTCCCAACCCTGGGCTCAGTTTTGGGGCTCGGGAATGAAGGATTCGGCCTTTTTGCCGGAACCGCCATCAACGACACCTCTTCCGTCACTGCAGCAGCTTCCGCCTGGGACGATATTCACGGAAGCAACACCCTTGAGGCAGCTACTATTGTAAAATTGACCCGCACGCTGGCAATTATCCCGATCACTCTCTTTCTTGCCTTTTTGCAGACACGGAAAGAGCGAAGCGAATCCGCAGGCAAAGTAGATTTCAAGAAAATTTTCCCTTTCTTTGTCCTTTACTTTGTGCTTGCCTCCGTCATCACAACCGTATTTAATCTGCCTGTCTCCATCACCGCACCGCTAAAGACCCTGAGCAAGTTTTTCATCGTCATGGCTATGGCGGCTATCGGTATCAACACTAATCTGGTCAAGCTGGTAAAATCCGGCGGAAAACCTATTTTGCTCGGCTTCTCCTGTTGGATTGCCATCGCTCTGGTAAGTCTCGGCATGCAGAAAATATTGGGAATCTGGTAGCAACAGTTCAGCCATCTGCCATCAGTGGCAGGATTTATGCTTGCATAAAAATCCTGCCACCGATGCGCAGATGAACGGAGCGCCAGTCCATGAGAAAAACAGCGGTGCAGCCGCACTAAGCACGTCAGTGCGGTTTTTCGAATGGTGCGGGCTGAACTATTGCTCTGGTAAAAGGCAGGACGCAGCGGTATCCTGAATTTTCCACAACTTTTTGTACAGACAGCCAAGGGCTGAAAGCTTTTTTACAAGCCTTCAGCCCTTTTGTTATTTTTGCTATTTCTTATTTCTATTCTTCCACCTGAATCAGATGAATCAGACGTCCCTGGAAGTCCGCATAGATAGCTGGGATAAGAATTCCGCCGTACATAAGCGCGTCTCCATCGAAGACTTCCCCTGTCTCTTCCACACGGTATTTCTTTGACGCATCCAGCCCCTGAAGCTTTAAACAGCGGCTGTGTACGTTAGGACGGGAAAGCACCTGAATAAAGGTAACCAAAGCTTCCTTTTTATCTTCGGAAACTACTTCCCAGCAATCAAAATAATGATTTTCTCTGTAGGAAGCAATCCGGTAGTAATCTCCTTCTCTCACCAGGTCATTGTACTTATGATACATAGCTACCTGTCCCGGTATCTGCGCCCTCTCCTCTTCGGATATTTTGGTCACATCCAGTTCATAGCCAAAGGTTCCTGCCAGCGCCACATAGCCTCTTGTCTCAAAAGGTGTTGTTCTTCCCACCGTATGGTTAGGGCAGTCAGCCACATGAGCACCCATAGCGGAAAGCGGATAAATCATGGCTGTTCCCTCATGGATGACAAGGCGCTCCACCGGGTCGATATCATCGGAACACCAGATTTGAGGACTGTAGTAAAGCATACCGGGATCAAAGCGGGCTCCGCCGCCGGAACAGTTCTCCAGGAGCAAATGAGGGAATTCCTGGATCAGACGCTCCTGCATCTCGTAAACTGCCAGCACATACCGGTGATAAAACTCTCCCATTCTCTCCGGAGGAAGCTGTGCGCTTCCGATATCTGTCAGCTGACGGTTCATGTCCCATTTTACATATTCAATGTTGGCACTGTGAAGCACATCTGCCACACACTGATAAACATAATCTCTTACTTCTTTTCTTGTCAGGTCAAGCACATACTGGTTTCTGCCCAGCGCAGGTGTTCTTCCCGGAACGGCAATGGCCCAGTCCGGATGCTGTCTGTACAGGTTGGAATCCGGGGAAATCATTTCCGGCTCGAACCAGATACCGAATTTCATTCCCATCTGGTTTACTTTTTCTACCAGATTTGCAAGCCCGCCCTGAATTTTTTCCTCATTTACCTGCCAATCACCAAGGGCTCTGTTGTCGTCACAGCGATTGCCAAACCAGCCGTCGTCCATGACAAGCATTTCAATGCCAAGAGCCGAAGCTTCTCTGGCAATGTCCAGCAGTTTCTCCGTGTTAAAATTAAAATAGGTAGCCTCCCAGTTGTTGATGAGAATCGGGCGTTTTTTATTCCGATATTCTCCCCGAATCAAATGTCTGCGGTAAAGGTTATGGAACGTTCTTGTCATCTGCCCCAGACCTTCCCCGGAATATACCAAAACTGCCTCCGGCGTCACAAATTTTTCGCCGGTCTCAAGTTTCCATCCAAAATCCTCCGGGCTGATACCGATTACTGTACGGCAAATATCAAACTGATTTACTTCTGTCTGCACAAGGAAATTTCCGGAATATACCAGATGAAAACCGTAGACTTCTCCCATTTCCTGATTCGTTCCCGGCGTCACAAGGGCCATGAATGGCTGATCCTGATGGCTTGTCTCTCCGCGTCTTGACAGCACAGACTGTCTGCCGTATCCCACAGGTTTTCTCTGCATATGTCTTTCTCTCGCCCATCCTCCGTGAAGCGTGATCATCTCAAAATCACGGTTATCCATATCCAAACAAGCGGAAAGAGCACGGGTCAAAAGCAATTCTTCTCCCTTATTAGTAATCTCCACACTTCTGATGATCGCATCCACATCTTCGAACACGGAATAGCGAAGGAGAACCTCCAGATTCAGGACAGCATCTCTGCAGAGAATTTCCAGTGTAGTGCATTCTCCCTCTTTTCCAAAGGTAGCCGGAAGTCCTTCCAGCTTCGGTTTTCCCTGAAAAATACGATAAGATTCAAAGGTTGGCTGTACTGCCACATTTCCCGCTTTTGTTCTGACGCTGATTGTGCTTTCTTTATAATCTCCCACACCGTTGGAGGTGTATTCCATCGGAAGACAGTCCAGAACAACCTGACGGTCTCTCGCATTCTGGGAAGGCAGGAAAGGAGACTCTGCCGTGCGCATCAGATACTCTGCCCTGTGTCCGGAAAGTTTCTTTCCGTAATAAATGTGGCACACAAATTTTTCTTCATCCACAATTCCGATCAGGTAACTTGTCTTCTTTGTGTCCAGTTTAAAAATCCGTTCTTTTTCAAAATATTGAATTCCCATAGTTTCCTCCGTTCCAAATTTTGATTCCTCTGATACCTGAACCCTTCTTTTTAATCCAGGTATCTATTTTATATAATTTTTAGAATTTTTCGGTTCTCTTTTTTTATATCCGTGCTATAATAACACTATAATAACTGATTTGCAGATATAATTCATCGGTAGAATGCTAGCTTCCCAAGCTGGATAGGCGGGTTCGACTCCCGTTATCTGCTTTCTTTAAAAGCTTAAATCGCGATGCGGGATTTCTTATCTGCTCCTGTACTTTTTTCCTGAAACGTACAGGATTTTTTCATGTCTCAAACTGTCTGCTTTTTTCCTGTCCGTCCAGAATTGTCTGCAAAAGGATTTCTGCCGCCAGGCGGGAACCCTTCTCCGTTGCATGCTGACCATCCGGTCCAAACAAAGGCAAGTCTGGATTTTCTCTCAGTTTTTCCCACCAGATGTCTCCTACCGGAGCCAACAGACTTCCTGTCTCCCTAGCCGTTTCCCGATAGGCTGCCGACATGACCGGCTGCTGCTCTCCGTTTTCTTTCTGTTCCCATGTCATGTACAAAACCGGAACCGCGCCGGAATCCTTGATCCATTCATTGAGCTTTTTCACGGCAGGACAAAGCTCTTCCTTCCCCAGAAAGGGGTGCGCGTGATCCTGCATGATCACATAGTCATAATTTCCATACAGAATGTTAAAACGCACATCCGGCTCCTGCACGTGCTGAGAAAGCTTCCATCCCCCGTGAGCCAGCATGGCCACATGGCAGTCTATCCCCTTTTGCCTGCACATTTCGGCAAAAATTTCCGGCATATCGTTGTAATACGTATGGCTGTTGCCAATGAAAAGTACCTTCATTGCCGTTCCCCTCTTTTCTTTTAACTGTGCCATAAATTTTGTAGGTAAATCCATCGCATTTCCAGGCAATTATAGCACGATTCCCCAAGCCAGAAAATGTGCTATCCTGTTTAAATTCCTGTGTGATATTTTCCAAATAGAAACTCATCCGAAAAATATAGAATATGGCAGCATCCATATGCTTACGGCAAAATGCATATTCTAAAGCGTTTTCCCCCTGTACATAAGCGCTGATATCGATTTTTGAAAATTTTTCAAATTTTTTTAAAAAACCGGTTGACATTTTCTTATTTATCATTTAATATAGCATATGTGCTTCGGCACTGCAAAAAAATATCGGGGTGTGGCTCAGGTGGTAGAGCGCTTCGTTAGGGACGAAGAGGCCGCAAGTTCAAGTCTTGTCACTCCGATTGAAAGAACCTTGAAAATTCAAGGTTCTTTTTTTGTGTCATGTTTTAATGTCATACTATATACTACACCAACAACGTTGATAGCAAGCAATATCCACTATTCCAGCTCTCACACATTTCTAAAAGGTTCTAAAATAAGATACAAAAATACCACCGGTCATTTTTGACTGATGGTATCTGTGTTCTATATTTGCTTAACCAAAAGATTGTTGGCGGAATAATATCCCCATTCTATCTCCAAAGAAACGAAAAATGCAGCAAACTTCCTGCCGTCAGGAAAAAGACTCCCCAGCCTGCCAGCCTAAGTTTCAGTCTCTTTTTCATTCTTGCTATTCGAATCTTAAAGCAGGATTCTGTGATTCCCATTTCTTTTGCAAGTTCCCGGCTTGTATAGCCATATTCGTAGTAACTTCTCAGCATCTCCAGTTCTTCCTCAGACAACTCTTTTCTTGCAGAGGAATAAAACTCCAACATGCTGTAATCATCTCCGTAAGAATTACTTTCTTCCTGAAAATTTTCAATGACATATTCTTTATCCAGGCAATATTTTTCCTGCTTCTCCCACCACTTCATAATTTTGAATTTGGCAGTGCATCGAAGCCAGCCTCCCACATTTGGATGAAGCTCTAATACTTTTATCTTTCTATACGCTTCGCAAAACGTCTCCTGTGCAATATCTTCCACAGCATCTCTGTCCCACACCGTCCTTCGAATATATCCACAGATTTGGTCATATTCCTCACGGTATAACTCTTCGAAAAATTGCTCCTTATTTTTCAATTCCCCTTCTCCTTTGCCCTCATTTGTAAAAATCGATATCTGCCTCAAACAGCTCCTGTTCTGCCGGCATTTAAAGTACACACGCTTTCTATCATACTTGTTATTCCCTCATATTTCGAGACTCTATGTATTGTGATTTTCTTTAAAAATCCCCTTGAAATGTCAATATATCCTATAATCCAGGCTGTCCGGCAATTCGTTATTAAAAAAACTCTTTGTCCTCCGCTGATTTTCCCGGAGGACAAAAAGATTTTCTGACATGCGATTCGTTCCTTTCCCTTTCTTTTGTTTTTTAATCGATTTTTCTTATTCTATGTAAAATAAAATCAGTTATAAACCATCTCCGCTGTCTGGGAGGTTATAGTCTGGGTCTCCCCTCCATATACAGCATAGTGAGTGCATTTTGCACGATAGGTCTTTCCTTTTTCAGCACCAGTGTAGGTTGTAGATGCGGAAAAGATTGGCGAATTTTTTCTTGAGCCATCACTAATTTCAATATTTTTCCATCCATACCAGGTTTTTTCCTGTAAAACAACATCTTTTACGCCGATTTCATCTGCAGTCGTGGTAAATTTTGTGCATACTTCCACTCCTACTCCATCAGTATCGCAGATAATTCCCAGTGTACAACCATGTAACATATGTCCACTAGCATAAGCAGTCACAATGCTGAAATTTGCAAGTAACAGACAAGCAACACTGAATAATACAATAATTTTCTTTTTTATACCTTTCATAATCCTACTTTTTGAACAAATCTACATATCTTCGATTCATTCCTCTATGAATCATGAAAGTTACAAAAAAATCCCCCTATAGAACAAAATATTACACTTTGATTCTATAAGGGGTTTTAAAAAATTATCGTATATTTTTTATTATTTTCTGAAACTCATCAAAATTAATGTCTCCTGTTATATCGTATATATAATTATTCTTTATAATAATAGTTTCATATGAAATACCATTATAGTAAATCGAATTTCCAGTATCACTCTCAAACTTTTCCCAATCATTTAAATTTTCCATAATTCTTTCGGCATATCTTTCACTATAAACTGCTACATCAAAATTAATATATTCCTTTGTTTCACTATTTTGATATATACCTCTTATTTGATTAGCATTTTCTCCTACAAAATCTATTATCTCCACCAATTCAAAACCTTCCGGTATATATTGCGGTGTCATAAAATCATAACCCTTTTTCTCTTTTACTTCATCCCAGCTAGTATATATACCTTCATTATCTTCTTCCCAAGCCAGCTCTGTCTCCCCCAAACTCCCCGTAGTAGTAATCCTCAGGCTATTCACGCCATCGCTTACCACTTCAAAGAAGGATTTGTCAGCTACGGCGTAGCTGCCGATCTGGAGAGTGCTGACTAAGACAACGCAGGCTGCGCCGCCCACGGCAATGCGCACGACCTTTTTGGGGAAAGGAAGGACTTTTTTCTCTTTCTTTTCCGTGCCCTCTCCGCCTGCCTTTGCTTTGGGTTTTGACGGGAATGGGCGGATTTTACCGCCGGAACCTTTTCCGGAGCTTTTGCCGGTTTCCGGTTCGCTGTCCTCATCTATGTGGTAGCGTTCCTTGAATCTCTTCAAGGCCGCATCTTTCTCAAAATAATCATCTTCCTCCAACGGATCCAGTACATCGAGAAGTTTCAGGATTGCCTCCACTTCCTTGGGATCAAACTGCTCCTTATCCGCCTCGTAAGTATACCATCCAAGTTTTTCATACAGATCTGCAATCAGTTTTTCATCATGCGGACTTTTGCCCTTTGCCATGTTCTTTCTATCTCCTTATTATCCGAAACACTCCGCCCATTCATTGACGCGGCGGCGCATCTCCACATTTTTATTCTTTTCAAATTTTTTAGAACTAGTCAACAGGAATCACCGATTCCCGCTTTCTCCAACAGTTACAAACATTTGCCGAACCTTATTGCTCAGTCCTCTGTACTTTCACGGCATACTTTGCGGCACATTTCCCATATGCCACAATTACGATTTCTCGTGACCGTTTCCTCTTTGGTAAAATAGCTGCCTAACGGTATAACATTGTGAGGCTTCGTAAAATCTGCTCTACGACAATCACTTTGTCTTCCGGGCAGTCTTTCAAAATATTTTTGATGGTGTGGTCTGTCATACGCTCTCCGGTCAGAAGATACGTAGGTTCCAGGCCCATTTTTTCATATACCAGTATGATTTTTTCTATGGAAAGTCTGCGGTTTCCCCGCTCCACTTCGCCATAGAAGTTAGTGGAAATCTTCAGCATTTCTGCCGCCTGGTCCTGGGTAAGTCCCATCTGTTTTCTTCTCATCCGAAGTCTTTCCCCGATTTTTGTCAATATTGTCTCACTTGCCATACAGCACCTCACTATCTCTTATCTCAGTGTTCCGTTGTGTTCCGTTGTTTTCTGCATTTCTCGGATCTGTCTCAGCTGTTTTTCAGTTCTTTGATCAGCGCGTCCACATTTTCTTCTTTTGTGGCCCAGCTTGTACAAAAACGAACTGCGCTGTGGATTTCATCCACTCTTTCCTGATAGCAATAACTGAATTTTCCTTCCAGCTGATGCAGCTTTTCATCCGGCATAATAGGAAAAACCTGATTGGTTCCGCTTTCCACTAAAAACGGATAGCCACATTCCTTCAGCGCCTGTCTCAGTTTTTCCGCCATGCAGATTGCATGTTCAGAAATTTCAAAATAGAGCCCGTTTTCAAACAGAACTTCAAACTGTACTCCCAAAAGCCGTCCTTTGGCAAGCATGCCGCCTTTCTGTTTGATCATATACCGGAAATCTTTTTTCAGAGCTTCGTTTATAATGACTACCGCCTCGCCGAACAGGGCGCCTACCTTGGTCCCTCCGATATAGAAAACATCGCAAAGCTTTGCAAGGTCTTCCATTGTCAGATTATTCTCAGGCGCTGCCAGCCCATATCCCAGTCTTGCCCCGTCCAGGAAAAGATACAGCCCGTATTTCCGGCAGGAGCTGCTTATCTGCTCAAGCTCTGCCTTCGTATACAGGGTTCCAAGTTCTGTGGGGTTGGAAATATATACCATCCCCGGCTGTACAGTGTGCTCAAAAGAGTCATCCTGTCTGTGAGCCTCACATACTTTTTCTATCTGAGCTGCCGTAATCTTTCCATCCTGCGCGGGAAGCGCCAGAACCTTGTGTCCAAAAGATTCCACCGCACCGGTTTCATGTACATGAATATGGCCGGTGTCCGCCGAAATCACTCCCTGATAGGGGCGAAGGGCTGCAGAAATCACCGTCATATTGGTCTGCGTGCCTCCCACCAGAAAATGTACTGCCGCCTCCGGAGCGCCGCACGCCTTCTTGATAAGCTCTGCGGCTCTTTCACAGTGCTCATCCTGTCCATAGCCGCAGGTCTGCTCCATGTTGGTATCCATAAGCCTGCTCATGATAAGAGGATGCGCCCCTTCTGTATAATCACATTCGAAATGTATCATTGGTCTTCTCCCTGCCTTTTATGCTCTTTCTTCCCTCTTCTTACATTTCTTTCAATCAGGAAAGTCTACTGCCTATTATATCTCATTTCTTCTGTATGCACAACTTTCCTCAAAGATTTATTTCCGCAGCCTTGAGTGAAAAACTAAATTCCACTTCCATGCTGAATTTAGTCTTTCATTCCCCTTACATATCCTTTATGATTCT
>CALWLY010000043.1 GCA_944381635.1 uncultured Lachnospiraceae bacterium
TTTGTTTAGCCCGGCATTTGGTTTATTGGGAAAGAAAAGAGGGGCATCGCACTAATCACTTAGTGCGACAGCCCCTTCCATCGTTTCTATCTCACCGGCACATAGTCAATCTGCGCCTCTTCTTCTGTGGCTTCGATTTTGAAAATCACAGGGCGGAGTCCGTCATTGCAGCTGCAGATTGCAACTCCCGGCTTTCTGATCCAGTCCCCGTAGTAGAAAAGATCCTGCCCCGCGCCGTGGGAAAGTGCAAACACGTACTGATAAATTGCCTTCCATGCCTCATCGCAGAAATGATCCGGCTTGGCATAATCTGCGTAAAATACCTGTCCTTCCTTCATCATCGGACACGCCGTCAAACCTTCCACGCCGTACTCTTCGGCAAGTTCCTTATCTAACGTTGTCTTTAATACGGTAATTTTACATTTTTTCATTTTCATACCTCCATGGTCGATGCTGTATTGCTGAAATTATGAAGTCTGAGAAGCTATATTGTTTCTTTTGTATTCTCCCATTTGTCAAATGAAAAAAATCATAAATACAAGGACAGGAAATGATACAGAATCTGATTTGTCACCCGATTGATTTTTGTGTCTTCCAAAAGCTCCTGCAGCGGTTCCCGCAGGCTGCATTCACCGCAAATATCAACGCCAATCACGGTCTGGCGGGCAAAAACCTCCGAGAGCAGTTTCTCTAACGTACTGACAGACATATTCCCCTGGTCCCAGTTGGTTCTGGCGTTATATCGATCCAGAACATCTTTATCAATGGATATATACACCGGAAGGCTTAAATCAATCTTTTTCATTTCCTCCCCGGCTGATTTTTCTTCGATTTCATTGATGCTGATACAAACCGATTTCTTTTTCAGTTCCGGAGATATCTCCCGGATTGCTTTCTGATCGGGATCGATCAAAATCAGTTGCCCAAGATACGGGTTTTCCCGGAGCATCTCACCCGCCCAGCTTCCACAGCTTGTCAGTTCATGGATAAGCGGCTGCTGCATATCGCTGTGATGATCAAACAGCACCAGCGAAAACGGCTCCTGTATCTTCTCTGTAAACAGCTTTGTCATATAGTGATAATTTCCGTTATCAAGAAAATGGATTCCATGAGGGCCGTAGGCACTAAGCCTCTTCCTGATTTCCTGTTCTGCTTCTGCTGAGCAATACATATCGGTTCCGGGAATATCGCTCAAGTCAATCCTTTTCAAGTCTTTCTCCTGCTTTTCAATTCCTTCCGGGTAAGTATGTGAAAAATCAAGCAGCAGATTCTGTACTTTTCCCAAAAAACTCACGCTCCTTTTTACAGTTCCAGTATACAACAAAGTATACCTGTAAGTAAAAAATTATTTCAGTTTCTCCAGCAAATACCCTTCAAGATTTTTGACATCAAATCGGGGAATGTAATTTTTCTTCATAAAACTGATTTCACGTTGGGTTGCCTCGTGAAAATTTTTCCCAGATATCCGCCCGGTCACATCATACACACCATTTGCAAAAGCGAGAGCGCAGTGTTCTTCCATTCGGTTGATCATAATCTTTGAATCCCGGATTTCTTTGTGAAGGAAATCCGCAAACCAATAACATCCTCCGCATAAAAACAAACGTTTCCAGCTGCTGTCAGCAAAATAATTTTCCATCAGTTTCAAAACTTTTGTATAATAAATTTCTCCATATTTTTCAGAAATCCGCATGTTCCCCCACACCTCAATCTGATTTTGCCTGTCACATATTCTGCATTACTTTTTCGTTTACTCTTCCGCTTTAGTTTGCATCGATTTTCTCTGTATTTTCCAAAAGAATCCATCCCGCATCAGATCTGAGTCTTCCCCATAGTTTCTGTCCTTTACCCCAGCGTTCCTCTGCGATTTCAAGTCTATTATCATCCGATATGCTTCCAAGCATCACATATTCCGTTCCTGCGCCGGTATATAGTTCAGCAAAATCTCCCAACAAACGAATTTTGTATGGCAGTTTGGATGCCTCTGTTCTTCCGTTTTCATTTCCATTGCTCATTTTCTGCATATACATAATAAATTCCTCCATTTTTCCGTAAAATCAGGGGAGCCTCTTTCGTTCGAGCCAAATTATTCATTGTTTTCTTTTCTGATACTCTCGATTTCTCGTTTTATTTTTTGGCGCACGCCATAGTTATCTCTGGGATTTCTCTCTAAACGATTCAGTCTGTCCTCTAATAATTTCATTCTCTGTAAACGATTCATACTTTTTCGTCCTCGCTTTCTTTGGATTTTTATCCAATAGGTAATTTCATTACCAATTGAATAAAAAAAGCGCCCGGTTATTGCATCATTAACAATAACCGGGCGCACCCGACATCTTCTCGACAACAAATCATTGTGATGATTCGTCCTCCGATGAATCCATTCTTTTTTATTCCTAAGTTTTAAGCAGTTTCAGTTCATACGGGCGCAGAGGCTCCCTGATTTACCTGCAGCTCGACGATTGTCTTTTTCGCTCCCTATAACCTGAAACTGATTAGCATCATAATCCATTTTCGGACAATTGTCAACCCCTTCTTCGGATAACATCTATCGTTAGACTGCACGGCCCATCTCATAAGCCTGCTGCATAGCAGCCGTTCCACGGACATCTCCCGGTTGGTATACACCTTTGCCGTAAATAACGCCTTTTTCTACGGCACCCTCCAGGCAGGCTGCAAATCCGCGGAAGCACTCCAAAGTGCAGTCCATAACTGTATCACTGTCCTCCGCGGCGGTCATGATGTAATAAAACTCCTTGTCCGGAATATTCGTCCAGCGAGCCAGGGAGCGGTCGATAACCGCTTTCATCTGCGCATCAATGGAATAGAAATAAACGGGGCTTGCCATGACAATAACATCCGCAGCCTGCATTTTGTCCAAAATCTCTGCCATATCATCCTGAATGGCACATTTTCCGGCATGTTCTCGGCAGTAATAGCAGGCATTGCAGGGAGCTACCTTTTTGCTCCGCACAAAAATCTTTTCCACTTCATTTCCGCTCTCACCGGCGCCGCGGGCAAATTCGTCACATAACAAATCAGAATTACCCCCTTTTCGGGGACTTCCTGATAAAATCAAAACCTTTTTGCTCATCTTTTTTCTCCTTTTGCATATGTTTTTAATTTCCCGAATTGAGCATCTTTTCACGAATCTCTTTCGGTAAGTGCTCTCGTTTCTCTTTCCTGTTCCATAAAATGATCTGCCTGATTCTTTCTTCCGTAGCGGCATATCCACTTTCACGAATTGTTTTAGCTATCCGATCTTTCATTTCCTGACCCTGCTCCAGAGCATCCTGAACAATCCGGTATAGATACTCTGGCTTTCTTAAGTCCCCAAGATCTTCAAAAATCGCATTTGCAGCTACCAATGCATTTCTCACATAAACAGCATTGTCTTTGAACAGATTACTTTCGATATAAATACCCTGCGCTTCTATAAACATAGTACAGAACGTAACTACAGTACGTGTGTTACCCTCGCGAAAAGGATGTACTTTCCATAACTCTGCCAAAAAATTGCTGAATGCTACAACAACGTCTTCAAAAAAAGCCTGTTTCCAACCGAAGCTATTTGCTCTATTTAAAATTCTTTCCGCGTCTTTTGCAATGTCAAAACAGTCTGAATAGACAACAGATATTTCCCCAAGCACCGCCTCAGCTTTTTCAATATTGATCACTCTCGGTTTTCCCGCCCATTCGTACACATCTTGGAAAATCCGGTAATGAAGTTCGCAGAGTGTTTGGAAATCGAATTTTTCCAGTGAATCATTTTCTGCAATCTCTGAAAGGCGAAACAGAGTATAATCCGCTTCCATATTTTTTAATTTTTCTGCATCCTGAATATCTGCCAGATTCTTCAGTACTTCTGAATCTGGATATAAATAGGGATCTTTCATCTCACTATTCCTTTATCTTGTATTTCCGATCCAAAGCTTTACGTACTTCTTCCATAGAAATCTCGCCTTTTTTCTCTTTCTCAATAAGTTTTTTCATATCTTCTGTAGGCTCCAGACCGTCTACTTTTATCATCCCAATCGCATAATCCCACTTTTTGTCTGCACTTACTAACATATGGCATCACTCCTGCTTTTTTCTGCTAAGTCCATAGTTTCCTTTATTATATAGTATACCACAAACCCGCTGTTATAGCTATCAGAAGAAAATCAATTACATCCCAAGACCTTCCAGCCAGGACTGAACATCTGCCTCGTCAACACTGGAGCTGAAACGCTGTCCTTCCAGCCATTCACCGGTTCCGGCCATTTCAGCCAGCAGTTCTCCGCTTTCACCTAAGCCGGAGCTTGCAGATGTGGCAAACGGGATGACTGTTTTTCCGGTAAAATCATTGGATTCCACGAAATCATCCACCGGCCAAGCGGCAATCCCCCACCAGATGGGGTACCCGATGAACACCGTATCATAGGAATCCCAGTTCTCCACAGTATCCGCAACCAACTCTACATTGCGGGCATCCGGATTGTCGTGCTCATAAGATACTCTGCTGTCCTCATTGCCGTAATTTAAATCTTCATCTGTATAAGGCTGTACAGGCTCCAGTTCAAACACATCTGCTCCTGTTGCCGCTGCAATATAATTGGCTGCTTCCTCTGTGTTTCCGGTAGCGGAAAAGTAAACAACCAGTGTATTTCCTCCTTCTGTTTCCTGCACAGATTCACTTTCTGTTTCAGAAACTTCGGTTCCTTCCGTCTGGGCATCTGTACTCTCAGTTTCAGCCGCCGTGCTTTCTGTTTCTGCCACTGTGCTCTCCGTCTCGGCTGCCGCGCTCTCAGTTTCTGCTGCCGTACTTTCTGTCTCTGTACTTTCTGTTTCCGCTGCTGTACTCTCCAGCTGTGCGGATGCACTTGCTTCAGAACCGGCAGGTTCTTCACTGCCGCATGCAGTAAGGCTGAATGCAAGCATCAAACTTAAAAATAAAGCTGTTAATTTTTTCATGATGATAAACTCCTTTCCATTGCACTGTAATCTTATGTTTTCTTAAGTGATATATTGTTTATGTTCCTGACTGGAAGTCAGGGAACATTTTTCCGCTTTGCCTCTCAGAAACACTCTTTGAAAATCTCCAGTATTTCTTCGTGAGTCATTTTCTTATAGCTGCCGGGTACGATGGCACAGGAATCAGCGATTGCTTTCAGATCAGTCTCTTCCGTAACGCCCAGTTCCCTCAGTGTAGCAGGCAGCCCGATTTCTTTGATGAAATCTGCCAGGGCTTCTACGCCGGCTCTGGCAAGTTCTTCCGTTGTTTTTCCTTCCGGTGAAATTCCCCAGACTTCTGTGGCAAACCGGGAGAATTTTTCCTTTCCCGCCTCACAGATATGCCGGTAATAAACCGGATGCAGCACTGCCAGTCCGCAGCCATGGTTGCAGTCAGTATAATCCCCCAGCTGATGTTCCATCTGATGGCACTCAAAATCACACTTTTTGCCCAGCTTGATAATTCTGTTCTCCGCCATCGTGGACGCCCACATTAAATTGCTGCGGGCTGTGTAATCCTGAGGATTCCCGATTGCAATACGCAGGTTGCGGATTACGCTTCTCATCAGCGCCTCCATGATATCGTCAGATACATTATCCTCATCGGGCCCACTGAAGTAAGTTTCCATAATGTGGCTAAGAATGTCAAAACTTCCGGAAATCATTTGTTTTTGAGGCACACTGTAAGTGTAGGTGGGATCCATCAGAGCAAATTTGGGATTGCATTTCGGATAATCCCGCCCCGTTTTTATTTTCTTATCCTCATTGGTGATTACTGCGCCTCCATTGCATTCGCTTCCGGTACCTGCTGTGGTGACAATGACTCCGAGAGGCAGCGGTTCAAAATCAATAACACCGGGACGTTCCCAGAAATCATTCCAGATATCGCCGTCATAGCGTGCTGCAAGTGCGATTGCTTTGCAGCAGTCCATCACAGAGCCTCCGCCGATTCCCAGAATCACCTTCGCCTGCACTTCTCTGGCCAGCTGCGCGCCTGCCATAACTTTTTTGTAGGTGGGATTTGACATGATACCCGGAAATTCAACAACGGTTTTTCCAGCTCGCGCCAGAATTGCCATAACTTCATCATAAACGCCGTTTTTCTTAATAGATTCCCCGCCATAAGCCAACAGAACCGTATCACCATAAGGTTCCAGCAGGCAGGAGAGATATTCCTTCACGCAGCCTTTCCCAAAATAAACCTTTGTGGCATTTTCAAAAATAAAATTGTTCATAGCATCTCTTCCTTTCATGAAATCCTTACATCTGTCTTTCCCAGAAGGAAACTGCGTCATCCACCCATCCTTCGGCAATGGTTCCGGTTCCGATTCCGAATCCGTGGCGTAATCCTTCATAATGCTGAAATTCTGTTTCAATTCCAAGTGCCTTCATACCATCAAGCCGCCGCTGCATGGTCCGCCAGTTGGCAATGCCATCGTTTTCTCCCACACAGGCAAAAGTGGGCGGATCGTTTTGCGTATATTCTGAAAGACCGGTGTACTGCATAATGACTGCACCGGGACGCGGAAGATTATCGCCTCCGAATGCTGCCGGGCCATAAGAACCCAGCCATGCCGCCATTCTTCCTCCTGCGGAGCCTCCCCAAAGAGAATAGCAGTCCGTATCTACTTCCAGCTCTTCTGCGTGTTCAAAAATAAAGCTGATGGCGCGTGCCAGGTCTTCACAGGCTGTCTGCGCTCCGGGTCTGTAAATCAGGGCAAAGGCATTGTATCCCTTTCTTGACAGTTCCAGTGCATGAGGAAAACTGTCCTGCATGGCTCCCACATACGCGAAACCTCCTCCGGCATTGCACACCGCAAACTTTTCTCCCGGGTTTCCCTTAAAGAAAAATAATCCTGTATCTTCTTTCGCCGGATCTGCCGCTTTTTCTTCCTCTGCATAAATATCATAAAAAACGGTCTCACCTGCCTGCGCATGGCTCTTTAAGTAATTTACCACATCCACGGTATTGCCCGGATCGATATTGTTGTACCAGGTCAGGCGAAGCTCACCCAGTGTATCTCCGCTGTAATATCCGGTGTCTACAGGAAAAATCAGTCTTCCATAGTCGCCGAAAATCGGGTCATTGATCACATCCTCAATTCTTGAATCTGCCGTGTATTCTTCCTCCCTTTCCTGCTCAGGCTGCAAAGATGATTCCCCTCCTGCCGAACTGCACCCGACAAAACAAAACTGCAGCGCCAAAAGTCCGGCAATCAAAATAATTTTTTTCACATTCCACCACCTGTCTTTCCTTTTTTCTGTCTTTATTATAAAAAAAATGAGACTTCCACAGAAGTCTCGTTTCGTTATACAGTATATACCCAAAGGTCAACAGTGCCTGGAACCTTAAGAATGGATCACTTTTTTCACCGCTGTCAAAAATTGCTTTACATGAGAAGAAGGCTCCGGCGAGTGCAGCAATCCAAAAGGAATGGTATAGCTCCAATCCACCGGAAGGATTTTCAGCAGCGGATGTACATACCGCCAGTTTTCAATTGCCATCAAAACACAGTTGCTGTTTTCACACTGGTTAAAGGTTTCCACATCGTAAAAATCAAAATCCACAATATGAATCTCCGGATGATTTTTCCAGATATCGTCTCTGAGAAGATCCACATAATGGCTCCATCCCCGGTGCATGAGCATAAGATTTTCCCCATACAGATCCTGAATGGTAAGCTTTTCTTTCTGCGCCAGAGGATGATGTATGGAAACTGCGCAGCAGATACGCTCTTTGGAAATCTCAAGACCGGCGCATTGCCGCAGATTCAGCATCGTCTCATCGAAAATTCCCGCCACAATGTCAATTTTCTGCTCCAGATTTGCCAGAATCTCTCTGGCATTTTCCGGCGTATTTTCAAATGGAATGATTTGAAATTTCATGTTGGGACAAAAGGGCTGTACTTTCGGCCATAAATCCAAAAGCACCTGTGCAGGCGTCATGGGAGATGCTCCGATCCGGATCACATTCTCACTTTCCTGCATGACTCTCTGCGCCCTTGTCACCGATTCCTTACAGTACTGGATAATATATTTGGCATCCTGATATAAGGATTTTCCCGCCTTCGTAAGAACCAGCCCCCGGTGAGTGCGGATAAAAAGCTGTACATTCAGACTCTCCTCCAGCAGATTGATCTGTTTTATAACCGCTGGAGAAGAAATGTATAATTTTTCGGCAGCCTTGTTGAAGCTTCCCGATTCTACCACACATACAAACGTTTCCAATTGAGGATTATACACACCTGACACCTGCCTTTATGTGGATTTCTATAATTTTTCGCTGAAAATATTTTTATGTCCTTCCCCGTAAATTTCACTGGCTCTGGCAACAATCATGAAAACATTCGGGTCCTCCTCCCGGATAATTTCCTCCGCCTTTGGAGATAGTGTATTTTTCATAACGCAGAGAATTACTCTCTTTTCATTTTCGCTGTACGCGCCGCGGCCTTTTAAGTAAGTGACGCCAATATCCAGTTCTTCCATGATGCGGTGGGCGATTGCAGTAGCGTTGTCGCTGATGACAATAATCATCTTGGCTTCGTCCTTGCCATACAGCACCTGGTCAAATACCCAGCCTGTGATGATAACAGAAATCATAGCATAGAGAGCCACATTCAGATCTTTGAAAACAAAGGCTGATGCAATGACAACAAGAATATCTACCATAAGATAAAGAGTTCCCGTTTTCATGTGCTTATAGCGAAGACGCAGGATTTTCACAATGATATCCATACCTCCTGTGGTGGCTCCTGCCTTGAATACAATTCCCAGGGATACCGCCATACAAAATCCGCCCGCCAAAGCAGCCAGAAGAGGGTCTGTGGTCACAGGTCCGTAGGGCGCAAACAGGTTGATAAACCAGGATCCAAGCGCGGTGGCATATACGGTAGATACAATAAACCGCCAGCCAAACTTCCACAGCCCCAGAAGCATGATCGGGATATTGATGACCAGGTTCCAGGTACCGGTTTCCAGTCCGGTGATACGGCTTAAAATGATGGCGATACCGCTGACTCCGCCGGGAGCCAGGTTGTTGGGGTCAAGAAACAGGCTGACTCCCACGCCAAACAGCACCATGGCCGCTGATATCATCAGGTAGTTCCGGATTACTTTCTTTACACGTTCTGCTTTTGTTTTATTCTGTCTCATAACCGCCCCTCCTGTCTGCCGCAGCTGCTGCGGCCTGAAATTTTCCACTGCTTAACCGGCAATTCTTTTTGGCATTCTCCAAACGTTTTGCCTATACGTTGGTAGGCACAACCTTCGGATTGTATCCTTCTTTCTCCAGCGCTTCCAGAATCTGCTGTTTATGCTCAGTGCCAAAGGCTTCCATAGTGATGACAAGCTCCACAGCCGCATTCCGGTTGATGGACACAAACTGGTTGTGCTCCAGTTTGATCACATTTCCGTTGGCATCCCCAACCACTCCGGATACTCTGGAAAGTTCTCCCGGCTTATCCGGAAGCAGTACAGATACGGAGAAGATGCGATCTCTTAAAATCAATCCCTGACGCACTACGGAAGACATGGTGATCACATCCATGTTTCCTCCGCTCAAAATAGCTACCACTTTTTTGCCTTGCACGTTCAGATGTTTCAGCGCCGCCACTGTGAGCAGTCCCGAATTTTCCACCACCATCTTGTGGTTTTCCACCATGTCAAGGAAAGCTACCACGAGCTCTTCATCCTCTACTGTAATAATATCGTCAATGTTCTTCTGAATATACGGGAAAATACTGCTTCCCGGTGTTTTTACTGCAGTACCGTCCGCAATTGTGTTCACCGTAGGAAGGGTCATGACTTTTCCTGCCCGCAGCGACTCCTGCATGCAGTTTGCTCCCGCGGGTTCCACGCCGATCACTTTAATTTTGGGATTTAAAAGCTTTGCAAGTGTTGACACACCCGTTGCAAGTCCACCTCCCCCGATGGGAACAAGAATATAATCGACTAACGGAAGCTCTTTTACAATTTCCATGGCAATCGTTCCCTGTCCGGTTGCCACTGTCAGGTCGTCAAAGGGATGGATAAAGGTATAACCGTATTCCTCCGCCAGTTCATAAGCCTTCGCGCAGGCCTCATCGTATACGTCTCCGTAAAGCACCACCTGTGCGCCGTAGCTTTTGGTACGGTTTACTTTCATCAAAGGCGTGGTAGTAGGCATGACAATGGTAGCTTTTACGCCATAGCATTTTGCGGCATAGGCTACTCCCTGAGCATGGTTGCCTGCGGAAGCGGTAATCAATCCCTTTGCCCTGTCTTCTTCGGAAAGCGTGCTCATTTTGTAATAAGCGCCTCTCACCTTGTAGGCTCCGGTAAACTGCATGTTTTCCGGTTTCAGATATACCTTGTTTCCTGTTTTATCACTGAAGTAATCACTGTAAATAAGTTCTGTAGGCTGTGTTACTTTTTTTACTACCTCTGAGGCTTCCTCGAACTTATCCAGTGTCAGCATCTTTTTCTCGTTCTTTTCTTCTGTCATCTCTTTTGCCATCTTTACCTCACCTTCCTGCCGCCTAAACGGCCTGCCTGCTATAAAACTTTTCCTCTTGCCTTTCAATTTGCCTTATCCGGGCGCCGGCTGGTTTTTCTTTGCCGCCCTCATGATCCGCTTTTTACCCGATCTCTTATCCGGGTCTTATTCGTTTTCTTCATCGTCTGTCTTCACGTCAAAAAGCGCATTGACGAACTGGTCGGGATCAAATTTCTGCAAATCTTCAATGGACTCGCCCACGCCGATATATTTTACCGGAACATTCAGCTCCGACTGAATTGCCACTGCAATTCCGCCTTTGGCCGTGCCGTCCATCTTGGTAAGAATAATTCCGGTAAGCTGAGCCACTTCCCCGAATTCTCTTGCCTGAGCCAGCGCATTCTGCCCTGTGGTTCCATCAAGAACTACCAGATTTTCTCTGTGGGCATTGGGAAACTCTCTGTCGATAATGCGGTTCATCTTGCGAAGCTCTTCCATGAGATTTTTCTTATTGTGAAGACGTCCTGCCGTATCGCAAAGGAGCACATCCACGTTTCTGGCTTTTGCCGCGGACACGGCATCAAAGATCACGCTGGCAGGGTCACTTCCCTCTTTGCCGCCGATCATATCCACTCCTGCCCGGTTTGCCCATTCGCCAAGCTGTTCTCCGGCAGCCGCACGGAACGTATCTGCTGCCGCAATCAGAACTTTTCGGTTCTGGCTTTTTAATTTAGCCGCCAGTTTGCCCACGGAAGTTGTCTTTCCTACACCGTTTACACCGATTACCAGCACTACAGACTGTTCGTTTTCAAAGTCATAGGCTGTCTCGCCTACCTTCATCTGCTCTCGGATACTGTCGATCAAAAGCTGCTTGCAGGCTGCAGGTTCCTTGATATGCTGTTTTTTCACCTGCTCTCTCAGCCTTTCCATAATTTCTGTAGTGGCATTGATACCGATGTCTCCCATAATCAGAATTTCTTCCAGTTCCTCATAAAAATCCTCGTCAATGGAAGAAAAACCACTGAAAACAGAATCGATACTGTTTACAATATTATTTCTTGTCTTTGTCAGCCCTTCTTTCAGGCGGCTGAAAAATCCCTTTTTTTCCTCACCCATAGGTGACCTCCCGTCTTTACCTGTTTTTATTTAGCTTCTCTCTATTTTAGCTTCTTTCCATTTTTTTGCTTTTTCTAATTCTTGCTTTTACTGATTTTTCAGTTTCCTATTTTTTCAGCTTGTTTTTATCAGTCCGTCAGCTCTTTGTCAATCAGGTTAACGCTTACCAGTGTGGAAACACCTTTTTCCTGCATGGTAATACCGTAAAGCCTGTCCGCTTTTTCCATAGTACCTCTCCTGTGGGTAATCACAATAAACTGCGTGTGCGCCGTAAGCTTATGAAGATATTTTGCAAAACGCCCCACATTGTTATCGTCCAGAGCCGCCTCAATCTCATCCAACAGACAGAACGGGGACGGTTTTAAGTTCTGGATGGCAAACAGCAGAGAAATAGCGGTCAGTGCTTTTTCCCCTCCCGAAAGCTGCATCATGTTCTGCAGTTTCTTTCCCGGCGGCTGCGCAATCACGCGGATTCCCGCTTCCAGAATATCCTCATCCTCCTGAAGCTCAAGGGTACCCTTTCCTCCGCCGAACAGTTCCTTGAATACCTTGTCGAACTCTCTGTTGATCTCGGCAAATTTTTCCTTAAACTGCCGTCTCATTGCCTCGTCCAGCTCTTTTATAATTCCAGTGAGGGTCTTTTCCGCTTCCACCAGATCATCGTGCTGCGTTTTTAAGAACGTGTATCGCTCCATCAGATTTTTATAATCTTCGATAGCATTTACGTTCACATCGCCCAGTTTTTTGATTTCATCTTTCAAAACTGCGGCTGCCTTTTTCATCTCGGAAAGCTCGCCCAGCGCCTCTTGCTTTAACTCCATGGCCTCCCTCAGTGTCAGCTCGTATTCTGTCCACATGTAGTTGACCTGGCTTTCTATCGCCTCTTCCAGCTTTTCCTTCTGGGCATTCAGACGATACACTTCCTTGTCAAGGCCGGCTCTCTTTTCTGCAAGTTCCTCTCTGGCCCGGAAGAAATCTTTCTGTTTTGCTCCCAGCTCTTCTTTTTTTCTGGCATCTTCCTCCAGCTTTTCCGAAGCGCTGCTCTTTTGTGTGACGGAAGCCTCCATGGTTTCCTCGATTTTTTTGATTTCTTCCTCTTTCTGTGCGATCGCTTCGCGATTCCTGGTAAGTTCCTCTTGGATCTGAGAAAGTTCTGCGGAAAGTCTGGCGGTTTCCCCTGCAATTCTTTCCAGGTTTGTCTTCTCAAATCCCTGTTTTTGAAGGAATTTCTCCACTTCTACTTCCCATTCGGAAACTTTGGCATTTTGAGCGCTCTCTTCCCTGCGCTTTTCTGTCAGCTGTTCCTGATGAAGTGCTATTTCTTTTTCTGTCTGCTTTTCAAACTCTTCGGAATCTGCCAGTTCCTGACGGATATTTTTCTTATTCTCCTCAATCTCCAGAATCTGAACGGCAATCTCCCGCTCTTCCTTTTTTAAGCTGTCAAATCCCTGTTCGGTCTGGCTTTTTTTCTCCTGAGCGGAGAGAACATTCAGCCTTGCCGTATTCTGCCGGATAAAAGCCTCCTGAAGAACCGCTTTGCTCTGCTCTAATTCCAGGCGCATCTGGTTTCGCTTTTGTTTGGTCTTTTCGATTTCGTCCAGCAAGACATCCATATCTTTCAGCGTCTGATGCACTTTCTTTTCCAGCTCATCCACCTCCCGGCGTCTTCCCAGAAGGTTGCTGCTGTTTTTGAAGGCACCGCCGCTGATAGCACCGCCCGGCACCAACAGTTCTCCCTCCAGAGTTACAATCCGAAGGGAATAGCGATATTTTCTGGCTACCGCCGTGGCATGATCCACCGTATCTGCCACCACAATCCTGCCAAGCAGGGAGGACGCCACATCCCGGTAGCGCTCGTCGGTATTTACCAGAGTATCCGCAAGGCCGATGACGCCTTCTTCTTTCAAAACTTCCGGATTTTTGAAAACCGGAGCATTCTTTATGCTGGTAAGGGGCAGGAAAGTGGCGCGGCCTGCCTTTGTCTTTTTCAGGAAAGCAATCATTCTTTTTGCTGTCTCTTCATCGTCTGTGACAACATTTTGAATGCTTCCTCCCAGCGCCGTCTCGATGGCTGTCTCGTATTTTTTATCCACCTTAATAATATCCGCCACGACGCCAATGATTCCCGGTTCCTCTTCTTTTTTCTCCATAATGCGCTTTACTGCCCCGCCGTATCCTTCGTAGCGTTCTGTCAGATTTGTCAGCGCATCCAGTTTGGATTTACTCTGATGATAAGTCACCTGAAGGTCTCTTAAATTCTTGTCCTTATCTGCAAGTTCCTCTCTGACCCGATTTAAATTCTCCTCCATCACTGTCTGGGAATCGTTGAGATTTTTTATCTCTTCACTTACCGATTCAAAGATTTCTTCCAGCTTATGTATCGTTTCTTCCTGCTCCACCTCATCGGATTTCACGCGAAGCAATCTGGAATTTAATTCCGCCTTTCTGATCTGAATCTGCTCCATCATGGTGTCGAAACGTCCCATTCGGGATTTGATCGCCGCTCTTTCATTCAGAGTCGTGATAATTTTGTTTTTTCCTTCTTCTATGGAAGCGTTCAGAGCAGCAATCTCATCCTGAGTTTTGGAAAGAAGGTCTCTTTCCTGATCTCTGCCCGCTTCCTTTTCCTTAAGCTGGATATCCAGCTCTGTTTTTCTGGTCGCGATTACCTCTTTGGCCGCATTTTTTTCGGAAATTTCACCCGTCAGGCTGTCCTGTCTTGAAAGGAGATGGTTTTCCTGTCCTCTGGCCGAGTTGATCTGTTCTTTCAGGACATTTCTCTCACCTTCCAGCTTTCCGTGAAGCAGGCTGCTGTCTGTCACAGCTTTTCTGGTGTCTTCCATTCTGAATTCCAGCTCTTCCATTTCCTTTTGTATCTGCTCATATTCCTGACGAATATTTTCGTATCCGGCGCTGGTCTCCTCCAGGTCTTTTTCCGCAATCGCGTATTTTTCTTCCGCTTCCTTTAACGATTTTTGAAGCTGCTCATTTTCCACAAGGAACATGTTGATATCCAGTTCCTTGAGTTCTTCCTTTTTCTTTAAATAAACTTTGGCTTTTTCGGACTGCTTCTCTAAAGGCGCCACCTGTTTTTCCAGTTCGGAAAGAATATCGTTGACGCGAACCAGATTCTGTTTCTCATCATCCAGTTTTTTCTGTGCAGCGGCTTTACGTCTCTTGAATTTGACAATTCCCGCCGCCTCATCAAAAAGCTCTCTTCTCTCCTCCGGCTTTCCGCTGAGGATTTTGTCGATCTGTCCCTGTCCGATGATGGAATACCCCTCTTTTCCGATACCGGTATCGTAAAAAAGTTCATTCACATCTTTCAGCCGGCACGTGGTTCCATTCAGCAGATATTCACTTTCCCCGGATCGGTACAGTCTTCTGGCCACCGTCACTTCATCATAATCAATGGGCAGCTGATGGTCGGAATTATCCAGTGTAATAGCCACATAGGCATATCCCAGCGGTCTTCTCAGCTCCGTCCCGGAAAAGATAACGTCCTGCATGGACGCTCCTCTTAACTGCTTGATTCTCTGCTCTCCAAGCACCCAGCGCACGGCATCCGCAACGTTGCTCTTACCGCTTCCATTCGGTCCTACAATACCGGTAATTCCATTGTGGAACTGAAAGTCTATTTTGTTGGCAAATGATTTAAATCCGTGCACTTCGATACTCTTTAAGTACATTTTTTACTCCACGTCCTTTTCCTGTTTCCTTAAGTATAAGATTGCCTCGTATGCGGCCTGCTGCTCCGCACTTTTTTTGGTTCGTCCCTTTCCGGATCCGATTTTCTTTCCGTTCAGCACCGCTTTCACTTCAAATTCCTTATCGTGGTCCGGTCCTTCCTCACCGATCAGTTCGTAATAAAAATCTGCCTGTTCCATAGTCTGGATCATCTCCTGAAGCACCGTTTTGCTGTCATAGAAAAGAATTTTATTTTCCAGATCGGAAAGAATAAAACGCTGGATGAACGCATGCGCTTCTTCTAAACCTCCGTCCAGATACAGTGCCCCTATCAATGCTTCCATTGCATCCGAAGTAATAGATTCTCTCTTTCTTCCTCCGGTAGCCTCCTCACCTTTTCCCAAAAGCATATATTCTCCCAGTTCCAGATCTCTTGCGCAGTACGCAAGCGCCGGTTCGCATACCATGGAAGAACGCAGTTTTGTCAGCTTTCCTTCCGTAAGCTGCGGATTGGCATGAAACAAAAAATCACTGGAAATCAGTTCAAGGACCGCATCGCCCAAAAACTCCAGCCGTTCATAATCTTCCAGTTTATTGATTTTCTGCTCATTGGCAAAGGAACTGTGAGTCAGCGCCTGTTTTAAAAGCGCCTTATTCTGAAACTGATAGCCGATTTTTTGCTCCAGTCTGCTTAACGAATATTCACTTGCCATGTTTTCCCTCATTTCTGCGCGGCTTTTACCTATGCAGAGTCTGTGAATGCCGCGCACACAGACTCTGTAACTGTTAATTCTATATTTTTCTAGGCTCTGGCGTTTCGGATAAGCTCTGCCGCTTCTCCCACTGTCTTAATCTTTTCCACATCCTCTGCCGGAATCTCGATATCAAATTCTTCCTCCATTCCAAGCACAATCTGATACACATCCAGAGAGTCTGCGCACAAATCCTCCACAAAACGAGTCTGGTCCGTAATTTCCCTCACATCCACGCTCAAAATCTCTGCAATGATTTTAGCTAATTTTTCAAACTCCATGTACCGTTCCTTCTTCCTGTGTGATTCAGATTTTCCCTACTCCTGCTCTTTTACCGCAAGACTTTCTTTAATCTTTTCAATAATACCCTGTTCCTTGAAAGTCACGCACTGCAGGATTGTATTGCGGATTTCCACTGCCTTTGAGCTTCCGTGTGTCTTTACTACCAGGCCTTTCAAACCTAAAAGCGGAGCTCCGCCGTACTCATCCAAATCAAAGGATTTCAGTGTTTGTTTCAAAGCCGGTTTTACCAAAAGAGCGCCGATCTTGCTGCGCAGAGAAGACATCATGCCGCCCTTTACTTTTTTAAGCAGAGTTGCTCCTACGCCTTCGTACAGCTTCAGGATCACATTCCCCACAAATGCCTCGCAGACAATAACATCTGCGGCTCCTGCTGGAATGTCTCTCGCTTCTATGCTTCCGATAAAATTGATATCCTTACATTCTTTTAAAAGAGGAAAGGTTTCCTTGACAAGGGCATTTCCCTTTTCCTCCTCCGCGCCGATGTTGACAATGGCTACTCTCGGATTGGGAACATTCATGATATTTTTCATATAGATGGAACCCATTTTCGCAAACTGTACCAGATGGGAAGGTCTTGCATCCACATTGGCGCCGCAGTCAATCAGAAGAGATACTCCGTTTTCCGTAGGGATAAGGGGCGCCAGAGGGGGACGCTCCACGCCTTTCGCTCTTCCAACAAGCACCTGTCCGCCGACTAATACCGCACCGGTACTTCCGGCTGATACGAAAGCATCGCACTGTCCCTCTTTCACCAGATGGAGTGCCTTTACAATAGAGGAATCCTTTTTGGAGCGGATAGCGTTTACCGGAGGTTCCGCTGTTTCAATCACCTGAGAAGCAGGCACGATCTCAATCTGCTCTGCCGGATAGGTATATTTTTTCAGTTCCTCTTTAATCACATCTTCTTTTCCCACCAGGAAAACCTTAATTTTCTTTTCCTGCTCCACCGCCTCTACGGCTCCTTTTATAATCTCTACGGGTGCGTTATCCCCACCCATGGCATCCAAAGCCACTTTTACATAATCAGCCATGTTACTGCTCCTTTCTGTTTCCGGGTTCTCTTTCCCATACAGGGAAGTTCTTTTCCGACACAGGATAAAAAGGAAAACAGCGGCGGCAGGAAATTTTTCCTGCATTGTATCTACGGACACCCACCAAAAAACTTATGCGCATCCGTACACACAATGCATCCTCCGGCGGAATCCTTTCTTCCTATAGAAAACCCTATTTTACTATACTAAATCATACCATAAAAATCAAGGGAAACCCATTTTCTGCCTGCGGCAAAGGGTTTCCCTTGAGATTTCTTTTCCTCGTTTAATTGTCGTTTCTTTTCTTATCTTATTCTCTTATCCCGGATATTACTGTATCTTTTCCTTCCGGTTCAGCATTTCCATGAATTCTTCTCCTGTGATTGTTTCTTTCTCCAACAGGTATTGTGCCAGTTCATGGAGTTTGTCTTCGTTTTCTTCCAGAATTTTGCGGGCTTTTTCATGGGCTTCTTTTACAATCTCCACAACCCGTGCATCAATCCGGGAGGCAGTGTCTGCTGCACACGCCAGGGAAGCGTCCCCGCCAAGATACTGATTCTGTACGGTTTCCAAAGCAACCATATCGAATTCATCGGTCATACCGTATCTGGTGATCAGAGCTCTCGCCAGTTTGGTGGCCTGTTCAATGTCGTTGGAAGCTCCCGTTGTCATATTATCTTTTCCGAAAATCATTTCCTCTGCGCTTCTTCCGCCTGTCAGCGTAGCAATCTTATTGAGAATCTCTTTCCGGGTCATCAGCATATGCTCTCCCTCATCCACCTGCATGGTGTAGCCAAGAGCTCCCGATGTACGGGGAATTATGGTGATTTTTGTAACCGGTGCGGAATGAGACTGCATAGCGGCTACCAGCGCATGGCCTATTTCGTGATAAGATACGATTTTCTTCTCATTGTCTGAGATGACAGCGTTCTTTCTCTGTGCGCCTGCGATAACAGTTTCCACGCTCTCTTCCAGGTCTTCCTGGATCACAAATTTTCGTCCTTCCCGGACAGCCCTCAAAGCGGCCTCGTTGACAATGTTGGCCAGCTCCGCTCCGGATGCGCCGGCTGTTGCCCTGGCGATCATATCCCAGTCGATGTTGTCTGAAATATGAACTTCTTTTGAATGTACCCGCAGAATTGCTTTACGTCCCTGAAGATCCGGCAGTTCCACCGGCACTCTTCTGTCGAAGCGTCCCGGACGCAGCAGAGCCGGGTCAAGACTTTCAGGACGGTTGGTTGCCGCCAGCAAAACAACGCCTTTTCTGCCGTCAAAACCATCCATTTCTGCCAACAGCTGATTCAGTGTCTGCTCTCTTTCATCGTTTCCGCCCACACCGCCGGTGTTTCTTTTCTGTCCGATGGCATCAATCTCGTCAATGAATACAATACAAGGGGCTTTCTCATTTGCCTGCTTAAACAAATCACGCACTTTGGCGGCGCCCATACCTACAAACATTTCCACAAATTCACTGCCCGATATGGAGAAAAACGGAACGCCCGCTTCTCCGGCAACTGCCTTTGCCAGAAGTGTTTTACCTGTACCGGGAGGGCCTACCAGAAGAACACCTTTAGGAAGTTTTGCACCGATATCCGCATACTTTTCAGGCTCATGCAGAAAATCCACTACTTCCATCAGGGTTTCTTTTGCCTCATCCTGTCCTGCCACATTGTCAAATTTTACACCGGTCTTTGCATCTGCCACATAAACCTTGGCTCCTGACTTTCCAAAGGAAATCGCATTTCCCATGCCGCCCGGCACCTGATTGTTCATCTTCTTGCGCATCCAGCGGTAGAAAATCTCACCGATGATAAAGAAAAACAGAATAGGCAGAACCCATGTAAGAATAAAGCTCATCAAAGGACTGGCCTGTGTGGGAATGGATGCGGAAAACTGGATGTCCGGATGCTCCATAAGCTGCTGCAGCAAACGCTGTCCGTCATCGGGCCAGATACCTGTTTTATAAAGTCCCGGTCTTCCATCGTCCTCGGCGATAAAAACAAATTCACCGCCGTATTCATCATAGGCCACTTCTTTTACCTGATCGCTGTCAATCATTTCCAGAAACTGATCGTATCCCACTTCTATAACGGAACGTTCCATTAATGACGGAAATACCAGCGCGTTGAGCAGCATAATAATGAGCAGTGCCACAATTGCGTAAAAAACAAATGGCCGTTTGGATGGAGAATTTCCGTTGTTTACTACTTCGTGCATAAATGTTTCCTCCTTGTGTTATCTTTCCTTCGTATCTTACCTTTCGTTTCTGAACCGGCTTACGATTCTGTGCTGTCTTTTCGGTCAGCTTTCGATTCTGTATCTCACAGCCGGCCTGTAGTCCTTGCATTTTCCCTGATTCTTTGGTTGAATCGTTCATACTCTTCCAGCTCTTCTTCAGAAAAACCACGGAATAATTTTCCCTTAAACTGCATGCGAACCGCTTCTATATCTCGGATCAGCGGTTCCGCTTCCGGACGCAGCAGCAGGTGAACTTTTCTTCGATCCTCTCTGTCATTCTCCCGCTGCAGCATGGATTTTTGTATCAGTTTTTCAACTGCGCAGGAAACATTGCCTTTTGAAAACATTCGCAGTTCCGCAATATCTCCCACCGTATCCTTTCCGGGATTGTTCTTTAAAAAGCTGATAATATCCGCTTCCATCTGCGTCAGCTGGTATTTTTCACATACCGGCTTCAGCAAATGCTCATAAAATTTGACTACGCTGCGGATACTCATCAGCAAATCCGTAGTTTTTGCCATTGCTCAGCCTCCTTCTCCCGCCACCGGGTTTGCGCCTTTTGTGCCCTCCACCGATGCTGCCGATAAAAACAAGTGCTTTCCCTTTTACTTGTCTTATTTGTTCCAAATAAAATAATTCTATATAAAATAATTTTATTTAGAATCGTTCTATTTAGAACTTTTACATTGTTGATTATAACTCCGTGTTTTTGAAATAACAAGCCAATCTGAAATTCTTAATTGTTTTTTAGTTTGCCTGAAGTGAAAAGTTTATTTCCACTTTGAATAGGTAAAATTAGATTTTAGTCTTTCACTCATTTCCACTTCCCCAT
>CALWLY010000044.1 GCA_944381635.1 uncultured Lachnospiraceae bacterium
ATTTATGCCTTTTTTATTGGCTGAAATATTGAATTTTCAAGGTTCAGCACACCATGTTGGTGTGGGAAGTTTAAGTTTTCAATAAAAAAGGAGCGAAAACCAAGATGAATCAATATTTTCAAATCCTAAAGCGGGCTTTTTGGGTCTGTATCCTGTGTCTGTTTGCTTTGAATGTAAGTGCCTGTCAGACTGCGTCGGAAGATAATTCCTATACAGAATCGACGAAAGAAGTTTCCTGCGAAAGTGCAGACGGAACGAATGCTGAACGCAGTACGGAAGGCCTGGATAATGAAGAGGCAACTATTGCCAATCTGCAAAATGAAGGAGCAAGCCTGGAAAAGGAGACAGAGGACAGTGAAGCAGAAAGAGAAACACTGACGGAAGCAACTGGAAGTGACGGACAGGAAAAAATTCTGGAAATAAACCTTGAGGAAGATTTTGCAGGACTGAACGGCGCAGCGGTATTCTATCGCCCGGAAAAGCAGGAATATTATATTTATAATCCGTTCCTTGCGGACACAAAGAGATCCCCGTGCTCTACGTTTAAAATTGTCTCCTCTTTGCTCGGGATGGAATACGGCGTTCTTACGCCGGAAAATTCTATGCGGGAATGGAGCGGCGAAATATTCTGGAATGAAGACTGGAACAGAGATATTGACTTTGAAGCAGCGTTTCGCACCTCTTGTGTATGGTATTTCAGGCAGCTGATCGATGAAATCGGACCGGAAAACATGGCGGAAGGTCTGGAAAAGTTAGACTATGGGAATCAGGATGTATCCGATTGGGCGGGCAAGCTGAATAACAATAACAACAATCCTGCGCTGACCGGTTTTTGGATTGAATCTTCTCTGAAAATTTCGCCCAAAGAACAGACGGAAGTCATGGAGCGTATTTTCGGTAAAAACTCTCCCTATTCTGCAGAATCGGTGGAAGCCCTGAAAAGAGTGATGAAAATGGAAGAAACAGAGGAATCCGGCGTCAGCATCTATGGAAAAACCGGTCTTGGAAAGCAAAGCGGCATCACAGTGGATGCCTGGTATACCGGCTTTGCAGAGGTTGATGGGGAAAATATTTACTTCTGTATTTATTTAGGACAGACCGATGGCATGGATGTCTCCAGCACCAAAGCGAAGGAGATTGCAAAAAATATTATTTTAAGAGAAGCATAAATTGCAGGAATAAGACAGTCATTGTCGGGGAAAAACCCATGATTGACTGTCTTATTTTGCGATGAGGCAGGAAACGGCGGGTAATTTAAATCCAAAATGAACAGGATTCTTTTGCACTGCGATGTCATGGTAACCTTTTGGTAACCAGGGCACAATTATGTGCGTACTTTTCAACATCAGAAAATATTTCTATAATGAAATCAGAAAAAAGATGTGATTAGAAAAGGTGATGAGAGATGAGTCAGAATGAAAAAAGAATCTATCTGCTGAAAACTCTGCTTGCCGAGCAGCAAGAGTATTCGTCCATAGAAATCCCGGTCAGTGAACAGGAGCAAAAAATGCTGCTTCGTGCACTTTTTAATGTGCGTATGCCAAAGTCAGTCAGCCGGGAATTTCTGGAAATACAGGACGCTTATCTTCAGGAGGAAATCCGGCAAAAAGGAATTACGGACCTTGCTGATTTAAAACCTGTACAGGACGGTCTTTACCTTTGGCAGGGGGACATTACGACTCTTCGCTGTGATGGTATTGTAAATGCTGCCAACAGCGGAATGACTGGATGCTATATACCAAACCACAGGTGTATTGATAACTGTATCCACAGTTTTGCGGGTGTACAGCTTCGCCTTGCCTGCGGGGAGCTCATGGAAAAGCAAAGACATCCGGAACCGACAGGAAAGGCAAAAATCACGCCTGCTTATAACCTGCCGTGCAGATATGTCCTGCATACGGTAGGACCACGACGTACGCATGAATCTTTTTCCTTCCTCCTTTTCAAAAATCAGCTTTTTAAAAACTCAAAACCTGTTCCAAAAACTCTTCCGGATTCATGCTGATCACAAATCGTTTCTTTTTCATGGACAGATTGGGGCGAAAGATCTCCACCATTTTCAGGATGCTTATACACCATTTCCGTATGATATTCAGATTTTCTGCCGCCTGCTTATCCAACGTTGTATTCGCATCCTCTTTAAAGGTCACATCCAAATGCCAGTGCATACTTTCCACGCTCCAGTGTCCTCTCACCGCCCGACTGAATAACTCCTCATCTTCTTTCAGGCTGCTGATGTAATAGCGATACTCCTTTTTTTCCTTTCCTTCCCTTTGAATGGTCTTTTCCTCCATCCCTATGCTTTTCAGGCCTTCCCATTCCTTTTTCTGGCTCAGCCACCCAATCCGCTCCGTCTGGTAATACTCCCGGATCTCGGTCTGCCCATGGGCTTTTTCTATGGTCTTACAGTAGGTTCCCCTTTTCTTTAGCTGCTCCTTCTCCTGCTCATCACAAAAAAACAGGCGTACATCCTCATATAATGTCTTTTGATTTTCTTTTAACGCAAGGACATAATCCCCCTTCTTTTTTCGGATCTTTTCCGCGATCTCTTTCTGTGTCCCCATCGCATCTATGGTTACTACCTGGCCTTTGATCCGGATCTTTTCCAGCAGCTCCGGGATCGCCGTGATCTCGTTGCTCTTTTCATCCACTGCCTTCTGGCCCAGACTAAACCCATCCTCACGGCTCCATGCTGTCAGGATGTGGTTCGGCTTTCCCTCTTTTCTCTTGTTGGAGCGCATGGTCTTCCCATCAATGCAGATCAGTTTCCTTAATGCTTTTCCCTCATCTTTGTTTAATAGTTCCTGCCACTTCTGATATAACTGCTGCAGCACTTCCGGTGACAGCATCCCAAATACACGGCAAAGAGTATCATGGGATGGGATCCCGTTTTTGAGTTCGATATATTTCTTCAGGTACTCTTCATGATAATGGGCAAAAAACTCCATTTCCACCCAGTCGTCTACATTGGACAATGTGGCAAACAAGACTATGACAATAATGTCCTTTAGTTTATGGCGGACCTTCTTTTCCTGTCGTATATCTTCGATATAGTCCATCCACTCCAACAATTCTTCCATAGCACAAATCCCCTTTTTATTTTCAGCATATCATAAAAAGGGATTTGTTCACAATTTATTTACTCATGCGTTTGTCGTGCGGTAGGACCGATCATCAGGGGAAAACTGCAGGAGAACGACTGCAGACTTTTGGCTTCCTGTTATCGCTCCTGTCTGGAACTGGCGGCCGAAAATCAGCTGGAAAGTCTGGTATTTTGCTGCATTTCCACAGGAGAATTTCATTTTCCCAATGATAAGGCTGCCGAAATTGCAGTCAGAACGGTGAAAGAGTTCCTGGAACGAGAGAGCAGTGTAAAGAAGGTGATATTTAATGTTTTCAAAGATATGGACAAAGAAATCTATGAACAGTTACTCGGGGCAGATTGAAAAATTGAAAGAGGAGTTGGAACGGGCAGACGCTGTTTTAATCGGAGCCGGTTCCGGGCTTTCCACCTCTGCTGGTTTGACTTATACCGGTGAGCGTTTTGAACAGTATTTCCACGATTTTTCGGAAAAATATCATTTTAACGATATGTACTCCGGCGGTTTCTATCCATACAGTACATTGGAAGAACATTGGGCATTCTGGAGCCGGCATGTTTATATCAACCGGTATATGGACGCGCCGAAGCCGGTCTATAACAGCCTTTACGAGTTGGTGAGGGACAAGGACTATTTTGTGCTCACCACCAATGTGGATCACTGTTTTCAGAAAGCCGGATTCGATAAACACAGATTGTTTTATACACAAGGTGATTATGGTCTGTTTCAGTGCAGTGAACCATGTCATCCGCTGACTTATGAGAATGAAGATTTGATTCGCAGTATGGTACAGGCACAGGGATTTGTCATTGACGAAAACGGTATATTATCTTTGCCGGAGGGCGTCAAACCGAAAATGACAATCCCCAGCGAACTGGTTCCTTATTGTCCCATATGTCATAAGCCCATAAGTATGAACCTTCGTGCAGACAACACGTTTGTGGAAGATGAGGGCTGGCACTGTGCGTCGAAACGATATACCGAGTTTCTGAACAGACATCAGAATTTGAACGTGTTGCTTTTGGAACTTGCAGTTGGCTTCAATACGCCAACGATTATAAAATATAACTTCTGGCGCATGGCACAGGTGTGGAAAGGCGCAACGTATGCTTGCCTGAATTACGGAGAGGCATTTGCTCCTGATGAAATAAAAAGGAAGTCAATTTGTATCAATGGAGATATTGGAGCGATTCTTAATCAACTGAAACTCCAACCCACATAAATATCACCGGCTCAATCGTGTCAAAATCGCGTCATATCGGTTCAGGCGCTTTGACACGATTTTGAACCGATTTGGTACAATAGGCGATTTGCCGTATGATTAAGAAAATGGATGGGAATCGTTTTGAAGCTATGCGCTCTCTGAATCAGGAACTTACATTTGAACCACGAAAAATGCCTGCAAGATTATACTGCCGAACATTAACGCAAAATATGGAGAGGGCGATTGCTTGGAGTGAGTTCGTCTACTGCAGCCAGAATCCTGAAAAAGCTGGTAAAAAGCAACCTGTTAAAGCAGAATGGAAAAGCAAGAAGCACCAGCTATACCATTGTAAAATAATGAAATTATGTGTCGCATAGCCGGTTGGAGCAATCCAGTCGCTGTTTGTAGTTATGAGGAATGTTGCATTATATAAGTTTTTCGGCGCGCAATAAACATAACACCCCATCAATTATAAAGTATAACTTCTGGTGCATGGCACAGGTATGGAAAAACGCAGCGTATGCTTGCCTGAATTATTGAGAAGCATCATTTATCTCCCACATTATTCTAAAATTCGACTTGACCATTAAATCCTACTTATGTAATATTTAATAATATATGTGAATAAATTTTTTATCCGGAAATCCTACAGGCGTAATATTATTGAAAAGATGAATGGGAGATCGAAATGAAAAAAGTGAAAAAGAAATTTTTAATAGTATGCAGTATCATTTTACTTCTCATAACGGTACAACCTATATCTGTTTATGCAGATGAAAGTGAGGGGGTAACAGCAGAGCAAGATAAGTGGCCGGATAGTCCCTCAATTATGGGAGAATCAGGTATCTTAATGGAAGTGTCTACAGGAACCATCCTATATGAGAAGAATATACATGCAATCCAGTATCCGGCAAGCATTACTAAAATTATGACAGCACTCTTGGCTATAGAAAGCTGCAGATTGGACGAGACGGTTGTTGTTCCTGCAGAAGCAGTCTATATGGAGGATAAAGGCACACATATCGCATTGGATGAAGGAGAGCAGTTAAGTGTAGAACAATGTCTTTATGCTGTTTTGCTTGCATCCGCAAATGATGCGGCGTATGCATTGGCAGAGCATGTGGGCGGAACCTATGAAAATTTTATCGAGATGATGAATGAAAAAGCCAGGGAATTAGGCTGCCAAAATACGAATTTTACAAATCCGCATGGATTGCCGGACGAAAATCATGTAACCACTGCGTACGACATGGCCCTTATTACAAAAGCCGCTTTGCAATATGATGAATTCCGGAAAATAGCAGGAACATCTTATTATGAAATTCCCCCTTCTGAATATCAGAAGGATTTAATCTGTATGTATAACCATCATAAAATGATAGGTCAGAATGAATTTTATAATGAAGAAGTATTCGCGGGAAAAAATGGCTATACAACTGTGGCGAAAAATACATTGGTTACTTGTGCCCGACGAGATGACATGGAGGTCATTTGTGTCATGATGAATACAGAGGGAAAGCAAGTATATCTTGATACACAGGAATTATTAAATTACGGACTGGATAATTTTAAGAAGGTAAGCATTGCTGACGATCGGGAGCGTTATGAAAAACTGCTCAATGAAAAAAATTATAAAGTGTCTGACACAGATAGCAGCGATGCATATATGGTGATTCCAAAAGAGATCAATTTTTCTGATTTAGTTTTGGATCTTGATGCTAGTGAAAATCACGATACAGTTTCTATAAATTATTTTTTTTGAAAACCATTTTGTGGGAAAGGCCGAGTTCCCTTTGGCAGAAATGAGCTCTGCCCAAGAGACAGCGCAAAACCAAGAGGATGGAGCGGAAAAAAATACTGATAATTCAAAAATAAAGATAATAATAATTTCGATAATTATTTGTGTTCTAATTGTAGGAATTGGAGTTGCGATAAAAATTCTGTTTACAGTACGAAAACGAAAATTAAAAAGAAGACGAAGACGAAAAAAGTACCGTTTCGAAATACCAAAATCAAGAAGAAGAGATTGATTGGAAATACTATGCACTTGGATTATACTACACTGCGAATTTGGCATTGTATTTTTGAGAATGAAAGCTTTAAAATTAAAGAAAAACAAGCAGGAGGATAAAACAATGTCAGCAAGAAAAAATTTTGGAGCAAAACCATTTCTTTTCCCTCAGCCGGTTCTGATCATCGGAACCTACGATGAAAATGGGAAGGCTAATGCCATGAATGCAGCGTGGGGAGGTATTGTGGGAATGGATGAGATTATCATTGATCTTTCTCATCATAAAACCACGGAAAATCTTATTCAGACAAAAGCATTTACAGTAAGTGCAGCAGACGTGGAGCACATGGCTGCGTGTGATTATGTGGGAATTGTATCCGGCAGTACAGAGCCAAATAAGATGGAAAAAGCCGGTTTTACTACTACAAAGAGCGATTTTGTCAATGCGCCGATCATCAATGAGCTGCCGGTTACTTTGGAATGCGAGCTGGTGGAAGTAATTGATGGCAGCAAATATCTGGGCCGGATCAAGAATGTTAGTGTGGATGAGCGAGTGCTCGGAGAAGATGGAGAAATCAGTCTGGATCTGTTCTGCCCAATTACCTACGATACAGTGCATTACGGATATTATCGTCTGGGAGAAAAAGTTGGAAATGCATTCAAAGATGGTAATAAACTGAAATAGTGTGAATTTATGGCAAGTGCGAGCCTGTCCGCTTATATTTTACGGACAAGCTCGCATTTTTTCTTTTTGACTATGCGTGCATGTCATACTAAACTGCCTATTCGGCATTGTACTTTTTCATTTATGCGTTTTACAATAAAGTCAAAACCGAGAAAGAACATTCCTGGTGAAAAAATGGAAAGTGAGGTTATACAGATGGAAAATTTAACATTTTACAATGGAGTACAGATGCCGGTGGAAGGTTTTGGAGTTTTTTTCTGAAGAGCCTGTCAGCATCCCGCAGGTTATGCGTGGAACCAGGCGGCAGTTTGCGGATGACAGCATTGGAATCATCTGTCCGGTTTATGCCGGACAGCCGCCTAAACTGGTACTTCGTTTTTTACAGGAATCAAATTTTCAGACAGACTATTTTTATATGATTCTGACATATGGTCATGACCAGAGCGATTCCCCGGAATTTACAGCCAAACTTGTGAAACAGTATGGGATTCAGGTGGATTATATCGGCACTGTTAAAATGGTAGACAATTATCTTCCTGCATTTGATATGGAAGAAGAGATGGCCATAGATAAACAGATAGAGGAACAGCTCACTGCTGAGAAAAAGGCAGTTTTTGAACAGAAGAGGGCAATTCCGGAAGCAACAGAAGAAGGCCGAGCCCTGCACGCCCGGGTTGCGGAAATGAATCAGAAAGAGCCTGCTTTTAATAACGGCAGTCAGATTATGATCAAGGAGAACTGTATTGGCTGCGGAATTTGTGCAAAGGTATGTCCGGTGGATAATTTTTATATTGAGGAAGGACGGGCGAAACGGAAGAACCAGACCTGTGAGTTTTGTCTGGCGTGTGCTCAGAACTGTCCGCAGAAGGCCATTGGACTGCGTATTATGGATAAAAATCCTAACGCAAGATATCGAAATGAACAGATATCTTTGAAAGAAATCATCGAAGCAAATGGAAAACGATAAAATATTGTAGTATTGAGCAGAAAGAAGGAGTAATGATTATGCAGACGATCACATTAAACGATGGCAACAAAATCCCTGCAGTTGGTTTTGGCGTGTTTACCATTCCCAATGATGGGCCAACTTATGACGCGGTGCTGGCGGCCTTGAAAGCCGGATATCGTCACATTGATACAGCAGCGGCCTACTTCAATGAATCCGGGAAGAATCGCCGGAAATCTTCAGATTTTTGACTTTGAGCTGACAGAGGATGAAATGAGCCGGATGCGTGCTTTGGATACAGGAAAAGGACACCACGATCCGGAAGCCCCCCGGTGTTGCAGAGATGCTATTGAGCCATTATAAAATCCATGATTAATTCGGTCGAATATCCTGGAAATCTACTCCAAATTGCAGTATACTTATGCTGCATGTAAGCTCACTCCGGTCTGCTGCAAAAAGGCACGGCTGGGCAGAGCAAATTTTTGAATTTCGGAGGATAAAATGGACAATAGGTATCGAAGAGATCATCAAATGGCATATATTTCAGATGAGTCTGTAATAGTCGAACAGATGGCTACAAAGAAGCTGATCCGTAAATATAACGAAGTGATGCCGTTTGATGGAAAGCAGGGAATGGAACTTCTCCATCAGACGGGGATGAACCATGGAAAAGGGGTATACTTTGAACCCCCGTTTCATTGTGAGTATGGAACGCATATTACGGTGGGGGATAATTTCTATGCCAATACCGGATGTGTGATGCTGGATGTGGGTAAAATAACGATTGGAAAAAATGTTATGTTTGGGCCGAATGTTTCTATTTATACGGCAGGACATCCCATTCATCCTGACAGCAGAAATTCCGGATACGAGTACGGTATTCCTGTGACGATCGGGGACAATGTGTGGATTGGAGGAAGCTGCGTGATTCTGCCCGGTGTGACTATCGGCAATAATGCTGTCATCGGTGCCGGAAGCGTTGTGACAAAAGACATTCCCGATAATGTATGCGCTGCAGGAAATCCGTGTAAAGTTATTCGGGAAATCACGGAGGAGGACCGGCCGTTCTTTTACAAAGATCAGAAATTTGATGAAGAGGCGTGGAAGCAGATCAATGGCTGAAAAAGTGTCAGAGACTGAAAAAAGCCGGTGGAAACAGATTGTAATCGATATGTTTACATATAAAAAGAGTGCTGTAAAAATCTTTTCCCTGATTTTTACAGCACTCTTTTTGCGATTCTATAGACTTTTCGGGAATCAGGGACAAATCAGATTTTTCAAATCCCGGTAAAAGGCGGGGTAGCTGATATTGACACATTCACCGCCCAAAATCTGTGTTTCTCCGTCTGCGACAAGGGCCGCCACTGCAAAGCTCATAGCGATGCGGTGATCAGCGTGAGAATCGATTACCGCGCCGTGCAGAGGCCGTCCGCCTTCGATGATCATTCCGTCATCAGTCGCAACGATATCGCAGCCCATTGCCTTTAATGCGGTAACTACGGTGTCAATGCGGTTGGATTCCTTTACTTTCAGTTCAGCAGCATCCCGGATAACAGTCCGGCCGTTGGCATAGGCGGCAAGCACTGCGATAACGGGTAGTTCATCGATCAGAGTAGGAATGATCTCGCCGCCGATTTCCACACCGTGAAGAGAGGAAGTGCGAATAAGGATGTCTGCCGTTTTTTCCCCTGCGCTTGTCTTTTCGTTTAGAAGCTCAAAGTTTCCGCCCATATCACGGATAACGCGCAGAATACCGTCACGTGTGGGATTGATTCCCACATTTTTCACAAGCACTTCGGAATCCGGAACCAGGAGAGCTGCGGAAAGAAAGTACGCGGCAGAGGAAATGTCTCCTGGAACTTCCACTTTCTGCGCATAGAGATCATGGCCTGGGGTTAAAATAGCTGTTTTATCCTGACTTTTCACGTCAGCGCCAAAGCCTTTGAGCATAATTTCCGTATGGTTGCGGCTTAAAGCCGGCTCCGTTACCATAGTTTGTCCTTCGGCATAAAGTCCCGCCAGAAGAATCGCTGATTTTACCTGTGCGGAAGCAACCGTTGAATGGTAATGGATACCGTGTAAAGGCTGCCCGGTAATTTTAAGAGGGGCGCAGCCATTTCCGGAAAGGCTTTCTATTTTTGCTCCCATCATAGACAGCGGTTCCATGATGCGTTTCATGGGGCGTTTTTGAATGGAAGCGTCTCCGGTCAGGGTAGAGACAAAAGGCTGAGCTGACAAAATACCGGAAATCAGCCGGGTGGTAGTGCCGCTGTTTCCGGCGTCCAGAATATCGCTGGGAGCAGTCAGACCGTGAAGACCTTTTCCGTGCACCAGGATGCGCTCGGGCGTGTTTTCAATTTCAATGCCAAGGCGACGAAAACAGTCAATGGTGGAAAGGCAGTCTGCACCTTGTAAAAAATTCGTTACTTCCGTTGTTCCTCTGGCAAGAGAACCAAACATAACAGCCCGGTGTGAGATGGATTTGTCTCCGGGAATGGAAATTTCTCCGTGAAGCCTTTTGGCTTTCTTTATGGTAATTGTAGTTGTCTGCATAAAAATCAGGTCTCACTTTCTTTTTTTTCTTTGAAAAACAGCTATTTTCTCAAATGGGATGTGTACCCCCGTCCTGTCAAAAGCCGGATGGCTTTTTCTATAGAATCTTCCTCATAAAATTCTACGCGCAGAACGCCTTCTTCCACCTCACGGTTGTGCACAATACCGATGTTTTTTATGTTGATACCGTTTAAAGCAAGAAGAGTCGCCACAGCGGCCAGGGAACCGGGTTCATCCGGAATGTCGATTTGAATTGCATAGACCTTTTTGATCGGACCGCTTCCGGCTTCGATAAAGGAATCACGGTAATCTCTGGCTGATTCAAAAAAATCATACAGAGCTACCGGATTGTGACTGTCGATTTCCTGCTTTATTTTCTGAAGACTTTCAATGTAGTGCTCCAAAAGTCCGGAGATATTTTCCGTGTTTGTAAGACAGATCTGCTGCCACATAACAGGAGAGGAGGAAGCGATGCGGGTTATATCTTTAAAACCGCCGGCGGCAATCATTTTCATAAGACCATCTTTACCGTCACTTTCCTTTACAAGCTTCACCAGGGAAGAGGCGATGACATGGGGAAGATGGCTGACCGCTGCGGTGATATAATCATGCTGTTTATAATCCAGTAAAAGAGGGATAGCACCCAACGCTTTGACTAATTCAGTCATTTCATCCACGGCTTCGGAAGGAACATCGTCGGAAGGGGTCAGTATGTAGTAGGCATTTTCCAGAAGAGAGGCTTTGGAATTTGCAAAACCGGTGCGCTCACTTCCTGTCATGGGATGCCCTCCGATAAAACAGTGAGTCAGTCCGGCAGCTTTGATGTGCTCATGGATGGTGGTCTTTACACTTCCCACATCGGTCAGAATGGCGTCTTTTTTTAAAAAAGGCCGTACCGCCAACAGGTTTTGGTCATTATGAGAGACCGGCGCGCATAAAAAGATATAGTCACAGACTGAAAAGGATTCATCTACGCAGGCAGCCGGAGTATCAACAATATTTTCTTTGACGGACAATACCAGAGTATCGGGATTAGGATCAAAGGCGACGATTCTGACTTCCGGAATAAATTGTTTTAATGCCCTGGCGATGGAGCCTCCCACAAGGCCAAGGCCGATAAAACCACAGGTTAGCTGTTTCATGAGTGTTTTCACCTTCTTTATTTCTGGAAAGAACGCCCTACAATCTGACAGAAAGGAGCCAGCTGTGAGGTAAGGCGGTCAAATTTTTCAAAATTCAGTGACTGAGGACCGTCGGAAAGAGCACAGGCAGGATTGTTGTGCACCTCGATCATCAGTCCGTCCGCATCGCAGGCAACAGCGGCTTTTGCCATGGCCGGCACATAGCGGTAGGAACCGGTAGAGTGGGAAGGATCCACAATAATAGGCAGATGTGTCTTCTCCCGAAGAACAGGTACAGCACTTAAATCCAGAGTATTTCTGGTGGCTGTCTCATAGGTCCGGATTCCGCGTTCACACAGGACAACGTTAGGATTTCCTTCCGCAATGATATATTCGGCTGCGTTTAACCATTCTTCGATGGTAGCACATAATCCGCGTTTTAAAAGAACCGGCATTCCGGTCTTTCCTGCTTCCTTTAAAAGATAGAAATTCTGCATATTGCGGGCGCCGATCTGCAGCATGTCCACATATTTGACAGCGGCTTCGATTGCTTCCTGGCTGACAACTTCACAGATGGTTGCAAGACCGGTGGCTTCTCCCGCCTCCTGCATATATTTCAGACCGTCCTGCTCCAGCCCCTGAAAAGAGTAGGGGGATGTGCGGGGTTTATAGGCTCCACCGCGGAGCATAGTAGCGCCGGAAGCTTTGACAGCCTTTGCAATTAACATCAGCTGATCGTTGGATTCTACGGCACAAGGTCCTGCCATAATTGTGAGATTTCCCGGCCCGATGCTTGTGCATCCAACTTTTACAGAGGTCGGTTCCGGATGAAATTTACGATTGGAAAGTTTGTAGCTTTCGGTAACAGGTACAATACGGTCAACACCTTCGAAAATGGAAATGTTTTCTGTGCTGAGGCGGGATTTATCGCCTACGATTCCGATGATTGTGACTTCTGTACCTTTGGACAGGTGAACCTGGAGTCCATTGTCCGTAATGTAATTCGCAACCCGTTCTATATTGGAAGAGGTTGCGTCTGGTTTCATAATAATAATCATGATATTCTCCTCATTTATCAATTATTGTTTTTAAAAGTAACATACAAAAAACAAAAGTCTTTTGAGCCCGCCGTGCAGGCTCGAAAATGCGAAGCATTTCCTCGCTTAGAGCTGTCGCTCTATCTCCCCGAATTTCCATACAGCATCTGATAAACAGGTTTCTCATCTGCTGTGGAAATGGAAAGAGGAAGCCCGCAGTGCAGGCTCGAAAATGCGAAGCATTTCCTCGCTTAGAGCTGTCGCTCTATCTTGCCCAATTTCCATACAGCATCTGATAAATAAATTTCTCATCTGCTGTGGAAATGGAAAGAGGAAGCCCGCCGTGCAAGCTCGAAAATGCAAAGCATTTCCTCGCTTAGAGCTGTCGCTCTATCTTGCCCAATTTCCATACAGCATCTGATAAACAGGTTTCTCATCT
>CALWLY010000045.1 GCA_944381635.1 uncultured Lachnospiraceae bacterium
TTGATACCTAATTTTCAACCTGTATAAAATTTTCAGTGTTCTTTCAATTTAGCCTTGACTTTTTATTTGCAGGCTCATCCCCCATTGGTTCTTTCCTGTTTTTGGGACTATTTCTATTTTCTTCCTTCTGCTGCCTGCAGATTTCAGATTCGGCTTTCCTCTTTTTCTTCCTGCTTTAAAAACAGCGCCCAGCGTTCACCATCCACATAAGTGCCATCCGGATTCTTCCAGGCTCTTGGAAGTTTTCCCACTCTTAAAAATCCCACTCTTCGCAGCACACGCTTTGCTCTTAAGTTGCTGCTTGCCACGGAAGCTTCCAGCTGTTCCACGCCGCTTTGTATACACCAGCGTTTGCATTCGTTCAAAAGCTCTGTGCCGATTCCCAGCTGCCAGTACTCTCTCAAAACCGCCACACTGATGTCCGCCCTGTGTATATCACAGTTTCCTCTCTGTCCGCTGCACCTGCTTACACAGGCTCTTCCGGCCAGCATATTGTCGATTTCCACAACAAAACAGGGACTGTTTTCTTCATCCTGTCTGGCGAAAAATTCCGCTGCATCTTCGCCCTCCCTGGGAAACCATTCCTGCCTTCCGGGGAAAAACCGGCTCTGTTTCTCCGCCTTCTCCAAAAACGGCAGCAAACGATAGGTGTCCAGATATTGAATCAGACGCAGATATGCAGCCCTCTTATTTTTCAATACAATCTTTCTTCCCGACAATTCTTCTCTTGCCCTGGATACGCTGTTTACGTCCTCTTCTCTCACCTGCTCCATCAGACATTTTGGGGACAGAAAACCTGCTTCTTTTAATTTCTTCACCGTCTCTTTCTGATGTCTTGTCATGCCGGACGGCAAAATCAGCCGCGTATGCCACATGGGGATGCAGCCGGTGTATTCTGCCAGCCAGCAGATGGGTGTGCTTTCCTTTTCCATTTTCCCGTTGAGCTTTTCCGGCGGCTGTCTCGACAGCTCCGCCAGTTTGCTGATATGGGAGGGAAGGGATTCTTCCACACTTCCGTCCGGAAGAAGGATGCCTTCGCAGCTTTCCCTGGTCTGCTCATATTTTTCTATGAATTCTTCTGCCCTCATACTTACCTCACTACTTGTACAACCCGAGATCTTATTTTTATATTTTCAACATTTTCCGTGCTGCTTGTATACATTCATCTATACTATGAAAATTATACTCAATCTGTCACACCTTCTCAACTGCTTTTCCTGTGAAATTTTCTAATCGTATAAAAAGTGTGCCTCCAAAGCGGAGCCTGTGTGTTATGTAATAGGAAAGGAATATTTCTATTGCATGAAAAAAGCGCCGATGCACAAGTTTGCTTCTCTTACCTGTACACCGGCGCCGTCAGCACCTGATACTTCTGTTATTGCACATGTTCCGGTTTTGCCGTAAGGCTGCCGTTTTCCACATCAATCAAAATGGTGTCTCCGGCAGCTACCTTATCAGCCAGAATCAGTTTTGCGGAGAGTGTTTCCACATATTTCTGAATATACCGTTTCAAAGGTCTTGCCCCGTAGATCGGATCGTATCCATTATCTACAATAAATTTCTCCGCTTCATCTGTCAGTCTGATTGTCAGCTGTCTATCCTCCAGACGGCGATTCAAATCAGCCAGAATCAGACGGATAATACCGCCGATATTCTGTTTGGTCAACGGTTTGAACAAAATGGTTTCATCCAGACGGTTCAAAAACTCAGGACGGAAATGCGCACGCAGATCATTCATGACCATTTCCTCAGCTTCCGGACGAATCGTGCCGTCCTCCTCAATACCTTCCAGCAAATAGTTGGCTCCGATATTGGAGGTCATGATCAAAATGGTATTTTTAAAGTCCACAGTACGTCCCTGAGAGTCTGTGATACGTCCGTCGTCCAGCACCTGAAGCAATACGTTAAACACATCCGGATGTGCTTTTTCAATTTCATCGAAAAGCACTACGGAGTACGGTTTTCTCCGCACAGCCTCTGTCAGCTGTCCGCCTTCCTCGTATCCCACATATCCGGGAGGTGCTCCAATCAAACGGGAAACCGAATATTTCTCCATATATTCGCTCATATCGATACGGACCATGTTGTTCTCATCGTCAAACAGGGAAGCTGCCAAAGCTTTGGCAAGTTCTGTCTTACCTACGCCGGTAGGTCCCAAAAACAGGAAAGAACCGATGGGTTTGGTAGGATCCTTGATTCCGGCTTTGGAACGGATGATTGCTTCGGTGACTTTCGTCACGCCTTCATCCTGTCCGATCACTCTCTTATGCAGTTCTTCATCCAGATGCAGCGTTTTATTTCTCTCGCTTTCTGTCAGTTTTGCAACCGGAATTCCTGTCCAGCGGGAAACAATCTTTGCAATCTCTTCCTCAGATACACTCTCATGTACTAAAGAAAGGTCCTCGCTTTTTACTTTTTCCTCTTCAATTTCCAGCTGTTTTTTCAGTTCCGGCAATTTACCGTAAGCAAGTTCCGCCGCTTTTTCCAGGTTGCCTTCTCTCTGGGCAATCTGAATCTCGCTGTTTACCGCTTCAATCTCCTCACGAAGTTTTGACAGTTTCTCCACAGAGGCTTTCTCATTATCCCACTGTGCTTTCCGGTTATTGAATTCAGCCTTCAGCTCTGCAAGTTCTTTCTGCAGATTTTCCAGACGTTCTTTGCTCAGCTTATCGTCTTCTTTTTTAAGAGCCGCTTCCTCAATTTCCAGCTGCATAACTTTTCTCTGCAGTTCATCCAGCTCTGTAGGCATGGAATCCAACTCCGTCTTGATCAGAGCGCAGGCTTCATCCACCAGGTCGATGGCTTTATCCGGAAGAAAACGATCGGAAATATAACGGTGAGACAAAACCGCTGCGCTTACCAGCGCATTGTCCATGATTTTAACGCCGTGATATACCTCGTAGCGCTCTTTCAGACCACGCAGGATAGAAATTGTGTCCTCCACAGTAGGCTCTTCCACCATAACCGGCTGAAAACGACGCTCTAAAGCAGCATCTTTTTCGATATACTGACGATATTCATCCAAAGTGGTGGCGCCGATACAGTGAAGTTCTCCTCTTGCCAGCATAGGCTTTAACATATTTCCAGCATCCAGCGCACCGTCTGTTTTGCCTGCTCCAACTATAGTATGAAGCTCATCGATAAACAGAATAATCTGGCCTTCGCTTTTTTTCACATCTTCCAGAACCGCTTTCAGACGCTCTTCAAATTCGCCCCGATATTTTGCGCCGGCTACCAGTGCACCCATATCCAGAGCGAAAATTTTCTTGTCTTTCAATCCCTGAGGAACATCGCCGCGCACAATACGCTGTGCAAGTCCTTCCACTACAGCTGTCTTACCTACGCCGGGTTCACCGATCAGGACCGGATTATTTTTGGTTTTACGGGAAAGAATACGAATCACATTTCTGATCTCGCTGTCACGTCCGATAACCGGATCCAACTTCTGGTTTCTGGCTCTCTCCACCAAATCCTGTCCGTATTTTTCCAATGTGTCATAAGTAGCTTCCGGATTGTCGCTGGTAACTCTCTGGTTGCCGCGCACTGTGGAAAGCGCCTGCAAAAAGCGTTCTCTCGTAATGCCGTATTCACGGAAAATTTCTTTCAGTTCCTTATTCGGATGCTTTAACATGCATAAAAACAGATGCTCTACGGAAACGTACTCATCTCCCATCTGTTTTGCTTCATCCTCTGCATTGACCAGCACCTGATTTAAGTCTTTGCCGATGAAAATCTGGCCTCCCTGGACTTTAACCCGTTTGGCTACTGCTGCCTCCGCTCTGGCAACAAAATGTTCTTTCTGGATTTCCATCTTTTCGATCAGCTTCAGGATCAGGCTGTCATCTATGGTCAAGAGGCTGTATAACAGATGTTCCTGTTCGATTTCCTGATTGCCGTATTCATAGGCAAGCTTTTCGCAGCGCTGTACCGCTTCCACGGATTTCTGCGTAAATTTTGAAATGTTCATAGGCTACCTCCTTGATTTTCTAAAACCGGGATGAAAAGCTCTCTTTGATTCATGATTGTCAAAAGCAGTTCTTTTCATCCATATAACTTTGTAATCTATGTGAAAGCTTTTTTAGCTGTTACACATGTTATATAACAATTTGTTAGCACTGTCAAGAGGTGAGTGCTAATTTTTTTAATATTTTTTTGGAGACACCTGAAAAAGCTTGAATTTACGGGCTTTTTCGAGGTCTCCCATTTTTTAAACTGTTCCAAAAATGACTTACTACACCAAATTTACACCATTTCTACACCATTTTGCGCGAAAACTACGAGCCATGCAGGGACGGAATTGAGTTGATTTTCGGGAGCTTGCTCACAAAAAATCATGCTCAATTTTGGACCTATACGGCGACAGCCGCGACTGAGCGAACTTGTTCGCGAAGTGCATGGCGGGGCCTCTCGGGAGCTTGCTCACATAAAGGCAGCTCCGGTTTTGGACCTATAAGGCGACAGCCGCGACTGAGCGAACTTGTTCGCGAAGTGCATGGCAAGTAGTTCTGTAATCATTTTTAAAGAAATCTGGGCCATCACATAATCTGAACCAAATCCATCTTCGCAATCTCTCTTTCGATCCTGGATCGGTCTGTGATGTGGTTATAAACTTCCATCGTGACACTGATGTTGGCATGTCCCATCACATACTGAACGACCTTCATATCCAGATCCGTCTCTGCCATTCGGGTACAGGCTGTATGTCGGAG
>CALWLY010000046.1 GCA_944381635.1 uncultured Lachnospiraceae bacterium
ATCGATCTTAAGGGAACTGGATTAAGGTTTTGTAGCGTTGAGTACTTTTATATACTCATGAATAATTCGGGTTTAAAGATAATTTTTTTCCGTAAGCTAATAAATCCTGATTTCTTTTGTTCATGCTTCCAAAAGCATCAATGCAGCAAATCATTCGATCACATTTTTTTAAGATATCAATTGCCTGTTGAAAAGTTTTATCCTGAATTGTTTCAAAAGGAACTTCTGAAATAACTTCCGAAGCCAAAGCTTTGGCAATAGGGTAATCAATATCGTTCTCGTGCAGAATACCTGCCGCAAAAGGAATCCCTTGTCTTTGAAGTTTCCGATAAGTAGAAATGCCTTTTCCATTTCCACCAACCACAAATACCTTAGGTGTGCCTTTAACAGGTTCCAGCTCCAAGCATCCCAGTTCCGCCTGATAACTTCCTTTGGTAATCCCATAAAGCTTGGAAATATAATCGGAACAAAAAATTTCTTCCGGGGTACCGCAGCGCTCAATTTTTCCGTTTCCGACACAGACAATATAGTCAGAAACCTTCTGGGCAAGATCCAACTCGTGAAGAGACATGAGCACCGCAATATTTTTCTTTTGAACCATATCTTTTAAAATAGAGAGAATTTCCAGTTTATGCCGAATATCCAAAAAAGAAGTCGGTTCATCCAAAACGATTGCCTGTGGCTCCTGGCAGATTGTCCTGGCCAGAAGTATTCGTTGTTTCTGTCCGTCACTGACCCGTGTAAATTCTTTAGATGCAATATCCAAAACGTGAACCATTTCCAGGGCTTCTTTTATTTTCTCTTTATCTTCAGCAGTCAGGATTCCCATACGCCCTGTGTAAGGATACCTGCCGGCAGCGACAACATCTTCACAAGTCATCAGTTCCGGATGGATGCGTTCGGTCATAAGCATGGACATTCGTTTGGCAAGCTGTTTTTCTGTCATATGCTCTAATTGTTGTCCATCCAGCCAAACAGATCCCCCCATAAGTTTCAGCTGACAAATGATTGTCTTTAAAATAGTAGATTTACCTGCCCCATTAGGACCAATGAGCGTTACGATTTCTCCCCGTTTCACATGGAATTCGATTTGACGAATCAACGGCTTCTTTTCGTAGCCTACGTCCATATTGTCCGCAATAATATAATCATTACACATGAACAATCCTCCCTTACATGGCTTTTCTTCTGCGAATCATCATGTAAATAACAATGGGTGCTCCGAATACAGCCGTTACAGAACTTATACTTACTTCCGTGGGTGCAAACATGGTTCGGGCCAATAAGTCACAGAACAGGCTGAACGCTGTCCCCCCAAGGAAACATCCGGGAATTAAAAGTATTGGCTTCGCTGTACGAAACAGGCATTTGATAAGATGGGGAACAGCAACTCCCAAGAAGGAAATAGGTCCTGCAAAAGCAGTTACACAAGCAGATAACATGCTGGACAAAAAGATGAGGGCTACTCGAAATCTGCGTATGTTGACTCCCATGTTTTGGGCATAAACCTCGCCTAACTGGTAAGCGCCTATAGGTTTTGCCATGAGAAAGATAAAACACATAGACACAAAAACCGTTACAGTCATGACCTTTACGTTATCCCAGGAAATTCCGGAAAAGCTTCCCATGGACCAATTGTGAAGGTTGACAATATTTTCGTCACTGGCAAAAGTAATCACAAAATCTGTGATGGCAGAACATATATAGCTGACCATCATTCCACACAGTATTAAAACTGACATATTTCGTACACGATTCGAAATCAAAAGAACAAAACCCATCGAAATAAGAGAACCGGCAAAGGCTGCCAGAATCATAGCCCCAGAGCTCATGATGATCCCTTTTCTTAAAAACAGTATCATAAGGAGAGAAACCATCAGTTTGGCTCCGGAAGATATGCCCAGTTCGAAAGGACCGGCAATGGGGTTGGAGAAAAAGGTCTGAAGCAAAAAACCAGATACAGAAAGAGCTCCTCCGAGGACCGCAGCGGCAATAATTCTCGGTAAGCGAATATCCCATACAATGCGGTATGCTGTATCTGTTGTTGAATATCCCGTTAAAATATTCCAGATTTCTTTCACAGTCAACGATACACTTCCGGAATTTATATTCCAAAAAATGAGAATAAAGATAAGGGACACAAGTATAAAATAGGCGAAAGCATACCTTGCATATTGACTTTTCATTTCTTTTCGCTCCTTTTATTGCAATGGGTGAAGATACGTCATTTGCTCAGGATCCGGATCAGTTTCTGTAAGCATATAATGAATATCCAGAATCATATTTCCAAGACCCATGGTCTCCTGAAAGAAATTTTTTTCTGTACACCATACATTTCCTGTTTTTACGGCTTTAAAATCTTTTAAAAGATCACTTTTTTCTATCAAGTCATCCAGTGTTTCCAGTTCTCCGTCAATTGTACTGTTATAAATCAGATAATCCGCATCTCTTGCCGCCTCATAAAAGGATTCCATCTGCATATTCATAGTTGAAAGAGCATTGTCTTCTTCTTGCCCAAGATCGGAAGGGACATAAACCCCGCCGGCCATTTCTATCATTTCTGTAATATAGTCTCCGGGTTTTCTTACATTGACAGCTCCGTTAGAACCTATATAGAAAAAAGCCACCTCACTTCCCGTCGATTTTGCTTCGGGAATGATTTCTTCTACTCGGGTAACTAAATTATCAAAGCATTCTGTTGCCTGTTCTTCTTTTCCCAGCAGTACTCCATAGAGTTTAATCCATTCCATCCTGCCAAAAGGATGGCTTTCATAACTGGAACGCTCTACCAGGACCGGAATTCCCAGTTGCTCCAGCTGTTCTTTGACTTCCGGATTATGATAAATCATGGTAGATTCTACGGCAAGATCGCAATTATTGGACAAAATCAATTCATAATCGGGCGAGTTATATTTTCCGGCATAAAAAATGCGCTCTTCTTCCAGAGCTTTTCTGGCTTCCTCAATGTACCAGCCTGATGCATCCGTTCCTGAAAGAGTAATCGAATCCAGTGCATCAAGCTGACAGAATAAATCCATAGCAGAAGTGGCAACCAGATAAATATCCTGAAAAGGCTGCTGAAGCACCGTAATATCTTCCGGAAGGTTTTCCGGAACTGTTTCCTGTTCGGGGACAACCAGGTACTGTTCCCCATCTGCAATTTTAATTAAAGAATATCCATTTTCATAGAAATCCACAGAAAACTGATCTGCATAGCGAAGATCCAAAGAACGGACAGGCTGTATTGAAGTTTCCGCGGCTGTACTGTCCACAGAAGCTGTATTTTCTGCAGAGGCAGTTTCCTCCACGGGCTGAGTTTTAACACCGCAGCCGGATGTCAGCAAAAGACAACCGGCTATAACTGCAAAAATTTTTCTTAGTTTCATGATTCATCCTTTTTTATAGTATCAGAATGGAACGTTAACGTGTATTCGATTTCGTGGGGCTGGCTCATTGCAATGGTATCAGCAATAACGGCCATGCCACGATCAAAATACAGTACAGGAATCGTAAAAGTCGAATTTCCTTCCGTATTGATCATTTCAAATTTTTCGTCGTTTACTTTCATGTAATCGTAATTGGAACTGCTCCAGACGATAGTAGCAGAAGCAGCACCATTTTCAATCTGAAGTTTGGCCGGAGATTCTACGCTGGACTTTCCGGAGCCCCCGCTAAGGGAAACCTCTATACTATAAGAGCCATCTTCAAGCCCCAGAGTTTCAGCTGTAGAAATAACGCCATCGGCAAAAGCTTCCACCGGAAGGGAATCTGCACGGAAGACAAGAACGCGGTCATACCAGGCTTCTTTATTTTTACTGAACGCCGCACAGTTAATTCCCATATCAAGAGCTTCTACAGGAACAGTAAAACTATGGGTGCCATCTTCCTGCTCAACATAAGGAATATAGGACTGCTCGTCTGCTTTTTGTGCTTCTTCGCCGGTTCCCATATAAACTTTCAAATATCCTGTTCCGCCCATGGTCATGGCAGCCTGCATATTTCCATCTTCTACCACAAGGGTACATTCTGTAATTCGGAACATACTGGAACTGGAATCTACCTGAACAGAATAGGAGCCGTCCTTCAGCTGATTTCCATATACAGGAACCATACCTTCTTCCACAACATCCTTAGGCGGCACTGTCTCAAGGACACTGGTTTCCGTTTCAGATTCCGCAGTCACAGCTGCAGAAGTTTCCGTTTCCGATAATGTTTCTTCAGGTAACGTCTCTTCAGTCAAAGCAGTTTCAGTTTCTGCGTTTTCCTGAACAGAAGTATTGCTTCCGGTACAACCTGCAAAAGACAGGATAAATATCATCGTAAGTATAATAAGTGACTTAAACTTCCCACACCAACATGGTGTGCTGAACCTTGAAAATTCAATATTTCAGCCAATAAAAAAGGCATAAA
>CALWLY010000047.1 GCA_944381635.1 uncultured Lachnospiraceae bacterium
ATATAATAAAATGCATTTTCAATCATAAGTTGAATATGGCCAATACGCATTCAGTTTGAAACTGGGTGCGTTTTTTTTGCCTTTTTTAAATATCCTATCTCCACACACTGTATAATCCACGAATTTCCTTTCTATAAGTGAGGGGAAATCTTTTTTGAAGCAGAAAATTAACAGATTTTTCGAATCGCCTTGTATTTCTGCCTCTGACGATTGGGTTAAGTGAGGGGATCTTTAAAGAACAAAAAAGATAAGAGCGGATCTGGTTGATAAGAATAAAATTTATTTCTTTTTGACCCTGTATAATAGCCGCTCCCGGTTACGTTAAGTGAGGGGGTAGATATTATAGAGCAAGATCCACCCGTGTTAAGCGGTTATGCCATTCCTGGCAGTCCTCTAACTTACAGGTTGAGCTCTTGATGGGGATTTTTCCAGAGCAAGATCCACCCCGTAATACACTATCGTGTTTTCCTGTGTAGGGCTCTTGCTTGGGATTTCGATTCCCCATACCCTCGATGATCTGCCGATCTGGCAGATATTGGCGTCCACTGGAAAGTGGGACGCAGCACAAAAGGAAGATTCCGGCAGGACTGCCGGTTCTCCCATTTGTGATGTTACTGAAGTAACAGAAAAGAGAAGAAAGGAGGAGCCATGAGAAAAAAGAGATTAGAACGGGAACTGAACCATCCGCATTTTGTCGGAGTCCGGCTTTCGGATATTGAGCTGGAACTTCTGGACAGGAAGGCGGAGATCCTGGGGGTGTCCAGATCCGAATGCCTGCGGAAATTCCTGGTGGAAAAGGAAATCGTGCATCGGGTAGAAGTAGTCGCCAATATGGAAGAACTCCGAAGGTTGGTAGGCGAGTATGGAAAAATCGGCGTGAACCTGAATCAGATTGCACGGTACTTCAATACGGGCGGGGAACGTTCGCTGGCTATGGAGGATGAAATTCGTCACTGCATCGCGGAATTGTTTGCACTCAGGGAAGAAGTGTTGAAGATGGCAGGGGATTTTGAACGCGATTTTCGGGGCAGTTAAAGTAGTCCAGACGAATTGTTTCAAAATGATACCGAAACATGACCAAACAGCGTTTTCTGCCGTCAGACAGGATAAACCCCAGGCAAATATATTTGAGGTCAAAAAAGCCTGCCGTAAAGGGCAAAAAATGCAAAAAGTGATACCGAAACGTGACCATATTTCGCTGTCCTGTACCGGATACCAGCAGGATGGCAGGAAGGAGGAATGTCTGTGCCGAGAATGAGCAAGAAAAGGAAACAGGAATTGGCCTTTTTTCTCAATGAAAGAGGGCGCATCGCCCACAATGACATCTGCCGGAAATGTGTTGGAGACTGCAAGCAGAGTTTCCGGACTGTGATTGTCTGTTGCCCCTGTTATGAATCCAAGCGAAGCCGCCGGCGGAAAATCAGACAGAAACAAAAGGATGGATGTGAAGAATAGAAACCAGATGGAATATTTGACAGAGCGGACCCTGATCAGGGATTTCATCCCTTACCCACGGTTTCTGCTGGATATGAACCTGACTCAGACAGCCAGGATTCTGTATGCTTTGTTGCTGGACCGCTCCAAGATTTCAAGGAATAGCGGATGGAAGAATGAAAAAGGGTATATTTACGTAATTTACCCAATCATGGATTTGGCGCAAGTATTGGAAAAGAGTCATATGACCATTAAGAAAGCGTTGAATGAACTGGAAGATACCGGACTTCTGGTAAGAAAAAAGCAGGGATTTTCAAAACCGAATCTGCTGTATGTCAGGATCCCGGCAGAGGGAAAGAAAAGTGTCCCTGTGGAGGAAAGAAAAGTATCCCTCAAAGGGAAAGAAAAAGATACTTATGAGGGAAAGAAAACTGTCCCTGTGAGGGATAGAAAAGTATCCCCTAATAAAATGAGTAATAGTCAAATGATATATAGTCAAATAAATAAAGAGAGAGAAGCGCGCTCTGTCTATGGGAAATATCACAATGTGTTTCTCTCCGAAACAGAATATGGAGAATTGAAACAGGAGATCCGGGAAGTAGACAGGCTGATCGAAGAGTTGTCCAGTTATATGCGTTCCAGTGGAAAGCAATATGCCGATCATGCTGTTACCTTGAGAAGATGGGCAGAACGGTCAGCCCCGGTAAAAAGTATTCCGGATTATACCTGCAGTGAGGAGGACAGTCTATGAACAAGATGGTAGAAGAAACAGTAATGAACATGATGCATCAGGGAGAAAGAACCGGGAAGGATTACATCGGAGAAGACGGGCTTCTGTATTGTGGACAATGCCATGAACCGAAGGAGGCTTATTTCGATCAGGAGAAAGTGGGAGTTTTGGGAATAAAAAAACATCCGCGAGAATGTGAGTGCCGGAGGCAAAAGAGAAAAGAAGAGGAACAGTACCAGGAGCAGCAGCGCCATGAAGCTGTAGTCAGAGAATTGAAGGAACATTGTTTCTCGAATAGATCCATGAAGGAATGGACATTTAAGAATGATAAGGGACTTTCCGAAAATACCGTGCTTGCAAAGCTTTATGTGAAAGACTGGGAAACCATGAAGGCGGAAAATACAGGCTGCCTTTTCTGGGGAGCAGTGGGAACCGGAAAAAGTTTTCTGGCGGGCTGTATTGCCAATGCGCTGTTGGAACAGGAGATAGAAGTACGTATGAACAATTTTGCGGAAGTGCTGAATGATCTGTCTGCTAATTTTTCAGAGAAGAATACATACATAAAAAATCTGTGCAGAGTTCCGCTGCTGATTCTGGATGATTTTGGAATGGAGCGGGGGACAGAGTACGGACTGGAACAGATCTATGCGGTGATCGATGGCAGATATCGGAGCGGGAAGCCCCTGATCGCGACGACCAATCTGACACTGCAGGAGTTAAAGAATCCGCAGGATACAGCGCATGCCAGGATTTATGACCGGTTGCTGGAGATGTGCGTGCCGGTTCAGTTTAAAGGAGAGAGTTTTCGAAAACGTACGGCTCAGGAAAAGCTGGGACGGATGCAGAAAAGAGTAAAGGAGGAGATGAGGTAAATGAGACAGACAAAAGAAAGAGAGAGCAACTGCCGTCTGGCAGTGGATATTGAAGGTCTGGCCGCTATGCTTTCCTGCGGACAGATGACTGCAAGGAAGATTGCGGAAGATGCGGGAGCCCGGATCACCATCGGCCGCCGGGTATTGTATTCCGTACAGAAAGTGGAAAAATACCTGGAAGCAATAGCGGAATAGAGGAACACGGATGTGCGTGGGGTTGGTTTTGTGCTATACTTTTCATAGACAGGACAAGACCATTCCCCACAACAGGGAGGTGTGGAAATTAGAGAAAGGAATGGTTTTGTGGCAAGAAAAGACAATAGAGGAAGAAATCTGAGGACCGGGGAATCCCAGCGTAAGGATG
>CALWLY010000048.1 GCA_944381635.1 uncultured Lachnospiraceae bacterium
TGATTGGCGCAAGTGCGCACTTTCTGGTATACTTTTTTACAGGAAAGGCGGTCGTCAGTATGTGTCAGAAATTTACATCCGAACAACTGAAAAACATGGATATGGAGACAAAAGACGGTATCATCTTTCAGATGCAGGACCGTCTGGATAAGCTGGAGCATGACTATGAGGATCTGATCGAGCAGATCCGCCTGGCAAACCAGCAGCGGTTCGGACGGCATACAGAAAAACTGGACGAGATCGCAGGACAGCTCTCCTTTTTTAACGAAGCAGAAGCGAACTGCGTGGAAGACGCGCCAGAACCAACCATAGAGGAAACCATCCGTCTGGAACTGAAACCTGTACGCCGTTCAAAGAAAAAAGGACAGAAAGAAGAAGACCTGAAAGAGTTCCCGCAGGAAGAAATTCCCCATGATGTTCCAGAGGAAAAACTGATCAAAACCTTTGGTGAAAACAATTATAAAAGCATGCCGGATGAGGTTTACTGGCAGCTGAGGTTCGAACCTGCGAAGTGGATCGCAGAGAAACATATCGTAAAGGTATATGTTGGCACAGATGGGCTCCATCAGGATGAATTCCTGCGGGGAGACCATCCTTCCACTTTGTTCAGAGGGAGTATTGCCAGCCCTTCTCTGGAAGCGGCGATCATCAATGCGAAGTACGTGAACAGTAATCCCCTGGACCGTATTTCCAGAGATTTTCAGACAAACGGACTTCAGTTATCAAAACAGACCATGTCAAACTGGACGGTCTGGACAGCGGAACGGTATTTCCGGCCGGTATACGACTGGATGAAAAAACGTCAGCTGGAAGCTCATGTCAACCAGTGTGATGAAACAACGGTAGAAGTGATCCATGACGGCAGACCTGCAGGCAGTAAAAGCTATATGTGGGTGCATCTCACTGGTGAACTCAGTCCAGGTCCAAAGATTGTTGTGTACGAGTACCAGAAGACCAGGCACAGCAACCATCCCAAAGAGTATTATAAAGACTTCAAAGGAGTCCTGATGACGGATGGACTGGAACAATACCATAAGCTGGCAAGGGAACTGGAAGGGGTGACCAACGCGAACTGCATGGCGCATGCGAGACGTCATTTTGCCAATGCGATCAAGGCGATCGGGAAGGGCAATGAAAAAGCCATCAAATCTTCCATCGCGTATAAAGCATTGGTAAGGATCGGGGCGATCTATAAGCTGGAGGGAGCCTTAAAAGGACTGACTGCGGAAGAACGCCTGAAGGAACGGCAGGCCTCAATCAAGCCATTGGTTGAGGAATATTTTGCGTGGGTCAGAGAGATCTGTTCTGACCAGACGGTACTCCCGAAGGGAGAAACAGCAAAAGGGCTGAATTACAGCCTGAACCAGGAAGAATATCTGAAAGTATTTCTTACGGATGGGGAAGTGCCGATCGATGATTCAGCCAGTGAGCGTGCGCTGCGGAATTTTACAGTCGGCCGAAAAAACTGGGTAACGCTCAATACAGTCAGAGGAGCGCAGGCAAGCGCGGTCATTTACAGCATCACGGAGACAGCCCGGGCGAACAGTCTGAATGTTTATTATTATGTCCGATATCTGCTGACAGAGCTGATGAAGCGAAAAGATAAAAATGGAAATATAGATGAAACAATGCTGGAGTCGATCATGCCATGGTCGAAGGAACTTCCAGCTGAATGTTACAGTAAGCGCCGCCAATGAACAGCGGCGCATGACTTATGAGGAGCGTAGGATTTGACGTTTACAAATGTTTTAAGCGGTACACCATTTATCGTGATCTCTCCGCTGCCCACCTCATAATATCGAAGCAGAAGATTTATAGCCGTAGTCTTTCCGCATCCGCTTGGCCCTTTCAGCAAATATCGGCTTCCCTTATTTATAATGAAATTAAAATCCTGAAGTATTGCTGTCCGTCCATCATAGGAAAAGGAAACATCTTTAAACCGGATATCTGTATCAAGTTTCCGCAGGTTTGAACCTGTATTCGCTTTAGAAGATATTTCCGAAAATTCTTCCATTGATTTGCAGACCGGCTTAATGGCTATAAGCTGCCGAATGATTTCTGCAAGTGAGATCAACGGGTATGACAGCTGATCGATCATACCGATGGCAACAAAAAAATCTCCGGCAGAAAAAGTCCCTGTGCACACTAACCAGGCTGCGCATGCTAATACGATAAAATAGGAAAGATAGGAAATCAGCGCTGTGATAAGTTTTGATATTGCGCCAAGTTGCGTATCACGGAATAGTTTTTCCATAGTAATATTATTGCTTTCTTCAAATCTTGCCATGATCTTTTCCTCTATGGAAAAATTTTTGATGATTTCAAAACCGGAAAGCCAATCATTGACCTTTGCCAGATTATTTTTTACTGCCTGTACATATTCTGTCTGTGCCTGCTGCAGCCGCTTTTCAATAAGCTTGGGAATATACAGCGGTGTGGTTAACAGAACCAATGTGATAATTGCAATTCTGTAATCAAGCCAGAATAATGCCGCACTTACAAAAATAATTTTAAAAAGTACATTCCAGAACAAGGTAAGCATGGAAAAATATCTGGCTTTAACGGCATCCACTTCGTTAGTATACTTTGCGATATACTCACCTGTCTGATGTTCTTTATAATCAACATAACCGCGATTCAAAATGCTTTTAAAAATATCCTGTTTCAGACACTTCGTACATCCGACTACAAATCTCGCACTGAAAAGATTATAACAATAAACAAACAGTACCTCTCCAAGGATGAAAGCAAACAGCAGAGCCGCACTTTTTATCGTTGACTGTATTTCCCTTTGTATGGCAAAATCCAGAATATCGCCTTTAAAAAATTGCAGTGTGACAGCGAAAAAAGTACTTATAAATATACAGATCCAGGCCCCTGCAAACCAAAAACGATTTATCTTCAAATACCTTTTTATAAATACCCCTACCTTTCTACATAACCATTTCTTTTTTCAACATTTTCTATATTTTTGCCGTAATTTTTACTATATTTTCTCCTCCCCCTTTTTTCAGAAATTTATGTTTACATGATACTATACAATCAGCATTTTGGGATAGATATTTTTTTCAGATTGTCAGGAATTAGAATTTGTGTAATCGAAGAATGGGATAACATTTATAAGATCCGGAATTGTTTTTGATAAGAATATTCCATTGGCTGAAAAATATAAAAAAAGTTCTTGACCGGTTGTTACAACCGGAAATTATAATCGGTTGTGTAAACCGTAAGCGCCAAATATTCCTGCGGATTTCCTGATCCTCAAGTTTTGCCTATAATTGTAGAGTCGAAAGATATTTAGAC
>CALWLY010000049.1 GCA_944381635.1 uncultured Lachnospiraceae bacterium
CAGCTCCCGGTTTCCCGTTCGCCGCGGAGTTTTATCAGCACACTCCCGTTCCTTTTGCCTGCCCCTGTCCGGCTGTACACCGTTCCAGGTTGACTTTTTACAGTCTGTTTGTTATCAGTGTTGCGTTTGTTCCCCGCAACGAATGTTATCTTATCACGCTACAGATATTAAGTCAAGCACTTTTTTTGAATTATTTCAACAAAAAGCGACACTGTCTGACTGCTTCTTACCTCATGTAGCGGTAAAAATTATAGCATTTCGTGTCGCTGTTTGTCAATCTTTTCCTTTTACTTTTTTCCAATCCTTTTTTGAGAAATATCATGGTGTCGAAAAGTATTCCCACATAGTTGTACAGAGGGCATGTTTTCTATTCTTCCACTCGTTCCAGTTCGAACCAGAATTCCACTCCGTTTTCATAGTTGATCACACCGTACTTCTGATTCATGGATTCCATGATTGCCTTTACAATGGAAAGACCTACGCCGCTTCCGCCATATTCTCTGGTTCTTGCTTTATCTACTTTATAAAATTTTTCCCACAGATGAGGAAGGGATTCTTCCGGTATGGGATCTCCGGTATTGAAAACAGACACACGGGCATGTTTGCCTTTCACTTTCACACGCACGTCTATCACCTTTTCTTTTCCTGCATGGTTTACTGCATTGCTGAAGTAATTCATAACCACTTCTTCTATTTTAAATTCGTCTCCCCATACATAGATAACATCATCTGCGTCCACTCTTACTTTTATGTCATTCCGTCTTGCAAGAATATCCGCTGACTGGATATAGTTGCGTACCAGCGCCGCAATGTCAAATCTCTCCATGGTCACTACGTCGTTGCCGAATTCCAGCTGATTAAGTGTCAGCAGCTTTTTCACCATCTCGTTCATCTTGGCAGACTCGTCCATGATAACTTCGCAGTAAAATTCCCTGCTTTCCGCATCGTCATTGATCCCTTCTTTCAGTCCCTCTGCATATCCCTGGATCAGCGCGATGGGGGTTTTCAGTTCATGAGAAACGTTAGCCAGAAATTCCTTGCGCATCTCATCTGTCTTATTTTTTCTCTCAATATCTTTCATCAGCTCGTTGTTGGCTGTTTTTAGCTCAGAGATTGTTTTTTCCAATGTCTCGGAAAGTTGATTGATGTGATGGCCCAGCACAGAAATTTCATTATCGCTTTTTCCTTCATATCTCACATCGAAATTCAGATGAGTCATTCGCTCGGAAATTTTGGCAAGCTGCTGGATCGGATCCGTAACTTTCTTTGTAACATACCAGATAATAATTCCTCCGGCGATAGCGCCTATAACGCCTACATACGCCAGAAATTGATTGGCAATGTCCACGCTTTCCCGGATACTTTCCAGTGCTACCCTCATAATAAAGTAAGTGCCGTTATATAAAATTCCCAGCATTTCCAGATATTCCATATGCGCACTTTTATCGTTTACGCTCTGAATCACATATGTTTCCTGTTTTTCCAGTATTTCTCCTTCTCCATTTTCCTGCATGAACATATAATTCATGAGCTGTCTGCGCATGAACTCCGGGTCTGAACCGATTGTTTTGATTTCATTGGAATTGACATCAAGAATCAAAACATTGATATTATATTTCCCGCACAGCTGATTCAGCTGAATGTTGAAAGAATCGGAGTTTATCATACCGTTTCCGGCAGCTGTATTCAATTGGCCATAAACTTCCTGAAGAGCTTCTTTTTTGTTTTGTATATAATAGCTCTCCAGAAAAGTATTGTTAATAAACCAGCAAAGCAGGATAATACCTGCCAGAAGCGCCGTAAATATAAACGCAAATTGTTTGCGGATAGAATGTTTCATTTTTTCCTCTCATTCTGCCGTATCCGCGGCTCTTTTACCCGGAAAGCTTCCTGCATCAACGTTTCCCAAACCATCTGTAAAAATTTTTAAAACTGCAGGCCTGGCAGCTTATGCTTCCAGTTTATATCCCATTCCCCAGATGGTTTTGATCAGTTCTCCTTTTTCCCCCAGCTTGCTTCTCAATTTTTTCACATGGGTGTCAATGGTTCTGGCATCACCGAAGTAATCATAATTCCATACATTGTTCAGTATTTTTTCTCTGGAAAGAGCAATTCCGCAGTTTTCCATAAAGTAAGTGAGCAGCTCAAACTCTTTATAACTTAAATCTACGCTTTTGCCGTCAATCTCCACCATGTGAGCCGCTTTGTCCAGACGGATTCCGCCCACTTCCAAAACTTCATCTGCCTGTGCTTTTCCTGTACGGCGCAGAATGGCCTCCACTCTTGCAACCAGAATCTTGGGACTGAAGGGTTTGGAAATATATTCGTCTACTCCCAGTTCAAATCCCTGCAGTTCATCCTTTTCGTCTCCTCTCGCAGTAAGCATGATAATCGGGACTTTGGAATAATTGCGAATTTCCCGGCACACCTGCCATCCGTCCATTTTAGGCATCATTACGTCCAGAATGATCAGGGCTATATCTTTTTGTTCGAAGAAAATATCCAGGGCTTCGCTTCCGTCCCCAGCTTCCAGAACTTCATAATTATTTCTCTGAAGAAAATCTTTTACAAGTTTTCTCATTCTGCTTTCATCGTCCACAACCATAATTTTCATTTTGTCCATAACTTACCACCATCTTCCTTTACCGTTTTTGTTTTATCATATCTTACAATTATGTACAAAGTGTGAAAAAAGAGAAATTTTCATTCAGAAAGTTTCTTCTGTTTTTTCGTATATGAAATCTGCTTAAAATGCTGTATCAAAATCTGCTTTACAGCATGAAAAAACCCCATCTTACAGAAAGGATACATTGTCAGAATGTATTTTCCAACGCTTTTCTGTGATGAGGTTTCTTTTCTTTATTTCTATATTAAATTTCTATATTAAGTTTCTATATTAATTTCTATCAATGAAATTCTATACCTGAATTATTCACCGGTATAAAATGAAACCGGCTACAAACCGCACTGTTACTGTATTTAATCTATCTTTTGCATT